>JABLTJ010000115.1 GCA_013166775.1 Promethearchaeati archaeon
TGAGATAGAGGCACTCTTTGGAGCTGGAAAAGTGAAATGTGGCTTTAGTCTAGGATATGAGGAAACTTGGGCATATGCAGTTGGGATTGGAAAAAAAACAGCGTATCAGGGACGTGTTGGAGATATAGTCGGTGAGGATTGGGATATCAACAACTATAAATTTGGTTTATTTGTCTATAATTACCATCGTAGCAATTCCCTAAAGTATTCCGTAATTAATTACTGGGTAGAAGATTTCTACGGATCACACATAAATCCCACATCTACCATTACGTCAAAATTTTCGTTAACCTCGTTTGCAGGTTTAGCAACAATTTTAGTTGTAATAAGTGCTACTGTTCAAATTTATCGTAGATGTATTAAACCTCACAAAGAGCTAAATGAAACCTAAAAAGCAATATATCAAAACAGAATAATTCTATGCTCTAAAAGCTTATACGTCTATAATTTGGATACTTTTTGATAGAGCACATCTCTTTTACGTTAATTTTTAACAAAATCAATGCTATTATTTTCAACTTATTACCTATATCTTATTGCATGACTAAAATATAATTCTTCTTTCTTGCATTTGGGGCATTTTTCTATTGTTTTTATATCTACTGGTTTTAAGCCAACTATCCTATCAGGTTTCTTCATTCTAGTTCTTTCTACTAATTCCGATCCTGTTAAGATTTTACCTTTACATTCTGTGCAAAGGTTATCCACTCGATATACCTTATGGCCATCAATAATTCCTTCGACAAAATCAATTTTTTTCCCTTTTACTTTATGATATGTATGATTTTCCTAATAATATCATCTATAGGAAGAAATCTTTTTTCATTCATTTCTTTCATTCTCTAGTATTGTCAAAGAATATGTTCAAAAAAGGATTTAATATATATTAGCAATGAAAAAACTCTTCTGAGGAGAGCACTTTCAATCAAAGCTGAAAAGTTAGTAAAACAATTGTAATGGATCACTATTGCAACTCAATCAAGGAAGGCCATTCAGGATAAATTATTTCTCTCCTGCAGAAAATAATCTATTTTTTTTTCCTTTTTCCTGTTATGGAGTTTTAACTCAAATTTGATTGTTCATGAGTTGTAATAATTGTTTTACTGAAAGTATTCTTTTCTGGTGATAAATTTAGAAGAAAAAGGTACGATTTTGGAAACGGAGAGATAGATAGTATAGTAGCAGAAGGAATAACAGAAAAACAACACAATATCTACTCACTATACAACTACATCTACTATAACAAAACGTTTGCAAGATTCTACGAAACAATGGATTACGCAAATAACAAACCAAAAAACCATTTACTACTAGCTGTTAACCTATTAATCAATGATTTAAAACTGATTTATTCAATTTTATGTTTTAGTTAAACCATCTTTCATAATTATCCCATCTAATAGCTCAATTACACGTATCCCATCACCGATTAATGCTATGTCATGAGTAGCTATAATGGTGGTTATTCCTTGCATTGTATTTAATTCATGTATTTGTTTTATTGTCTGAGTGGCAAGCTCAGAATCCAGATTGGCAGTTGGTTCATCTAAAACAAGAATTGAGGGTGATTCATTATTGGTCATAGCTAATAATGCTCTTTGTAATTCCCCACCAGAGATTTCCAAAGGATAAGATTTTCGTCGATGAAATATATTAAACTGTTTTAGTAAATCTTGTTTTTGTTTATCCTTTTGTAATTGATTAATTTTGGTCTCACTTTTC
>JABLTJ010000027.1 GCA_013166775.1 Promethearchaeati archaeon
GGATTGATTGTTAGAAGAGAAAAAACTCCTGGCAGCATTACGAGGAATCAGATAAGAACAAATATTAACTCTTGGCTTAAAAGTAAGGAATTACAAACAAATACTTTCACTGATAATGAATTGAAGAAGTCTATGCCCAATGTAATTTATAAGCTAGGTGTAAAAGAATTGATAGTTCTTGATAAAAAAGAGAAAGGAAGAGCAGATTTTCTTATCTGCTTGAACGATAAAAAAGAATTCATAAAGAAAGAGATATTGCGGTTACTTTAGATACAGTTTCTTTAATTTTAAGTAATAATCCTTTGAAAAATTCATAAAAGTGGTAATTTTCCTTCATTTTTTTACAATTTTAAGACAAAAAATATTACTTAAAATATTCAGTATTTTTCTTTTCCTTGAATAAATATAGGAAGTGAAAAAAATTAGTCAAAAATATTTCTGTCCTAATTGTGGAAGTTCAATAGAGCAAGAAACTAAATTCTGTGCAAATTGTGGAACTCAAATAGCGGGGCAACCTCAGCAAGTCACTCAACCTCAACCAGTTCAGCCTGCTTTCGTTTCTTCACCAACTCAAACTGTTAGTCAGGTTGTTCAAGTTCATGTTCCTGGAGCTTATCCTCAGGGACCTTCACAGAAAAGCCGATTAGTTGCTTTATTACTTTGTATTTTCTTTGGTTACTTCGGAGTTCATCGTTTTTATGTTGGTAAGATTGGAACTGGTGTAATTTACCTTCTTACTGCAGGAATCTGGGGTATTGGTTGGGCAATAGATTGTCTTGTAATTTTGCTTGGCGGATTAAAGGATGGTATGGGGCTCTTGATTACTGAATGGTAAGAGGAAAAACACATAATAAAATTTTTAATTTTTTTAAAAATAAATAAGGTAGATTTTCTTTATTTTTTTACATTCTTGAGACAGAAAAATGTGATTTAAATTAGATTGATACATATGTCTCTTGATAGAGATAGAGAAGTGATGCTAGTTGATTAAGTCTAGGCTTGAAATAAATTCATGGTCACTCCGGATAGTGACAGGGAGGGAGTTAAGCTTAGGAGGGAATACTAATACTTAATCAAGTTTTGCTACTTCTATCTCTATTACAAAGGAGAGTCTGGGAAGATGGAGGAACATACTTCCATTGTAAGAGGAATAGATATGGGTAAAAGTTTCCAGTTTTATTGTATGGAATGTGAAATTAATTTGATACTCTATGAAGGAATTAAGAAAAGCCCTAGTATAGCTTGTGTTAATTTCTTTTGTTTCAATTGCAACAAAATTTCGCATCATAATCAATGTATAGAATGCGGAGATATATTGTTATACACAATAAAAATACCTCAAGAACAAAAACAAAAAAGAACAGAAGAAGAAAATCACCTTGCAATAAAACTTCGTTGCCCAAAATGTGAATCTAATAATACGTTATTAACCTTATTAGGTGAGTGGGAACATCAGATTGGATAAATACTGGAAAGCTTAAATCTCAAATCAATATTATCTTGAATACTTCTTTAAATATTGATTTTTTTCAACATTTTGCTTTTTAAAAACATTATCCCTGAATTTCAAAATTTTGATGTGACTATCACTGAACCAAATTTGGATGAAATGTGGTATACTCTTGATAGTGGATTACACAATTATACATTTGAAGAGATTAGAACAATTGACCAATCTGCCTGGGATGCAGCTTCTGCGGGGAGTATTACACTAACGTTTTATGCTAGAGACATGATTGATATATTGGTTCTGCCGAGGTTGTTGTAATAAAAGACGTTGAAGCTCCAATTATTACAATCATTTCACCTGATGCTGGTGATGTATTTGATAGCGATGCACCAAGTTTTAACATAACAGTTACAGAAGCTAATCTAGATACAGTATGGTATACTCTCAGTGGAAGTATTTCCTATTATATTGACTCTTTTAGCGGCACATTTAATCAAACAGTTTGATCAGCTTTAACCGAAGAAAATATTACAATTACTTTTTATGCTAATGATAGCGCTGGAAACCTTGCATCTGAAGAAGTTAACATCACAAAGATCGTTGACACAGGACCAAATTTAACTTTGATCATCGTTCTTAGTACCACTCTGGGTGGCGCAGCTGTTAGTGCTGGAGTTATAGGGAAATTAATGTATAAAGGGAAGATAAAAAAACCAAAGTGGTTAGGAAGAAAAATGGATTAGACTTGATTTCAATTTAGAAAAATCACTCCGTAGAAGAAGAAACAACTCTTGATTCTAGCTTTAAGAGCTAGAATTTTTTTCTTTATTTTTACTATCACTAATGCTACAATAGGCACAATCTCTAAAGCTATTGGTGCAAGAATTGCTTAAAAAATAACGTTGACAAAAGATAGAAAAAGAATTAATAGAATAGTAAGATCTCTCTTTCTATTCCTAATATCTTGGTTTTTGCTGTTGATAGCACTCTCTACAATAAACTGGTCTAGAACCATCAGGTTTGAAAGGAACTTCTGTTTCTTGCTTGCATTTTGCGCAAGTAGCTTTATGAAGTTCAACAGGTCTCCTTTGACCATATCCAGAACTTCTTCCTCTATTTCCACTTCTATTGTTTCGCTGTCCACTATTTCTATTGCGATTATTTCTATATGACATTTTTTTTACCTTTGTTTGTATTTTGCAGCTAACCGATAGCAAAATTAGTTAATCAATTCAAATAAACTGTCGCTTTGTTCCTTTCAACCATTTATCGAAAAAATCCTAGTTCAAGCTTATCGTGTTCTCTGCAGAGCATAGAAAGAATCACTGGTATTTAAACACTAATATAGGAATAAATTTTCAGCTGAACCAATTCTTTACTTGTAAAACCTTGTTCATGAGTAACTCTTATTCTTGTCATTTGAGACATTTAATCAACTCCAGTATTGTAGTATAATAATTCGAGTTATCTATATAAGCACCTATAAAAAGAGTGAAGAAAAAAAGTGACAAACAATTCTTCAAGCAAAGATTTTCTGATATAAAATAGATTTCCAAAATGTGAAAAATCTACTGTAGAGAAGAATTCCTAATCTATTTCTTCAATATTATTGGGCTTTATTCTCTGTTTTTTAATAACTTTATTAACAGATATTGTAATTTTTCCAAGAATAAGGCTTGCAAAAGATGTGAGTGGTGCGATCAATAAAAGGAGGATTGGTACGAATCCTCCAAAACATGTATTCTGCCAATATTCTCTTGATACAACAGTAATAATGATAGACATTACAATAACTGTAAGCAGATAGATTTGACCTAACTTTGACAGACTCTCTACGAGGAAAAAAATACCACACAATGCTCCTAGTGCTATAGAAGCAAAAAACCATCTATTAGTCGTACGTTCCATATCTCGTCCTATAAACAACAAAGAACAAATTAGAAGTATAGACAAGTCACCTATGATTACCAAATATATCTTTCTAGAAGATTTTTCCATATTTTCATAATCTCCTCGTAAATACTAATAAAATTAGAACTGAGTTATTTAAGATTTTACTTGAAAGAAAATTTACAGGGATGTAAGTAGATGGTCTTTTACTATGAGTGATTTTCTTTCTTGGTTCTTTATTTAATAATCTTCTTAGTTGCATTTTTTTCTATATCATCATGTAAAATATGTGCAAGATAGTGTTTTGTACAATAACACTTTCCTTCTTGAGTGTGAATTATATGACTATTAGTCATGTATCCACAAATATTGCATTTATCCATTCTTCTCATCTTCAAATTAACTTATTAAATATTTAATTAATTAGATGTTTATTAAAAGTATCTATTAATTACTTCAGATACTTATAATTACCTAGTAATACAATTAGACACGATTCTATTCAAATCAAATTAGAAATAACAAATAGAGTTCAATCCAACTGTTCAGTTAAAATGGTTATTGCTTCGATTCTCTTTTTCTCTGTCTCTTTTGTTTTTCTATTCTTTACATACACTACAAAGAATATTGTTGCTAATGCTAATAAACCTCCTCCAAAGAAGAAGGGTAAACCTAGTCGTACATCAAGTAAAGCTGTTCCTATTAATGGAGCAAATACTCTCATCAAAGCAGCTAAACCCTGATTTACACCTAAAATCCCTCCTTGTTTATCTGTTGGTGCTTTTTGAGAGAGTAAAGCTTGATTTGTTGGATTACCTGTTGAACTTCCAAAAGCAATAAAAGCTGATACCAAAATCATCCATAATAAATTGGCAACTTGTGAAAATGCTATCAATCCGATTGTTATTACTATAAAACCTGCTACCATCAGTGTACTATTAGAGAATTTCTTCGTTAGAAAACGCAAAATTATTCCTTGGGTTATAATCGATATTATTCCAACAATTAATAGCACAATACTTGAATCCTCAGCTGTTAATCCAAATCTTGCAATACCATATGGTAATAGAGTTGAAGTATAGGATGCAAAAGCTAGAGTTAGCATTGAGAAAGTTAGAATTATTGCTAGAACTTCCTTGTTTGAAAAGATGTACTTAAACGAATCTTTTCTCGACACAATTACCTCATCGAGATCACTATTTTTTTCTATTTTAGATTTAAGTGTTTCTGGTAAGAAAAGAAGAGCGAAGATTAGATTCAATGCTGAAGCTCCTGAAGCAAAATAAGCTATGGTTGAATACTGACTGGTTAGTGTGTATAACCCTCCACCAATACCTGGACCTACAGCTAATCCTAAACCAAAAGCTGCTCCAATTAGACCGAAACCTTTAGCTCTCTCTTCTCCAGTAGTTGTATCACTAATGAAAGCTTGCGCTGTTGGCAATGTAGCAGAAGTAAATATACCTTGAAGAGCTCTAGCCATGATTAGCATTGCAAGTGAAAAGGTGAATGCAAGTAAGAAGAAGCTAACAATGCTACCAGCTATTCCTATAAGTATAATAGGTCGCCTCCCACTTCTGTCACTTATTCTTCCCCAAATAGGAGCAAAAACAAATTGCATTAAAGAGAAAATGCTTAAGATTACTCCATAAGTAAAATTAGTTCCCCCCAAAGCATCATTCCAGAAAGGAAGAATAGGAATGATAATTCCAAAACCCAGAAGATCTATGAAAACTGAAAGAAAGAGAACGGATAGAGCTTTTCTATTGCTTGGTTTGTTATTTCTTTTCTCTTCAGTTTCAGGAACTTCCACTTGAACAACCAAGAGGATAAATCTAAATAAGCTTAAAACAATAGCTAAAGAACAAAAAAGAGAAGGGAGAGTCGATTTTGTTTTCAACAACGAATTCAAGTTTATAGCGAGTAAGAAGAAAAAGAGAGAAAAAAAATGAAAAGTTCTAGTTCTTTTAGAGTTTCTTAGAAATATCTTTTAGTGTTAAAAGCATTTCTTTTAATAATTCTTCATCTGATAAAGAAGAAGCAATTTCTGAATCTGCTGTAACAGCTGCTTGTCCTTTCATTTTAGAAAGTATATTACGTATCTTTTCTGTATATTCAGTTGTATTTTCAATCCCAACAAGCTTCTGCTCAGGATGAGATGATTGACCACCTCCCCCAGCACCACTCATTCCAGCTGTTTCAATTCCTATTGTACCAAAATCAGTTCCACCAATTAATCGATCAAAAGGTCCTCTTCGTTGATTGAAATTTGTTATATTCCTATAAGGTACTACCTTTCGACTTTTAGTAATGATTCCCTTCTCAACTATAATTTCGTGTGTTGTAAGAGTATAATCAATCGCTTCAATGTAAATTGAAATGAAAATCATAATAAGTAAGAGTAGAGGTACACTTATTCCAAAAAACCATGGAACTCCAATAGTGATAATGTTACGGATAGATTCAGATGTTCCCCCAACTGCAACTACAAAAGAGATAAATCCGATAGTAAACACGTTTATGAGTATGTAAACAATTATTGTCTCAGTTATCCATATAGTCTTTAATCTCGGATGAGGATCAAATTGTTCAATTATTCGATGTTTCCCAATTTTTGTTAAGTCTAAATTTTCTTCGGTCATTTGTTTCCATGTATTTCTTCTTTATGGACTATTATAAACAATTTTGAAAAGAAAATTAGTCAAACATTTCAAATATCTTTAAATTCATAGTTTTAAATGAAATAGCAAATGACAGATTCATATTATAATTATTCAGAGGACTTTATTAAAAGGAGGAAAAATACATGTTAGTACCTGAACTCGCTCTTGAGTCAGAATGGGTGTTAAAAGCAATAACTAACGATATTAGAAGAAAAATCTTGTATTTAATTCAGGATTATTCTTTTCTTACTTATACAGATTTGTTAAGAGAATTAAACCTCTCTACAGGAAAGTTAAACTTCCATTTAAGACAGTTAACAGGTTTAATTGAAAAGAAGGACGAGAAAGTATATACTTTATCTCCTACTGGAAAGAGAGCATTAGATGTAATAAATCAGCTTCAATCATTAAATGAAGAAACTCAAGAAATAATAGAGTTTAAATCCTTATTACATAATTTATCAATACAAAACTTTCAACCAGCGGTTGAAGTAAAGAAGAAATGGTACATAATTATATTTAGTTTCTTTATTTCTACTCTAACCCTTTGGTCTGTGTTAAGTACTGTATTAGATTCAAGAAACAATTTTTTATTTCAAAACTTGAACAAAACATCAAGAATTTTAAGTGAGATAAGTATTGGAATAGCAATTTTAGGTTTCTTATTGTTTCTTACAATTCTACTTGCACGGCTCTATTTCAGTTATCTAAAATATGAATTACTTGACACTGAACTGACTATTGGAAAAGGAATAATAACCAAGACAAAAACAGTGATTCCTTTTAGAACTATTACCAACCTATTGATCAAAAGAGGTCCTTTAGATAGAATTTTCGGAATTTCAACCTTACTAATTCAAACAGCGGGAGAAGGTGGAACTAAAAATCCTGAAGGTAAAATCATCGGTATTTATTACCCTCACAACTTACTAGAAGAAGTATTAAACCTAGTTAGACTTCTTGATCCACCACGATATCTAAGAGAACAAATCCCAATATCATCTACACCAGCTTCTGTAAGTTCTCTTTACAAAGAAATTCTTAAGGAATTACAAGAAATTAAGGAAAAAATTATATAGAAAGTTGAAAAATAGAAAGTCACTTTTATATTTATTTTTTTCCAAATCTCTGTTGAATATTTAGTGATTTCTACTCTTAATCAATCTAGCTCTTTCCTCTTCTACATTATAATTATCTTATACAAATTAAGTTGAAGAGGTATTTAAACTTTAAAATCAGAAATTAAATGGAAATTCATAATTTAATATCGATTTCTCTCATCAATTTGTTGTTTAAGAGGAATAAAAATGGGTGAATAGAAAAATAACTAAGAGCTGTTTAGAACAGTTTTTAGATACTGACCTGTATAAGATTTAGCTACTTCAGCTACCTCTTCTGGTGTCCCTTCTGCAACTATCCACCCACCATCTTCTCCCCCCTCTGGTCCAAGATCTACCACATAATCAGCTTGTTTTACAACCTCTAAATTGTGTTCAATAACCAAGACTGTGTTCCCTTCATCTACTAATCTGTTTATACAAAGCAACAGATTCTTAATATCATCTAAGTGCAAACCCACTGTTGGCTCATCAAGTATGTAGAGATTATCTTTCAACCGTTTGATCTTCCCCAACTCTCGAGACAATTTTATCCTTTGTGCTTCCCCTCCACTAAGAGTAGTAGAAGATTGCCCTAGTTTTAGATACCCTAAACCTAATTCATTCATCGTTTTTAGTTTGTGGTGGATGAGTCTCACATCTTTGAAGAAAGTTATTCCTTCTTCCACGGTCATTTCTAACACTTCAGCAATGTTCTTCCCATTGTATCGAAACTTTAAAGTTTCCTTGTTGAATCGTGCACCATTACACTCTGGACAAACAGAAACAACATCTTGCATATACTGTAATTCAGTTACTATTACACCCCATCCTCTACAGTGAAGGCATCTTCCTCCTTGATTATTGTTGAAACTGAATTGTTTAAGTTCATAACCACGAGCTATAGATTCTGGTAATTCACAAAATAGTTGTCGTATTTTATCATAGAATCCTACATAAGTTGCAGGATTAGATCGGGAAGTGCGTCCAATAGAAGACTGATCAATATTCCTGATATCTTTAATATTCTCATATCCTTCCATTTCTTCATGTTTCCCTGGAATGATTCTTTTATCCTTCAAGTAATAGTGTAATTTCTTGTATAGGATTTCACTCACTAAACTACTCTTACCAGAACCACTCACTCCAGTTATACAAATGAATTGACCAAGAGGAAGCTTAACATCTATGTTTTGCAAATTATTCTCTTGAGCACCAAAAATGGAAAGATAGTGACCATTACTTTTTCTCCTTGAATCAGGGACAGTTATTTTCTTTTTTCCAGCTAAATATGCACCTGTCAAGGATTCTGTATTGTTTTTTATCTCTTCTACTGTTCCTTCGAAAGTTATCTCACCTCCATGAATTCCAGGTCCTGGACCTAATTCAATGAGATGATCTGCTGCTTCCATTGTTTCTGTATCATGCTCAACCACTATCACTGTATTTCCTAAATCACGCAACTTCTTCAGAACTTTAATCAGTTTATTCCCATCTTTTTGATGCAAACCAATTGAAGGTTCATCCAGAATATACATCATTCCCATTAACTCACTACCTATCTGTGTGGATAAAACAGTTCGTTGCATTTCCCCTCCAGATAGTGTATCAGATCTTCGATGGAGAGTGAGATAATATAATCCTATCTCTAACATCAAATCTACCCGTTTGTTTAACTCTCGTAGAACAGGGTTACCGAGTTCAGTTTTCTTTTTAGGAATTGTTACTTTCTCTAAAAACTCCTTCAATCTTTTGAAAGGCATAGTTGAAATTTCGTGGATGTTTTTTCCATTTATCTTTACTAATAATCTGCTTTTCTTCAGTTTCACTCCTTTGCAGTCAGGACATGTGTGTTCAACCATTAACCTAGTTTTGTGCCTGTTTTCTACTGATCCTGGGATGTTTTGTTTAGACCAGTATTCTCTATACATTCTATTTACTCGACTGATGAGTCCAGAATATGGTAATTTCTTCCCTGTATCTCTAAATTCTTTTATAAAATGATCTGGTGGTTGTTTTATCTCAATTTTTTCTCCTTTCGTGCCATCAAATAAAATATCTTTGATTTTCTCTTGTAAATCTTTGAAAGGAGTATCTAAACTGAATCCATAATGTTGTGCAAGACTATAAGCGTACATATAGGTAGGATTATTAAATTTCTTGAAAGTTCGATTGTCCATGTTGAAGAATGAGTTATCAAGAGCTCCATCTCTCAAACTCAGATTCTCATCTACTATCAACAGTTGTCTTTCTGCTTGCAAGTAAGTTCCTAATCCTGAACAAGTAGGACAGGCACTTTCTGGATCATTAGCTGTAAAGTACCATGGGAGTAGTTCTCCAGTAACTGTATGATGTTCACAACATGTAATTTCATGATAAAATTCCTCAATATTTCCTTCTACATTCTCAGGATTCAAGATTTCTAAAATAGCAAATTTCTGTCCTAGGAGAAATGCTGATTCAAGTGATTCTACTATCTGTTTATACAGATCTCCATTGATAACGAACTTATCTATTATCGCTTCTATCTGATACTCTTTTTCTTCATCTAGTTCTACATCTTCACTAGTATCGACAATCTTTCCATCTACTCTGACTTTTCTATAACCTTGATTTCTTACTGTATCGAAAAGATATCTATAATTTTCATCATATACTTTAGTTACGATTGCACGGATTTCTATTGTTGTTTCTTTAGGGAGAGAGAGTATTTTATCTGCTATTTGATTAGAGGTTTTGATCTTTATTTCTTTGTCACAATAAGGACAATGAGCTGTTCCACCTATGGAATAAAGTAATCTTAGATAACTTCCTATATCAGTCAAAGAAGCTACTGTACTGCGTGGGTTGGCTATCCCTCTTCTTTGCTGAATACTTACTACAGGAGAAAGACCAAGTATCATATTCACATCTGGTTTTTTCATAGTAGGTAATCTAGTCCTAGCCCAAGCTGTTAGTGATTCTAAAAATCTTCGATGTCCTTCACCAAAGAGGGTATCAAATACTAGGCTGCTTTTACCAGATCCACTTACACCTGTAACAACTGTGAATTTCTCTCTTGGTATCTTTACATTGATATTTCGAAGATTATTTTCTCTTGCTCCTATAATCTCAATATCTTTCTTCATTACTCATCTCCTCCTGTATAGGTATAAGCTATCTCATTTACCTGAATGAAGCTCTTAGATGTCAACCTTGCGGGTTGAGCAAATCTCTCCAAATATCCATACTGATGTAACCATTGACAGTAAGCTAAGGTTGCTACCTCCCACCAACTGGATTGCATCATCTTGTTCAGATGAGTTGTAATATCCGTTATGCTTCTGACTTCTTGTTCTTCTCTGAAATAATCGATAATAATACTGAAAATAGATTCGGTTCTTTCCTCAAGATAAGTTCGGATTAATCTTATTATATCTTCCATTTTCACCTTATTTGTGGTTTCTAATATAACACTTGTAAAAATGGTATCAAAAAGCTCAGACTTGTATTTCATCGCTTGTTCTAAAACTTCCCTTTTTGGTACTTCTCCATTCAGTAATACTTCTATTTGTGCTAATCTATCAAGCAATCTTACAATAAACAGATAGCTTTGAGCAACATCATTCTTCATTATTAGAAATTTTTCTGCCTTTTCTAAATCACCTATTACCATAGCTACTATTGTCAATATCTGCAATTCAACATCTCTTTTTCCTGGAGATTGTGCTTGTTGAATGTATTCGCTTATAGTTTCATCTTTAGAAAAAAGAATCTTGCTAGTATTGATCATGTGTTGAAACCATGAACCTGTTAATGAGCGCTCAAATTGTCTTTTGAAATTATTTCTCGAATATACAGATACTTGAAAATTTAAATCATCTTGATCTAACCAATAGAATCTGTATGGAACTTTTTCATCATTACTTATTAAAAAGATATCAACATCCGATTTCTCCCAAACATTTCCTTCTATCAAGCTTCCAAAAAGCACTGCTGTAATTATATTTTTATCTTCTTTGATGAAATCAACAAATGTTTCAAGAGCTTCATCAAATCTTTTCTTTACATTTTTTTTCTCATTCATTCTTGATTCCTCTTATTTTAAGACGATGTTGTTGCAACGTATTGTTCGCGAGAAAAAATCTCACGAACATACAAACCGGTTCAGAAAATAATTCTCTGATAGAATTATAAAATATGGTCGAAGAACTACTGTATTCTGGTATTCCAGTTTTTATGAACAAGCGAATACTATCATCATATGGAAATGATTTTATATGGATTTTTTTCTTCTGTTTTGGAGTGGATTATCATAGTTCATGAGTTTTTTATTGCTTTGGGAATATCTTTTACAATGGTATTCACAGCAGAACTAGGTGATAAGACACAATTGTTTACTTTTCTATTAGGAACTTATTTTTCAGAAAGAAAATTATTGTTAGCTCTATCTGTTTTTACTGGGATGGGATTGGTTACACTTCTTGGAGTTGGTATAGCAAAACTCTTTCAACACTATCTAGAGATTTCCATTCTACAGATTATTGGTGGATCAGTATTTATTACCTTAGGTGTTTTAACTCTAGGAAAAGCAATCTATGATCGATTCAAAGATGAAGAAGATGAAGTGTGTGAGATTCCTGAAGAAGAGAAGACAGAAAAACGCATAATGAAGCTGCTGAAAACAAAGAATCCTTTTATTTTCGTTGGATTGTTAAGTATTTTTTATATTTTGATGGAATTAGGAGATAAAAGCCAAATAATGATACTTATGTTACTTATTACAAATAATTGGGTAGGTGTTTTTATAGGAGCAATGATTGCCTTTATGATTTTGAATGTATTAGGTATTTTTGCAGCTTCTTTTGTTAAAAAATTATGTGATAATAATCCATTAATAATGACTTTAATAACAGCATCAGTTTCTTTAGCATTAGGTTTATGGATGATTCTAACTAGATGATATTATAATAACTCAACAGTCAGAAAATAATTTAAAAAAATGGTTTAATCTGGCAAATCTGCTAATTAGCATCTTTTGCTTCTGATAAATGTTGCTGGCATATTCTCCAGCTTCCTTTTCGCTTTTCTAGAACTCCAGTCCATCTGATATTTTTAGAACCCCATGGTTCTCCATCGAATTCTCCTTCATCGTCTACTATAGCAGAGAACCAAGATACATCTTTACTTTGTGAGATTACAATTCTTAGATTTCTTATTTCATATCCCTTAGCAATGTTTCGTGGATCCATCCATGAGTCCAAGAATTTTTCAAACTGATTCCAGCCTATGGCAGTACTCTTGGAGTCTGGAAAAATTGAGAAAAAATCATCATCATTTGCAAAGATACTTTCAAAGAGTGCTCTATCTTTGGTTAGAGCCCATCCAAAAGCATCATGGAGAATTTTGCTAATCTCTTGCTTAGCTTTAATCTCATTTGAAGTTGGCAAATCAAATCAACAAAGAATCTATTTCACAAACCATAATAAGAATTTTGTATTTGTGAAAAATTAATCATTAAATGAAAGAGAATATCTACATGAAAAAAAATACACCCCTCATCTATGAAATAATCTAAATTTTTATACCAAATTATTCATACAGAAGAGCTGAAACCACATTGGTTTTTGATGCTCTAATTCCAGGATAGAGTGTACTTAATGTACCAACTATAAGGCCAATTGCTATTCCTATCAATATATCAAACGGTGATAAGATAAAACTGCATAGTAAGTAAATATCTGATACTATTTTTACAATTAGCATTCCAAGAACAATTCCGAAAATGAAACTTCCAATAATACTAGCTATAACACCAATAAAAACACCTTCTATTAGAAAAGATGATGTAATCCAAGTTGGTTTTGAGCCTATAAGTTTCAGAAGGGAAATTTCTTTTTGTCTTTCTGATGCTGACATTATGAAGGAATTCATTCCACCTAGAAATGATATAATAATCCCAAATACAATTACTATAGTAAAAATATTGAGCACAAAATTCATTTGGTCTTTAAATATATCTTTTATTTTTCCAATTCCATCAACATGCCAAGCTCTGGCAACTATTTCTTCATATTTCTTTAAATCACTAGTTATTTCTTCTTCTAAAGAGTTATCTTTAAGTTCAAGATAAACAGTATTTACAATGTTTGAATCACCACAAAAATCATTCATTGTACTCATTGGGATGTACATAATGTGACCATTTTGTTGTAGATCTTCGATTATTCCTACAATTGTAAAATTCCTAAATTGTTTGTTAGATTCCAATTCAATAGTTTTATGTAATCCATGATTCATCCCTGAGTGTTTTTCGATAAAGAGTCGTGTTACTACAATATTGCTAGTATTAGCATCGGCTGAAGTCAATAACCGACCTTCTACTAATCGATAAGATTCCAGAATAGAATCAGAGGGATATATTCCTAAAAGTGGAACATACATATGAATTCCCCAACTAGTATCATTATATCCTGCCCAGTACCATCTGATATAATGAATGGCTTTGAATTCATCAGTATAATGAGTAGATGTATAACCATCAACAACATACTGAACTTCTGTCAAGTTTGTTTCTGGAAGATATAATGAGATATCAGTAGGTTGATTATCATACATTTCATCAACACCTTTCAAGTAACTGTTTCTAGCAGCTGTAATTGAAACTACTAAAGCAATGGCCAAAGAAAGCATTAGAATATTCATGATTGATCTTTTCTTATTTCTAAACAGATTTCTAAAACTGTATTTCCAAATCACAATCTTTTCCATTGCTTTGGTTTTATTTCTCTTAATCTTTAAAGGAGCATCTCTAAATGCTTCCATAGAGGTAATTTTTAAGGTTCGAAGGATTGTTGGTAATGCAAATATTACTGAAGTTGCTACAGGTATTACTATTCCTAATGCAATTGATAAAGGTGTAACCTTAAAGATAAAAGTGCTAACATTGAAAGGCGCTAATATCATTCTGATTAATAGCCTTGAAACTCCTAAAGATATCACGATTCCTAAAATAGCACCAAAAATGCCGAAAATTACTGCTTCTAAGAGATAAATAGAAAGAATATGTTTTTTTCTTCCTCCTATAACTTTTAGCAATGCAATATCTCCTTTTTCTGCAGCTACTGCCATTTGAATTGTATTAGCTGATAGTATTCCACCAGTAATTAAACTAAAAACACCCATCAAAGTTATAATAGCTCCTATTAGTCCAAGTAGCCAAGTTCTCCAATCTGTTTCTAGATTATAATAATTTGTTGCAAAAACATCTATCCCTTCATTAACTAGTGCCTTCTTTACTTTTTCAGATTCAACTGGTATATTGTCTACATCGATTAGTTTCACGAATACACTAGTAACAACATCTTCTTTGCCAAGAAGTGTTTGAATTTGATCAATACTTATCCATATCTGTAAAATGGTTTCAAATGTATAGCTAGGAGAATAGACATTACGTGCATATCCAACTACCTTTAAGTCGATTGTATTTACAATTTCTTCTTCGTTCAAATACTTGAATTCTATAGTACTATTTAATTGGACATCAAATTCCTTAGCAGCAGAAAAATCTAACAGAATTTCATTTTTCCCTTCTTCAGGCAGCTCTCCTTCTACTAGAAATATCCCAGCGAGCGAAGTTAGACTTGCAATTCTTTCTATTTCAATACCTCGCAATTCTGAATTATGTATCTCTGAATTGATCTCGAACGAAGCAGAATATCGGAATGATGGTTCATAATCTTTTACTATTGGAACATTAGTCAAATAATCATCTTTCCAGATAGAAACAGTTTCATAATCAAATAGTATTTCAAAATCTGCACTGTTTATACCATAGTCATACTCAGCTGATTCAAGTATGCTATCAGAAGTAATCATAAAACCAGTTATACTGAAAACACCGATCGCTAAACCAAATATTGTTAATATAGTTCTTAATTTCCTTTGATTAAAATCTCGCAAAATCTTAAGAAAAAGCAAATTCCTCACCTCATGACTGATTACCATTTGATATGTGAGAGATTATTTTTCCATCTTCGATTTCAATAATTTCTGTACAATAATCTAGAATTCTTGAATCATGACTCACCACAATAATGGTAATACCCTGTTCTAAATTTAATTTTTTTAATAGTTCTAAAATTTCTCTTCCACTTGTACTATCTAAATTACCAGTAGGTTCATCTGCAAACAATATTTTAGGAGAATTAATTAATGCTCTCGCAATAGCAACTCTCTGCTTTTGTCCTCCTGATAATTGAGATGGTAGATGATTTACTCTGTTCTCCAATCCAACCAAAGAGAGTAATTCTAAGGCCTTAGCTTTTCTCACTTTGTCTTTAATCCCACCAAAATATCCTGCCATCATAACATTCTCTAGGACAGTTAAAGTTGGAAGAAGTCCGAAAAATTGCAACACAAAACCAACATTTCTTGCTCTAAATTCAGCTAATGAACTTTCCGTTTTTCCCAGAATAGTATAGTTATCAAGTTGTAATAATTGTTCTTCTTCTTTTGTTGGTTTATCTAAACCTGCTAATATATGTATTAAGGTAGATTTACCACTCCCTGATGGTCCTATAATAGCAACAAAAGAACCTGTTTGAATTTTTAGATCAATATTTTGTAATGCAATTGTTTTAACGTGAGAATTATTATATACTTTTGAAAGATTCTGTGCTATAATAATTGCATCATCATTAATTGCAAATAAATCATTTTTTTGTTCAGTTCTTAACATTATTCTCGTCTCGTTATTATTCAAAGTACGATATTCACAACAAGAGATAGCATTCAGAAACTTATAAATGCTCTCATTAGATGAGAAAGATATATTATATTTTAAAATGATGTTCTCCTAAAAATAGAATGTTTTTAAGAACGCGCCTAAAGAGTTATGGATAAAGAGTAGAAAAATTGGAAAACAAGCTATTCCAAATATTTCGGATTTCCAAAATAAGGGTATTTTCAAACTAAAAGGAGATATTCGAAAATGATACCAGATTCAAGATACTGGAAAATTATAAGCACAATATTTCTAGCTTTAATAATTGATTAGTTGGTTATACAATAATTGGGGTCATCTCGGATTTTGTAAAAAACGAGAATTTTTGAATTAAAAAAGCTCTACGTTAGTCATGAAAAGGGGTTTGCTTTTTGTTTTAATATCAATAATATCTTTTTCTTCACTAAGTTCAGCTTCAACAATTTCTCATATGTTCACTGCCGGATATGGTTCAGAATTTACATTAGAAGTTACAGTGGATAATATACAAACAGAACAGCAAGTAATCTATAATGTAACGATGAAGCTTCAAATTGATAAATTTGGTTCCAGTGTGTCTAAAATAAACCAAGTCCGTTTATATGCAAAAATATTGGGAGAAACTTATCAGACAACCAGCTACAAGCAAGGTGAAGAAGATATACTAAAGTCACCTGGTTCTTCAAAGAGTGTAAATGCTAGCTTTTTATTTGATATAACAAACGTTACAGAAGAAGTCATAATCTACAGTGCTGCATCATTAAACGAGTATCTCTTTGAAGATACTTTCAAAACCACATGTACTGTTTGGTTTAACGAACAAACAATAACAATGGAGCCAACGATGGAAACAAGTTACATAGGTTATTTAACCATTGTATTTGCTATTAGCTTGTTAATAATCGTTAGATTTCATAAAAAAGAAAAGAAGAGAAGATAGTTAGGTAAGGTTTCTCTTACGTCTAGCTATGTACATCTTAAAACTGATTCAAGATTTTAGCTTCCAGAGAGCTATAGATACAACATTTTTTTTTAAAGATTGATTTTAGAAATGACAATCTCAATGAACTCCTAGACAGTTCATCAAAAGATAATTATATCACAACTGATAATTCTTATCCATGCGAATAGGTTTGCATATAGGTAAATTTAACTGGCCTGGAAGCCCAATTAACATTTCTGACAAGCTAACTGAAATTGCTAAAGCTGCAGATAATGCAGGTTTCTACAGCATTTGGATCATGGATCATATTTTTCAGCTTGGAGCTCAGTATGGAGAGATACATGGGCCTGAAGAAGATGAAATGCTAGAAGCTTACACAACAGTTGCTCATTTAGCTGCAGTAACCAAAAGAATCAAAGTAGGAGCACAAGTTACTTGTAATTTTTTCAGAAATCCTGCCCTTCTTGTTAAGATGCTTACAACAATAGATGTTTTATCAAAAGGAAGAACCTATTTTGGAATAGGAGCTGGATGGTTTGAAAGAGAAGCAGTTGGATATGGATATGATTTTCCATCGTTAAAAATACGTTTTCAACAGCTTGAAGAATCTTTGAAGATTATCAAACACATTTGGTCTGGAAATACTCAACCTTTTGAAGGTAAATTTATCACTCTTAAAGAACCTTTGAATAATCCCCCTCCAATAACTAAACCCCATCCTCCTATTTTAATAGGTGGATCAGGTGAGAAGAAAACTCTTAGATTCGTAGCAAAATATGCTGATGCTTGCAATATTGTAATTGGAACCACACTAAAGAATGCTGGAGTATTAACAGGAGAAGATTTTACATGGGATAATGCCATGGAACGCGTAAAACACAAATATTCTGTTCTCAAGCAACACTGTAAAGATGTAGGACGACCGTATAGTCAGATAGAAAAAACTGTTACTACTTACATTCAACTCTCTCCTGATGCGATGAGTGCAGAAGATGTAATAGAGATATGTAAGAAGCTAAGCAAAATCGGATGTGAACATGTGGTATTTAACATGCCCAATGTCCATGAAATAAAACCCCTTGAGATAATGGGACAACATGTAATTCCAAAGGTTTCAGATTTCTAAACAGGTTCTAAGATAAGAAATAAAATAATAAGACTTTCAAGTATTAATCCAAGGTTTACTTCTAGAATTTTGTAAAAAGTAAGAATTTGTTTATTTAGAAAAGCTTTCCGTTCTTAATGAGAAGAAAATTACTCATTGTACTAATATCATTGATATTCTTTTCTTCACTAAATTCGGCTTCTGCTGCTACTTGTACTGATAATGGTGAGTATGGTTCATTATATACCTTAGAAGTTGAAGTAGAAGAAATTCTCAATTTAGTTCGTCTTCTTGATCCACCTATCTATCTAAAGGAGAAAGTACCACTATCTGTCACACCTACTGCAATAAGAGAACTTTACGTCAAAATATTGAATCAATTACAAGCTATTGATGAAAAAATATCTGAATGATGAATCTCATATAAATTCAGAATAATATTGAAAAAAAAGAAAAAAAAAGAAAGTTATGTTTTGTATCTTTTACGTCTGAATCTCATCGTTAAAACTAGCATAGCAATTATTGTTAGAATACTGATGGGTATTACGAATTCTCTAATGTGTGTTATCGAATATTGGACATGCACACAATTAGATGGTGAGCTGTTGAAATGAACATTATCAGCAACAACAACATAACCATAGATTCCTACATCAGGTAAAGTGTCAATAGTTTCATTTGCACTAATTGTATATATTGGATCTAAATGATCAACAGACCAGATAAATGATGTATCTCTATAGACATAGTATTGTCTAACACCTTTTGCTTCATTCCACTCTAGTTTTAGTGTATCTGTACTAATCTCATCTGGAACTATAGTAGCTAATGTAGGTTCAGCAGGTGGACCTATAAATCTCTTAAAATGGATGTCAGAATCAAGACCATAGTATGATAAATTCGTATAATCTATCCATACTATATTCACACTTCCATACTTTCCAACTGATAAAGAAGGAAATCTAGAAGTTGTAGTACTGTCTGTGGAAATAGCTTCAATTTTTGACCAAGTTTCAGTATTGGATGAGAAAAATCTATAGATAATATCTAGAAATGTATCCTCACGATCAAAAGCTGCAGAATCTTCCCATGCAACATGGATATTATCATCCGGATCTATATCAATGGAAGGTAACCAAGAAGTGGAAACTCCAGTATCTGATATTACTTCAAGTATATTCCAACTAGCTGAATCTTTATCATAGATTCTATAGAAAATATCAGCATCTCCTACAGCTCCATCAAAAGGCATTTCGTCGTCCCAGACTATATGAACATTATCAAGAGAATCAACTGCAATATCAGGATTTAATGACATGTCGTTACTTTCATTGGATAAGACCACAGTTAGTTGCCAGATTTTTGTTGTTGCATCTAAATACTTGTAGAAAATATCGTAATCACTACCTGAACCCAAGTAGACAGTCGGATCGTACCAAATAACGTGAACGTTACCAATGGAATCAATAGCTAGTTGAGGACACAAAGAGTGATCAGTGCTTTCAGTGGAGACAACTTGAGTAGTTGACCATGATTGTTTTGTCTCGTTCCAGATTTTATAGAAAATATCAAATTCTCCACCAGCACCTAAATAATCTGTATTGTCACCCCAAACTACGTGTATATTATCCGATAAATCAACTCCAATTGAGGGATTGACTGAATTTACAGAGCTTTCAGTTGAGATGGTAGTAATACTAGACCAGCTTTGCGTAGTAGCAATCCATTGTTTATGTAGAATAACTTGATTGTTTTCATCTCACACAAAATGGACATTATCTAACGAATCAATAGCAATATCAGGAGCAAATGATTCTGCTGTGCTTTCAGAGACAACTTCAGTAACAGTCCATGTATTTGAATCTGTTTCCCATCGTTTGTAAAAGATATCTCTATCTGTACCCGCTCCTAAATAATTTGTTGGATCCCACCAGACAATATGAAGGTTCCCTATAGAATCGGTTGTTATTTCAGAAAATTCAGAGTTTTGGGTACTCTCCTTTGATAGAACTTCAGTATCTGTCCAAAACCAGTCAGAATCTCTGATAGATTCAAATTGTCCATTCTCTGATTTTATTTGGAGAGCATTTAGAGTTGCAAGAAGTACGAATGAAATAAGCAAGAGAAGAAAAATAGTTCTTAGGTCTTTAATTAAACTTCCTTTTTTTATTTTTATCACCTCTAGAAATTTTTATGACCTAAAATTGTACACTGATTCATTTTGTAATAAAGATTTCTCGAATTAGGGTAATTAAACTGCTTTCATCCTTTTATTCAAAAGAATTTTAAGGAGATAATCTTTGATAGACATATGAAAATAATAAGTTTCTTGGGAGTTAAGGAGGATTTTGAATATCAATGGTTTGACACAACAGAGAATTATACAGTGATTCAATACATTGCTTTAGATGAACAAGGAAGATACGAGGTTCAGATTGGACAAACTGATAGAGAAGCATATGGTTTAAACAGAAAACGAGTTGTGGTTTTTATTGAAGGCTATCCCTATGCTGAATTTGTTGCTGCTGATGATTTTGATAAAACAGGTGACCTTCTTTCAGAGATCAGATTATTACAAGAAGACAATCGCTTGGATATGTGTGAATATCCAGAAGAAGGAATCCCATCAATGTATGCGAGCTTTACTGTAGAAGGTTTACCTAACAGGATTAAAGCAAAAGGTGTCCATAATGCTTGGTCTGTGGTTGCAAATATTAGTGATCACAGAGCAATGATAGCACTAGCTTTCCTAAGAAAAAAAGAAAAAGTGATGTTTGAGAAATAAAAACGTTGGAAAGCTAATTTCATGTCAAAGAAGGGAATCTTCCTTATTGACTATCCTGATGGTTTTCCACCTTTACCCCAATGAGATTTTGGAAGGGCATGAACAAGAACCCTAACAGCTTCTGGAGATGTACCTCTTTTCACGAAAACCTCTGTCATGTCTTCTATTATTTCTGCAACTTGTTCATCAGTTCTTCCTTCCCATAAATATACATGTACGACTGGCATTTTTTCACCTTTCATTTTAAATATTACTAAATCAATTAATTAACACTCAGTAATAATTCTTTCTAGAATTTGATGAACCATGATGCTTTATCAAAAACAATTTGAGCAATATGTTCCCTTTTCTACTTTCTCTGTTCTAAAGAACAACACTTCTCTTGAACATTCTTTACAATACAAACATCCACAAGTAGAACAACGATAAACTTCGTTACCTATCTTAAATTCATTCTTGCATTTTAAGCAATGCACTTCATTTGAAACTGGTTTTTTCACTTCCATTTTCACTTTTTGTAGTAAATCATCATTTTTTATATCTAAAACATTCTTTCCTGTTTTTTCTGTTTCTAGTATTTCGATTGCTTTTATAGAACCTGCCATGATACTGCTAAACCAAGTTGTGTGATCTGTTTCTTCATTATTAATGTAGTATTTGGTATCATCTTCCCAAATTACTTTTTCCTCATTAATCGTTTCTTTTTCACTATTATCAGTCTTCATTTTAACAGTTCATGATTTTAATTTCAACTAATAAATATCTGTTGCTTCAGAATTTTAAAGGATAATAATTAATATATATAGATTTTATTCATTTTTTATGAGGAGGAAGCCCGGTTCCTTGTCAATATCTTTCATAATGAACTAGATCATCTAAATTTTTTCTTCCTCGTGTAGGTTCTTCATTAGCATATCCTGTAGCGACCAAACCTAAAATGTTTAGATGTGCAGGAATTCCTAGAAGTTCCTTCATTTCTTGTTCCATAGGGGTTCCAATTACTCCTGCCCAACATGTCCCTAGACCTATACTGTGAGCTTCAATCATATACTGCATAGTTGCTAAAGCTGTATCTGACATATGGTATTTCTGGTGTATTTCTGGATTTGTTAGTGGAATGAAAACAACAGGACTTTCTGCAACAAATTTCGCATAAGGATGTAGCTCAGAAAGTTTCATTCTAATTGTTTCATCGGTTACAATGAGAAACTCCCAAGGTTGCTTGTTTGAAGCTGAAGGAGCCCATCTAGCAGCTTCTAGACATTTCTGAATCTTTTCTTCTTCAATAGGTGTATTTTTATATTTTCTAATACTTCTGCGTGTTTTCAAAAGATTTAATGCATCATTCATAGTTCTCCTTCTAAAATCTAACACTATATATTAAAACCTTATCTCATGTCTATTGAAATTATTCGATTAAGATTTCTACTTTTCCCGTTTTAGCCGTTCTCCTGCAAACGTTTGAGGATAGAGTATCATTCTTGTTATTGTTAATATTGGCATAAGTATCCATAGAAGATTTGCTAGTATCACTATATACCATTGAGAGTTCACATAATCAGTGAATTCTACAAACAGAATGATTGTAACATTTGTTAGCATTATTGATGACCAAATAATGCTTGGTATTCTTATCCAATTCTTTCCGCGGATGAATGCATAAGCTGCAACAGCATAAAATGGACCAAACAATACTATATCAATCCATATTGTTGCACGCCACCAAGTTGGTCTTTCTAGTAGGGCTGGATCGAAATTCACTCCCACCCAATGGTTTAGGTCTACAATAAACTTTGGTGGCCACGCAGGGTAGGTAAAAGCTGCTGTACCATAAGTACTGTGGTCAAGAACTACAACTTGCTCAATATCAAACATATAAGATATGAATATGAAGTTAAAGATATAAAACACTATTAGTGTTATGTCAATAATCTTTCTTGCTTTATCTCTTTCACGCAAAGGTGTTCCATTACTCATTTTAATTCACTCTTTCAAATTGATTGAGATTTCTTGAATAAGAATTTCACTTTTTTAAAAAAGTTCCGAGAAGAATTTCACAATTATTTGTTAATATGATTTTTATTTTCTCCGTACATTTTTTGCGCTACTGAGCCCATCAGTTTTATTCTTTCTTTCGAAGACAAGAATGAATGCAAGAATCTTACAGATATCTTATTTGCAAAACCTGGAATAACTCGAGGTTTGTTTTTGACTAATCCCTTCAGTGCAAAATCAACTACTCTTTCTGGTTTCATAGGTTTGGGTTTAATCAGATCTTTGTCGATAGGTTCTGAAGAAA
Source organism: Promethearchaeati archaeon (assembly GCA_013166775.1). Lineage (GTDB taxonomy): Archaea > Asgardarchaeota > Heimdallarchaeia > Heimdallarchaeales > Heimdallarchaeaceae > UBA460. The sequence goes on from JABLTJ010000027.1 coordinate 22,976, forward strand.
GATAATTGGGTGTTGCTGTAGCTCCTGCAACACATGCTGTTACATGAACATTAAAATCTTTCATCTCCAACCACAAAGATTCTGCTAAGTGCCTAGTATAAGCACGAGTTGCACCATAATGAGCATGAATTGGTGATCCTTGTAAACCTGCCATCGAACTCATCAAAATGATACCTCCTCGACTTTTTTCTTTCATTTTACTGCAAAAATGATAAGTTAAGGTCATTGAGCCTATACAATTTAAATTTATCACCTTCAAGTGTGTTTCAAGGGAGTGATTTGTAAACAAACCAATTGGACTTAATGCTGCGTTGTATACAAATAATCCAACATCTAAATCTTTGGTTCTTGATTCTATTACTTCCAACATATCAGAAGAGTTCAGATCAAGAGGAAGAACAATCACTTCAACTCTATATTTTTTTTGTATGTTTTTAGAGATTTTTTGAAGTAATTTTTCTCTTCTGGCAATAAGAACTAGATTTAATCCCTTCTTTGCAAGTTCTTCAGCAAAAGCTTCTCCAAGACCTTCAGATGCACCAGCTATTAATGCCCAAGGACCATATTGATTGATGAAAGTGCTAGATTTAGAAATCATACAAATGCCTGAACCTACTAACATTTAAAATTAATCTCAGTTTTCCAAATTAGAAGGATTACTGAATAAAATCATAACTAAGGGGATTCTCAAAGCTTACTTTGATTTAGTAAGCACTATTTAGCATAAATCAACGGTATCAGTAACTTTCCTAAGAGAGAGGAAAAAAATGTATGAGGAAAAAAAATAATAAATTTAGAAGATAAACTGAATTCATTCTGTATCTTTTATTAGTAGTGGAACACTTATCTTATATCCTTTTGCTTCACATGCTTCTAGAACTCTTTTTCTTATTTCAGAGTTAATAATGAGAATTTGCATAACGTCCTTAATGTAATAATAGAGTTTGTATTCTACAGCATAATCGTGATAATCATTAATTGTAACAAAAGGATCTTCTTCAGTTGATAGAAGTTTATAACCTTTTATAGCATTTACTAGAGTTTCTTCAACTTCCAAATGATTTAAAGAATAATCAAGCGTAACAGAAATATCTCTCATTATAATTTCTGCACCACTTCCTAGATTGTTGATACTTTGTCTTAAGAGTTCTTGGTTAGGTACTGCTACTATTGTTTTATCTATTAGCTGGATTTTTGTATAAATAAATTCTATATCAACAATATCTGCTAGTTTTCCTTCAAAAAATATTCTATCTCCTTTGATAAAAGGCTTACTTGTCATTATAATGATTCCAGCTATGAAATTACCTATAGTATTCATCGCTGCAAAACCAATTACAGTAGTTCCCATAAGAGTGATTAATGCTGTTAGAAAACCTGCTGTTTCTAGATATTGTACAAGTAAAACAGTAAAAATGATCAAGAGTATTAACAGCTGTAACATTCTTTGAATAGCTTTAGCACCTCTCTTTTTTATACGATTGTTTTTGACTAATCGTTTTAACTCAAAACCTATTATCCTAATAAGTATTAAACCAATTAAAATAACTGCTGCAGAAATAATTAAATCAATCCTATTAGCTTTTAGCCAATCTAGAACAATTGAAGCCATTTTAGACAAGATAATTAAGTAAAATAAGTATATTTGTTTTTCCTATAAAAGTAAAATTCTTTTATCTCACCTATTCAGTTTAATGAAAACTGAAGCTTATAACAATATTCTTGGTAAGTTTTCTTACTAATTTGCTTATTTTAAGGGAGAAGAAATAGCTTATTCATTTATTAGTATGCATTATATTCCAAGCAAGCATTCCACCCATAAGAACTAAAGGGTGTCTAAAGCCTGCTTTCATCATTATCTTAGCAGCTGTATTAGCTCTAGAACCTGATCTGCAGACTATAATTATTTCTTCTTCTTTCTTATCTTCTAGTTTATCTAAATTAGCAATTAGTTTCCCAATTGGTATATTAATCACACCATCTATATGCCCTATCCTTTGTTTTAATTCGATAGGTTCACGGACATCAATCATAACTATATTCTCATTATTCTCAATTCTGTTAGCTAGGCTATCAGCTGTGATACTTTCAACTATTAATTCATTGACAGCACATCTTTCATCCATTCAGCAGGTCCCAATTTCAGATCATTGAGGTAATTTACAAACTCCTGTTGGGTTCTCTCCTTTAGATGAGGATTGGTCTTCTTCTGATTTGCTAGTGTAGATGGTTTTCTATTTCTATAATCATGTGCAGGATAAACAACTAAATCCTCTGGCAGTTTCTTGAATTTTTCTAGTGTCGCCCAGTGCTTTGCTGAATCTCCTCCAGGTAAATCATCTCGTCCTGCACCACCATCATCTAAAAAGAGTGCGTCCCCTGTGAATAGTTTATCAGCCCAAATTAAGCTAATTGAATCATTGGTATGGCCTTTAGTATCAAGAATTTCAAGTTTAATATCAGTTATCTCAATAACATCTCCTTCTTTCACTCTTTTTGTTACACATTGGGAAGGAGCGTTTTCATGCATAATATACTCACAGTCAATACGATCTTTGAGAACAGCTGAACCAGAAATATGATCAGCATGCGAGTGGGTATCAATTACAGCAGAGATTTGAAGCTGATTCTTGTCAATATATTCAATATAATCCTCAACACCTTCCAAAACAGGGTCAATAAGTATAACTTTTGGAAGTTTACTACCTAAAATATATGTTTTACAACTTTTATCGTTAAGTTGAGCGAATATCATATTATCAAATTGAAAAGAGTGTTTAAAAGATTTATTTAATTCTAAATTTTCAAGAACAAGTATTTAAACATTAAAAAGGATTAACAGATATGATTGAAGAATCGGATATTAAGAAAATTATAAGAGAACTATTGGCATCACAACTCTTCTGTGTTTTAACTACTAATTTAGCACAAAGTCATTTTCCTTACTCTTCCCTTGTAGCTTCTCTTAATTCTGATGACCTCAAACACATTCATTTTGCAACATCAAGAAAAACAACTAAATTCACAAATCTCTTATCTGATCCAAAAGTCTGCATGTTCTTTGATAATCGTTCGAATGAGTTAGAAGATGTTACCAAAGCAGTTACTGCTACAGTTTTAGGGAAAGTAGAGGAGCTAGACAAAGAAACCAATAAAGAGATTTTGCGAAGGTTTATCGAAAAATATCCACAACTCAAAGATTTTGTAGAGAAACAGAGCACTGCTTTTCTACGAATAATTGTTGATGAATATATAGTAGTGCATAATTTCCATAAAACTTTGAGATTAACCTTAAGTGACAATTGAAGTAAGAAGTTTTTTTGTAAATCCACAACATATTTTATTCTAATCAACTAGAATTAGTTTGATAAAGATGATTTTTCCAGAGGTAAAAGGATCTAATTTAGAAAAGAAGAAATACAAAATTCCTCAAGATTTAGAAGGAACTATAAACATTGTAACTGTTGCTTTTCAACAATGGCATCAAGGTTTAGTTAACACCTGGGTTCCATTTTTAGAAGAATTGAAGCAAACTCACACAGAGATTTATTTCTATGAATTTCCTACAATCAACAGAGGATATAAGGGGATGAGATTCATAATTGATGGGGGGATGAGAATGGGTATTCCAGATAAAGAGATTCGAGATAGAACTATAACACTTTATTTAGATAAGAAAAAATTCATGCAGAATCTTACAATCGAAAATGATGAGGATATTATAACTTATGTCCTAAACAATAAAGGTGAAATTTTCACTAAAATTGAAGGGGAATACACATCTGAAAAAGGAAACAAAATAAAGAGTCGAGTTGAAGAATTACTAAAATAGTATATTTAGAATAGAATAATGGTGATAAAAATTCCTCATGTAGTTTTAGAAGGAGAAATTAAAACACGAGAAATTAAAACACAGGATATATTTAAAGAAATTGAACCTCTCTTCATTAAGGAAGAAAACTTGCTTATTCGATCTACCAATTCATTTCTTTCACTTGATGAGTCAACTATTCTCATTGAAATCCTAGTTATAGAAAAAAATATTAAAAATCAGTTCTTTGCAATTGTTAATCAACGGGAGGATGGTGTAGTTGTTCGCATACATCCTATGGTAGAAGTGGAAAAAACTAATGGAGTCAAGAAATCTTTAGCTGAAATAGGCAAGCAAGTTCTTACAAAATTTAAAGGAACAAAAGTAGGTAAAACTAATCTTTCTGAATTTCTATAGATTAGAAGTTTTATTTTTTATGCAATTTAATTACAGAGAGTTTGTCTGCTATAAAAGAAAAATCTACAGTATTAACATCATCTTTTCTCTTTCTCCAACCAAAGACAAATCTAGGCAATATTGGAACATTTGTTACGAACCATTTAAAGACCTTGACGATTTCTTCTTTCTCTTCAATTATCTCGAACTTAACAGGATATTTTTTGAAACCCTTTTTAATTGAAACATCATCAGGATCAGCTTTCATGTTCCTAAACCAGTCGGCTTTATTCCCTCTACCTACAAAAATATGAATAACTCCATCAATAATTTGATGTTCTATAGGAGTAATTCTCTCTAGACCACTCTTTCTCCCTTTAGTATAAATTAATATCAAGAATCTTCCAAGTCCAATTAAAGGAATTATTCCCATTTTGTAAAAAGGTTTAACCAGATATTTATTCATGAATTTGAAACGTTTTAGGAACTTCTTCTGTTGCTTTTTATCTGCTAAAAGAAAGCTATATTCAAAAGATCCTTTCCTTGGAAGAAAAACGTTATTATCATATTCTATCAAATCAGTCATTTCAATCACTAAAGATAGAAAATCTTTCTTTTAAGGTTTAGTTTTTATCAAAATAAGAGTTTTTTCGAAACGATTTATATAGCAAGAGTATTAAAAACAAAGGTATGGAATGTAAAAAGATTCTGCAGAAATCCTCTGTAATCCTTCTCATCCTTCTTCTGTACAAACCTAAGTCCTAAATTACATACTATCTCAACTGTAGATCTTCATGACTTTGATGGAGCTAGGTTAGCTGATGGTGATGTGATTTTAGCTGATAGTAATCTACTAATAAATGCCTTATTCGAATTACCATTGAATTTTGCTGATACATATGAGATTAAAGTTGGAAATGATTATACTGGTTACTACCACTTCATTCTAAAATCAGATGTAACAACTAGTATTGGCTTTAGCTTCTCAATAATTGGAGTAGCAATTGTTGCTATTGGAACAAGTGTTTATGTTTTAAAACGAAAGAAAAAGTAAGTTGGGAAAACTTTCTAGTTTTCCTTTTCTATTTCTCCACTAAGATTTTTTAATTATTGTTTCAGATATCATTGATATCTCAATTTTTCAAACTAAAATATTTACTCCTTACAAATTTTAAATTATATATTTTCAAAGATGATTTTGTTCAATTCAGAAAGAACTTCTTGATTTGGTGATTGGAATATATTTAGACTCTTGTTATTGTTATTTGAAGCATAATTCAAGATTTTTTCTAAGGTAGCGTTGAATGTTCTTTTTTAGAAAATTCGTTAGGATTCAAGCTGCACCAAACGAAATCTGAGGTATACAATCGTGTCATAGACTTGATAGATTTTGTTTCTTGAATATCCATTGAAGGGAGGAAATCTTTTAACGTATCAAACCATGCACGTTGCTCATCTCTATAATTCGGATTATTATCTTTTGAAACTGTTTTTTCACATAATCTTAACCATTTATTCTTATCAAATTCTAAATTTACGTCTTCAGGATAATTTTTTAGTGTTAACGCTCTTAATTGGTTAAAATGCGTTGATTCATCAAATTCAATAATTTTTCCTTGATTTATGACATAAAAATTACAGGTCGGAAGCCTTGTTGTTTGCACAAAATCATTTAAACCTCTAAAAGATTGTAATAATTCATAGATATTTTTCAATGCGTCATAGTATTTAGTATTTATAAAATCCTCAGGTTTTGTACCAACAGTAACATGGTAATCAACTTTGATTTTTCCATAAATATGTTCTAAGATTCCTTTAATAATATTCTTACATTTTAAACAATTTTCACTTGAGTGAATCTTCGTCAGTGACACTATATTCTGATTGTTCAGATATTCGAGAGTCTTTGTGTCCAATGAGCACAGATCTACTATTGTAAATCCTAAATTCTCAAGAATCGCATTACTCTCGTCTTCATCTCTTAACTTTGATTTATCTAATGTTTCCCCACTTATATATTTGTTAGACAATGAAACAACATATTCTGGGGGGTAATAATGGTTTTTGTATTCTACGAGATACTTTTTTGAACCTCTACCATCTGGAACGCCATAATCTTTGATTTCATTAATAGATTGAACAATATGTATCATTTCTATTTGTTCTTGTATCATATTACTATTCAAAATTCAGAAGAAATCTATTCTTATAGTAATTGTTATTTAAATAATTAAAGTAATTTATACAAAAAGAAAAATTAGTGTTGGATTTGGTCTTTACTTCATTAAACGAAAAGAAAATAAATAGATTGGAAAAACTCCAATCATTATTTTAGTCAACTAATTTCTTTCTTTTTGGCTATAGTATCGTCAACAATCGATTCGATTCTTTGTTTGAAGAGTTTTATTGCTCTGTTCTGAGCTTCCACATCGTCAAGGATTTTTTCTATTATTCTTTGTCTGTGCTTCTCTAAAATATGATTTATCAGATCTTCCTTAACCTTAATTAGGTCAACTTCTTTTACTTCAACGACTTCCTCGAGAGGTTCTGCTGCTACATCTGCAACTACCTCTTGAACAATCTCTTCTGCAGTTATCACAGGTTCTCTGTAAACTTCTTCGACAACTTCCTCTATAACTTCTTCAACGTCTTCTACTGGCTCTTCAATAACTTCCTCAGTGACTTCTTCAACAACTTCCTCAATTATTTCCTCGACAGGTTCTTCAGCAGGTTCTTCAATTACTTCCACCAAAGGTTCTTCAACTATTTCTTCAACTTCTTCTAGTTCGGCTTCTGCAATTTCTTTCTCTTCCTCAAGCACTTTCTCCATTAGATTACCGACCAGATCATCTATTCTAGAGACTGCTTCATCAACAAGTTTAGCTATAGCTTTTCCAGATAGTTCCATACCTTTTTTTCTTACTATTTCATCTGCAGGTAAAGCAGCTTCTATTTTCAGTCCTACAGTAAGTACAATGAACTTAGTTAGAGCACTCTTTACTTCGTCCAAACCTAGTTCCTTGATGGTTTCAAGATTTAAATTAACAGGTTCTAGTTCTTCCATAGCTTCTTTGATTTCTTCTTTTAATTTGTCAATCTTCTCTTGAAGTTCATTTCTATTCTCTTCGTCAGTTTCTTCTTCCTTTTTCTTCTTCTTTTCCTCTATCTTTCGTTTATTCTTGACTATTTTCTTGTTTTTGTCTTTAACGAGTTCTTTTAATTTATCCGAATACAGTTGTATGAACCGGGGGATATATTCTTCAATTAATTCCTTAATCTCATTAATCATTGCTTCGTCAACGGGATTCTTTGGGACTTCAATATCAGGTACTTCAACATCAGGTACTTCAACATTAGGAACTTTAGGGGCTTTATCTTTTATTTTTTTAAACATGCCAATTCACCTTGATTTTCATATATCAATCTTATAATTAAATCAAAAATAACTAGTAATTTGAATATAATAACTGTTTTGCACAAATTTACATGCTTAGTTGGTTTTTCCTTTTCTTATTTACTAAACACTAAAACCTAAGATATATCTTATCAGTCGTTCAATTCCTATTCCTAATCCAGCTGATCTTTTTCCATCATTTTCCATCATGTCTAAATACCATTTGTATTCAGAGATATTTTTTCCAGATAACTTCAAATGCTCGATTATTTTATTAACTTTAATTTCTCTTTCTCCACCACTTGAAGCTTCTCCAAATCCTTCTGGGTAGATTAGATTCATTGATAATAGATTACCTGGTTTATTGGGATCTTCTCTGTAATAAAAACCTCTCGAGCCTACTGGATAGTCTACAATCCAGAATGGTTTCTTTGCTTGTTTAGATAATTCTTCTTCAACTTCCAATGGTACTGTTTCCCCATAAATTAATGGATAATCCAAAGATGCTGCTACTTCAAAAAGCTTTGAATAAGTCATTCTTGGGAAAGGAGTTGTAGGGACATTAAACTCTCGTTCTAGTTGTTCGAGTATCCGTGCGTTAATCAATTTCACATTTTGAAATAATCTCTCTAGAAAGACTTCCGTCTTTCTCATTACATCATAAATAGTCTTCTCTCTCATTTCTAAATCTAGCTGGTACAATTCACATAAATGACTCGAAGTGCTAGTTTTAGATAAAGGTTCCAATCTTATGTTTGGTGAAAGAGTATACACTCTATCAAAAGTACGGATTAATGCTTGCTTATAGATAAGCATGTTACTTGTCAACCAATTAGGAGCACCATAATAATCATTTGAGACTCTACCAGATCTTCTATCAAATGGATCTCTTGATGGTTTAATCACAGGAGCTAAAACTTCGATGAAGTTTAAATCATCCAATATTCTTCTACTCTGATTGAGTACTACATGCTGAACAGAGAGAGCTGCTTTTATTTCATCTGTTATTGTTTCTATATATCTTGGAATTTCTTCTTTCTCTTTATCCAACACAATCATTATTATTCCTCCGTATGTAATCCAATTATTTCCCTCGGATACATATAAAGTATATTTCTCAGTGAGAGAATATTCTTCGAACAAAGAACGAAAATGAAAAAACAGAAGAAAAAAAATAAAAAAAAAACTAGCTCAAAGAGCTAGATATTCTTTTTCATTTTAACATACTTCAGTATTAAAATAAGAACTATTCCTACAACTTCGATTATTATCCATATTCCAATATAGAGTCCTTTTGATAAGTACCAAGTAGGCCTAGTCATTTCGATGAAATCAGCAGGTTCATTTGTTGTTACATAGCTTACCCCAAGAGCCCATGCTTGTTGGAAGCTTAGTTTCAAATCTACCGTATAGATGTTAACCATTATTCCAGCTTCTATGTATTCCTTGAAAATCTTGTTCGATAAGCTATAATGTGTATTTATCATATCGTATCCTTTATCATCAAAATCTTCAGGAGTAGGAGGTTCATCTCCTATGTTTAGCATTGAATTTATCTCTGGAGCTAAAGATTCTACTTGATCTAATATTGCTTCATTCGGACTTTGAACCCAGATTTGATCATCCATATCTGCTTCAATTAACACATCTAGAACAATATCTGAAAATTGATCAAAGTATGGATGATTGTCTGATATATATTTGAGTTCAACATTAAGAAGTAGGTTAGTATCATTAACATAATCCAACAGTTCTTCCAGTGTTGGAAGCATAGCGATTTCGTAGTCATCTAGTAAATCTGTTGGTATCTTTCCTTCATTTATAGTACCATACGGATCCGTTGTCGTAAACCATGCTCCTGCATTTAATGATGTTAGCTCTGCAATTGTGAAATTATCAGCAAGGTAATTTTCTCTACTTGGAAAGACTTCTTCTGCATCAGTTGTCCTCTCCAATGTGCTATCATGTAAGAGGAAAGGAATACCATCCAAACTCAACTGAACATCTATTTCCATTCCATCTGCTCCTATCTGATTGGCATAGACTGCTGCAATAACAGTATTTTCTGGTGTATAGTGTTGTCCTCCTCTATGAGCAATGATTCCTGGTTTAGCAGGAAGATCTCCACCTAATACATACACTGGCTGAAATATCATTGGAAATGCAAACAAGAATAGATAAATGATCATTAATCCTCCTAAAATAAGAGATTTTTCAACCTTAGGACTGAAGATTTTGCTTGTAGTTTTCTTCATTAATTTGCTAATCTGAGTTGATAGCGGATAAATGAAGATGATTATACAGATAATTAAGAATAGGTAGAGGTATACACTGTAATGTGCAAGCATATTCTTTATTAGAAAAGCTTCCTCTCCGAATGTTGAGATTAGATAATAGAACAGAAATATGAAAATTGCAAATACGATAGGTGCTATAATTTTATTAGCTAGATGGGGTTTTGCTTCTTGTGTTTTTCCGATTTTTATACCATTGTTGATTACTAAATAAGCGCTATAGATTAGTGGGATAGCTATTATTCCTATTAGAAGTGCTACATAATTTATTGATGATCCGGTTAAATCTGCAAGAAAATCATTAAACTCTTCATGTAAAGGTCTCATCATGAAGAAGAGCATTTCAAAGAAGAGTATGAATAGAAAAAACAAACTGAATAGACTTAACCATTTTTTACCTTTGAATTCTTCAAACATCTTTGAATCCATAATATAAAAAATAGCTTCTATATAAAATTAATATTGAGAAAAACTAAACTTTAAAACTGAAAAAAATAGTTTTTAAGTATAGTTGAAGAGATAAAGGAATTGACAATTTAAATGACAAACCTGAATGAACCAGATAATGTATATGCAACTGAAAGTAGAAAAAACTTACCAATCATAATTATAGGTATTCTAGGTTTGTTTACAATTGCTTCAGTAGGTATGCTACACACAAATGAAAAGGAATTCATCGAGGTTTTTCTACCATTAGCTTCCAATTTTCAAATCTCTCTCTATGATACAGTTTTATACATTTCTTATCTTATCTTTGGAATAATCACTGGAGTAATTTCCGATAGATTGGGAAAACGTAAAGTGTTTATTCTCGTTGGAAGTGCTGGTTCAGCTTTATTCTCTTGGTTACTAACCATTTCTCCCAGTTTTGCTAGCTTACTTGTCTTTAGATTTCTGCAGGGAACCTTCACTGTTTTGGTTTGGCAAATTTTCATGACTTTAGTATTAGATGTTTCTTCTCCAACTACACGAGGAAAGAATATGGGGATTTTTGGAACCTTTCTAGCTATATCAATGGGATTAAGTCCACTGGTTGGAGGTTTTCTAGCTGATGTTGGAGTGTTTATGCCCTATTATGTGGCTGTAGGCTTTAGTGGAGCTGTGCTCATTCTTTCAATTTTCCTGATAAAAGAACCAGAAAATATCAGTAAAAGACCATCGTTAAAACAAAACTTCTCAGCTGCTGTAAATAATTCCAAACTAATTATTCCTGCAAGTTACAACTTCATCGATCGATTTCATATGGGGTTCATTCTCTTTGCGCTTCCACTGCTAATCCTAGATGTGTTGGATTTAGGTCCTAGCATGAGAGGAATAGCTTTAGCTATTTTTGGTTTACCTTTCATACTTTTACAATATCCTTTCGGTAAATTGAGTGATAAATATGGAAGATATATTTTTCTTATTACAGGTAGCATAGGTTATGGAATTGTTCTAAGTTTGGTTGGTTTTCTAGGTTCTATCAGCTTTGCTTATCTTGTTTCAGCTCTCGTTTTCTTGGGAATTCTTTCTGGAATTACAAATCCAGCAAATATGGCTCTTGTTGCTGATTATGTTAAAAAAGAAGATCGTGCAATGGGGATGGGATTTTATAATTTTGCAGGAAATTTAGGTATTGTTTTGGGACCTGTAATCGGAGGAATTTTGTTGATAAATTCCAGCTACGTTGTGGCTTTCATCTGGATGGGAGTAATTGAATTTCTTGGAGTATTAATTAATACACTTCTGCTTAGATTTATGTTTAAGCAAAAGAAAGTATTCTCAAGGACAGAATATGTAACATTCATTGGTTCAGATGAATAAATCTCATGGTAAGTTCTTACTTGATAAATACTGATTGAGTTTTTCCAGAGTAATATGAGCTTCTATGCTTTCTCTAAAAAACTTGAAGCCTAATCTATCGTTAATTGATAGCATAGCTGCATTAGTAGTTGCATTATCTGTACGAATTGTAGTTACTTCAGGGAAATCCTCTTTTATTTTGAGCAACATTTCTGCTTTCAACCATTTTCCCAATCCTCTTCCTCTATATTCTTGTTTCACTCCAGTTAGTTCTTGTGTTATTAGTGTTCTGAAATCTGGACCATAAATCATCTCTGTTAAACCGGAAATCTTTTCATCCCCCTCAATTGTTAGAAAAACTATCCACAGTGCCCCAGTTTCTGTAAAAGCTCTTAATCGATGTCTAAAATATTCTGGAGTAAATATGATTGCTACCTCATCCAGATCTTCCCAAGGTTGCTGATTATAGATCTCAGTATATACTTTACTAAACTGCTCAATAATATCTTCAGGAATGGAATCAAGCTTAACTAACGACGTTTGAGGAGAGTGTTCTTGTCCTTCATTCATCCATTGTTCAACCATTGACCAATTTACATCTTTTAGCTGTAATCTATTTTCAATGCCAATTTCTAATTCTGCACTTAAAGCTTGTAAGAAAGCTTTACCAGTTTGATAATTTGTATCAGTAGCTAAGAGTGTTCTTTCATACTCCAAAGCTACATCACGAACTTTAGCTAAGGCTAATGTACCTATGCCTTTACGATGGTATCCCTCCAAGATATTGATATAAAACTCCATGTAGTTTGGATTTTCTTTGTAAGTTTCAGAATTTTTACTTAGAATTGTACACAGAATATCTCCGATTTGTTTTTGAGCAATTGTGTCCATAATAGAGAAATAAACTGGATCTATTTGCGGATGTTCCATGAATAACTGCAAACTTTTTTCTATGGTTTCATGAGATGTAGTGAATGGACTATCTGGAAAACGTTGATTATGCAAAGTAGCATGATATTCATGGTATAAATTCCAGGTTTCTCTAGAATTGCTCAAAGGATCAAATGGAATTATTTTTACATAATCTTTACTGAACTCTTTGTTCATCTAATCCACTTCTTTCAGCGAATAGGATTTGAAGCCTTAATATACTTCATGTTTTATGAAAGAAATATTAATGGAGTATTGCTATTATTCAATTTTGTTACCACAATTCATGCAGAAAATTATATCTTTTTCAAGCATGATTCCACAATAATCACAAAATTCAGCTTTACCAGTAATAGAATTGATCAACTTTTTGGAAGGTTTAAAATCGCTCCCCACTTGCCTTATAACTGGTTTTTCAAATGTTTCATAATTCTCACTCTCTCTAAGTCCATAAGTACTTGAAGGTCTTCGATTTATTCTTGTTCTTGGTATCAATAATATACCAGATAAAGCTAAAACTACTAAACCACCAGCAATAGCTATGAATATCCAAATTGAAGATTCATTGAAATTTAAGAAACCTTGATAAAATCCTATAGCGAACACTAATCCTAATAATAACAATAGTCCACCAACTATTCCTTTTGTTATGTAGGTATTTCTATTTCTGTTCATTTCAATCTAGATTATGCAAAGACACTAATAAAATAAACTAAATGAAAGAAATAGAATTCAGGTGAATTTTCTATTTATTACTGAGATTTAAGTCCTTTATCTATTAGCTCAATAATCTGTTTATATTCTGATTCATCTTCTGGTTTAATTATCGGATTCTTGATATCTGTTTTAGCTTTCAAGAAGAATTTTTTAGCTTCTTCCTCCTCTCCATCTTTTTTCAGATTTTTTGCTATATTTACCAATCCCCATCTATACATGAGTGCATGAGTATCTGTAAATCCTGTGAAATCCACATCAAGAGCCTTGAAACGCTTGATATACTCTATTGATTCATCAATGAATTTAGTATCTTCCAGAACTATTTCATGAGCAAGGATCATCTTGTTGAATTCAATCTCCTTGTATTTCTGCAAAGTTTCAATAAATATATCTAGTTGATACCAGTTTATTGAAGGAAGAGGACTGACAAGACTGTCACCCACCAAAAGAATTTTATCAAGTCTATCATAGCAACTTGCTGAGTCTTCAGTGTGTCCAGGAGTATGAAAGAATTCTATATCTTCAGTTTCAAAAACCAATTTCTTGCTAAAAGTCAGATTGGGGAATATTAAATTCTCAGCAGCTATTTTGTAATCTCCATATTTATTTAGAAGATCAAAAGTATTTTGAAAACCTTCTAAGCTTAACTCTTGACCGATAATGAGCCGTGAATCTATAACTCCATTACCTGCAATATGATCAAGATGACTGTGAGTATTGAAAATAATAACTGGTTTTGTAAGTAGATTATTTTCTTTGAGATATTTCTTAACATCTTCCATTTGATTTTCTAAAACTACGCCAGAATCAATAATAAACAGGTAATTGGGTGTATTGATACAATATATCTGGACAGAGAAAGGTTTACTTGGAAGATTAAACAGTATCCCACGCGAGCCCATTTTTTTAACTTGCATGAGTTAGTTTTATATTATACACTTATATTGTTTTACAGAAGCTTTTTTGTTTGATTTGAGGTCATTTTTTCTTTTAAGCACAAGTTTTTATGGTTTAAGCGGTAAATATCATGATTCACATGAAAACAAAAAATTAGTCAGTGGATCGTGTTTATTGCTAATTACTATCATATGCATATCTCTCAATGTTTCAGCAGTTAAACCTATTTCTCCACCTGAAATTGAGCTATTAGTTCCAGATACTGGTATAGTTGGAGATACACAGCGTATTGTTGATGAATTTATTAGAGATGCAGCTCTTTGTGGTATTAAGATTGTTCCAACCTATACTACATGGGGAGATGCTATAAACCGAATGTTAGCAGGTGACTTCGATATTCTCCATTTCGCTGGACTTGTTGGTGCTTTCGAGGATTCCTTTACTTATATCTATGAAACCCTTTGTTTTCATTTCGTCTGGAATGATTTCTGGAACTATACTAGTATGGAATTTATTGATAAAATTGAGTTAATGTACTCTTTATACTTAGGCGGTTTTATTGATGATGCCATAGAAATATTCCATGAAATTGAATTAGTAATATATGAAGATCAACCCTTTGCACCCATTTGCTATGAATTGCGAGATGATGGCCAAATCTATACTCGTTATCTTTTCATTAATTGTGATGAAGCAGGGCCTTTAGGGGACGCTACAATTCGAGTTGCTCTTTCATATTTAATTGATAGAGTATTATATATAGAACTATATGGAGATTATTCTATAGGGTACCCAATAGCTATTGATCATCTATTTGAATGGTCACAATATCATGATACATCACTACCTGCAATAAAACACTCGATAGGAAAAGCAGCAAGTACACTTGCTAAAGGAGGATATCTTCCAGCAAAAGTTTAATTTTTTTTTCTTTTTTCTTTTTTAACACTTAGGTTTGATAAACAAAGGAAATCTTGCTGTATTTGTTACTTCCTTTAATTCGAATAGTTCATTGTACTCTTCACTCTCTTCTAGTTCCCATAATTCAATTAACTGAAAAAATTCGATTTTGATCAATTTCCTAAAATCACATATGTATATAAATGTTCAAAAGGGATATTGAAAGGATGGCTAACTTCAAGATCCTTGTTTAGTTTTACTATTAATACTTGGTTTTTCCCCCATAAATCCTGTTTTATCCAATGATAGTTTTTATCCTACTGAAGAATGGCGATTTTCTTCTCTTGAGGAACAAAATTTAGATCAAAATCGGATAGAAGACATGCTAAATTGGATTGATCAAAATAATTATCAAGACTACTATTCTCCAAGAATAGATTCACTGTTATTAGTAAGGAATGGCTTTATTGTTCTTGAAGAATACTTCAATTTCTTTAATGAAAATATGACACATCGATTATATTCTGTAACTAAAAGCATTACCTCTGCTCTTGTTGGTATAGCTATTAGAGAGGGATTTATTGAAAGTATAAACCAACCAATCCTAGATTTCTTTCCAGAGGTAATTACACCAGAAATGAACCCAGAAAAATACAACATCACTGTAGAGCATCTGTTAACAATGACAGCTGGTCTTTTTTGGTCGGATGACTTTGAGATGATGCCTATTATGGTCTCGCAAAGCAATCCCTATTTGTATGTTTTAGGTCAAAACCTGATTCATAAACCAGGAGATGTTTTTCAATATAGTTCAGGATTAACTCATGTACTAGCTGGAATAATCCATCGATCAACAGGCATGTTTCTATCAACTTTTGCTGAGGAATATTTGTTCAATTTTATTGGTATAGATGATTATATATGGGAAACAGATGCGACAGGAAATAGTTTAGGTGGAAGTGCTATATTCTTAGAACCCAGAGATATGGCTAAATTTGGATATTTATACCTCCAAAAAGGTAATTGGGATGGAAAACAATTAGTACCTGAGGAATGGGTAGAGAATTCCACCAGATTACATATAGATCTTGAAGGTTTTTTTCAAGAACTTGATTATGGTTGGTTATGGTGGATGATCCCAACTTCAGATAGAATAGCTTATACAGCAATGGGTCACAGAGGACAGTTCATAACTATCTTACCAGATGATAATGCAGTTTTAGTTTTTACAGGAGATTTTACTGAAAGTTATTCATATATCTTCGAGTTGATGTATGACTATATTTTTCCTCTCCTTGATAAAGCGTTAGAGACTAAATTTCCATTTAATATTGTTAGCCTTGTTAGTTTACTAGAAGTTGCTTTAATTATAATTTGGAGAAGAAAAAAGAATCGAACCATGTAAATAAATTTCACGATAGTTTTTAATTTATTACACTTCTGGAAGATTCATATCTCATCATAACATTCAGATGCTGGCGAATAAATTTGCATTATTTTGTTTAAATTCGTCAGTTTTGAGAAACCTAATTTTTCATATAAACCATGAGCATCTTTTGTATGAAGTAACCAAAGACGAAGATTCTGCAGTTCTGGATGATTCTTGATACACTCCAGTAACCATTTTCCTAATCCTTTACCACGAAATTTCTTTTCAACATAAACATCTGCTAAATATGCAAAAGTTGCTTTATCTGTGATTAGTTTTGCATAACCTATGAATCTCTCTCGAGGTGAAATCAGAGAAAAGTTTAATGAATTCGTAATTCCTTTCTCAACGATTTCCTTGGGTATATTTAGAGCCCAATAAGATTCTTTTGAAAGAAAACTATGTAAAACATCAATATCAATTTTTTGAGGATCTGTTGTTACAATAAATCCCCCTTCCTTTACCCATTGATGATTTTTCATGAAATTCAAAATTCTGAAATATTAAAAAACATTATTAAGGAACCTTATTTTGAAATAAAATTGTTAAATAAATAGATTCATTCGTCTTAATTTTTTTCTCTTCTTTTATGTAGTAGAAGAACATTCCTAGTCCTCTATAAAATAGGAATTCCTTAAAAAATGGAATTTTCGTGATTTCAAACAATTGATAGACCTTCTAATCTTCTGAGAAAAGATTATGGCTGTGCTATTTCAGGGCATGCTCTTGTTGTCATTCACAAAGATAAAATTCTACTCAATCATTACAAAAAATTAGCTTGAGACACATATTTTCTCAAAGATTAATTTGTGATTAGATAAGAATGTTAGATTAAAGCTAGGGAGTTTTAAAGTGAATTATAGCTTTTTATGTCACAACTTGTGACCTCATTGTGTGAGCAAGTTATTTTTAAAGGAGGAGCTATGTCTGATTAGGTGCAAAAAAATGGCTGAAAAAATTAAACGAGAAAAAACTGAAAATCAAAGTGAATGGAATTATCAAAAACTATCTGGAAAGGTTGATAAAAAGAATATTGGATACTGCTATGGACAAATCTTTACCTACTAACCTTTCTAAAACTGTTTTTATTCTTCTACTATTCTAAATTTCTGAATTTGTTTCTAAATTTTGCATAAACAAAAACGTCCCTACTCCTTGTATTGTATAGCCCAAGATTATTAGAAAGTTAAAGATTGTGTGCCCAGCATGTCTTGAAATCAGAAAGAAATCTCCTTGTATTATCATTCCAATTATTATCACTATTGAATAAAGCACAGCAGAAATAAACATTACAAGGAAAGTATAGCTACTAAGTTTGGGTACCTTTTCCTCTTTCATAAAAACTATAGTATAGAATAGAATTGCGAAGAATTGTATAAGAGGTCCTACTGTCAACAGACCCATATGTAAATCACCTGATGTAAAACCAATCCCTATGTATATTCCACCTTGAATTATACCAAGTATAGATCCAATGATGCTTATAATCTTCAGCTTTTTCTATTGAGGAGGAGCTATTGAAATGTGCCCTTGAATTATAGCCCATTTTCCTTCTGATTTCTTTACTACACCAGTCAACCTTGCAGGACTTACTATTCTTTGTTCCCCAATTCGGAGATTAACTGTTACATCTGCAGCAATCCATGCAATGGAACCATGGGAATTAATCTTTGTCCAATCAAATGATAATGAAATTTCATCAAATCGCTCTTTTTCCTTTGCTGGAGCATATTTATATTCTTCTTCATAACCAACCCATTTTTCTCCTGTACCATAAACAACAAGGTTGGAATCTTTTGCCCATAAAGCTAAATACCTATCAATATCATCTTTTGGATATGCTTCTACAAATTCCTCAAAAAATTCTTTAACTTCAGCGATAGTTTGTGGATCATTACTCATTTTATCACTATGCATAAAGGTTACCCAGAACCTTTAAATTTTACCAATATTTTATTTATGAATTATTACCCTAAAATCGTTAGGTTTATATAATAATAAGATAAGAGAATATTGAGTAATAATTCAAAAAGGTGAAAAAAATGGGATTTAGACAAAGAAGATTTGCACAAGGCCCAGGTAATGGAAGAGGAAGATTTTTCCAACGAGGTGGATTCGGAAGGAGATACTACAGCCCTAATTGTGACTGGTATCCTGATTTACCAAGAGGTTGGTGGGCGATGCCTGAATATCAAGATAGAGTTAGAGATGCAGGATGGGTTGCACCTCCAGTTGCAGCTAGATGGAATCCTTATGGGAAACCAAACAATCCAGAAGCAGTAGAGCATGAAATTTCTCTCATTCAGAAACAGATAGAATCTCTTCAGGATGAAATCGAATATCTGAAAGATCTGAAACTAGCTAAGGATTAGATTAATAGCCGAAAAATCTTTATTCTTCCTTCTTTTTCTGTAAGTAGTTGATCTTATGAGTAATCGTCGTCATCCTCCAAGAGATGGTTCAGGATTTCATAGAGGTAAAGGACGGATGAGAGGTCATGGGAGAGGAAGAGGGAGAGGAAGACCAGTAATAGCTTATCCTATAGAACACGATTTAGGTAGCAGAGAAGCACAAGGAAGTGTAGAGTTATCAAGTTTTGAATTGCAGATTTTACAGATGGCAGATATTGATGGTTTAATTCAAAATGATATTGCAGAGAAATTAGAAATTTCTCAAACGTCTGTTTGGCGTTATCTGAAAGCTGTAAGAGAAAGAATTGCTATAGCTATAGCCGAGAACAATAGTATCAGAATAACTATCAAAGATTAACCTTAGATATAGTCACTTCATTCTAAATACTTACTTTTATTAATGATTTTGAAAAAATGAACAAGGTTTGAAAAATGGATATAAATATCAAAGAGATTACTGCAGAGAATTGGGTAGATGCAGTAAAATTAAAGGTTAAAGAAGATCAAGAGAATTTTATTGCTTCAAATGCGGTCTCCCTAGCGCAATCGAAATTTCACCCATTCATAGAGTGTCATGGTTTCTATGCAGGAGAGGAGATGGTTGGTTTTTCAGCTACAGGAAAAAATCCTGAAGACGGAGAAATTTGGATAGCAAGATTTATGATAGGAGAAAAGTTCCAAGGTAAAGGTTATGGCAAGAAATGTTCTATTAAACTGCTGGAATTCTTAAAAGAAAGGCATAATTGTTTTAAAATATTCCTAGATGTTGCACCTGAAAATGAGATAGCTATTAAGATGTATGAATCGGTTGGATTCAAGGATACTGGAAAAATTCAAGGTAAGAGTAAAGTATTCAAACTAGACTTCGAATGAATCAGAGAGATTAATTCTTGGTAGAAAATTAGTTTTAAAAAGAATCTCATCAATTATACTTAGACATGAAATCTTCAAAGGAAAAATCGGAAAAGGAATGGAAGGAAGAATTAACCAAAGAGCAATTTAGAGTCTTGCGTTTAAAAGGAACAGAACTAGCCTTCACGGGAAAATACTGGAATAATAAAGAGAAAGGGACATACAAATGTGCAGGCTGTGGAAAGAAACTTTTTACATCAGAGACTAAATACGACTCAGGATGTGGTTGGCCCTCGTTTTTCACTCCGTTAGAAGACAGTAATATCAAAGAAGAAGTGGATACTTCTCATGGAATGGAAAGAACCGAGGTTCTATGCAAGAACTGCGGTGGTCATCTAGGTCATGTATTTGATGATGGCCCCAAACCTACAGGATTACGTTATTGCATAAATTCTGTTTCTCTTGATTTTGACAAAGAAGACTAAACTCTTCAAATAAGATTCACATCAATAATTGCAGAGATACGTAAAATAGTATTTGTCCATTTAACAAAACTTGTTACTTACTCGATGGAGTAGATACTATACTTCATTTTTATAAGCTCTCTAGACTCCACTCCGAGAAATAATAGATTGTTTGGGGGAGAGAAGAGATTACAACATAATGCAAAAACCCTCTCGAAAAACAGTAGATTTATATTACTTTTTTTTCAAAAATCATTAGTGATAGAGATGAGTACATTTCGAATCTTTCTTGTAATGGGTGCATTTCTTTAGTGTATCCGTGTCTGTTGGTGTACAAATTTCTTAGCTGAAAAGATTTTAAGCAGAATAAGAAGATACGAAGTCTCAAGCTTTCTTTTCCTCTATCAGTGATTTGCTTTATCTAAAATACTAGTATTTTCCAGCTTTTCTGAGAATAATCTTTTCTGTATGAATTCTTTCCCCCATAGCCACTATCTTTGCAAAAAGGGGTGATAAAAAAAGAACGTGTCAAAATTGATTAAAATAGAAAATATTCACAAAACATATAGAAGCACTAGAAGAGAATTCCAGCTTTTTATGAAAAATGTGAAAAAGAAAGGTAAAGAAGTAAAGAAATCAGGTTCTACTTCTTCAAGCGTTAGTGAAACCAAGGTAAAGTACAATCCTTTCTTGAAGACTTCGAAGAAGCAAACAGAAGCTCTTTGTGGGATTACACTCCACATTAGTAAAGGTGAGATCTTTGGCTTATTGGGACCTAATGGAGCAGGTAAAACTACACTTACAAAAATCATTTCAACCCTCATTATTCCTGACAAGGGATCTGTAACAGTAAATAGCTTCGACATTGTGAAGAAGGTTAAACAAGCTCGTGCATCTATTGGATTAGTTACAGGAGGAGAAAGATCTCTCTACTGGAAACTTACTCCTATTGAAAATCTTTCTTTCTTCGGAAGAATGTACTACTTATCGAAGAAGGAATCTGTTGAAAGAGCAAAGGAACTCATAGAAATCTTCGATATGAAAGAGAAAGAAAATGAGCTTATCCAAAACCTAAGTACTGGACAGAAGATGAAAATTGCTTTCGCTCGATCTCTAATGCATGATCCTCCTATCCTACTTCTAGATGAGTATAATAGAGGATTGGATCCACAAGCATCAAAAGATCTTAGAACATATATCAAGAAACAATTACAACAAGAACAGAACAAAACTATTCTTCTTTGTACTCACGACATGAATGTAGCTGATGAACTCTCAGATAGAGTTGGATTAATTTTCCAAGGCAAAGTTGTTTCCTTAGAGACTCCTGAGAAACTAAAAAGCTCTTTAGAATACAAATCAAAAGTTACTCTGGTTACAAACAAACCAGTTGTCAAGTTGTTAACTAGTTATCAAGGATTGAACATCCTATCAACAAAACAAGCTAATGGAGATTTCACAACCATCGTATCACTCGGGAATGGTCAAACTGGGATGGAAGTAATGGACTATATCAGAGAACAAGGATTCTTTGTAAAGAATCTCGAAGTAAACCATGCTAGTTTAGAGGATGTATTTCTTACCTATACAGGTAGAACTCTAGAAGATGATGAAATAGAGATCAGTATAAAGGAGGTTCAAACATGATGTTTCATGATGTTGTACTTGTATCTCATGATAATGAAGATCAAGAAGATAAACCAAATGAGATACATGACGAGGTGCTGAAAAGAGTCAATAAATCAGGAGTAAGGAAATCGATTCATGCAATTACTACTTATGCAATTAAGAACCTAAAACATTCTCTACGCTATCCTGGATCATGGCTCTACTGGATGTTAGTTCCTATGCTTTGGCTAGTTCCTTATGCCTTTCAAGGAAGAGCTCTCATAGAGGGGACTGAATCAGACTTCTTTAGACAGTTCGGTGGTACAGGAGATTACTTCTCCTATGTAGCTATAGGAATAATTCTTTTCAATATTGTTGATGCAGCTATATGGGGAAGTGGTAATAGACTAAGGTGGGAACAGAAAAGTGGAACATTCGAATTCCTATGGATGTCTCCAGTTTCTCGATCCGAATTGCTTCTTGGAGCAAGTTTGTCTGAGCTTGGATGGATAGTGTTCGTTTGCACTGGTCAGTTCCTTATTCTGAACTCCATACTCTCATGGTCCTTTACAATTGTCCAAGTACTACTAGCAATGTTAGTCATCCTTGTAACCTTGATTGGATTGTTTGGTTTCAGTTTCTTATTTGCTAGCATTATTCTTGTCTTCAAAGAACCAGGAACATTAACTGAATTAACTGAAGCAAGTTTGAATATCTTGTTACCTGTTCGATATCCTTTACAGGTGCTACCTTCGTACATTAGATGGGTTGGATATGTCATACCATTTGCTTATGGTTTTTTGGCATTCAGAGCATTTACAATCGCGTACAATCTGAGACTAGGAGCTCTTTACATCTCATTATTATTTCTGCTATCAGTTATAATGTGGATAGGTGGTGTAAAACTCTTTGCAAAAATCGAACATCGAACTAGAAGCACAGGACAATTAGGAGTTTATTGAGGTGAAAACATGAAGAGTAAAAATTCAATAAAAAACACTGCAAAGAACTTACTTAACGAATTGAAAGGAACTTTAGCAATATATAATAAAGCATGGAAAATAAGGAAGAGATATCCTTTATCATTAGCTTTCTTTGCATTCGCTCCTCTCCTATGGCTTCTACCTCATTTGATTTATGGAACCGCAGTAACAGGTGGAAGATATTCAGCAAAACTGGAATCCTTAATCGGTTTTGGAGACGTATTAGTTTACACCGCTTTGGGATTAGTATTCATTGCATTATTTCATAATACCATGTGGGGAACAGCTTACTCCATCAGAGATGAAGAGTTCTTAGGAACACTAGATAATATGTATATAGCACCCATCTCTCGATTTAGTATTATTCTAGGCAATTCCGCTTTCGCCATTTCACAAGCAGCAGTCGGTTGTACAATTCAGATGATAATAATTGGAGTTTGGTATAGAGATTCATTCAACATAGTTAATCTACTACTCGCTACAGTCTTCATGGTATTGGCAATTATTATGGTGCAAGGAGTATCGATGGTACTTGTTTCTTTTGTCTTTTGGCAAAAGGAAGGTTGGAGATCAATCTTGATAGTTCATTCAGTGTTGATGTTCTTAACTCCAATTGCTTTCCCAATAGTTGTCTTACCTAATTACTTACAAGGAATCGCAAAACTGAATCCATTAACATTTGCTATTGAGGGATTCAGAAATGCTTTCTTATTCGGTGTCAGCTTTGAAGTAATGAGATATCTATTCATACTGATTGTAGCAGTTCCAATACTCTTGGCTCTTGGAGTAATTATTTTCCAAATAACCGAAAAACTGTTGAGAAAGAAAGCTCTTTTAGGGCAGTATTAAAACTGCTCCCAGAACTCCTTTTCAGGATGTTCTACTTTCTCAACTAATCTTTTATCATGCCAACAGAAATCACAATAAGAATTACCTATCATGAGAGATTTTTCTCTTGTTAGAACAAAGCTTTCATTCATTCTATTTATCGTTAGAAAATCAGGATAACATCCAACCAAATAACCAAACTCTTTATCAAAGCCATTATACAAGTGCTCCAATGCTTGTTGGGTCATGCATTTTTCTATTTTTATTCCTACTTTGCCTTGATCTATTTTAAAGGCAGTAAAATTGAAGGTTTCTTTATATTCACTTTCATACAGCTCTACCATCTGTTCAATCATTTCCATAGTTGGTTCCCTTTTCTCTCCATCTATATAGAGATATTCAAGGTATTCTTTGTAGAACTTCAGAGCTTCCTCTCTAGGCATGATTTCTTTGAGTACAACAGCCATAATGTACTTTGGAATTATTCTCCCACTCACTCTATCAAGAATTGTTATTTGCATTTTTTTGGTTCTTCTACTAACATAGTATTTCTGAAGATTCAGAGAAATCTTTGAGACTTGTATCAATTTATTTCTCAATATTCTGAAGAAATCCACAATTAACTCTTTGCCATCTCTTCTCTGTAATCTAAAATTCTTTAATAAAGATTGAACTGCTTCTGGTAGGTCTTGTTTCTCAGCTATTATTTTAGAAAATTCTTTTCCTAGTACTCGAACATAAGGAAGAAAATAATCTGGGTGAAAATTCACCAAATATTCTAGAAAGGAATTTAGTTCGAGCAGAATCCTATTAACAAAGTTTCTAAGATGAAATTCAACTTCGTAATTTTCATCATACTCGCTATACTTTTCTCGAATAATCACATTAATTCAACCTTTAGAACACTTATTTAGTTGTTGGGTATTTGTTATACAGCACTCTGTTATTATTGTATCTGTAGTTCGATATATTTCTGTTTATTGAGGAAAGAATTTAATTGACTTCAGACTCATTGTTAATAGTATCATGAATCTCATAGAAAATTATCGTTTTGGTAAGATCGTTATTAATGGTCAAAAATATAATAGAGACCTTATCGTTTTCCCGGAAGAAATTAAAACAAATTGGTGGCGTAAGGATGGCCATTCCCTTTGTCTAGAGGATTTAACAGTTCTTGATGATATCAAAACTGATTATCTTGTGGTTGGTATTGGTTCTGCTGGTGTCATGAAGGTTCCTTCTGATGTTTTACAAAATCTGAGCCAGAAGGATATTGAAGTCATTGTTCTGAAAACCCCTGAAGCAGTTGAAGAGTATAATCGTTTAGCTAAAGAAGGGAAACAGGTAGTTGGTGCATTTCATCTAACTTGTTAACATTAATCGTGGTTTGTTTTATTCAAAAATTTTTAAGTTAGTGTAAGAAAGATAATCCATGGGTTCTAAGAAAAGAGATGAGGAAGTAGTTTTGATTACTGGTGCTACTGGTGGGATAGGTACTGTTACAGCTAATCTTTTACATAACAATGGATACAAAGTTTATGGTACTACTCGGAATCTAAATAGTGCTCCAAAAACATCATTTAAACTTCTACAGCTTGATGTAACAGAAGATACTTCAGTAAAAGGATGTATTGAGGAAATTATATCTAAGGAAGGAAAGATCGATGTTCTAATCAATAATGCAAGTTTCTCATTATGTGGTTCGGTAACTTATCTTTCAGCCAAAGATTTTCAAGCACAATTTGAGACAAATTTCTTTGGTGTTCATAGAATGATTTCAGAAGTTCTTCCAGGGATGTTAGAAAGAGAGGAAGGGAAAATCATCAATATTGGTACGCTAGGTGGAAGAGCTGCAATGCCTTTTCAAGCTCCATATAGTTCAACAAAAGCAGCATTAGCAATTTACACTGATACAATCAGGATGGAATTACAAACAAAGGGAATTAAAGTTTCATTAGTTGAACCTGGAGATATCAAAACTGATTTTCAAGCTGGAAGAAAATTCGCTAAAGGGTACGAGAATGATTTAGTAGCTCAGCAAGTAGTTGATTTGTATCATGAAAATGAAAGGAAAGGAACACCTCCAAAAAGAGTAGCAAAGAAGATTCATAAGATTATAAGAAAGAACAATCCAAAACCAAGATATCTAGTGGGATTAATGCAAACATTCCTAGTAGGATTTCTCTTTAGATTACTTCCAATTTCCGTACAAGTATGGGGATTAATGTGGTACTTTAAAATTCCCAGAAACTGAAAAGTAAAACATGAACCCTCATATTTTGCTTTTTCATCGTCTCATCTGAAATCTTTATAAAAAACCTCTTAGATTCATCAATCTAACTTCAATATGCCTAAATTGCAATGGTGGAGAAAATGTCTAAATTCTTTAAAAAATGTAATCGGTATTATCGTTTTGGAGAACCAACTATAGCCAAAAATCTTGGTATTTACCCTTATTTTCATCGTATTCATGGAGAGCAAAATCCTATTGTGCAAATGGATGATAAAGATATTATCATGCTGGGGAGTAATAATTACCTTGGTATGACTTCTCATCCCCAAGTTAAACAAGCAGCAAAAGATGCAATTGATGTATATGGGGTAGGTTCAACAGGGTCTAGATTACTCAACGGAACCATGGATATTCACATTGAATTAGAAGAGAGATTAGCTAAATTCATGGGAACAGATGATTGTGTAGTTTTTTCAACAGGAATGCAAGCTAATCTTGGAGCTATCTCAGCGTTGCTTTCAGAAAAGGATGAATGGATCATCTCAGATCAACAAAATCATGCGTCTATAATCGATGGTATTCGTCTTGGAAGAAATAATCCAAAAAACAAAAAAATCTACGATCATTGTAATATGGACTCATTAGCTAAATGTTTGAAAGATACACCAAAAGGTAAAGCTCTAATTGTTACTGATGGTGTTTTTTCGATGGAAGGAGATCTAGCTAAAATGAATGAAATAATGGATTTAGCTGAAGATCGTGATGCTGGTGTATACATAGATGATGCTCACGCTGTTGGAGTTATTGGTCCTCATGGGAAAGGTACAGCTGCTCATTTTGATATGGTTGATAAAGTTCATCTAACAATGGGTACTTTTTCCAAAAGTTTTGCAACAGTGGGAGGTTTTGTTGCTGCAAATGAGCAAATCTGCAATTGGCTAAGGCACAAGGCTAGATCTTTTATATTCTCAGCTAGTCCACCTCCAGCTACATGTGCTACTGTTTTAGCAATTTTAGATATCATAGAGAAAGATGATTCCTATAGGCAAAAACTTCTAGCAATAGGAGATAAAATGAGAAAAGGATTAACTGATATAGGCTTTGATACTGGTAATTCAGTTACACCAATAATCCCACTAGTTGTTGGAGAGACTCGTCGGACAGTTAAATTTTTCAAGAAGCTGTTTGAACACAAACCTAGAGGGATTTTTACTAACCCTGTAGTTCATCCTGCTACTCCAAAAGGAAGAGAATTAATCCGTACATCATACATAGCTACTATGACGGATGAAGTAACCTCAGAAGCTCTGGATATTTTCGAAGTAGCTGGAAAGGACATGAAGTTGATTTAGATATTTTTCTTATTTTCCTACTCTTACTGAACAGGTTAAATGCCCACCTACGTATCCAAGAAAGACGGAACAACCTAGAAGTATTAGGCTTAAAGTTATTGACCAAAGAATTTCTAAACTATTAGAATCAATTAGAAATGCTGAAACAGCAAGTAAAATTGAAAGAATTATTGCTGTACTTCCAACCATAATTTTCTGTTTAAGCATTGGAGTTGTTATTGATTTGAATCTTATCTTCCCATCAAGTATGCCAGCACTCAAAGCAGCTACAAGAACAAAAGGTAATGCCACAGATAATATTCTCAAAGCCATGAGGAAATAGGTTTGGATCGGTTCGTTAAGTATTGCAACAAGTATTGAAATACCAAGAATAAATGGAATAAATCCTTGGGGGAAATGTACTAGAATAGGATGAATATGAAATTCTAATATCTTCATTCGTTTCTCTGAAATTGTAGGTTCATAGGGTTCAAAAGCGGATTTCTTCACTCCACAAGCAGGACATAAATCTCCCAGTTTGCTTTCCTTTATCACATATCCACAGACTTTACATTTAACAAATTGAACCATTATATCACTCATTAAATATAGATTGAATAAAGAAAAGCAATTCAACTTCTATTTAATATTTGCTAATTAAAGCAACTGCAGGAATTCTTTGGCAAAATTTTCAATCTGAATCCAATCCCGAAGATCAGTTATTTCTTTGGTAGAGTCGGTTTCTAATCCAGTTTGCTTCCCAACCATTACTAGTATTTTTTTATCAAGCCAGCTCATCCTTGATGTTTTAGATAGATCCATTAAACCTCCAAAAGCATCAAAAAGATCTACTTTTTCCACTCCTAGTTTGTTTAGTGCATCCTTTGTGTATTCTACTTTCACTTTCTCATAATGTTCTGGAACTGCAGCATAACCAGAGCTAACGAAGAACCCCAGCTTTCCCTTAAATGAGTTAAGAGCATCCTTTTTCTTTGTTATAAAATTCTTTACATGTTTTGTCCATTGACCTATTTTTATACTAGTTCCAATTAAGATTCCAGCATAATTATCGAAGGATAAATATTCATCATTTGCAGGTGGTTTTTTCAGATCTACAACTAAAACGTCAAATTCGTTTTCACCTAGAATGCTAGCTATTCGTTCAGAGATACCTTCTGTACTTCCGTAACGTGTCCCATACAAAATCAATACTTTCTTTTTATTCATTATTATCTACTCACATTTCATTTTAAGATTTTAACTCAATCTCTATTTACTTATTCTTCTTAAATTTCAGACCAGGAATCCATTTAGCTACACTCTTCCTGTAATTCTCATAATCCTCTCCGAATTGAGCTAATAATAATCTTTCTTCATAAGAGGAGATGAAATCATAGAAAATAATTATGATAATCCAAAATCCTAGGGATGCTAGAGAAAAAGTTGCAAGAAATAATCCCAAGAATAGTAAGATAAATCCTAAATACATTGGATGTCGTACAACTGCAAATACTCCTTTTTTTATTACTCCATGTTCATCTCTTTCTTCACCAAAAACCATTCCGTGAGCTTTGAATGCTAAAAAACCAGCAAAAATCAAAGTAAAGCTTGAAAGAATTCCTCTAACATAATTAGGAACATATTGAATAAGAAAAGTAGAGAATTTAAAAACAAAGGAATCCAAAATCCAGAGGACTAGAAAACTGAAAAGCAAAATCAGTTGTCCAATATCTGAAAGTTTGTGTTCTCCAGCTAAATCAATTCTATGTTCATATTCTTTCCTTTTGTGCCCTTTGATTTCTTCTTCTCTTTTATTCATAAAGAAAATATTGTATGTTTATTATTTATTTGTTTGTAAATACGAAGTTTGCATCAATCCTTAAAGTTTATTAGGTTAGGTTATAACATCTACGAGATGACAACAATCACTAAAAGCGAAACCAGGAAGAAACCAAATAGTTTTTTCAAATATCTAGCAATATTTGTAGGTCTTCTTGTAATTGGAACTTTAGTAACAGCTCTAGTTTTGATGTTCACATCATTTAGCTTTAACGGAGGAGAATTTAATATTGATAGACTGAACCTTTCAACATATTTGTTATATGGTGTTGCAGGATCATTCCCGTTAATCTTTATGCCGACAATTTTTCTATGGGTTTTTTCGAGAAGAAAAAGTATAATGAATAATGTGAAAATCAGTATGCAAGCCAGAGGAATAGGTCCTTTTGCAGCTAGCTTTCAACATCCAGGAGTAAAAAATGCTAGATTTTGTGAATATTGTGGGTATGAAGTTAGAACAGGAGAACGAGAATGTCCAGAATGCAGTGGGCCTGTAAGAAAGTTAGATATATAATTGATAGACTTTTAAAGACTAAGCTTTTAACGAATCATTTTCTAAATATTAGAATCTACTTGTAGATTCTTACTTCATTTTGTAATCTGTTTTATTTCAAAAACAAAGCTTTTAATAAAGCAATAAACACTCTTCGTTTTGAAACCACTCTCTTGATTCACAGAAGGGAAGGGTCACAGGAAAGCGTTTAGCAAGAAAAGGAAGAAAAAATCTTTTGCTTATTGTTTTTCAGTATTTCATTTTAAGGTCGCACTATAGAAATCGATAAAAAGATAAATTTTGTAGCATAAACATGATAAGATCTCTCTACATTATGTCACCAGGAGGTGTTCCAGTCTATTATTATGATAGGATTCTGCAGGAAGATAAGGTAGCAGATGCGATTCTCTTTACGGCATTAATTACAGCGATTAAGAATTTCATGATAGAGACCGATGTAGGAGAACCTGAAGTTTTTTCAACCAAAACAAGAGAAGTATACTTGGAATCAACGGATTGTTTTAGTGTAGCTCTAATAAAAGATGTGGATGATACTATTCATACTACAATCGTCAAAGGACTCCTTTCAGACCTTACTTCCGAACTTTATTTTGTTTTAGGTGATGATCAAGCTTGTAACGTAATAGATTTGGAACAAGCAGAGATGGTAAAAGATATAGCAGACTTGGTAATAAATGAGTGGGAGAAAAAAATAGAACTGGAAAGAAAAGAAAAAGAAGAAAAAGAATAACTTTTTTTTGGTATTTACTCATCTTGATCTTTCAAGCATTACAGAAGTTGCGGCTGAAATATACATCAGTGCTTGGAAAGTTTTGTATGCATCTATCATTGTAGAAGTTGTATATTCAATATTCAATGCATCTGTTCTTTTGACAAAAGGTAAAAGTGCTATAGCATCTGCCTGATGTGTATCCCTTAATGTTAACTTTACTTCAACTGGTGTCTTAGTTACAAGGGGTTGGACATTCTTTTCACTGAAATTGGAATGAGCTCTATTGACTGCATTTCGTAAATCTTTCTCTATTTTCACCAAGCTTGGACTTTTCGCAGAGAGTCTGCTATATGATTGTTTGAGAGCAACCGTTTCTGACCAAGGGGCATAAGTCTTCACATCATCCTCAAGGAGTTGTCTGTCACCTGCAACAAGAATCACAGGAACATTAAGTTCTCCAGCTACGTAAGCATTCAAAAGAAATTCACTTGACTCAACACCATTTACCAAGATTTTGTGTACTGAACCTCCACTGTAAGTATGATCAAAAGTAGAATTCTCAGTTGCTGCTTTTGCATGATAGCCTAAGAACAGTGCTACATCACATTCAGCTACACCTGCAACCATACTTGTTGGTCGTAAACTACCACGAATTATTTCCACGCATTCTGGTAAATCATCAACAAGCAGATTTACCATGGGACCATGGGAATCAGCTATGATAATCTTATCAAAACCATTTTTGTGTAATTGATCTGTTACGACTAAGGTAATTTTGGTTGCAATTTTCCTTACTTCTTCGTACTGTGCACCTTTGAGGTTCAAATGACCAGGTATTACCACGTATGGCATTCCTTCTAAATCAACAGAGATAAATGCTTTCATCTAATTCACTTCATAATAAATTGTCGAAAACTAATTAAAGTATTTCGCACACAAACTAGTTTGTAACTAAATCATACTGACTTTGATGTGATTGTTTGAAAATCAAGATAAAGTGCATTTATGATAGTAATATTAGACAAATAGATAATTTTGGCTCCTTCAATGGAGTATCCTTTCTTCTTGAAACAAATAGAGGTAAAATGCTGTTTGATACTGGACTGGTCAGTTGGAGATTACTAAGAAATTTAAAAAATCTAGAAATTTCTCCTAATAGTATAGATAGAGTAGCAATTTCACATGGACACATGGATCATGTACGAGGAATCAAAGCACTCGCAAAAGTCCGATCAACTGACACGAAACTGAAGATTTTTGCTCATCCGAATATTATGGAGACAAAGAAAGCATGTTTTTATGGAATTAAGCTTTGGAATGCAGGCTTTCCAAAAATGACAACAGAACTAATGGACAAACTGGATTTTGATTACAGCAAAGAACTTCGCGAGATTGAACCTCAAATATTTCTGTCAGGAGAAATCCCGTTTGAGAAAAGAAAGGAAGAACAGAATTTATCACAATTTTTCTGGCACAAAGTTAATGGAAATTGGAAACACGATCCAATCATAGAAGAACAATGTATGATAATTAAGACTAGTAAGGGTTTAGTAATAATGTCTGGAGATTGCCATATAGGATTAAAAAACACTTTATTCAGGGTTAGAGAGTTATTTGATGAAAAAATTTATGCTTTTATTGGAGGACTACATTTGACTAAATCAACCACTAAGAAAATTACCAAAATTACTGAGGCGATTGAGCAAAACTTCAGTCACATAAAGTTTTACCTTAATCATACTTCAATTGTAAGAGCAATCAGTCATTTCAGAAAAAAGTTAGGTGAGGATATTATTAATAATTTCTTTTTAGGTTCAGAATTAATTTTTGAATATTAAAAAAAGAAGGGAATTATTTTCCCACTTCTTTAAGAATCTGTGGAATAAGATTTTTAAAATCAGCAGTTTCAGGAATTCCTTGGTAAGGATCACCCTGTCGAACAACATTCAATATAGCTACATCAGCACCATTAAAATAAGCAGAACGAATTCCACTTGGTTCTAAACCCCCAGCTACAGAAATGAAAGAATCAAACTTAGAATGTGTTTTTGCTATATCTTTATACCGTATAATCTTTCTTCTTGTGCTCTCCTCATCTCTTCCCTTATGAATTACAATAAAATCTGGTTTAGTCTTCAATGCTAAAAGATGTTTTAGTGGATTCTCTACACCAAGCATATCAACCATAGAATATATACCTCTTGAAGTACACGTTTGATTAAAGAGATCAATGGTTTCCGTAGGAGCTGAACCCATGACAGTTACTGCAGTAGCACCTGCCTGTGAAGCAAACATAACTTCATTCACGGCTCCATCTGTAACCTTCAAATCTGCTACAACAAGCCCTTTCCAATATCTTCTAATGAGTCCTACTCCAGCCATTCCAGTTAGTTTGATATAAGGTGTACCCGCTTCAATGATAATTCGTGAATCGTAAGGAATCTTTGGTAATATTCTTCGAACTTGGCTTGCATCAGAGTTAAACGCTATTTGGAGATAGCGAGTATTGGGATCTAACAATTAACTCCCCTTTATTTGGTTACTTTTTTTACCGCGTCTGTTATCCCTTCAGAAATATCATTAGGCATGAATATGACAATTTTCTCACTTGGGTCTTGAGCAATATCCCTGATAGTTTGAAGTGTTCGTAGAGCTAAAGCACCTTTTTGTTTGGATAAGTTTTCAGCAGCATCAGCGAGGTTTTGAGATGCTTTAAGTTCTCCTTCTGATTGAATGATTGCAGCTCTTTTCTCTCTTTCAGCTTCAGCTTGCTTTGCGAAAGCTCTTTTCATTTCTCCTGGTAATTCAATCTCTTGGATTTTTATACCTTGGATATCTATTCCCCACTCACTTGTTTCCTTGTCTACAATCTCTCTGATATCTTGTGCGATTTTATCTCTTTCAATTAGAACTTGATCAAGTTCCATAGTGCCCATCGTGTCACGAAGAGCTGCTTGAGTGTATTGACGAACAGCATAAACATAATTCTCGATTTTGATAACTGCATCTGCAGGTCTTTCAACTTTGAAATAAACCACAGTATTAGCTAAAACAGGTATATTATCCTTGGTCATCACTTCTTGTCTAGGGATATCCTGAGTAATTATTCTCAAATCAACTTTTCTAGCTGATTCCACAAATGGTGTAACATAGACCAATCCTGGACCAAGAGTTCTTTTGTATCTTCCAAATCTAAAGACTACTATTCGCTCATATTCCATTGTAATTTTTATTCCCGCTAAGAACGTAATTATTAGTACGAAAGCTAAGATAGAAACTATTACTATTACAATTGTCCAATAAAATTCCATTACATTGATTCTCCTTGTTAATTTAATTGTAATTTATCAAAGAGTTCTATTTAATGTTTTGTGAATACCTAAAAAATTTGAGAATGTATTCTCAAGGAATACTTGATAATAGAACTCTTATAAGTGCATAATTAACTCAATAATTATGTCAGACTACATAATAAAAAAATATGAAGAAGGATTTATTGAAGAACAAGTAAAAGTAGGAACTGAAGCTATAAAAGACTGGAAATATTTCGGTCAAACTCAAGCAGAACAACTAAAAGAAGCTTATTCTAGAGAGGATTTTGATCCTGAAACTAGATTATATTGTTTTAAAGATGATAAGATGGTTGG
This sequence comes from Promethearchaeati archaeon, assembly GCA_013166775.1. Lineage (GTDB taxonomy): Archaea > Asgardarchaeota > Heimdallarchaeia > Heimdallarchaeales > Heimdallarchaeaceae > UBA460. The sequence continues at coordinate 56,948 of JABLTJ010000027.1, forward strand.
TTTTTTAACTGCTAGAGTAGTTGAGAGAGAGGATACAAAATTTGGTTTTCTAAGATTACCTTTCTTTTTACCAGAGCACGAAGAAGTTGCAGAATTACTATTCAATGAAGTTGTTGAGGTTTTTAAGAAAAAAGGAGTAGATAATATCAGAGCTGAAGGTTCAGAAGTTTGGGGAAACACTCTGGATTTGATAAAAAAATGGAATTTCAGAGAAAAAGAAACTAGTTTCTATACTTATGAATTAGATTTGAAAGATTTGAAAGACCTTGAAGTTGATGAAACGATAGAAGTGGTGGATTTTGATTTCGATAAAGATCTAGACCAAATGGTTAAGATTTTCATAGAAGAGTTCAGTTATACAGAGGAACAAGCAAAGCAGAATTTCGAGACAATCAAAAACTTCGAAGGTGTCTATGCTCATTTAATAGTTAAAGAAGATGATAAAATTAAGGGGAGAGCATTAGCTTATTTCACTGATGATATAAAAGTAGCAATTAATGGATACATATATGGGGAACCTAATATTCAAAAAACACTTCAGAAAGCAATTTTTGAAAAGTCTAAAGAAAAAGAAGTAGAAAGAATGCAGATGTTCTTCAATCCTAGGAATGAAAACACAATCCCGACATATGAGGAGTATGGATTTAAGCTTGGATGCAAAGGAATTGTTTTTGAGAAAGATATCTAACTTATCTTCTTCCTTTCCATTTTTTTATTCTGGAGGTTTTGTAGGGATATCAGAACCATCAGGAAAAATCCATAGAAACATTTTCTTAAATGATCTCCACTGAAAACGGAGTATAATTCTTATCTCAATCTGATTATCTTTTTCACTAATAAAATCAACCTACATTGTTTTAACTAAAGAATTATTGTCTATTATGGGCATAAAGAAAATTCGTTAACGTATTGATTTTTATTTTGAAGAAGACATTTCATGCATATTTATCTGGTAAATGAACAATAAAACTGCATTTTTCATCTCCTTTGAGTACAGAATCAATTACATCTACTCTAACTGGTTGGTTTAAGATGGAATCCCACTGTTGTTTATAATAACCAGCACTGCAATAGCAGAACATAGCTGAAATGTCCATATCTCCTTTCTTTATAGAATCTCTAATCCAGGGACAATGACAATAATAATAGCTCTTCATTTTAGGATCTTTCTCAAGTAAATACTCTTTAGTCAAAAAGGGGATTTTAGTTATGATAACTTTATCTCCTTCACGTTTTCCTGACTCAATCGTCTGATCTTTACTTACATAATCAATTACAGACTCATCAACTTCCTGTGTGTAAAATTTAGTTCCTTCTTCAAGATTCTTTGTGAGATTAGCAATAAGTCTCTGATGCTTTTGAAAAAGAAAATCATCAAGATTTTCAGCAGCAAGGAATTGAGCCCGAAGCCTTTGCAAAGTTCCAGAACCAATGATGTGAATACCACTAGAAAGAATTTCTTTGCATTTCTCACAAGGAAGATTTTCTTCAAGGTTATCAATAATCTTCTTGGTGAAAAAAGGTTTATCTTCATGTGGTGTCCTTAAAGGAGGAAGTTCAAATCCTTCCATGGTTCTGTTGAAAGTTTCTTTGTCAACACTCTGTTGTAATTTTTCAACCAAAGTGTCTAAAACCTTAGCACCATCAAGGATATCATAGAGGAAAAGAGTCAAATCCTCTCTTTTAGCAAAAAGGGAATAGCGAACCACAGCAGCTAGATTATCCCAAGAATCTTTTTTATTTTCAGTTAAATTACTGATAAAGAAATCCAAATCTTCAACTGTGCATTTGTCTAATCCGTTCTTTTCTTTTTCAGTATTCAATAATGATCTAAATTCCCTTAATAAAGAGAGATTTTGCTCAATATCCTCTGTTTTTGTTTTTAGTTTTGTACAGTATTCCACAAAAGAAAGTTCGTCCATTTATTTCATCTCATTTTATAATATGATGGTCTCAATAGTTGAGAAACTTATACGTGTTTTGGTAGGGTAAAAAGTAAAAACAGTTCTTCTGACTTGTTTTTTTTCTTACAGTAATTATTTTAAACTCATTCATGGCATACATCTTGGTTTTTTAAATGAAAACGCCTATAGAATAAGAAACAGATAAAAAAATCCCATCCAATCGGAGAGCTTTATCTGTACTTTTTCTTTCAGTTTTAGAGATAAATAAGAATTAAATGTAGAAATATGATAAATTTTAACCTCTTTTGAAAATTCTTAAGAAAAAAAATAAAAATAAGTAAAGCTTCTTTGTTAACTTAAGAATGATTCCACTTATTGTTCTCTTCAGTTTTTTTTCTTATTTATATGGTTCTATTCCTTTTGCTCTTTTCTTTACCTATGTTTTAACTAAAAAGAATTTACTTCATGAAGGAACAGGCAATGTGGGTGTTATTAATACCTTTAGAACCGGAGGAACTTTAGCAGGTTTATTAACTGTAATAGGAGAAATTTCTAAAGCATTTGTACCATTAGTAATATCATTCTTTCTTTTCGAGAAACAATTGGGTGCATCATTCTTTAATTTCGAGGATGAGCGCTGGATAAGCTTAATGTACTTATTTTTGACTCTTCTTGGAATAAACTTTTCAATTTTTCTAAGATTTAGAGGAGGGCATGGCTCTACAATGACTTTTTTCTCTACTTTAATCTTGTCCCCCTTTTCAGCTTTAACTCTACTAGGTATAAACACTATCTTACACTTTTTATCAAGATATGATTTTAGAATAAAGAGATTATGGATTTTATTTATCCCTGCGATAATCTATGCATTTGAAAGAAGTAGCATATATGCCTCATTTGGTGCTGCTACTGCGCTATTATTCTTAATTCAAAGTGGAGAAAGTAGAGATGATTATGTTAGACACTTCGAAGAATATGAAATGAGTAAGAGAAAAAAACTATCAATAAGATTTCACAAATTATCTTTTTATAAACGTGTACCTTTTATTGGGAATAAGGCAAATAATCTTGAATTTTTGATATCACAGAAAGTGAAAGTTCCTACAACTTATGCTTTGGATTGGTATATGTGTTCCAAACTCGTCGATTCAGATAGTGAGATAAAGGAGAAAATTATAATATCAATACAAAAAAGAATTTCACCAACAAAATCCTATGCAATACGTTCTTCTGCTTCAATAGAGGATGATCCTGAATTCTCATTTGCTGGACAATTCAAAACTATACTAAATGTTCAAGGAATTGATAAAATCATAAATGCAATTGAAGAAGTCTATAATTCAAAGAAAAGTAAAAACGTGCAGAAATATATCACCAAATCTAATTTGAAATATGAAAATCTCAGAATGGCTGTTATTGTCCAAGAAATGGTTAATCAAATTTTTTCTGGCGTAAGTTTCGGAAAAAATCCAATTACGGGATTAGATGAAGTCGTAATTGAAGCAGTTGAAGGGAGCGGACAATTATTATTACAGGATGGGATTACACCCTTTCACTGTGTCTATAAATGGGGGGAGATACTTACAGAATCTAAAGAAAATCCAATCCCTGTTGAAATTATTCAAATAATTGCTGAAGAGACATTGAGAATTCAGAAAAAATATAAAAAACCTGTAGATCTCGAATGGGTTTATGATGGAAAAGAAATAAACTGGGTGCAGGTAAGACCTATATCAACATTTATAGGATTGAATATTTATTCAAATAAGTTTTCTAAAGAATTTTTACCAGGTGTTATCAAGCCATTAATCTTTTCCATAAATATTCTTCTCATTAATTCTACTTGGATTGATATATTAACTGAATTAATTGGAAAAAATGATTTGGATCCGTATCTGCTAGCTAAATTATTTTATTACCGAGCATATTTTAATATAGGAAAGTTTGGTCAAATATTCGAAACAGTAGGTTTTCCTAGAGAGTTGTTGGAAATTCTTGTTCTTTCCGAAGGTGAAAATAAGAAGCCTAAGTTCAAAATTACTTTCAAAACGCTTAGACATTTACCTAGAGTTGTAAAATTTTTGATTAATAAGTTATTTTTCTTTGAAAAGAGAATTAATAGGGACTTAATCTTGTTAATGAATGAATTCGAAAAATTTGAAAATGAAAGACTTGATAATGAAACACCAAGTAAGCTTCTAATAATTATTAAGGAATTATTTGAACTAAATAGAAAAATTGCATACTTTAGTATTATTATTCCTCTTCTTAATTTCTTCTTTAATAATAGACTAACAAGAAAATTAAAGAAATATAAGCTTACTATGGAAAGTTTAAACTATCTACTTAATTCTGAGCAAAATCTATCTGATTTCAATCCACATCTTCATTTAGAAGAACTTCATACTGAATTTAAGAACTTACCAGACAATATAAAAACTGAAATAAGAAAAGGGTCATTTGAGCAATTTCTAGAAATACCAGAAATTACGGTTTTTAAAAAGAATGTTCTGAATTTTATTGATAGATTTGGTCATCTAAGTGATAGTGGAAATGATTTTTCACTCATACACTGGAGAGAGAAACCAAAACTAATTCTTGAAATGATAATTAATTACACACTCCCAAAGAGCAAGATTGCAGATTCAGAAATTTTACCTATAAGAAAAATAAAAGGAAAAACCTTAGTGAAAAAAATTAAACGGTATAGATATTATAAAGAACAGATTAGTTTTGAATATACATATAGTTACAGTCTTTTTAGATCATATTTCTCTGCCTTAGCAAAACAATTTGTTCAAAGAGGAATATTTCAAGAAGAAAATGACATCTACTATCTAACGTTTGAGGAAATAATTGAAATAATTGAAAAGGATTTATGGAGAGAAAGTAGGCAAGAACAAGTAGATAGAATTAAGAAAGAAATAGAGAAATATAGCGATATTAAAGCACCAGCAACTATTTATGGAGATAATCCCCCTCCAATTACTTTAGATACGAAAATATATCATAAATACATAGGAACACCTTCTTCTCCTGGTTACTATTTAGGTCAAATTACTAAAGTAAAAAGCATTGATGAGTTTAACAAAATTCAAGATGGAGATGTTTTAGTTATTCCCTATTCTGATGTTTCTTGGACTCCTATCTTCTCGAAAGCTGGAGCTGTTATATCAGAAGCAGGAGGTATGCTTTCTCACTGTTCTATTATAGCTAGAGAATATCAAATCCCAGCTGTGGTTTCAGTTGATGGAATTTTTCAGCTAAACGATGGTGATACTGTATCTGTTGATGGTTATAAAGGAGAAGTGAGTTTAGTAAAGAGGATTTCTAAAGACCACTGATTGTGGAAGAACAAGCCATAGAAGAAGAAAAGCTAATATAAACGCTGTTAAAAAATCATTTCTTGATATTTTATTTAAAAGAATCCCAAAAAGAACAATAAAACCTAAAATAATTGAGATTTCAAAGATACTGATTATTATCCCAATGAAACCAAAGATTAATGCAAGTATAATTACAATTAGGATTAAACTAAGAATAATTCCGATGAATCCAAGCAAATTCATGAAAAATCTCTCTTTATCTTTGGATATCATTTTTAATTGTTTTATGCTTATATAGAAACCAATTGAACTGAAAGGAGTGAGAATGACTAGCCAAAGGATTTTCCTAATAGGAAAGAAGAACCATAATCCTGTCTGAGTAAAAAAACTGATAAAAATAAGAATGACCAGAAAAACACTTAAAATTAATCCAAGATTCTTGAAATCTATTTTATTAGGTTTTTTAAAAATCGTATCTATTTGCCATTCTCCTTTAATCCCAATCATTTTACCTTTCCAGTAGAATAATAACTCTGTTATTCCAAGTCCAAAGAAAAAACCAGTGTAGCTTATCGCTAATAAAGGTAAATCCATTCCAAAAATAAGAAATAACATAGAGATTAAAATCATGATAGGAATAGACAAAAGAAATGTGATCGTCTTAGCTAGGAAAAACTTGTTTGCTTTTTGAATCTCAAAATTAAAACTATCCTTAGGTTTCTGATTGTAAAGTTTCTTGTTATTCAACAGACTGCTACATAAGATAAAAAATGTATAAAATCCGATTATTATCATTAACCAGCTTATATTTCTCCATTTAGTTATTGATATATAATTAACTTCTTCCAGATCCAGACCAAAAAAATTTGTAGCTCTTTCTAATGCAGTCTGAATTATCTTAGAAGAATAAATCTCATAATTGTGAAAAACTCTTTCGAAGAAGATTAATTCTCTAGATAGGTTGTTAGCACCCATATAATAAGATCCAACACTGGAATAACTATCATTGATCAATTTCTCATATAAGAGAATAGCTCCTTTAGGGGGAAGAACATCATCCCAAATCCCGGTGAGTATCGTGATATTTGTTTTTGGGTTATTTGTTCCAAGATTTATTATCCAATCTAATTCAAGATCTGAAACACCTGTAAAAACATCTACTTTGTTTTCAATATCTAAATTGATCTGAGCGCCTATTAGTATTAAACCAGCAACAGCTAAAGAATCAAAAGTTTGTTCTTGAAGAGCAATTCTTGCCCCATAACTCTGACCAATTAATACAATCTGAGAATCATTTAAACCAGTAAGTGATTTAAATACTCCTTTAACTTGCTGTATCTGTTGAGCTTGTATATCTGTTGCAGTGTTATTAAAATCTACAAATCCAGAACTTCTTCCATGTCCAGAATAATCAAAAGTTAAAACATGAAAACCTTGAAGATTGAATTCCATTACAATACTTTTTATAGAAATCTGGTCACTGCTAAAACCTTGCATTACTATAACTCCGAAAGGAATAGAACCTGAATAATAGGTGCAAACAATAGTATCTTGACTTTTTTCATCAATTATTTCAAAGGTTTCCTTATCACTGATTTTAACTTCAAAAGACAATAATAAAGCAAAAAATGAGAGTATCAATAATAAACTAACAACCATGAAAAATAGGTTGATAACTCGTCGTTTATTTTTCATACTAAAGCTATATATTCAATAATTTACATATAACTTTTTACTATTTTTTGTAAGTACATATCTCTAATATTCAAAAAAAATATGTTCGAAAGTAATTTTCTATTTCTTTGTTATCAAAATAGTTTTTAAAAAATAATCTATGGAAATCTTTTCTGGGAATTAACAATAATATAATAACACAATTAATTAGACATTAATGTGTTTTGAAAACAGTTCTTCTGGAATGATTTTTGTCTTACAGTTATTATTTTAAACACAGTCCTAGCTAACTGAGGAAAAGTGTGATAATCCAATTGATGAAGAGTTGTTTTAAAGTTAAATAGAAGACTTAAGATCTCCATTGAAAAAGATGAACAATCATCTAGTATATAATAAATTTGAAAAAATAGAGAATAAGTTAGAAAAAGAAATCAGAGAAAATGGGAGCGCTGATGCTTCAATATTATTTATTTTAATTAAGAAACATAAGTAAATGTTCTTTAAAAGATATTTATGTAGGGGATTTGATTCAATCAAACATATACAGATTAAATCATGAAATTAATATGTTGATTCAATTATTCAGTTCTAGTTTCTTCGCTAATTCTTCTGTTTGAAATTTGTAACCATGTCCACCTTTATGCTTCTTGAAACTATTTTCTTATCAATAGAAGCATTAGATATAAAAAAATAAAGAAAGAGTTCTAGCTATTAAAAGCTAGAATCAAGTCTAATCTGTTTTTCTTTTTAACCATTCTGGTATACTTATCTTGGGTATCTTTATCTTTGGTTTCTTAATCTTCCCCATATACATTAATGTCCCTATAACTCCAGCACCAATCGCAGCTCCACCTAGAGTAGTACTAAGACCAATAATCAAAGCTAATTTTGATTCTGTGTCAGTGATTTTTATGATGTTAACTTCTTCAGTAGCTAGATTTCCAGCACTATCGTTGGCATAAAAGACAATAGTAATATCTTCCTCTGTTAAAGCTGACCAAACTGTTTGATTAATTGTATCGATAAAAGAGTCAACATAATAGAGAATATCTCCATTAAGAGTATACCATACAGTATCTAGATTGGCATCTGTAACGGTTATGTCAAAACTTGGTGCATCGCTTTCAAATTCATCACCAGCATCTGGAGCGTTGATTGTGATAATTGGAGCTTCAATGTCTTTTATTACAATAACCTCAGCAGAGCCAATATGTCCAATTATGTCGCTCGCATAAAACATTAGTGTAATGCTCTCTGAAGAAGCAGCATTCCAGGCAGATTGATCAATTGCTCCATTCTCTTCAAATGTATAATTATTTAATCCGTTATCAATAGTATACCACATTTGATCCAAATTTGGTTCAGTGATAGTCACATCAAAACTTGGTGCGCTTAAACCAAATACTTCGTTAGAACTAGGGGAATTTATTTCAATTAGTGGTGCTGTAACATCCCAAATTGGTAAATAATCTATACCAGTAACAAAAACGTGAGGATCATCACCAATCCCGTCGTAATTATCGTCACTTCCAGTATAATTATCCCAATAATTACCTATTAAAGAACTATTCCAGAAATTATTTGAAAATGGGTAACCATAATCAATAGCATGTTCTTCGTTTAGTACAAAGTAATTTGAATAAATTAAGCTTCCATTACTACCTAGTTCAATACATATACCGTATAAGGAGTTGTCACTTATTTCATTATTCGAAATGATGTTATCATCTGTATTTTCTAAATATAACCCATAAGAATTGCTACTTATTTCATTATTCGAAATAATGTTATCATCTGTATTTTCTAAATATAATCCATAAGAATTGCTACTTATTTCATTATTTGAAATAGTGTTCTGATTTGTATCACTAGCAGCTATGCCATAAATACTATCTTTTATGATATTTTCATCAACAGTGTTATTGTGGCTACCACTCAATATAGAGATTCCATAATCTAAATTGGTTTCTATAGTGTTTTCAAAGATTTCATTCCAAAAACCAATAGTAGAAATCCCATATGAATTGTCATAAATGTTGTTTCCTGATAAAGTATTATAATTACTATCATCTAATACTATTCCTCTAACATTTGAATGAACAATATTTGATGAAACTACACAATCGGTACAATTACTGAGCAATATCCCTGCATAGCCATTGTTTGAACAATCATTATCGACTAATTCTCCGTTAGTAACATTAGAAAGATAGATTCCTGCATCGGTAAGATCAGTTCCTGAATCACTTACAATACAATTTTCAATTGAAAAATACTCTCTAGAATTAATGATAGAAATACAACTTCCAGTTCCCCGAGCAATTATCTCCAAATCCTCTATCACATAAGGATCAGTAACAATGCCAGACCCACTACACCAATATTGATCTACAGCCCATGTCCAATTATGTGCTCCAATACCAGTTGCAGTTTCATCAATAGTTATAGGATTCAATAAACTCCATATTGGTAAGTAATCCATATTTCCTGCTGAACCTGGAACAGTATAGGGCGTATCTCCAATATCATCATCATTTGCATCTTCACCAGTATAATCATCCCAATAATTACCAATAAGTGTGGTATTCCAGAGGGTATTAGCATTATCATCTCGTGCGTTAGGATTATTATTTCTGAAGTAATTACCATACAAAAGGTTGTTATTTGCTGATGGACCTTTTATATGTACTCCCATTAGTACGTTATCAGAAATTTCATTGCCCCAGATAGTATTGTTAAAACTATCCTTATCAATCATAATCCCTTTTTGGATATTTTCCGAGATATCGTTTTCTGAGATGGTTATATTGTTAGTCTCTTTTTCTAAAAAAATACCATGTATGATATTATTACTTATGTTGTTTTTAGAGAGGGAAGTAAAGTAACAATCGTTTATCATTATTCCAGCATTATTTTCCGTTATTTTATTTTCAGAGACAAGGAGAGCAGTGCAATTATCAATATTTATACCTTCACCAAGATTGTTTATTATATCACTTTCAATAATTTGTCCGTTAGTTACATTAAACAAAGTGAGACCTATGTTCCCAGTAATTGTGCAGTTTTTTATTATAAAGTGTTTTGCAGAATTTAAAATACTAAGACAAGTACCAACTCCAGTAAAAACAGTATCTTCGATAATATATGGATCATTTTCAATTCCATTACCAGTACAAATGCCCTGGTCTTTAGCCCAAGTCCAATTTTGTAGCTCTCCAGGAAGATCATTTATTTCTAAATCTTGATATTCTACGGAAAATATCAGATTATCAGTATTCTCTATAGGAAAACTACTAATTTGTACTAAGGTAGATACAGAACATAATAGTATAACAAATATTAAAACTTTAATTTCTTTTTTCATCAGTGATATCACCAATTTTAAACTAGAAAAATAGTAATTTATAAGCTTATTTGAATTTTGACCTCCAAATTTCTAAAGTAGTGGTATTGAAATTATATCATGAGGGAAATGGAAAGAGAGATTTCAGAAATGGGAGAGATAGTTCTGAAAATATTAGATAAAAATCAAGATGAATCAAAATGAGTGATATATATTCGATGACAGAAAGAGAAATTGTTGAAATTATTGTAGAGAGATTAGAAATTAGAGGTTTTCCATTTATTGAAACAGAAGTACCTATAAGGTAGGTTCAAGAGAAATCAGAGCTGATATAGTTCTTTTATGGCAACTCTGTGCTCTAAAAGTAAAATATTAAGGATAGCAAAATTCAAAGATCTCATGTATCTATCAGAGATTTGATTTCAGATAATTTCAACAACAATCAATAAAATCAAAAAGGAAATCAAGAAAAGTATTTCTCTTTTTTTTAACTTCATCTACAGTACTTCCTTCATGAATTCTAGGAAGAGGTTTTCCTTTCTTATAATATCGCTCATATTCATCCTTTGTCATTATTCTTCTTTCGGGTACTGGTTGGCTTGATTTTATTGGTAATCTATCAGTTTTGTATTGTATAATCAAATCTTCCAAATTTTCTCCACAATACATGCAATTTTTTTCACTAGAATCATGTTTCTTTCCACATTTTGGACAAATAAGATCAGACATCTCAAATAAAATAAAAAGATTTCAGACTTAAAAGTCTTATTTAGGATTTTAACAAGAAAAGGAGAAAAGAAAGAATATCTCCAACAGATACTCTTTGGGGAAAAATCAAAGATACGGCTTTTTATTTAAAGGTATAAATTCTGTTAAATATTCTTTTCAAGAAGTATAGTCTTTGATTCAAATTTGAAACCAATTTTTTCATATTCTGAAATGTATTGAAATAATGGTTCTCTGAAGAACATCTGGATGGTTTTTATTCCTTCCGTTTTACACTCTTCGATTATCTTATTTTGTAAACTTCTATAATATTTCGAATCCTTAACGAAAGAATGACCTTGGATAATTAGTTCCGGAGCAGTATCTTTAAACACTTTACTAATTGCAACTATTTTCCCTTCTTCTTTAATAACTGGGAGAAATAGGAGTTGATCAGAATTTGTTAAGTTTTCATAAAATTCTTTAGTTCTTTCTGGAGAAGAATTATATACTTGACTATAAATCTTTACTATTTGTTCAATGTCTTTTTCAAAATCAAAGAAAACAACATTAATTTCATCTTCTATTAGCTCGTATGAATCGATATCTAGAGTGTAAGCAATAGCCCTATCGACAACTTCCTTGAAATCCCATCTTTTAGCTATTTCTAGAGAATCGCCCCAGATATTTCCAGCAACACCCTGGATTCGCTTAATTCCTTTGGTTTTGAATACTTCCATTAACTTCTCCATCAAAAGATCTTCTGCTTGTTTATGTTCCTCGAGAACAAAAGGGAAACGTAAGAAACCTATTTCTTCCTCTTCTAATTTCATTGTTTTAGCTGTAAGAAAACCTACCAACAAATCTCCCTTGAAACTATATAATCTGGTTGAAGGATCAAACTCTGATTGAGAGTAAAGTTGTTTAAGTTGTTCAACAGGAGTTTGAGTCAAATGCTTCCAGTCTTTCACTATTTCTTTACCTACTTCAGCTTGCAATTCAATATAATCAGGATGATAATTTTTTATTACATAATCTGACATAAACCAAAGAAGTAAAAGACACTTATAAACTAACATCTCTATTATCTATTTGAACTACAATAAAGAAGGAAAAGATGAGAATATACATATTATTTAGAAGAAATAAAAATAATAAATATGTGTAGAAATGATTATTTTTCATTTGAGTGAAAATCTAAAAATGAAGTCAAGAACAACAAAATTTTTCTAAAATCATCAGATTTCTTTATAAATATTTATTTTCTTTAATGAACAGAAGAGTAATTTAATTTCGAATGAGAAGTATGTAGAGGTAGAAACATGGATATAAAAGATGAGCTCTTATCGTTTTTAGAAATAGCAGAGATTAATTTCTTAATGTCAATAAAAGAATTAAAACCAGAATTAGTAACTCGAAAAGCTGTAGAAAATGTAAATGCTATAGCTTGGATCGTTGGTCATTGTGTGTTGAATTTTGATAGGTGTTTGTCAATGTTTACAAATGAACAATTATTGACAAAAGATGAATCAGAATTTTATATTTATGGATTAAAAAAAGATTCAGTAAAAGATTGCGGTCTTCCATTTGTAAAGTTAATAGATATTCATCTAGAACTAACGAGCAAATTATTTGAAATATTTGAGAAGCTTGATGTAAAAAAATTTGACGATATTCCACATGAACAAGCTAAAGGAAAACTCTCAGCTATAATAAAAAGCATGTCTCTTCATATTATGGGACATACAGGCCAAATAGTTCAAATTAGAAGGATGTTAGACAATCCTTTCTGGTATTTTGTTGGTGGAGTACATAAAGAAGATAGACAGAAACTCAGAAAAGAATGGATTGCATGGTGGGAGGAAAATAAAACGTATTTCACATGATATAAAATCTCTTTTTTGGGAGAAAAAATCGCAGTTTACGCAGATAAAAATCAGCAAGAACTAGAAGATTAAATCTCAATGTTGGTATTAAGAAATTTTCTGAAGAAATAGTTAGAAATATTTCATCTTTCTAGTTGACCAATTTTATATGATAAAAGAATCTACGTTGTAGATTGTTTTCAATACATCTGATTACGTTTTTACTATCAGCTATTCTGTCCTCATATAGAACTAGATTCCCTTCTTTTTCAAACATTTCTTTCAGCTCTTCTGCTGCAGCTAATTCCCTTTGCCATAAATTCTTAGCATTGATTGTAAAATCTATAGCTTTGTACTCTAAATTGTTTTGAGTTAAAGCTTTAGCCATCTTAGTATTTTCAGCCTCCAAAAGCTCAACAGGATCGTTTTCAGATATGATCTGAGCAAAAAAAATCCCCATTTGCCCACCTGGCTGAAGTATTTGTTTGAGTTTTTTAAGCATCACATCAAAATCCTCCACAAAATAAAATGTATCTATTGAGATGATTGCATCAAAAGTTGATGGAGGAAAATCAAGTCTGTTAAAATTTTGTAGTTGAAATTCTAAATTCTCATTCTTTGCCTGAATGTGTTCCTTTGCCCAGTTTATTGTTTCTTCAGAGAAATCTATTCCAACAACTTTAGCACCAGTTTTTTCAACGATATATTCTGCAACTTTCCCTAATCCACACCCCATATCCAAGACTAGATTATCAGGTTGGAGTTGAAGATAATTTATCATTGTATCTAATTGCTCCATATCTGAAGCATTAAACTGAATCAGATTCTTGCCAAAGACTTTCTCACAAAACAAGCCATAAGCTTCACTTTTTGTGCATCGAATTAAGATGTTATCATACCATTTACTATGCCATTTTGATCTGATCTCTTTTCCAATTTTTCTCCCTTCATCTGTTAGAGAATATAGTTCGTCTTCTAATAATAGAAGATTCTTTTGTGTTAAATTTGGAAGTAATTCTTCCCAGTTTTTTAGTTTATTCTTAAAATGAAGTTGTGTTAAAGTTTCAAACCCTTCTTGAGTTGCTTTAACTTTAGTATCTTTGTTTAATATTGTCTCTCCTGTTTCAGGATCTTTTTTTAATAAGAAGAAAGTAGTAACAATACCTAAGGCTTCAGTTTCTTCGTCTGAACATTGATTAGACTTTGAGTCGTTATTCATCGTAATTTTTAAAGTTCAAACATTGAAAAACCTTTTTGGTAATTTTCAATTGATTTTAGTTTAAAAGAGTTCAAATTAGAAGGATGTTAGATAATCCCTTTTGGTATTTTGTTCAAGGGTAGCCAAAGAAAGTCGAAAAGAATTCTGAAAAAAATGGATTACCTGGTGGGAAGAAAATAAAGCATTATACAAATAAATCAAAGAGTAAACTACAATTCTTTATGTTACCAATTCCTCTGCTAATTTATTTGTTCAGTTCTAGTCTCTTTGCTAAATCTTCAGTTTGGAATTTATATCCTTCTGCTCCCTTATACTTCTTGAACCCCATCCTCTCATTAATGGAAAGCATAGGGGCATTAGCTTCAGCGTTACCAGTAATTATTCTTTGAACATCAGGATAGGTGTCCTTTATATGGAGGATCATCTTGCCCTTAAGCCATTTCCCTAGTCCTCTTCCTCTGAATTCAGGACGAACTCCAGTTAGTTCTTGTACAATCCTATGTCCCTCTCTGGGATCATAGAGTATTTCAGTCATACCGGAGATTCTTCCATCCTTTTCTCTACTGATAAGAGTATAGTAAGTATTACCTGTGTCTCTGAACCTTTTCTCTATTTGCCTTCTAAATTTCCCATCAATATTGGCACGATGTTCAGAGTCTCCAAGAGGTTGCATATTTAATGCTTCGGTATACATCTCGCAGTATTCATCCAAAATCTCCTCAGGGCAATCGTAGAAAGATTCAATGGTTACATCTTCAGCTCTCTTAGGACCTTCATCAACCCAAGATTGCATAAGATCCCAATCCACATCTTCTAATTCCAAGCGATTTTCAGCAGCTTCAATAGTGAATTCAGCACCATGCTTCTTAAGGAAAGCTCGACCAGAATCATGATCAGTACCGGTTTCAATAACAGTTCTATTAAGAGATTGAGCTTTCTGAACACAAACTTTGAGGAGAGCTGTACCTATCCCCTTTCGATGGTAATCAGGTAAGACTGCAATGTTCAACTGGCAAAGATGTTTGTTTTCTTCATATTCAGGAGAATCTTCAGTAGGAGCACCAAAACCTCCCCAACCAACGACTTTATCTTCAGAAGTATAAGCTATCCAACGTTTAACATGAAAGTTGGGAATATCAGCTTTCTGACGTTGGATGATAGCTTCTCGGTTAGGTAAGGGATCATTAGGATTGTGATATCTGTGGTTAGTTTCAATAAATTCGAAATAACCTTCCCAGAAATCATCAGGTACTTCTTTAGGTTTATATTCTTCTATTCTGTATTCCATTTTTATCCACTTCGTGGGATTAATCTTTAAAAGGTTGGATTAGAACTCTTTTAAGTTTTTTTAAAAAGAGGAAATTGAATTCCATCAGCAAAAAAATCAAATTGTTATTAAGTGTTTAATAGATTGAAAGTCTATGGAAGTACGACCAACTAATCTTGCTTCTTCAGGTGCAGAAAAAATAGTAAACAGATTAAATGAGCTTTCAGGGGGGAAAATATTAGATGTGGGAACAGGAAACGGAGGATTTATCGATTTTCTTAGACAAGCTTTGGGAAGCTATGATTCATTTATTGGAATAGACCTTGATGAAAAAGAACTGAAGAAAGCAAAAAAAAGATACGGAGAAATAGCAGAATTCAAGAAGATGAACGCAGAGAAGCTAGAGTTCCCAGACAATTCTGTAGATATAGCAAGTATTGCCAGTTCACTTCATCATCTGGAAAAACCAGAAAAAGTATTAAAAGAGATGATAAGAGTAGTCAAACCTCAGGGATATCTAATTATTCAAGAAATGTATTCCGATCCTGATCAAACAGAAGCACAATTAGCAACTATAGCTACTCATCACTTTGGAGCTAGAGTGGATACACTACTAGAAAGGGAATATCACAGAGAAACCTATACTAGAGAGGAAATAAAAGAACTAGTAAGAAGTGTAGAACCAGAGGAAATAGAGGTATTTGATTCCACTAGATATCCAGGGTGTCTATTCTGTGAGGATAGGGAAAAGTGCGATAATCCAATGGATGAAGAGTTGATTAAAAGTCAAATAAAAGACTTAAGATCTACGTTGAAAAAGGTAGACAATCATCCAGCAGATGAAGAATTTGAAAAAGTAGAGAAAAGGTTAGAACAAAGAATAAGAAAAAATGGAAGCTCTGATGCTTCAGTATTATTTATTTTAGTTAAGAAACAATAGTAATTGTTCTTTAAAAGATACTTTTGTACAAGATTTGATTCTAATTCATTTTTGATCGTTGTTCTTATAATGGTCTGGAAAGGATTTTAAGAATTATTTATGAAGAAACTCTTTATTTGTGCTTAGATTAACCTGATGAAGAATCAGAAGATAAGGATGAATAAAAAAGAAAGAATTTCAATAAATGTTTAGTAAAAATCTATTCTAAAACTATTCTATAACCTCTATTGTAACCTTAATCCTATCTGGTTGCTTATTAAACGTAGATTTTTGAATATAAAGGCTGTTCATTACTGCAGCCATACCTGGTTGAATAACTTCCTCAAATTTCCATGTGTTTTTAGTTGCTCTTTCAAAAATTAACTCTATCTCTGCTTTTGGTTTTTCCTTATTTTCA
>JABLTJ010000028.1 GCA_013166775.1 Promethearchaeati archaeon
ACAGAGCTTTCAAAGATTAAATACTATTGAGCACTTAAATTGATTGTGTAACATCTTAAATAAACTTGAAAAAACGGTTTGTGGATACTCTTTTTTCTTGTCTTTCTTTATTAATCAATATTCTTATAAATTTGTAATTTGAGCGCTAGTTATGAGTGAAGAATATTCATCTATTTTATCTGATTATGAATCTGTAAAAGCTGACGAAAAATTATCCAAAGTTATTAAAGTTCTTAAGAAGAAGCGAGAGATTTTAGTTTTTGATGAAAGAGAGGTTTTCCTTGGTTATCTTACTCAACGCTATCTAACCAGGCAATCCAGAATACAAGCTGATACCAAGGTATCGAATCTCATGAAAAAGGTTACAACAGTGAGTCAAAATAGTTCATTGGATTCAGTTGCTAGTGTAATTTTATCTACTAAAATTCAATCTGCTCCTGTTGAAGAAGACGGAAAAATAATTGGAGTTTTCAAAGACATTGACGTGATTAGATTATCTGCTGAACTCTTTAAGGATCAGAAAGTTAGAGAGGTAATGACTCGAAATCCAATTTGTGTAACCCCTGATACACCAGTTTCAAGGTTAATAGCAATTTCAAGAACCAACAATATTTCCAGAAGTCCAGTAATTGACGAATCAAACAAACTAATTGGAATAGTGAGTCCTCATGATGTTTCCGAATTGTTGCTCACAAAGCTACCAGGTCAAACTAGAGGTGATAGAGCTGCTGCTCAAATCGATATATTATCCTCACCTGTTAGTGAAATCATGACAAAAAACGTTGTTGTTTGCAAAGGAGATGAATTAGTCTTAGAAACAATAAGCAAGCTCTATAAAACAGATCATAAAGCTCTTGTTGTTATAGATAACGACAACCACCCTATTGGAATTCTTACAACAACCGATTTACTTGAAACAGTTAGCAAACCACCTCAGGAAGAAGGATACTATGTTCGAGTAATTGGAGATGTGGATGATGCTGATATGGATTCAGTTATTGAGATGGGAGTAGATCTTGTAAAGAAATTTGCTAGCGTAATTGGTACATCTGGACTGCTATATATCCACTCAAAAGCTGTCCCCAAGAAGAAATTCAGAGGTTTTATATTATATCAAATAAGATTGAGGGTTTCAACAGATAAAGGTAATACCTATGTTGCCCATTCTGAAGGTTATGGTGTTTTCAGTGCTTTAGCTGTTGCAGTAGATAGAATGGAAAGAGAAATTATTACTGAACGCGAACTAGAAATTCAACAAATTCAATCTTCAGAAAGTGAGAGATACATTTTAGAAGATCTAGAAGAATTGGATCTTTAATCCTCTCTTTTTTCCTTTTTCGATTTATTAATTGCATTTCTAAATTTCCGCTGTCATTCCGTTATTCTTTTTAATACCTCCTTAAGCTGATTTTTGATGAGTGAAGAACCTACTAGAAAACGAAGACGTAATTTTGCTATGTTAAATAGGGAAGTCATAAAACCTGGTTATTGTGTTTCATGCGGTGGTTGTGAAGCTGTATGTCCTGTTTATGCTATATCAATGGAACAATTGGTTCCCAAGCTTGTTAGTGGTTGTATTAATTGTGGTGCTTGTATAGATATCTGTTTAAGATACAAACAAAGAGTTGAACAACCAGAATATCCTCAAAATGAAATTGGTGAGATTCTCGAGTTATATACTGGTAGAACAAAACTAGAAGATATACATGCAAGATCACAAAATGGAGGAATTGTAACAACTTTATTAGTAACAGCAATGAAGAAGAATGAAATAGATGGTGCAATTGTAACAACACATGTTAGTGATCTCCTAGGACCAGTACCTACTTTAGCATTGAATGAATTAGAAATTCTGAAAGCAGCAAAATCAAAATACACTCTGAATCCAGTCCTAACAAAATTACCTTCCATAAAATTAAGCCATAAAAGCAAGGTAGCTGTTGTAGGGTTACCATGTCATAATGAAACTCTTAGCAATATAATTGAGAAGAAAAACCTAGGTGCTGATTTTAGACATAAATATACAATTGGATTATTCTGTATGAGTAGCTATGAACCTACTGCTTTTCGTGATATCATTTCCCAAAACCTTGGCCTTAGTATAGCTAATTTAACAAAAACAGATTGCGCTCGTGGAAAATTCTTCTTTGAATCTCCTGATGGCGTTACAGATATTAAAATCAAGGAATGTGGTGGAGCTAAAGCTAAAGGTTGTAAATATTGTATGGATTTTGCTGCAGAATTTGCAGATATCTCAATTGGTAATATCGGTGTGGGTGATGATAGTAACATAATCATAGTTCGAAATAAAGAAGGTAAAGAATTACTTGAACTAGCAATAAAAGATAATTTGCTTGATGTTGAAAAAATCCCAGAAGAAAAATGGCCAGAAAAACTTGCTGCAGCTATAAAATTATCTAATTCCAAAAGAAAAGGTAATGAATCAGTTCCTCCAATTGAAACTAAATAATTATATTGTTATCACTTCTGTAAGAAGTGTGAATCATGAACAGTGTAGAATTAATCCCATTAGTTCTTCCCATAATTAATAGTGGGGACGATATCGGTCTGCAGATAATAGATTCGATAAATGAAATAGGATACGAAGTTTGTGAGGGGGATATCTTTGTCATAGCCCATACAATTATTTCTAGAGCTGAAGATAGAGAATTTTACATTCCGTCACTATCTCCCTCGCCAACTGCTGAAATTATAGCAAGAAAAACTGGCAAGGATGCTTCTTTAGTAGAATTAATCCTAAGGGAAGCATCACAGATTATTAAGGTTCAAAATAATATAATTATAACAAAAACAGTTCATGGATGGATATGTGCAAACTCAGCTGTTGATCAGTCAAATGCTCAACCTAACTGTGCTGTTACTCTCCCAATTGATTCTAACAAATCCGCAGAAATAATTGGTAAGAAACTGAGTATCCATTTTGATAAAAATATCTCTGTTATAATATCTGATACTCATGGAAGAGCATTACGAAGAGGAGCTATTAATGTAGCTATTGGGAGTTATAATTTTTCCGTGCTAGATAATGTCGTAGGAAGAGAAGATATTTTTGGTTATGAGTTGAAATCTACAATGATAGCTCTAGCTGATGAAGTGTGTTCAGCTGCAGAACTTGTAATGGGGCAGGCGGATGAAATGACCCCCGTTATAATAATAAAGGGACTAGAACAAAGATCACCAGTAAGCAATATTGAGGAATTGCAATTTGATGATGCTAGAAGGTTATTCAAATAAAACTATCAACAAACTTATTATAATCCCAATTTCAATATCAAATAGTCAACTACTCCAATGTCTGAAGACTTGGAAGGCTGCACAAGGTGTATTCTCTTGTTCAAAGGATTAAAGAAATCTTATGCGGAAAAAGCAAATGAGCATTTGGGAAAAGCTCGTTTGGCTGCTCAGAAGAAGCAATATAGAGACGCAGCAGAATGTGCAGAAAAAGCAATTGAAGTCTTAAAAGACGATAGCAATAGAAAACAGATGGATATAGCTCGAGCTTTATATAATGAGTTTTTGGGTTTGGATTCAATCAAATATGATAAGGCTTTAGAGGCTGCGAATTATTTGGGAAGATCAGGTGGATATTACCATAGACTTGGAATGGTATCTGAATACCAAAGAGTTTTCGAAAAACAAGCTAAAATCCTCCGGGTTATTGCAAGAACATATATGCTGGAAAAAAAATTTGTAGATGCAGCTTCCTATTTTGAAAGAGCAGCTATGGCGTACCAACGGCTAAAAAATAAACCAGAAGAACTGGATTGTAAAGCTAAGTCATATATTTCTCGAGCTGCTGCAGAAAAAAATATTTCTGGAAGAAAACTGTATCTTAAGAAAGCAGTGGAACTAATAGAAGAAAAAGGATCCGAAGAACCAATTATTAAAGCACACCTAGCTTACTATAACGCTCTTTTTGTTGAAGATGAAAAACCTTCTCTCGCGTTAAAATACTATTCCGAAGCTTTACAGAATTATCAGTTAGCAGGATCAAAAACAAGAATTGAGGAAATAAAAGAAAAGATGCGTATGCTAACTGATAAATAAAATCTGCATTTAGAATATAATTTATTTTCCTTTTACCCTAGGTCAATAAATAAACATTTAAAAGAATTCAAAAGCTAACGATTGTTAATAGTAGATTGGAGGTTAATGTTTGGTAAATATTCTTCAAGCTCTTAAAGTCTCAATCCTGTTTTTGTTTCTAGGAATAATTCCATTACTAGTATCAGTGCTTTCCATACTTGCTATAAATGCTTTAAGTTTAGATCCTAATGGAGGATTGAATTTGGGTTTTATTGTATTGGGTGGATCCCCCTATATATGGATAATAGCAACAGCGGGAGGATTTATTATATTCTTTGTAGGGCTATTCAAAGCAATTGGGGATATTACAGAAGCTGCATTGATTGAGTAATAAATAGAAAAATTTCTATTTTTATCCTCATTTTTTAGATAACATGATGTAAATTTCTTGAGAACACATTTTTCTACCAGATTTTCATGATACCCACAATGATTTTAAGTGTATAAAACAAAGAAAACAAAATAAACGACTATTTAACAAAGAAATGGAATATCTGTCTTTAGAGTAGTGAAAAATGATTCAATCTTCTCAAGCTAAGGAAAAAAGAGAGTCAACATCCATAATTTTAGCAAGCGAATCATTTTACAAGAACATTCTAAGTTTCTCTACTTTAGCAAAAATTCTTTCTTTAGGTATTCTTGGAATAATTGTTTATTTTCTTTTAACGTATGTCGAGAGATTTGTTAACTCCGATTATTTTCCAATTATGATTGTGCTAATCATTGTAATGCAGTTTATTCTTTGGTTATCGGTTGTTTATACTTTCTTTTCCATTACTGCAACAAAATTAGAACTTACTGTAGTAAAGAAAGTTTTCACTCTCTTATTAATTATGGGAGCTTTAACAGCATATTTTGCCGTTGTAATAAATAATAAAGCACTTATTTTTGCATCAGTTGTTTCAAGTTTTTTGGAGCAGTTTGGAATTGTAACAAATACAATCCCCTATGTTCAATTTAATTTCTATGTCTTTATTATACCAATTCTAGAAGAAGTAGCAAAAATCTTTCCCATAATCATTCTGTTGGGAAATTATACTCAATTCATATTTGAGAAAGAACGTATTCAAACTAGAGTAACCCCCTCTCTGAGAACTTTTGTCCTCTATGGCGCATTTTTTGGTGTTTGGTTTGATCTCTTTGAACAGTTTTTCCAATATTCAAATTTATTAACGGATAATGTCTCATCTCAATCTATAGTTAATAGCTTGATATATTCTAGAAGTGTATATCCTCTTCATTGTGTTACAACAATGATAGCTTCCTTAGGTTTGGGGATTGTTTTCATTAATAGGAGAAAATTACGAAAAAGAATTCAAGTTTTCTTATTCAGTACTTTCATACTTTTAGCCGCTTGTCTTCATGGTTTGTGGAATTATTATTCCATTTCTCTGTTAGATCCTTCAACTCAATTTGCTGCTTTGACAACAATAGGTATCATTTCTATTGGTATTTTTGCTGTCTTCGTGATGTTCTTATTATTGTATAAACCGAAATTATGTAGTTCGTGCTATACAGAACATGCTTCAGGTAACTGTGTTGAGGTAGATTATAATTTGGAAGAAATTTCAAAAAACCTTTCAAAAAAACGCAAGATTACTCCCCTCTTACAAAATTCTCACGATATGATTTTATGTTCACAATGCCAAAATAAAACATTTAATGGCTACTTTTGCATGAATTGTTGGTCTTTTCCAAAACTCCAGTGTAACAACTGTAATCAAGTTTTACCTTCGTATACAAGAATCTGTTGGTCATGTGGTACAGAAGTTCCAACACTTTATGCTAAGATGACAACTTCTTCTCCAACGTTTTTTGTTAACTTATCTGTTGGTCTTACAAGAATTCTAGGCGCAGGGATGTTTATTAGTTTCATATTTGCTTTCGCTACATTGAGGAAAACCATATTTTCTATAGGGTCTCTATCCTCAATGGGTTATATTATCCTCCTATTAGGGATAATTCTATCACTTTTAGTAACAATAGTTTGGTATGCTTACAGAGATAGTAAAGTTAAATCAATGATCAGTTCAATGAACTTAATCTCTATAGCTGCCATCTCTATCATAATTACAGGTTTATATCTTTCTGTTTTTGCTTTCCTCATGATAATTACTGTTGCACAAATTGTTATGGGTTTTATCGGATTAACTTGTATTTTGTTGATTATTACAGTATCTGTGATTTATCTATTGAAAATAGTAAAGGGGGCTAGATTAATTATAATATAGGTGATTAAATGGAGAGGCATGAATATATACCACCAAAACCTGATAAAGCAAAAGAAGAACCCCCATTTAAAATAAGTTATAGACAAATGTTATACAGGCTCTTCTTTCCTCATCTTAAGAATAGGGGAAAAAGAGAATATTTCGGAGTTCTTGTCCTTAGATCTTCAATATATCTTGCTATAGGTTATGCTCTGTCAATTCTGTTTGGGATAATAGTATATTTCATATCAGAGTTGAGTGAAATATCATATCTAATATGGTCACCAGATCAGATTCTGGTTTTACCATTTGCATTGGTTTTCATGGAAGATGCTATGCTTGGTGAAGATACAGCTCTTTCTTTTGTTACATATTATATTGTAGTAATTATCATACCGTTTTTAGTAGCAGGTGTGATTTCAGGAATTTTCTGGAGAAATGAAGCTAGGGACTTGATACTAAGTTCTTCGATAATAATATTCATTCTTTTCATTCTGCTTCATGCTTCTCAAGAATTACTTTTTACATATTTTTCAAATGCTATGTTAGCAGTGCTAACAAGCTTTGTCTATTTTGCATTTGTAGTGCTGTACGGAGTAACTTTTATGATTTTTAGTGCTGTTGGGGGTTATATCGGTGTCCTATTTGGAAATTTACTAACAAACATTGTGTTTACAAAGAGGGGTGCTAAAGTAGCCTATTCTCATCTTATCATGCCACAGATGCCTTTAACTGTGAAAACAATTTTCGATTTAGCACCTCCAGTAAAAAAGGAAGATGCTCGCTACAGTACCATGTCTTTGATCTATTTAAATAGAAGAATCAAAAGAAATTTGCGACTTTCCCGTCTTAAAACTTGCCCTTATTTTGAAGAAAACCAATGTGCCTATCTTGGATATATAACTTCATCTCACAAATATCAAATATGTGTAACTGATTATTGGACCTTGTGCAAAATATATGCATTTCTTAGTCAGAGCAAGAAAATAATTGAAGAAACTGAGGAAGGTGAAAAAGTTGGCTAGAGGAATCTGGAAATATGTTAATTTCAAGACTCTGATTATTATCATATGTATACTCATATTCATTTTAATTAATAGTATACAAGAAGATTATGTTGGTTTGGATGAAGTTTCTGACACTACTTTAATTACAACTAATACGGGAACAACACCTCCAACTCAACCAACATATCCAACTGATCCAACAGGTCCAAGTTTTCCAACTGATACTTTTAGTCAACCAGAAAACGGAATAGATACAAGTGGAAACCCATTTATTCCGGCACAGATAATTCCCGCTATAATAGCAGTATTAGTTGGCATCTTGCTTGTAATGCTATTTTTACGTAGAAAAAAAGCAATTTCAGATTATGTATCTCATACTCCTACTTCCCAAGGCGTGCTCAAATCAAGACGAGAAAAATTCAGAACAGAAATTAAAACACTTGTTGAGATACTAAAAGAATACTTGATGCAAGAAAAGTATAATGAGGGTATAATCTATGGTTTTCATCAACTAGATAAAAACATGAAAAGAATTCTGGGAATACGAAGAGAATCCCATCTTACTCCAAAAGAATTCTCCAATTCTTTAGATTTACCAGAAATTTTACCTTATTTAGACTTGATTATTGCAACCTTCTATATTGCACGATATAGAAATGAAGAGATGATTTATGAGAACTTGGAAAGTTTTATAGAAAATCTGCAGAAAATTAAGAACCTCAGTAAAGTAAAAGCAGACATCGAGATTATTGATAGAAAGGTTCAGGGGGATTTTAATTGAGTAAAATAAAGATTCTATTCAATCCTAAGTACCAACCTCTTTTCAAAATGTTAATTCAGTTACTTATAATTTTTATAATTGTCACATTACCTTTAACCTTTAATTTTGCTCTATCTTCTCCACCCTATACTATAAACAATTCAAATCCAGGTGGCATGTCCTATTTCAACACTCTACTGGAACAAAATCAGTTCAATACTACGAGA
Source organism: Promethearchaeati archaeon (assembly GCA_013166775.1). Classification (GTDB taxonomy): domain Archaea; phylum Asgardarchaeota; class Heimdallarchaeia; order Heimdallarchaeales; family Heimdallarchaeaceae; genus UBA460. The sequence continues at coordinate 8,312 of JABLTJ010000028.1, forward strand.
ACTATTCTTTCAACTGATCCAATACAAGGTTTACCTGAAAACTCAATCTTAGTTATAAGTGGAGGTACTAAGAACTATAGATCATCAGAAAAATTCGTTATAGACTCTTTTGTTGCTAGAGGAGGATTATTGGTGTTACTAGCAAATGAAGGACCAACCTATGAACTTGCTGAATATTTTGGTGTTTTCATTTCAGCCTCAAATATATTAGAAACACAATATTACTACAAATCTCCAGAAATTCTAGTGCTGGAATCACCATTTTATGAAAATGAATCCTTATGTTTTGTACAAGCTAAAGCAATTTTACAAGTTTCACAAAACGAACAGCAAACAGAATTGTTTGAGTTACGAACAGAAAACACAGCTTTTATTGATTCGAATAGCGATAAGAAATGGAATGTAATTCATGAACCTCTTGGAAGATTAAAGGTAGGAACAGCATTTCAGAGAGGATTGGGGGCAGTTATTATTCTAACCTCACCAAGTTTTCTTACCAATGATTTGTATAGTGAAGGATTTGGTAATATTGACCTTGTATTTGATTTATTACGCTTATATTCTCCGGGAGCTGATAGATTAGTATGCTTTGAAGAAAGTCACAAAACATGGCCTTTTGCATCAACTGAAGGAATCATTAATCAATCATATGGAACATTAATTCTACTAACTAAAACACCGTTGTTCGTTTTTGTTATGGTTCTAATTGTACTAGTGCTTTTCTATTTGACACCGAGATTCAGAGAAATTGTAAAATCAAGTGAAACCTACAAGAAATTTCTAACAGACAGAATTTGGAGTAGAAAAAGAGAACTCTATGATACTTTTGGATCACCAATAAAACCTACGGTAGAGGAACAATATTTGTCAAATTTATATTTCCAATATGAACTCTATCCTAAAGAATCTTATAGTTATTATCTTGAAGAAAAATTAAAATTCATATCAATAGATAAATTTTCAGAGAAAGAGAGAGAGCTATTTGAAAATGCTCTAAATAAAAAATTAGATGGAAAGACCTTTCTTTCCCTTTTTCTTATGCTAGAAGAAATTCAGAAACGAGGTAAATTATCATGACACAAGTACATGAAACCAAAGAAATATTTGATAAAATAATGAATGAAATGAGTAAAAGAATTGTAGGAAATGAAACTGTTTTAGAATTGATTTTTGCTTCACTGTTAAGTGAGGGACATGTACTTCTCGAAGGTGTTCCCGGAATTGCAAAAACACTGATGGCAAGCACTCTGGCTGAAGTAGTTAAGATGGATTTTAAGAGAATCCAATTTACAAGCGATTTAATGCCTGCCGATATAACAGGAGGAAACATCTATGAGCGAGAAACAAGTTCTTTTACATTTATAGAAGGACCGGTTTTTACTAACATTTTATTGACTGACGAGATTAATAGGAGTCCTCCAAAAACACAATCAGCACTCTTAGAAGCTATGCAAGAAAAACAAGTATCTGCTGGGAAGAAAACATACAAATTGTCAAAACCATTTATGGTAATAGCAACACAAAATCCAATAGAATCTACTGGGGTATACCCTCTGCCTGAAGCGCAGGTTGATAGATTCTTGGTTAAGATTCCGGTTTATCCTCCATCCTTGGATGGGGAGATTGATATGCTTAAAATGAAAAGAGAAAAGATGTTCGCAGATGTAGACGCAGTTACTAAAAGAGATACAATTCTGAAATTAATAACAGAAATCGAAAAAAGTGTAGTAGTAAGCAATCAAATTTTGGAATATATAGCAAAACTAGTATTAGCAACAAGATCCATTCATTCTCTAGCACTGGGAGCTAGTCCTCGAGGATCAATAGCACTTCTTACATTAAGTAGATCAATCGCAGCTATACGAGGACGAGATTATGTTGAACCAGATGATATAAAATCAATATTCTTTCCAGTGATGAATCACCGATTAATTCTCTCTCCAGAAGCAGAAATTGAACAAATTAGAATTGGAGAAATTATACAGAATATACTATCAGAAGTTGAAGTTGTTATTTAAGAAGTGCATACAGGAAGATGAAACTAGATGGAAGCAGCTAAGCATTTTGAGCTAACCAAAAATGGAAAAGCCTTCATCCTTTTTGGAAGCTTGTTCATAGTTCTAGGTTTAGCTATTGATAACTACCTTCTAGTTGTTCCAGGTTTCATCTTCTGGATTGTTGTAACTTCAACTTTTATAAGCTACTTCCAGCATCAGAATCTAAATCTTGATCTTAAATTAAGTGTATCAAAAACTTATATGCGAAGTAGAGGATTGTTGGCAGTAGCTACTGAAATCAATAATTCTTCATCTAAAGCTGTAAGATTTAAAATTACTTTAGGTATATCTTTTCATTTTAGAAGTATAAAAACACCAGAAACAGTGTATATTAAACTTCAACCAAACGAGACGAAGAAGCTAGTATGGTTATTATTAGCAGTTAGAAGAGGAAGTGCAACAATTGGACCTGCTGAAATTTCTGTAGGACCTTTCCAAAATCTCTTTGAAAACAAAAGAATTCTAAAAGAAAAAATAAATATTAAAGTACTCCCACAAAGACCTAGAGTTAATATTCCATGGAAAACTAAGAAAGAACTCCTATTGAAAATGGTTCATGAATTTGCAAAAAGGGTGAAAGGAAGAGGGGATGAGTTTTTCGCTCTTCGCGACTATCTTCCTGGTGATGAAGTAAAACATATTGATTGGTATGCAACAGCTAGACATGATCGATTAATTAGTAAGGAATTTGAAGATGAGAGAAACCTCCATTTTCTTATTTATCTTGATCTTGGAGGTACGATGTTTGGACCGAAATTTGAATATGCTCTATCATCTGCAGTCGAACTTTCCTCTCTTATAAGAGGAACCAATCATGATTTAGGAGTTATAGCGTATTCAAACATTGTAAAACGTTTCATCGTTCCTCAATTGGGTAAAAAAGAACTCTCACTGATGCTCAATCTCTATGACTTAGAAGCAACAGGTGTTCAGAGTAATTTCATCAATGCAGTTAAGTTTACAAAGAATAACCAACTCTTACATTCTATTGCAATAATCTTCTCTGATTTAGAAGGTGATTTACGCAAGAAACTACAAGGATTGCATCTCCTTCAAACAATGGGAAGTCGAGTTATTTTTGTAAATTTTTCCACCTTAGATTTCAATATTTTAGCATCACCAGGTTGGTTATTGTCTAAATCTCAAGATATGGATTACAGTCTTGTAATTGAACGTGTATTTCCCAGCTTAGTTAAAGATGAGTACAAAAGACGGGAAAAAGAACTACGAAAGATTCTCTATTCTGTTGGGGGAGATTATATCGAAATAAATGGGTATGAAGATAACATCATTTTATCTCTTTACAGACTTATGAAGAAATATTCACCAACACAAAGATTGGTACAAGAGGCATTGGAGCGATGGACATGAGAATCAGAGATAGAATTTTCGAAGAAGAGTGGAAAAAAACTGTGATATCTACTCCTGGTTCCTCGATATTAGTTGTTGCTCATCTTTTGTTTGGTATATTTGCTACTGCGATTATTATAATTCAATCTGCTTTTAGTTTTAACGTATACATCTTCTCTATTTGGCTAATCTTTGGTTTAATTATTCTTCTTACAGACCTTTTCAGGGGAAGAAATATTAAACTAAGCTCTGAGCTTGGTTTTGGTTTCTTTTTCATATTAGGTACAATTCTATCTTTGTTACTTGGTAATGTATACTCAATGTTCTTTCCTGAAAATCTTGGACGAATTGATATTCTTATCTTTCAAATTTCTACTGGTATTTGTGTATCAATTCGTTTTCTTATTACTTTCTTTTATGAGGAATTCTTTTCTCAAGAGCAAGAATTTATAGCACCAGACAGTAAATATGCTAAAGAGCAAATAGAGCAATATATACTTAATTTAGTAAAAACTGATTTCGAATACAGTGAAATAGAACAGATAGGGCTTTTCGAAAAATGGTGGTATACTTTAAAGAAAATGATATGGCCCACTATTAGTGTTTCTATTCTTATTACTCTAGCAGCTCTTTATTCTCTTCTAATCTACTATATAATTCCCAACGATGCAATATCTGAATTAATAATCGTTCCTTCTCTGATTATTGCAGCAATATTGTATTCCATACTTCTTATTAGGTTAAATGACGTTATTCCAAAAATGCAAGAGAAAGAGAAAAAAATCCTTGAGTCTGAAGAATGGGAAGAAGATTTATTAGAAGAAATAAATGAGGAGATTGTATCTTCCTAATTAATATCCTATCTCTTTTTGTTTCCTTTTAACTCCTCTATAGTAGATGCCTTCCCACAAGATTTATCGTTTTCTGGGCAGTATCCATAAAAATCACAGAATGCTCCTGCTTTCCTAAAGATAATTGGGGACACTTTTCTTACTTCTTCAAGCATTCTCTCTGCTAATTCCCTAATTTCCCACTGCGAGCGCTCGCAAATTCTTACTGCTAAGAAATCAATTAATGCATGAGCATTCATTGAAACTATTAACTGAGTAGACGTAGCATTTGGTAAAATGTAACGAGCATCTTCTCTCTTAATTCCTACTTTTATCATCTTTTGATATAGCAAATGACTTTGTTTAATCAAATCTTCATATTCTCCCCCATATTTAGATTTCTTAATTGCTTCAGGAGTGATATATACGAAATTATCAGCGTTAACATATCTTTGAGATTGTTGGGAAAAACTGGCGATTCTTTTTCTTACTAATTGATGTGAGGTTGTTCTGCTGATGCCTGTAACATAAAAAACATACATGTTATGCTCGATGATTGATAGATGACCATCTTGAATTATCTTGCTCAAATATTCATCTGTTTTGATTTTTGCTTTGTTTCTTATCTCCCAAAGATTATTTTCAGCTGAATAACAAATTAAACCAGCCATTTTAGCAATCATTTCAGATTCGGGAGTATAAGATATAAGTTCAACTTGAATAAGATCACTACCTTGATTAGCTATCTGAATTACTAAGTAATCGTATTTGACTTCTTTTTTAATGAATGTATGACATTGCTTTTTTTACTCTGTAATTTGATTTCAATATTATAACAATATTTCAATATTTAATCCTAAAAAAATTAAACTAAAGTAGATTTACTATTAAAAATCGATTTCCTTTTTACAAGTATTTATATCACAAAAAGTTTTTGAATAAAGTGGAGCTATAGAGTCAATAGGGTAACATCGGGTACTCTGGGTATTGTGTAGTTGAGGTTGCAAGATGTCCACAGAAGAACCAAAACAGTCGAAACAACTTAAAGCTGGGGTGAAACTAAAGACTAAACCAGCAGTTGTGCCAAAAAAACGCAAAATGAAAACAAAAGGAGATATGTTACCCATAGCTGCTTTGGTTCCAAGAGGTATTTCTAAGTGGAACATTATTTTTACAGTTTTGTTTTCTGGACTTCTAGCAGCAACTATTGTCAACAGCTATTTCAAAGAATTTTTAGTTATTCCACTTCCAAATTTTATATTAAAAATAATAGTCCCCATAATTATTGGCATTGAAGTATTCCTAATTTTAATTGCTTTTGAAACATACAAGGTGAAATTTACTCCAAACATTTTGAGAGTAATTATTACTATAATAACCATCCTAGTTCTTTTCCCAATTACATTATTCAAATATCATACAAGACATAGTGTCAAAAGAATAGTGTTCACAGGATTGATACTTTGGTCACTTGTATTCTCCTTCTTCTCTCCATATTTTGGAATGATTGGTAAAATAAGAGATTTAGAAGATGGGATAGCTGAGCAAAATGTTGATCAAAGCTGGTTTGAGAATCTTTTCCAAGGATCTGCACCTTTTTACATTGATGGATTATTAGACCTTTTAGATTCTCTTGATCTTAATGATACTTTAGCCAATCAAGAAATGGCTCAGGTACGAGCAGAAACGGGTTCTTTGGGAAACTATCTTTATCGTTGGGAAATAAATGATTACTACAATCCAACTACGTGGGAATTTGAAGGAAATAATGCTCAAAGATTCACTTTAGAACCAACAGATTATGGCCAGCCTGGAGCTGCTTCCATTACAGACTTGAATATAACAGAAACAATTTATTCTACAACCTCTTTATACTCTCAAGCAATAGATGCAAATCTATTAACAACATGGAGCAGTTATTTTGATCCTCATCTCTATGATGTAACTCCTACATATAGCTGGGATGATTTTCTCAGAGATGAAAATGGAACTGCATCAGCAGAAGCTGGATCCACTAATATTAGATTTAATTCCAGAGATCAACTGACCTTAGAAAGCATAGCAAACGCAATAGGTTTTCTAGGTACTTATAATTACAAAACATATTTTGCTTTAGACTCAGAAGCTGATAAACAAGCGATAAAGGATAACAGTCTAAGTTTTACAGATTTGGTAGTAAATGATTCTACCTTTCAAACAGATTTTAGCAATTTCTTACAGAAACCATCCGGTTATGAAACACTCTCACCTAATGTGCACAGGAACTCTCTAGATTGGGCAATTGCTGGAGTAAATAATGGTTTCACAATTTATGAACAAATAACTTACATTCTAGATCAAATCTTAATAGCGGGAGGTTTTCCAACATCAGCAGATTCAGATAATCAGGGACAAGACAGAGCAGAACGTTTCTGGGCAGTAGATGACAGATCCTTCACAGCATTTCTCGCTGCAACAGTTATGGCATTGAGATGGAATAATATCCCAGCTCGTCCCGTATTTGGGTTTGCAATTGGTGAAGACATAGGGGGAGTTCCTAATCATAGAAGTTTAACATTATCGCATTTATATGGATGGATTGAAGCCATTATTCCAGTGGGTGCTGGAAATTATCGTTGGGGACAATTCCAGATTGGTCCTTATCCTTCTGGTGGGGATTTGATTTACTGTGAAAACACCCTATACTCATCTTACAATGTTTCAGTGGAATTTTTATCTGTGATTCCCCAAGATCCTGGAATAGGAGAAGAAGTATATGTTATCGATAATTATGTTGATTATACTCTCCGTGCGACAGTAACTAGCGAAGGTTCTCCAGTTGTAGGAGCTTCAGTTCAATTTGAAACAATTAGTACAGCAGATTATCAAGCAGCCCAATCCAATCCTACAGAATTATTATCTCTTACTAGAGGACTTGGAAGTGATGTAACAGATGGTTTTGGATATGCTGCAATCACTTATGATTTCGATCATGTAAATTATACGGTGCTTAATTTTGCAGACCAAGAAGCAACGTCCTATATACTTATAGCTTACATTAGTCTAGCATCTATAGGTGGGGCAGGATTTGTTGTTATTCCGGAAGGATATTTATCTGCTTTAGCAATGAACACTTCGAAACAAGTTCTTCCAAATCCACAAAATATAACTGAATATTATGATTATTATATTGTTCAAAAGGGACGGAGTTATCAAATCTCAACCATACTCTATGAGGATGTCGCTCATACAACGGTTCTAACGGATAGAGTTGTCTCCTACTATGTTCTAACGCAGGATGATCTCACAGAGCTCTTATTTGGCATCTTAGATCCACAAATTCTACTAGATAACAAAATTGGGGTAGCATTTACTGATTGGCAAGGAAACTCTACCCTTCAAACGAATGATACTTTTGACTCTTTACTTACGGGTACAACGTATTTCTTAGCAGCTTCATATGGTGCTAATTATACCTACTCTGTAATGTTGATTGTTCAAGCAGAAAAATCTACGATAGATATTAATTCAACAGATTTAGATAATTTCGAATTAGATATTTACTTGTATACTGAACCTCTTGGAGGATCAGCAGATAAATTAGCAAATGAACCACTGGAAGTGTGGATTGCTCCCGAAAGCGATTATTCATCTTTTGTTGGAACAGAACCAGATGATTTGAAATCTCATCTTCTAGCTGCTAATTCAACTGGACCTTTTTGCCAAATTGTTACTCTCCCAGGAGCTACAACCGATTCCAATGGCTTTTACAATGATACTTTTACTGTATCATCTTCAAATTATGGTACGGGTTTCTTCGTTGTCATAGTGTTTTATTTATCAACCTGGAACACGACTAGTGCGTTTTTAATAGGAAGTGGTCCTGTATGGTTAGTAGACCCAATAAGCCCTAATTTTGGAGTATCAATATTTGATGCTTCAGTCATGGTAAACAATTATTCATCTATAAGCAATTTTGATGTTGTTGCAGTGACATTAGTAGTGCATCTGGATTCTTCGATATCCATAAAAATAGTAGAGGTGGAAGAATGGCACTGACATTTAACAAAATCTTTACGATTATTTTCGTACTCGGTATTCTAACATCAAATATACTGACCGTACTTCCATCATCTGAAGAATCAGATGAGAAAATAAATTCTTTCAATCAATATTCAGATTTTCTGAATAATCAAGATTTTCTGCTAAGTAATCAAAAAAGTCACAGTCACAGTAATTATTATGCTGCTAATCATTTAACTGATAACTTGGAAGAAGATATAGAAAAAACCTCAATCAAATGTACATCTCCGATTATGGAAGATTTAATCATAGAAAGACGACAGAGCTTTATTGATCAAGAACCTAGTATTAAAAAATCTGTTAGTGATCCAACAAATTATACAGAATTTTATCGGGGAGATAATATTGATATTGCAGGAAAGTTATGGGATGGGGTTACATTCTGGGAAGGTGAAACTGTTGAAATATATTATAACATCACTCAAGCCCAGTTTTTGTCTGATATAACAGGTTATAGAGCTTCTATTTATCGTATTCAAGATGTTGTAACTGATTCATTTGGGAACTTTACTTACAGTATCCCAACTTCAGATCTTTCAATTGATATTACTTCAAAAGTTGGAGATATAACAATTTTCACCTGGTTTAACGGAAACTATCCAGAAGGAAGATTTGCGGGGAGTCCTGGAGAAGCTATTGTCACCGTGTATGGACAAGTAAGGTTAGATGTTACGCCAACTGTTGGAAACAGAGATTCTCCTTATTCATTCTATGTAGAACTTAATTTTGAAAATGGTACAAGAGCACCAACTTCTGGAACCAATTTTAATATTAAAGTAGAATGGACTGAAGCGGGAGAAACACACGTGGATGATATAAGAACTTTTACTGGATCAAATGATTTTCTCTATACAAATACTGCTCCTTTAGCTATTAGCAATGTAACGTGTGATACATCTTATGCTTTAGCAAACTTGCCCTTTTTCAATTTCAAAGTGTTCGGAGATTCTACGATGAGTGAGACAGTAGTTACTAACACAACCATTAGAGAAACATATGACAAGGCAGAAGTCAAGGCTTACTATGATACAGGAACTATTCTTGATGATTCTCGAATTGATGTAGCTTTAGATTCTTTCATCATACTATATGCGAATGTATCCAACTCAACACAAGCAATGGGTGCAGGTTATACAGTGACTATCGATTTTTATAATAGCTCAGGTCTATATAATAGCACAGATGTTTTTACAAATTCAAGTGGTGAGATAACTACAATTCATTATATAGACCATAACAATTTTCCAACTATTACAGGTTTAGACAATTTTTACATAAGATTTAACCTTAATCCAAGCGAATTTCCAATACTAATTCAAGGAGATATTCTGAGAGCAGATCTGACGGTAAATATTGGGTCTGTAGAAGTATCAATAGATGATCCTACTAGCTTCTACACATCAGGTCTTGATATTGATTTTGGCTTAGTTGTTAAAGATGAGTTTGGCAGAATTCTACCTTATGCTGACTTCTCAATAGCATTTCCTGGTTATGGAGTTTTTTCTGATACTGCAGGTTCATCAGGAATCTATAACACCTCTAATACTATCCCTATTTACATACTTGCTGAACAAACTGATACAAAAACAATCATTGTTGATGCTTTAGCAAAAACAGCAACTTACTATAAATATCTTTTACCTGGTGCAACACAAGGATCTGATCTATTTAATATGTACTACTCTCTAACTCTTGAACTTCGTGGGGAGTACGATCCAGACACAATTACTGATGGAGAAGATGTTGATTTCTGGAACAATACTTATTACTCAATCTTTAATCCTGGCTCTTATAATCTAACTGTAACTGATCAATCTGGGAGGAATCCAATTGGAGCACCATTTAGTATCACTTTTGAAGGAAAAACTATTTCAGGTACAGTTACTTCTTTAAACAATATTATTTTTCTCTCACTTAGTTTTGATATACTAGGATATGAATCTGATTCAGGTGTGGATCTTTCAGTAGCAGGAATCTATGTTCTTCAAGCAACAGCGGGTGAGGGTGATTATGCTTCAGGTAACACAATTACACAGAATATAAACATTTATGGGCCAGATAATGATGCACCAACAATAACTTTTGTAGGTTTATCACCTGATCCTTATGATCCAGGAATTCATGATCCTTATTATAATATCACAGTAACAGTAGCTGCATCTGATGTAGGTTCAGGGATAAGATATGTAGAAATATATTATAGAATTTTAGAAGAAGATAATTCTACTGTATCTGTAGGTTGGACCCCTGTAAAAATGAACTTTATGGGTGGAGATATTTATGAGTTAGTAATAAATACAACTCTAAGTGATGCACAATATTATGTTCAATATTATATTATAGCAAAAGATTATGCAGGACATGGTCTTGATGATTTAGGTGCAAAACAGACTAATCCCATCTATTATTATGATATTGGTTTTGGATTAGAAGATATGGTATACTCACAATCTCTACCTGATTTCTATCAAGTTGGGGATATAGCTAAACCTATAGAAGAAGCTGCTCCTACCATAGTTGATTCGCTTGATCCCCTAAATCCTTATCTCAATATCACTGTGTATGTAAATGATACTCAAATATATAGTGGAATGGCATCTGTAGCTCTAGACGTTTATGTTTTTGATAATGCTACAGGTTTAGAGGTGGATAATTATCAAGTAGATATGGTAAATAATCCTGGAACTAATGAATGGTTTTATCAACTTCAAGGAGTTTACAACAGCGATATTATATGGCGCTATGTTGCACGTGATGGTGCATCACCACTCCCTAATAATTTATTTGGATCCCAAATGGTTTATTCTGTCGTTGAGTTCACTCCACCAACGATTAGTAATATATTTTTGGATTATAATGGAACAGTTGTTCTACATGATAGTTTGATAATATTTAATGCAACAGTGATAGATGCAATCACAGGAGTCGAAAATGTAACTCTAGTGATTCTCTACAATGACGTAGAATATACAATCAATATGACACAGGTAGGAACGACGTCGACATATACTGCAAGTTTCAATCTGGCAAATATACCACTAGACAGTTATGGTACCTATGCATTACAATATCAAATAATTGCTGAGGATGTGGTTGGAAATAGTGTTTCAACAACAGTGAATAGCTTATCTGTTCTTTACCAAAATCCACAAGGGAGTCCTGGTGGTTTTACGGGAAGTTGGGGTGCTATAATTGGAGCTTCAGCAGGCGGTCTTGTAGCTATTATTGCTGTTTTATTCTTGTGGATCAATCGTCATACAATTCAAACATTTGCAAAGAAACAAACCTTCAGACGAAGACTCAGAGACTATTTAAGGGAAATAATCGAAGACATAAAGAAAGATGGTTTGGAAGGCAGATATAAAGAAGGAATACTAAAAACATGGAGAGTTGTTGAGGGAATAGGAAGGGAATTCTACAATTTACCAAGATATAGGAGTCAAACTCCTATGGAATTTTCACGATTACTTGCTCAGAAGGGTAAAATTGAGCGTGAGCTCCTATATACTCTTCTAGAGTATTTCACAAAAGCACGATATGGATATGAAGAAATCACAGAGAATGATTTCAATTCCGGTGTTCGTGCTCTCTTAAAAATAGTAGATAAAATCGAAGTAGGTGAAATGCAAATTGAGTCATAGTGGAATCTTTGGATTCTTAAGAAAAAGAAAACAAGTAAAATCTCTAAATCAAATGTTTACTTCAGTAATGGCTGATGTGAGAATCTTTGAACAAAGACAAGACTACAAAGGAGCAGTAATTGCTTCTTTTGGAGGATTAGCTAGCATAGCAGGTGGATTGCTGGAAATGTCCAGATCTCCTTCTCAAACAGGTAGAGAATTTGGTTTTGCTGTTGCTGGTAGAGCTAACATCTCTAATGAAGTAATGGATGAATATCTTACATCATTTGAAATTGCTAGATATACTGACGCTGAAATTACTTATGATGACTATCAAGAAGCAATCCAAAGGCTAGATATCTGTTTCCGTGGAATAAGAGAACAGGGTGTAGAAGTTATTGAGCCAGCAAAGAAATCAACAAAGAAACCAACAAAGAAGAGAAAAACAATCAAGACGAAGACCTAGAATAAAACTATCATTTACGAAATATTCGATAGGGATGTTTATTCTCTTCATGATCATAGTAGTACCTATTTTCCTAGGGATAGTAGGTCTGGGTGGTTATGGTACAAAATTCAGTATATATAGTGAAAGTTGGGATGGGCTTTCAAGTTTGCGATTGGCTTTGGAATCAGAAGGCTATACTAATATAACAAATGGAATGTCATCTCTTGCTGTATTAAATAGAATGACTGAACCAGCTGTAGTAACCATAATAGGTCCTGCTGCAAGCTATGGACAAATTGATACAATATCCGTAGCTACATTCTTAGCAAGAGGTGGAAGTTTGATTGTTGCTGATGATTATGGTTCAGGTGCCCAAATTTTTCAACCTTTGTTTGATATCCTCAATACTTGGGATGAAGTATCACAACTTAGTGGTGGCAGTATTCCCTCTCTGTCTGATCTCTTTTTGGGGAATCAAACTGATTCAGGTAATGTAACTGAAGCAAATCTACTCTTTTCAATGATAGGGATGTTGAAAGGGTTTGCTTTTAATGGCTCAATTCTTATGGATGCAGAAAGTTATACAACCAATCCAGCTCAACCATTGTTAAAGAACATGGAAACCTCTAATCCTCTAACTGCAGGGATATCTTTAGGATTACAAATGGAATTTGGTACAGTATTAAGCATAGCAGTGAATCATTCAGAGTACGTTGATAGTGGTCTTACTGAAACAGTAAAAACATATCGAACGGACTGGATGCCATTGCAAGCAGTATCTTTAGAATTATTTGGTCATGAAATACAGGATCAGTTTCTTCCATTTCTACCGTTTTATACATCAAAATCTGCTTGGATGGAATCAGATTTTCAATCAGCAAGGAAAGGAATATCTACTCCTGATATTGATGAATGGGGTAATGTAATGTTTGCACCAATTATGACCTTACCAATTGGTTTTGGAAAAATAATTATGATTGGTGATCCTGATATCTTTATCAATAAATGGATTGATAAAACCACTGAGAACGATAATTTAATTTTTTCAAGAAATCTGTTTGAATACGTAACAGAGAATATGAACGCAACTAATGGACCAAAAAGTGTTCCTATTATATTCGATGAAGGGCATTCACATCAAAAATTCTATAGTGCTTCGATTTATTCAATAATATTAATGAAATTAATTACAGAAATGTCAATGTTTCCACTTTATTCACCTTTTATTCCTCTATTTCTTGCAGTACTTGCTTATCCTCTAATTCCAAAGAAAACTCGATTGTCTCCGATTTTATGGACGAAATATAGAGGGGAAAAAGGTAAATCAAGATTTGAGAGGGAGATACGAAGAATAGTGGATACGGGAGCGTACAGTGAAGCAGTAGGTTTACTGTATAGAACCTTATTGAGGGGATTAAGAAAGGTGTCAAAACAATCAATGGCGACACCTGAAGAAATAGTAGACTTTTTCATCACCAGAGATCCAGCTCTGACAACAAAAAATCTACTGCCCGAATTAAGAAATATTGATGCGTATTTAGCAAGACCACGTATTCTTCCAGAACACGTGTTCATGCGATACATGACGTTCATTAAAAGTTTAATTGACAGATTACCAAGAATGTAAAAAATGGAAAAGTGAAAAAAATGAGTGAAGAAGAAAAAGTTGAACCCAGTCCCAAAGTGAAAACAAAAACAGCTACTGAAGCTGTTGTCACACCAAAGGATGTCAAAAGAGTATGGGAAGAAATCTATAGCGAGATTAAACGTGTTATAATCGGAAAATTAGATGTTTTAGAAGACATGTTTATTGCTCTTCTTGCTGGTGGGCACTGCTTACTAGAAGGTGTTCCAGGAATTGCCAAAACTGTAATGGCTAAAACCTTTTCTCAAACACTTGGTTGTGAGTTCAAAAGAGTACAATTTACTCCAGATCTTTTGCCTTCAGATGTAGTTGGTACGACCATCTATGATCCTAAAGCAGGAACTTTCAAAATGAGAAAAGGACCAATATTCACTAACATCTTACTAGCAGACGAAATCAACAGAAGTCCTCCAAAGACTCAAGCAGCTTTGCTAGAAGCTATGGCTGAGAAGCAAGTAACAGTAGAAGGAACAACCTTTAGACTCGAAGATCCATTCCTCGTCATTGCTACACAAAATCCAATCGAACAAGAAGGTACATATCCTCTCCCAGAAGCTCAAGTAGACAGATTTATGTTTAAGCTTCTAGTAGATTTACCATCGCCTGAAGAAGAAATGGAAATTATAAAACTAAAGCACAAACAAATCAGACAAACTGTTAGAAGAGTAACAACTCCAATGACTATTAACAAAATGAAAGAAACAGTTGAAACAAAAATATTCGTTCATGAGGATATCATGGTGTATATTAAAGACATAGTCGTAGCAACCAGAACTGATCCCCGCTTGATACTTGGTGGAAGTCCAAGATGCAGTATTGCGCTCTTAAGTGCAGCAAAAGCTGTTGCTTCAATGCGAGGAAGAGATTATGTTATTCCAGATGATGTTAAGAGAGTCTCAAGAGTTGCCACTGCTCATAGATTACAAATGAAGCCTGAAGCTGAGCTAGAAGGAACAACTGGTACGATTGTGGTTAATGAAATCCTTAGAAATCAAGAAGTACCGGTATAATGAAACTGAATAGGTGAAAAAATTTGTTCACACGCCGTGGTGGTTGGTTAGTCTTTGCTGGAGTGATAATGATTAGCGTAGGCTTTGCATTAGCAGGATATCTTTCACTGAATGTTATGTTCGATTCATTTGGTTTTAGTCCATCACCGAATTCGACAGTACCAGGGGAATCTGAATCCACAGAAGGATTTGGTGTGATGGATTTCTTGCATTTCTATATGGACAGACAAGGGACCTTAATCTGGTTCTTTATAATTGGCGGAGTAATGTTAATATTCTCAGTGCTTTTGGGGTTGCCATTTTACAGACTAGGAGCAAATCCTAAATCAATAGAGATTAAGAGAAGAGTTTCAAAGCCTAAAGCCTTCGCTGGGGACTATATGTATATAGAGGTAACTGCACGAAATAGATCAGTTAACCAGTTACCAACGGTGGAAATATATGATGCTATTCCTGAAGTATTCGACTTGGTACTAGGAGAAAACTTCATAGTGGCGCAATTGAATCCGAGACAAACTGTAACTTATGGTTATATTGTCCGCATCCCAATTAGAGGACTGTTTGAAATTGGTCCAACAAAAGTAATTATTAGGGATAGAATGGGTTTCTATGCAACAGAAGGGGAAATAAAAACAAAAACAGAAATTTTAGTATACCCAAGCTATGAAGATGTTAAGAAACTAGAGATGATAGGAAGGAAAAGACAATTAGGAGTATTGTTTGGATTCCACAGGACAAAAATAAAGGGTATGGGTACGGATTTCTGGGGTATCAGACAGTATCAAACTGGTGATCCTTTCAAATTCATAGATTGGAAAGCATTCTCTAGATCTGGTAAAATGATGGTGCGTGAATATGAATCTGAAGAAAACATCCGAGTTGTGATTTTACTAGATTCATCAGCAAGTATGGGAGCTGGTCTTCCACGTAATACTAAACTAGAATATGCTATCCGAAGTGCTGTGCTTCTGATACATCTTGCTTTTGAAAAAAGCGATATAGTTGGTTTGTGTGTTTATGATGATAAAATAAGAAATTGGATAGAGATGACCTCTGTACGATCGCAATTGTTCCAATTTCTAGAAGCTCTTGCACATGCAAAACCACAAGGAGAAGCTGATATGGAAGTAGCTATAGACTATGTTCTTCAACGTGTTAAGCGTGCAGCTTACGTAGTAGTTCTTTCTGATCTTGAATCCAATCCTCAAAAAGTTGTTAATGCTGTTCGAAGAGCTCGTGCAAGAAAACATAATATTACAGTTATATCCCCATTTGGACCCTGGTTTGAAATCGTTTCACAACAACTTTCACCTGTAGAACAAATGATTGGTCATGCAATGGTTGAGAAACAACTTGGAGAACGACAAAACATGTTTAAATTACTTCGTCGATACGATTCAACATCGGTTTCTGTAGGACCAGATGATTTCTTGCCCACAATTATGGCTCAATTTAATAGAATGCAAAGACAAGGGTGATGATGAATATGGAATCTTTAGCCGATACAAAATTTATTGACCTTGGAATACGAGGTGTTCAACGTCGTATCCGTGGAACAAGATATCAATCATTAATAACATATGTAGTGGGGAGACTGGTTGCCTTAGGTATTGTAGCTTGGGTAATCATTCAATTGTATAATCTTATTGATTTTGGAAATATCGAGAAATTTCCAGAAGGATATCTTTTTGACTCTTTAACATTCGTTTTTGTATTTCTTGAAATCATTGTTATTATATTCTTTTCATTACCTCTGATGCTTCTTCTACTTCTTCCCATGAATGATGGTCAATCGGTAATGTTAGGGCTTCGTGCTTTCATATCAGAAGATTTATTTGGTGGAATAAATCCACCTGGAGGAATATCTCCTTCAGAATTCTTTGGTGGAGGAGCAACAAATCTTTTCGGCCCCTTTGTTAATCTCTTCAATAATGAAACGCTTCAACCATTAAAAGTTGCCAATAGAGCATCCATTCTCATGTTGGTAATAATTCTTTTTGGGGTATCCATCTTAGCTTTTCTTATACGAGCGGATATGCGTTCTGCAGCTAGTGCATTCATATGTATTCAATTTGTTGTATTCTTTGGAAGTGTTCAGTTATTATTGCAAGGAAATTCTTTCTCATTTTCCCCTACAAATAGAATAGGTGATTTGTTCTCAAATCAAGTTGTTTTAATAGCTCTTGCATCTTATCTATTTCTCGAGGTGGCTTTGCAGATATCCTATATCTCGCAAATTTTGAATCCTGCTCAAAGCAGACAAGAAAGAGTTTTAAGAGCACTAGATCGCTTGCGAGAATTTAGATTAGGAATAACTGGGGCAGAAGAAGAAACACTACAAACAGTGGAAGACGAGGATGAAGAAAAGAAAGCCTCTCTCTCAATAGGTGGAGCGGGGAGTAGTATTGCACGAAGATTTGGTTTAGCTGGTATGAGCTACTTCATAGAGAAAGCTTCTGATTCTTTGTTCGCTAAACCTGGTGGACAAAGAGATAAACTTACATCAAGATTACAGAGATACCATGATGGCTTAGTACATAGCGATGCTCAAGTTGACGACAAGTTGGTTGGTGCATCAATAGCTGTTAAACCACTAATGACATTAGTTTATGTTTTAGTTTCTGTGATTTTCCGCGTAGGTATAATGCTCGCAGGTTTATACGCTATTCTTAATCCTGATATACTACTTTTCGTTTTAAGATATCCACCATCAATTTACAATTCATTGGAAATGCTAGAACCAGAAGGTGTTGTTCTATTATTAATCCCTATTGTCATTTTCATACTCCTGTTAACCTCTTTGGTAGGATACATCCAAGAGAGATTTTCTTCAAGATTCGAAGAGGAACTAGATCCACTTCTTGAGGAAATTCAATATGTTGAAGAAGACAGACCTGGAATAATTACAGAAGGTGGACTAACACCTATCACTGAAGAAGATGTATTCTACGAAGAATTAACAGCAGAATTCGAAGAATAAAACGAAGATAAAAAATATCTTCACTCATTTTTTCAAATTAAAGGAATAAAAATAAAAGAAGGAAGAGAGTTTTATGTTCTCTTGTAAATGAAACGTTCCCAGTTTGAAACATTTGGTACTTCTGTTGCTAATTCCTTACGAACTCGAATGCTTTCGATTATTTCTCCTTCAAGGTTTTTTGGTACTCTCTCAAAACCTTTGAAAACATATCCGAAGAAAGCTCTTCCAGAACTGCTTCCTCTTATTTCATCTGCGAGATCTATAGTTTCTGCAGTTGGAATTTTACCACGTATTCGTGTATTTTCTCCTTCCTGAATCATTTCTAGAATTATCCCTCTGTGTTGAGTAATAATCTTGGTCATGTTACCAACATAATCTGAAGGAACTTTGATGTCTATGATGAGCATAGGTTCTAAGAGGTGAGGTTCGCTTGTTAGGAATGTTGTGTGGAAAGCTGCTAAACTCATCTGCATAATCTCTGTATAACCTGTGTGTGCTGGATCTACGTGAACTGTAGCATCTGTGATAACAAATTTTGATGCTATTAACGGTTCTTTTGCTAAGGTTGCACCATCACAGAAATTGTGGAAGATTTGAATTATATATGCTTTAATATTATCCAATCTTTGCACACCAGTAGTTGCATCAACTAAAATATTTGTATCTTTAATATACCAAATTCTTCTTGCACGTCTAGCTTCCCAACCAGCTTCTTGTTGAAGTGTCATAGCACGTTCTCTTCGATCTTGGTCATTATGCACTTTACCAGATCTAATCAGATTTACTGTTTCATCGTTTAAAGGTTCGATATTTATAATTAATCTGTTATGACCATTGGGAGATTTGGTGTGCACACTAAGTCCTGTTTTTGAAGGAAGTTCGCGGTAAACTATAATTGGATCACTTACTTCTATTTCAACTTGTTCACTAATACGTGTAACTAGGATTTCTATTTGCAGAGGGTCTATTCCAGAAAGAACGTATGTTTTGGATTCTTCATCGTGTCTAAAAGTTGCAGTTGGATCAGCCATAATCCATTTAGAAACAACTTCACCAAGCTTTGCAATTTCTTGTGGATTTTTTGGCTTAATTGTTCTGCTGACTACCGGTTCAGCAACATAAGAAATGTCTTCGAAGGGTTTTAGTTTCTCTTCATCACCCGCTCTAACGAAAGTTTCCCCTGCTGGTGTAATAAACCCATAAATTGCAAATAGGTTTCCTGCTGGTACTTCCTCAACATCAAGTATATCCGTAATTTCCATTACTCCAAGTCTCTTGATTCTACTTGTGGTTTTCTTTCCGATTAAGTAAAGAGTATCAGAATTCTTTAAAGTACCTGAAAAAACTCGACCAATTAATGTAGGTCTTTTAGATTTTGGTTCAATGAAAATTTTGGTAATCATACCCATTAATGGACCATCTCTGTCACAATTAACTAGTGCTTGTCCTTCTGGGCTATCTAAATCTCCATCCCAAATAGCTGGAATCTTTATTTTTTGTCCATCTTCTGGATTTGGTAAATGTTCGATTACCATTTGTAGAATTGGTTCTTCTAATGGTAAATTCTCTTTTAGCCAATCTTTATCGTCTTCTTCATATTTTGCAAAGATATCTTGTGGCTTTATCTGCAATTTTTGAAGTGTTGACATATTGAATGCCCAACCATCTTTAGCACTTCCTACTGCAACAGATCCATCTTTAAAGGAAACTTGCCATTTCTTTCCTAATCCTTCTGGTGCATTATCTCTAATTAGTTTGTTAACACCTGAAATTATTGTGTCTATTCTTGAGAATACATCTCCTGATGCTAATCTTAATTCAGATATAAGTCTATCAACTTTATTTATGAATAAAACAGGTTTACACATTTCACCTATACTAAGTCTAATGTTTGTTTCTGTTTGAGTCATAACTCCTTCAAGGGCATCGACTAATAATACTACTCCATCGCTTCCTCTTAATGCTCTACTTACTTCACCAGTAAAAGAGATGTGGCCTGGAGTATCGTTTATTTCACATAAATAAGTTTCATCTTCGTACTCATATGAGAGCATTACTACACTTGTGAAGATAGTGATACCTCTTTCTTGTTCTTCCTCATCACTATCCATCATTACTTTCTTACCTGCATCTGCATCAGACATAAGACCTGCTTTACGTAGCAAGTAATCTGTTGTGGTTGTTTTACCATGATCAATGTGAGCAGCAATAGAGAAAACTCTTCTGTGCTTCATTGGGTGATTTTTAATCATATCACGGATTTCATCAGGATTCTTAACTCGAACCATTTTTATCACTTAATTCTGCTTTGACGTATTTCAAATGGTGGAATTATAAATCTAATGTTTTTTGCGTTTGTCACAGAATTTTCCTTCGTTCTCCAAAAAGTCTTAATACATACAAAGGAACACTCTACAGTGAAAAATGGTTACTGTCCGTGCAAATGCCCTGATTGGTCCTGATTTGCAATTGATGCAGGATATTCTCATTAAAATAAACGAGAAAGGAGTAATAATTAATATCTCCAAAGAAAAAGAACCTGCAGAATATACCTTACCCTCTTCCTATCTTCTAATTCCAGGATTTGTTAATGCTCACATTCATGTGGGTGATGCTTTTCTTAAAGATCAAGCTTACAATCTATCTCTTGAGGATAGTGTGGGTCCTGAGGGAATAAAGCATAAAAAATTCGTTACTAGCTCAATAGAAGAGAAGATAGATAGTATAAGAAATACTCTGGAAATGCTAGTACAAAATGGTTATACATCCTTTATTGATTTTCGAGAAGAAGGACTGTTAGGTATCAATTTACTTCGAGAAGAATTATCTAAATTTCCAATTCGAGGGATAATTCTGGGTCGTCCAGCAGGTAATGATTTTCTAACCGATGTTTTTAATGAAGGAGATGGATTGGGTTTTGCCGATGTATTTTCGTTCAATCAAGATAATGTAAACATAATAAAAGTCCTAAAAGAAAAGAATCCTGGAAAAGTAATTTCAATTCATGTTTCAGAATCAGAAGAAGTTGTTGCACGTTCTCTCTCACTATTCGATAAGAGAGATATTGAACTCTGTTCTGCTTACTCGATTTTTGATTATCTAGTTCATGGAACCTATGCAAATGATAAAGATTTAGCGATTCTAAAGGAAAATAATATTGGAATAGTTTGTTGTCCTATATCTAACATTCATTTTAAGTTGAGATTTCCTGAAATTGAAACAATATTAAAGAAGGATATTTTACTTGGATTAGGTACAGATAATGTTCTAACTAATAATCCGAACCCATTCCGTTTGATGTCTCTTACATTATATGCAGCAAAAATAAATAATCAGACTATCTCACCCGTAGATGTTCTTAAAGCTGTAACTGTTAATGCGGGATTATTAGCGAAAAAGAAAATAGGACAGATAGATGAGGGTTATGCTGCAGATCTTGTTGGGATAGATATGAATAGCCCCAATTTAAAATTCTCAGAGGATATTTATATAGCGATAACTATGCGTGCAGAACCATCTGATATAGGATTTCAAATGCATAATGGGAAGTTAGTGAAATGGAAGGACCAGAAGTAATTATTAATGTAGCGTGCTCCTTGGATGGAGTAATTGCGTCAAATAAAGGCGCACTAATATTTTCTACAACAGAAGATTGGCTTAGAGTACATAAGCTAAGAAATTCAGTTGATGCAATACTTGTTGGTGTTAATACTATTATCAAAGATGACTCATTGCTAACTGTAAGATATGTAAAATCCAGAGATCCTCCTCCAATGAGAGTAGTATTAGATTCAAAATGTAGAACACCATTATCCGCGCAAGTCTTAGAAAAACAAGAATCAATTAAAACAGTGATTTTTACATCGAACAAGTGTCCGGAAGAGAAAAAGAAGAAACTCACAGATCTAAAAATAGATGTTATTTCAGTTGATACTAAAGATGAAACAAAATACCTTGATTTAGAGCAAATTTTGCTTATCCTAAGAAAAGATTTCAATATAAAAAAACTGCTTGTAGAAGGAGGTTCAGCAATTATCACCCAATTTATCAAATTTGAATTGTTTGATAAGATGTATATCTTTTATGCACCCGTTTTTGCAGGTACTAAAAATGCTAAACTACTCTATGATGAAATTGTTATTGAGGATATTGATAACACAAATACTTTCAATATCACAAAAATGGAAAAACTTGACGAAGGATTCTTGCTAACAATAAAACCACAAAAAGATGATAAGTGATGGATATAGATTATTTTCTTTCTTTACTCAGAGAAGATAAGGAAGAATTAGTCAATCAAGCATATGAAAAGAAAAATAAAATATACAATCAAATCGTAACTTACTCTCGAAATATCTTTGTTCCTGTTACTCACCAGTGCAGAAATCGATGTGGTTACTGTGGATTTGTATCCGATGATCCAAATAGTTGGATTACCCCTGAAGGTTTTAGAGAGATTCTAATAAAAGCTAAAAATTCGAAAAGCAATGAAATTTTAATTACATTGGGAGAAAAACCTGAAGAAAAATACGAGAGTGCTAAAGCTTTTCTTAATAGTATCAAGTTCTCTTCCACTGTTGAATATGTGAAATATTTATGTAATCTAACGTTGGAAAAAAAACTTCTCCCCCATTCAAATTTAGGTATTTTATCATATGAGGAACTAAGTATATTAAAAGAATGCAACGCGAGCTTAGGATTGATGCTGGAAACTAGTAGTTCAAGGCTTTTAAGTATAGATCACCCTCATTTCTTATCCCCTGGAAAAATTCCTGAAACCCGTCTTGAAGTTATTAAAAATGCTGGAAAGCTAAAAATCCCTTTTACAACAGGCTTACTGATAGGAATTGGGGAAACATGGGAAGAAAGAATTGATTCCTTGCTAAAGCTTAGTGAGATTGGTAAGAAATACAAGCATATTCAGGAAGTTATTATACAGAATTTTAATCCCCAACCTGGTACTCCAATGGAGAATCATCCTCCTCCCTCAGCAGAAGAATTTCTATTATCAATCTCTTTATCAAGATTGATTTTACCTCCAGAAGTAAGTATTCAAATTCCTCCAAATCTAAATCGGGACAGGGTTGTTACCTCATTAAAGTATGGTGCAAATGATTTAGGTGGTATATCTCCTGTTTCTATTGATTACATAAATCCTAAGATGGAATGGCACAATGAATCACAATTGAAAACGATGCTCAAAAAAGAGTCATATGTTCTCCAGAAAAGGTTGCCTGTTTATCCTCAATATGAAAAGTATTTAAACAGTAGAATACGCGAGATAATTGAGGATTTCTATCAAAATGAAGAAACTATCTCCACCTAAAATCGATGATATGTTTGATTTACATTCTTTTCGCGGTAAACATTCTGCAGATATAAATGAGTTAAAGCATATGTTAGGTAAAAGGGGGAAGGAATTGTGGATTCAAACTTCTTTAGCAGACGAATTAAGAGCTCAACAAGTTGGAGATTATGTTTCATTTGTTATTAATCAAAATATTAACTTTACACAATATTGTATTGGTTCATGTAGATTTTGCACTTTTAGAGCTGATCATGATACTTCAAAAGAAAAATCAAGTAGAATGTCCTTAGATGATATCGCTATTGACGTAGAGAAAGCAATCGCACGAGGTTGCACGGAAATATGTATTCAAGGAGGTTTAGATTCTGATTTAACATTTGATTATTATCTGGATATGTTAAAAACGATAAAAGGTAAATCTCAACAATTACATATTCATGGTTTCTCTCCTGCAGAAATTGCTTACATGTCACAAATTTCCGATGAAACTGTTGAAGATGTCCTGAAGGAACTGATCAATTACGGACTTGGGACATTACCTGGAACAGCTGCTGAAATACTAGTAGATGAGGTGAGAAGAATAATCTGCCCTGAAAAAATATCTACTAAACAGTGGGTAAATATAATCCTCACAGCTCATCAGCTCGGATTAAAAACATCATCTACAATGATGTACGGTCATGTGGAATCTCTTGAAGATGAAGCAGAACATCTTGTATTATTAAAACACATTCAAGAGATATCTCAAGGTTTCACAGAATTTGTTCCTTTACCGTTTATCCATTCAAATACGGTATTATACAGATTCTTAGGTGCTAGGCCAAGTAGTACTGGAATGCACGATTTAGCTCTTTATAGTACCGCAAGACTATATCTAGGAGAGATTATACCAAATATACAAACTTCTTGGGTAAAACTAGGACCAAAGTTCGCTCAAGTTACTCTTAATTCTGGAGTGAATGATTTGGGAGGGACACTATTTTCAGAACAAATAACAAAAAGTGCTGGGGGACAATATGGAGAAGAGAAAACCGTTGAAGAATTTCTAGATATGATCCGAGATGCAAATAGAATCCCAGCTCAAAGAGATACTGAATATAATTTGATAAAAACATTCGATTAAGAATAAGCCAAATTTTAAATTTAATGCTGTCAACCTTTGTTATAGTTACATGAGCTCAAAAAAACGAACGACACCTGAATTATGGAAAGCTCTTTCTAATGAAATTAGGAGAGAGCTTTTATCTTACATAGGTGAACGGCGTGTTGTTTCCTTTACAGAGATTCAAACCAGATTTCAGATGAAGGTAGGAACTCTCTATCATCATATAGATACTTTAGGAGAGCTCATTACACAAGATCAAAGTAAAAGATATCTTCTAACTGAAAAAGGCAAAAGAGCATACGCATTAATTGAAGATGAATTAGATATTGCAGCACCTGGTATTCAAGCTTATGGTAAATTCTCTTTCTTTCATGTTTTCTTCTTAAGACCATTATTCCAATTTATTGAAAGAGACGCGATTAGATCGCTTGGTTTTTCCGTTCTAATCTTTATAGGGTTAACAGTAGCTACTTACTTTCTTTCAGTCGCTCCTATTTTCATGTTTCCTTCCTTTATTACTCCTCCTTATTTCGCACCTGTCTTCTTTATCCTATCAACAATTCTGACTTATATTTTATTCGAAATTTTGACGATTCTATTCTTCAGAAGAAAGAACAATAAACTAGCTTTACTACAAGCAGTTGTAGTAGCACAAATACCTCTACTACTACTATCTATTTTAGTTTCGTTTATCTCTGATTTTGAATATACCACATCTATTTTACAGATGGAAATTTGGGTAATTATTTTGTTCTTCTTTGTTCAATTAATATATGCAGGCCTTCTTATGGAAGCAGTAATTGTGATAAAAGAATTAAGATTAGAAAAAGCAGGTTCTATCTCATTACTCGCAATTTTAGTACTTAATGGATTGGCGTTCGTAATTATGAATATGTTGGAAGTGGCTATCTAATGACATTCGAGAAAATTAGAACTCAAACCTTTAATGTTTTTAGAAATAAATGCTTATCAATATTTATTGAAATAATAGTATATGAGGGGAACGCCAAATGAGTACCCAAAAACTTCTTCCTTTTAAGAATAGAATAGCCCCACAATATCTTAAAACTATACTGGTACTCTGTCTGTTCCTCTCTTCCATAGTTTTATCTCCTTTGGGTATTATTTCATCACCTGAAGATCATGAAAGTGTTCATTCTGAGGCTTTAGAAGCTATATCTAAAGATCTAATAAAACTACCGCTAATAAAGGAAAAAATGGATGTTTTGGTTGGAAAAGAAGATTCCATTCTGGTGTCCATAGATTTAGAGGGAGGAAATATAGAGGTTCCTTTTGATCTTTCATCTCTTATTTATTCTTCAATCACACAGATTGATTTTATTGTTGCTGAACAATCATCTTTTGCAGAGGTTTGGACTAATCCATTGTGGCAATTCCCTGATGGTCTCATAGTCCGAATAACTGCTAGAACAATGAATAGAGATGTACTTTATACACTCTCCGCAGAAGTAAATTCTCTGATAGAACAGCTGTTTGGAGTAAGTTTGAATATTTACGATGTTCAAAAGATTTCAAGTACCGAAGTTCTAATCTCCTTGATGGCACCACTTGAAGATTTTAATATTATATCAATTTTTCAAGAAATTTTTGCTCCGTACAATGATTCCCAGTATGGAAATATGGTCTCTTTAATAGGTAGTCTCCTCTCTCAATCCCTTCCAATTTACGCTTTTGGATATTCTCTCAAAAAGGGACCAGAAGGAATAAGCAGAATCACAAGAAGAGCAATTGTTGCAATTCAAGATAGTGTTGTAAGGAATGGGGAATTAAGAACTTTCGACGTTAGTGAAAGCTTAGGTGCAAACATAGAGCCTAATCCATCAGCTATAATATCTAGATTCACTTTCAATCTTCCATTTTATGCGAATATTACAAACATCTCATTACAACCAGATAATGTTGCACCTCATCTCACAGGTTCATTTGAATGGGTTCTCAAATTCATGTTAAATGTGAGATTTCCAGCATTTGACTGTGCTCTGTCTTATTATCCATTTTCAGCTAATGATTTTGAATTTCCTCGAGTTTTTATTTCGAATTCATATTCAGATGCGTTATTAGAAGAATCGGGAATACTGAAAATGACATACAATGTTCAAAACATGGGAACAGCTCCTGCATATAATACTACTGTTGTTTTTCCAATTCCACCAGAATTAAAAACACTTCAAGAAGATGGGATTGTTATACCGGTTTTGAACGATGATTGGCAAGTCAATGAATCTTTCACATCCTTTGTTGAACTTAAGGTTCAATATGCAAGTTGGGATTACACCATTCCTATTTTGGACGTTCAGGGGTGGTATGATAACACAATTTCTCTCTCTCCTGCTAGATGGTTGGATAATGAAACAATAGAATTAAATGGATACGCAACGATTTATTGCTCTAATGGAATTTCACTTGACTTATATGAAGCAGTTAGTGCAAGAATCCAACCAATTTTAGATGAAATTGATATCATTGAATTAACTACTAATTTTACTTACCGTACTTTAGTATTGAATGAGTTAGCTCTAGCAGTTGATCTAGCCGTTGACGATGCTTACAATACAGTTTATGGGTATTTTTATCATGAAAAACCCATGTTTAATTTTAGTTCTAATGATTTTGAATCAATAGATTCTTATGATAGCAGTTATTTGGTAGCAACAATTTCAGATTTAGATGTCAATGAAACTTGTGAAATCTTCTGGATGATTGAGGATATTCCTACTTCTAATGACAAATTTGGAGCCTTTTCATTTTCAATAGAAACATCTGGTTCCTATGATTATGCAGTTTTCAAAACAACAGAGAGCGATTACAAGAATCTAATGATTGCTCTTTTTGCAGTAAAGGATTCTGGAGGTAGATTTCTAAGCAGCTATGATGCTTCGATAAATGCTTTCATCTCTACTGGAAGTATATTTCAATACTCTGATAGCAAAGGTATTGGATATTATGGACTTACAAATGGATTGAATCTGCAACTAGGTGATGATGAAGCAGTTTTGGAAAGTTTACTATACTCTGAAGAATCTATTTACAGGGTTGGTGATCAACTTTCTTTTACATTGAATATCAGCAACTTTGGAACTATTCCTGCAACAGATATTCATGTTGATATAGCTAATATCAGATTTAATTATCTCTGGCAACCTACTGATGTAGTTTTTGTAAAATCATTTGATATAGACCAAATAAATGCAAATGAAAATCTATCAAGAGAATTCTCGATAAGTGCTAATAGTTACATTGGATTGAATACCTATGTTGCTATTATTAGTTTTATATCAGACAAAGATCAACCGTCTACTGAAGTTGAGAATCCTTGGACTGATACAATCATACCCTGGATTTATGGTGGAGAAACAATAAACGTCATAACATCTACGTTATCCTTTGGTATTTTACTTCCACCAGAATCGTTAGAAAATCAGCCAAGACCAGCGTTTCCGCTTCCAGAAATTACTATAAATTACGATTATTCTCTTTCTAGCAATAACGAAACTGCTTACATTGAATATGAAATAATCAATGAAGGAATGTCACCCACTAATGTGTCTGTTAACCAACTTTTGGATTTAAACGAATACACTCTCGAAGCTGTTAATTGTACATATGTGCATGAAGGTGTCGAAACGACTTTAGTTCCAATAACTTCACCATCGATGACATTAACTCGTGTAAGTTTTGCGAATATTACTCTCTATCCTGGAGACTCTCTTGTGATAGAAGAAATTTTTACAGATCTTCCATCAAATTTCACGATTCCTCCTCTAATAATCAAATATAATTCCATTTATGAGATAATCACTACAGACTTTGCATCAATAGAAAATTCAGAAGATTCTTCTACTGATAGTAGTGTATTATCATTTCTAAAATTATCTCCAGCAACTGTAACTGAACGAGACCAGAATCTCTTTCCTTGGACTTCTTATTCACCTATAATTTATATTCATTTCCCAGTTTCTGACGAATATGACAGGATATCCTTCTCTCCATTACCATATGTTTATCCCCTGATCAGCACAGCTGTACTCGCGGGAGTTACTGTAATTGCAATGATAATATCGAGATTAAGAAAATAGATTGATTTTACCAAAAGAATTGGTGGATTTTATAGTTTTTTGGAGAGAAAGATATTATCTATGATCGAAATCTTCAGAAGTAAAATTCCTCAGAAATGTCATTATCTCCTCTTGCATGTTTGAGCTCTGTTTCAAACTCATTGTTTGTGTATAGAACAATGAGAAAACATCTCCTAACAAACACTGAGTACAAAGATCAGAAGTAAGTTTATCATCTGGATATCTGCAAGGAAAATTAACTTGTTGGACTTTACCTTCTGGATTTCTACCACTTATTCCTTGCTTCCATTTGCAAAATCTAGGAGTTGACATAATTATCTACCTTTTGTGCAACTCAAAGTTATCTTTTTTTAAATCTATCCATTAGTTATTCTTTAAACACAAAGCATAGTATTCTGCAACTTTATTAATGATAATCCCAGATTGAGAATTGAAGCATCTTGATGAAATGTCCTGACTGCAATAGAGAATTATCTTCCAAATCAAAAGGGGATTTCTATGTATTTCATTGCAGTTTTTGTGGATTAAATGAACAAATTTATTCGAAGTCAGAAAAGGAAGCATATAACGATCTAACAAAGAAAAAAACTATAAGAAAAGAACATCTAAAGATTGAGGAAGAAGAGAAGCCAATTTTACCAAGAAAAACAAAAGAAGAGAATAGGAAATTAATAGAAGAAGGGGGTTCGAATCCTGATGAACTCCCTATAGCTGTAAAAAGAGTTATTCACAATCCAGATATTGAGTTAGTTTACTATAAATTTTTGGAACAGAAATATCCTGATTTTGCCAAGAAGAATATTGATCTTCCTCATGCGCTGCAAGAGCATTTGCAAAAAATAGGTCTATCCTCGTTATATGAATTTCAATCACAGTCATTCAACAAAATAATGGAAGGAAAGGATACCGTAATAGTGGCACCAACTGGAACTGGAAAAACTGAATCTTTTCTATTTCCTTTGCTAACAAGAATCTGGAATGAAGCAGCACACCCATTACTACGGAGAGGGTTGTCAGCTCTAATTATTTACCCAACAAAAGCCTTAGCTAGGGATCAACAAAAGAAAATTCGGAAATATGGTGGAGTTCTAGGTATTTCATGCGAAACGTATGATGGTGATACTCCAAAGAAGAAAAGGGAAAAGATTTTGGAGTACCCACCTGATATCCTAATTACGAATCCTGATATGATTCATTTCCACTTAAGGGATCCTCATTTCAGAGAGGTTTTGAGAACTATCAAAAGCGTGGTTATAGATGAAATACATGTAGCTATTGGAGCGTTTGGCTCAAATTTGTTTTTCATTCTTAAACGCTTACAAAGACTAGTTAATCATCAAATACAATTTATTGGCTCATCAGCAACAATAGGCAATGCAAAGGAATTTGCCTCTATGTTGTTTGACAGAGACGTTGTTGAAATTTCAGTTGAAGAAGCAAGAAAAGCTCCAACCCACCTGTTAATTATTTTACCGTGGGGAGTTAGCCAATATACTGTTACCACAGATATTGCACGACAACTAGTTTCGACTGGACACAAAACTCTTTGTTTTCAAAATAGTCACAAAAATGCGGAGATTATTAACCTATTATTACAAAGAGCTCGGATTAAATCATCAGTTCATAGAGCTGGTTTAACGAAAGAATATAGAAGAAGAGTAGAAACTGATTTTCAAGAGGGTGTATTGAAAGCATTGGTTTCAACTCCCACATTAGAATTAGGGATAGATATAGGAGATGTAGATGGTGTGGTTTCCTCTATTGTTGATATAACAAGTTTCATACAAAGACTAGGTCGTGCTGGTAGAAAAGGACAAGAGTCAATTGGTGCTCTTATTCTTAGGAATGATGATCCAATAAGTACATTCTACAGTACTTTTCCAGAAACCTATTTTGAAGATATAAGAAAAGGTTATGTTGAACCTAAAAATCAACTCGTTTCATTTTATCAATTAATCGCTGCAGCTGTTGAGAAACCTATTGAAGAAGAAGAATTCCCTGATCAGAAGAACGTATTGGAAAATCTTGTGAATGAAGAATTACTCAAAAGAACTCAAAAGGGTACTTATCGTATTTTCTCAAAACCAAAAGCTCTAGGTTTGCTTCGATCATATTCGATACGTGGGATAGGAGATACTATGTTAATTAAAAGCCTAGCAGGTCAAAAATTAGGTGAAAGATCTATGCCCATGTCTGCAAGGGAGTTACATCCAGGGGCAATATATTTACATGGAGGAAAACATTATCGCTCTACTGAATTCAAATATGATTCAAGATTTGGTGGAGGAGAAATAGTTGTTAAGGAAGTTAAACCTCAGAACATAAAAACAACCGCAGCAAGATTTGCTATACCTACGATTCTACGCATGAATGAAAGCAAATCAGTGTTAGGGACTGAAGCTATCTACTGTGATCTCAAAATACAAGAAAATGTTGTAGGATATCGTATCTCCGAAATCTATTCCAACAAAACCCTGGAAGAGAAAATGCTTGAAGAACCTATAGTTTACTCGTTCAATACAAAGGGTTTTCTCTTTATGATGCCGAAACCAACAAAGCTCCCATTAGATTTTGTAGATATATCAGAGAAACTTCTTTTTAGTGGAACTTTTCATGCTGTTGAACATGTTCTGATTGAATCAAGCTCGATGTTAACAGGTAGTGGAAGCGCAGAAATTGGAGGTATCTCTATGGGTGAATCTGGAGCTATCTTTGTATATGATGCAGCCAAGGGGGGTAGTGGATTATCAAAACTTCTTTATGATAGACTCGAAGAAGGTTTCAAACGCTCAATAAAGATATTACAAAATTGTGAATGTACAAGTACAGATGGTTGTCCTCGGTGCACATACTCCTATCAATGTGGAAATAACAATCAACCCCTGAATAAAATAGGAGCGATTGAATCACTTGAAATTCTAAAAGATGTCAAACTAAAGGTAATAGATGATTTCGAACCATATCAAGCGTTTGTTTAGAATCTGTTTTCTAGTCTATTTTTTTGTAATAAGCAGAATGAAGGAAAAAAAAGTGTAATACCAGAGTTAAGTCTACAATCATATCCCTATCTCATGTGTCTTTTTGATATAATTTTAGAGCTTATAGTTAATGGCATCTACTGAGTATGATCCTGAAGAATTCATTGACATAGCTTTGAACAGTGTCTTTCCTTCGACAGAAGAGATTGATTCGGATATATTGAAAGAGATAACTGTTTTTCTCGAAGAAAATGAAAACAAAGTACCTTTAGAAGATGCTGAAATGGTCAGAGGAGAGATTAGGAAAGCATTAATTCACTTTAAGAATCGTCCATATTTATTTAAAACTCGTAAAAAAATGGAAGACCTTCTAAAAATAGATGGTAATTGGAAGAGATTTATTGTTGCTCCACACGATTTGATAAAAGAACTGAAAGAAGCTGGATTGAATAAAGAGGAAATTGATTTACTGAAAGAGTCTCTTCAGTGTGCTGAAAATTCATATGATTTGATAAAATCAATTCCTACTCCAAAAAATTGATTTAAAAACAGAAATAATTTCTATATCTAGGGAATAAGAAATTTAAATACACTATTTTACATAAAATAGAATAAGTATAATTAATTAATGTAAAACTAAACAAGGATGTAATGAAATTGCCTCTTGAATTAAGAAATAAAGTTCAAAAATTCTCAATAAAAAATATATCAAGAGAAAAACTGAATTCGTTTCTTCTTGTAGTGGCAATCTCAATCGTTATTTTTATCTTATCCCTCTATTTTAAGAACCTTGTATCTGAATGGTATTGGCGAAATCACGGTACTGGTTTTTACTGGACACGATATGATGGATCTACGATAATATCTACTTGGTATATTGAAGCATACTCTGACGCATCTTATTATTATGAACCTTACTTAAACAGCTTTAGATATGATAATTGGAATCCATATGCTGGTGGAGAAGGACCACTAAACGGGTATGCTTATGGTCCCATGTTCATTTATGGACTTTATTTCATTTCTGTTTTTATGGGGTTATTTAATCCTGGTATGGATAAAGATTTAATAACATCTGAATCTGTCAAATGGACACACATCACTTTTGATGCTCTTTCAGTTGTTATGCTCTACATTATCATTATTTCATTAAAATCATTTAGAGATCAGAAGAAGAAAAAGCATTTTCTTGGAGTTCTGGGTAGTTTGGTTTTCCTATTTATGCCTCTCAACTTACTTTATGTTGATAGTATTTTTCTAAATACTCCCCAAATGACTTTCTTTACACTACTGAGTTTCTTGTTTTTTTTACAAGAGAAGTATAGATCATCTGCTTTCATCCTTTCTGTAGCATGGTTGTCTAAACAAATGCCCCTTTTCCTAGTAATTCCTTGGTTTTTCATAATTTGGAAAAAAAGAAGTTTGAAAGAAGCACTGGTTGATTTTATTGTGATTTTTATTGTATCCACTTTAATTCTTTCTATACCATGGCTATTTCTTTCACCAAAAGATTATGTTTGGAGGGTTTTTGGACCAGGAAAGCCATTATCGACAGTTGATTTTGAACACTTATCCAATACAGTCTCTTTAGCTCATAGCTTCTTATTTTTCGGTAGTGAAAGTTTTGCTAATTTCTATTCCATCATAAATAAATACATGATTCCTTTTATCGTTTTTTACATTTTAGTAGTGCTTTTCGCCTATTTTAATGGGAAAAAGATAGGAAATGATGAAAATCAATTTACTATTTTTACAACATGGATAATAATAAACACACATCTATTTATCTCGAGGGGAGTTTACAAATATTATAACGCATTTATCACTCCCTTTGTCGTTATTTCTTTTCTTGTTTTTTCAGATCAACAAGCATCGAATGTGATGAAAAAAATTGAGTCACGAGATGTATTAAGGAGGGAAGAGATAGAAGAAAGGACATATCAAAGATTTTCTCTGATAAATCAATGTCTCTTATTTCTTCTTTTCTTTGTTTCCCTAAGCTCTTTATTCTATTACTATAATCTGGTTCTAATAACTAAATCTAGATTTTTGCATCCTTTCTTGCTCTTAATTTTGTTTCTAGTGATTAGTATTCTCCTCTCTCAAGATATCTACAGAAGTCTCTTAAAAAAGGAAAATTACAAAATGATTATTAAAGATCTGAAAGACATATTTCAAAATATAGTAAAATATTTCAAAAAGGTAAAAGATTCTTTCATAGCAAGATTTCGAAAAGAATCCTAGTTCTACATGTAATTATACAACCAAATCATGAATTTCCACATTAAATTTGTCGTTATCTGGATTGAAACTAGAAAAACACTCAAAAGTTATAAGCAAAATATATAATATAATTAAGAGAAACAAACAATAAGCGAGTGTCATAAATGCCAATAAGTATTATTAAATCTAGGAGAGGAGTATCAGAAGTCTTAGCTACTGTTATTATTATAGTGTTAGTAGTAGCTGCAGCATCGATTACAGCGGTTATTTTGGTGAATGTAGATGTTGTTACTCTACCTGGAAGCACAGGAACAACTACTACATCAAAAAATGTTACTCTTACCATTTACATTGAAAGTTATAATGACACTGATTTTGATAACCTGTACGACACAATGGTAATTTATCTCTCATCTGATGTTGATTCACCAAATATCTTTGTCAGAGACATAGATTTGCTCCTACCTACTGGGCAAACTATTGATGATTTGGTACCGTGGGTAATTTCGGATACCTCACAAGGATGGAATAGTGAATATGGTGGCTATAATGTTCCTCTTGGGATAATTAATGCTACCTTTGTTTTAAATATCAATAGTTTATCAATAAATCAAGGAGAAATAGATAAAGGAGAATCTTTTTACATTGTTGTTTACTATACATATGTTACTGAAGTTGGTCCTAGGTTTGAAACTGTAACTGATTTTCGTCAAAGTAAACTAATCACTTTGTTAT
The DNA here is from genome assembly GCA_013166775.1 of Promethearchaeati archaeon. Taxonomy (GTDB): domain Archaea; phylum Asgardarchaeota; class Heimdallarchaeia; order Heimdallarchaeales; family Heimdallarchaeaceae; genus UBA460. The sequence continues at coordinate 42,760 of JABLTJ010000028.1, forward strand.
AATTATATTACTAGCTGTTAACTATTATTTAATATGTTGTCAATTTATATAATTTGAATCTATACCTGTTGAAGGTGTTAAAATGAAATCCTATATGGAGATTCTAAAAAAACTTGTTTCATATCAAACAACTAACAATCCTATGGAACAAATAATTCCTGATCCCGATATTTTAGGATACATAAAAGAAGAGCTGTTCTCTCATCTTGGATATGAGACCATTCTATATGAACGCAACGGATATTGGTCCCTTGTTGCATATCTGAAAAGAAAGAAACCTAATGCTCTATTCATAGGACATTGTGATGTAGTTCCCCCTGGTCCCGAATGGGTGACAGATCCTTTTGAATTAACTATTAAGGAAGATAAGGCATATGGGAGAGGGGCAGCAGATATGAAAGGTTCAGTTGCAGTGATGCTAGATTTGGCAGAAGATTTTCTAACAAAAACTGAATGCTCAATAATTATTGCAATTAATCTAGATGAAGAATCGGGAGGGAATGATGGTGCAGGTCAATTAATGCCGATTCTTGAAGACTTGGATTTAGTACCTACTTTTGTGATTAATGGAGATGCGAATGGGTTGCAGATAGTCAATAGAAGAAGAAATCCCTTTGCTATAGTGTTGAGTGTACCAAAATCAAAAATCAGAATAAAAGGTAAGAGGGAATCAAGAACTTTCAAGACAGAAATAGCAGGAAACAGAACCATGCATGCAGCATATTTTATGAGAGATGTTGATATACATTGTGCAGATAAAGCTTCTTCGTATCTCAAGAAAGGACAATGTAAAGCCTGTAATATGAGTGGTACTTTTGTTAAGAATAATGTTCTCCCTTCAGAAATTACTATTGAATGCATTATCCCAGATGAGGAGAATGGAAAAATTCTGGATTATGATGAAAATCTGACAAATTTTCTTTATTCAGTAACTGAATTCAACAACATAGATGTTCCATCCAATCCAAGTGATTATGGTATTAATCTTACTTTCAATTACTACAAAGAGGAAAGTGAAAACCACTTGTTTCAAATGGATCTTAGAATAATGAGTAAATCACATGAAGATGTAAGAACATATTTTGAAAAGTTTGTTAGGAAATTTTCTATCCCTGGAAATATAGATGTTAGAGGGAGTATTGGGCCTGTGAATACACCTGAAGATTCTCTCTTAATAACTAAAGCTGTGGAAATCGCAAAGAATCTACATCTTTCAGAAAATCCTATTGAAATGGGAGGCGCAACAGATTCTAGATTTTTCAGTGCTCTACAAATACCTGCAATTGAATTTGGTCCTCTTGGAGGTAATGTGCATGGTAGCAATGAGTATGTGGAAATAGGTTCTTTAGAAATAGTTAGGAATTTTTACCTAAAACTTGTTCAAAATTTAGAAAGAAATGATTAGGACAAAAGGGAATCTAGATATTTTAGAAAAAGGAAACTAGTAAACAGTGCAAAAGAATTAAAACTAAGTATAGAAAATTAAGTTAGGGAAAGATAGAATGTCAATTGAACCTAAAAGAGCTTATAAGATAGTCCTTATCGGAGATCCAGAAGTTGGTAAAACATCAATTAGAAGAAAATACATGGGTAAATCTTTCAGAGCTGATTACTTGAAAACTCTGGGAGCAGATTTCGCTGCAACTAAAGTAAATATTGAAGGGGATACTGTTCTTCTTACAATTTGGGATCTAGCTGGACAATCCATTTTTCATGGTATGCGTTCATCGTTTTATCATGGATGTAAATGTGCATTAGTTGTGTGTGATGTTACAAATCCACAATCTCTGGAGAATAGTTTCCAATGGGTAGAGGAAGCTACAAATTACGCAAAAAGTTCGTTGCAAGACATATATCTGATTGGGAATAAAATAGATTTGTCTGATGACCGTCTAGTTCAAAATAATCAAATGGAGGAAGCAGCAGAAAAATTCAGAGAAACCTTTAATTTCTCGGTGAAAGTTTATGAGACTTCGGCTCTAACAGGAGCGAACATAAATGAATTGTTTGAGTATATGAGCAGGAGGTTGATTGTAGGTGATGTTTCAGCAGAAGAAAAAGTTGAACCGACTACAACTAAAAGTGATAGTCCCGAAGAAATAGTAATCGAAGAAACTAGTAAGACAGATGATCTATCAAAAATACTTAGTCTGGTAGAAGACTTAGATAATCGGGTTAACAACATTCAACAGACTATTGAAGAAGTAAAGAAGCTTATAAGCAACATAAAATGAAGTTAATGTGCTTGTGTACAAAACTTGATTTTTATGATACAAAAGAATTTTACAAAATAATCATATTTAGTATCGAATTTCTTTTGATAATGAACATATTAAATCAAATGAATAAAAGTTTCCAAAAAAAAACACTTCTTTACTTAGAATGCAATGAAATAGCTTGAGAATACAATTTTACTAAAGAAGATGCTTGCATCTTGGCATAATGTTTTTATATTGCATTTACTTTTAGAAATTGCTTTACATTAATATATGTAAACAAAGGTGAAAAAAAATGAATAAAAGAGGACTAATTTTAATTTTCCTTTTTGTAATAGCAAGCGTAGGTGCACTAGCACCTGCTTATGCCGCTGAAAATAGTACTAACACTGTCAATCTAACATTCGACCCACCTCATAATTTAGTTAAAGGTGAAGTTTTTGTTGAACTTGGAATGGAAAGACATTATGATAGTGATACTGAAACAGATGACATCTCCTTCTGGTTCTACTTTGACTGTGCTATATCCGCATGGAGTGGTTATGCTCCTGGAATTCTTGGATATGGTTGGCAGATGGAGTATTGGTATTGGGATGTACCCAACACAGATCCAGAACTACCACTTTACAACGAAACCAGATTTGCTGGACAATTGAATGTAATGTTAGATGATTACAGTCTAGGGTTGAGTAATGCTGATTGGAGTGCAGTCGAAATCAATAACTTTCAAGCTATCACAATAGAACTTGAAACAGGTTGGCACTATCTTACAGTGGTTGCTGGAGAACTTGTCTCTGATAGCGATCATGAAGAATTCGAATATCAATTCGCAAAAGATCAAATCAGATTTTACGTAGGCAGGAAAGGCGAAGCTCCCAGTGCATACTTTGAAGAAGCTCCTTATAACACAGCTAACTTTATAGCTACACCCACACTAGCAGCAGATATGGGACAAGGCTTTAATTACAGCAATACCGCAGAAATAAGAGTACTAGTTGAACCATCTGCAGTACCAGATGTATCAGTAGCACTAGGAACGGAAAACAAACCCGTTGTCGTAGATGTGGAAGCATTATATAATTCTTCAACAGGCGACTTAACCATATTCGATAGTAATGGTTATGGACCTTTAGATCTATTTGAACCTGGAGCATCAGGACCGTCAAATATTTCATGGATTATTAATGATGGACCACTAATCTTTGGCACTGAAGGAGTGCTTGATAAAGGCGTTAACTATGTATACTGTGTAGTATTTGGAATAGCTCCCGATCCATACTCAGTAGGATGGTTGGGTAGCCGAGTGGAAGCAGAATACAGTGGATTAGTAGGAATACCAAGTGTGTACATTGACACAGCAATATTCATACTAACTGTAGGAATAGTTGAAGCAGGTCCAAACTTCGGCATATTTATAAGTGTCTCAATGCTCGGGCTAGTAACCGCATTATTCGTAATGCGAAGAAGAAAATAATAAGGTGATCTTAAATGAAAAAGAAAACAGCGATTATCGCTCTTCTTATTCTAACTAGCTTTGTAGTTAGTAGTGCAGTAATGCCTACAACAAAAGGACAAACCGTCTTAGCAAACCTTGTTTTCAAAACCAATGGTGGAGGAACAAGACCTGACTATGGTCTTTTCGTCGCCCAATATCTTAGAGATATAGGTATTGATCTTGAGGTTAAAGTTGAAGAAT
>JABLTJ010000029.1 GCA_013166775.1 Promethearchaeati archaeon
ATTGTGCAGGCGTTAAAGAAAGCGAATCCTGAACTTGCTGAATTTAGCTGGGAAATTCAGGCGGCACAAAGCAGGGTCAACCTCATCAATTGGCCATGTCAAGTATCCAGACACTAAGTTTGAGGTCTTCTTCGGTAATAGTTTTGATTTTGGTATATCATCTCTCGTAAATCTAGCTAATCTGGATGGAGAAATGAAATGGATAAAAGGTCCATCAAAATATACCTTTCTAGCATTAAAGAAGTTAGCAACAGTTAAACAGAGAAAGGGAACAATCATTCTAGATGATGGAGAACCAATGGATTTCAAATTAATGCTAATAGCAATTGGAATAGGCAAATCTCTAGGTGGTGGAATGTTATCTTGTGTACACGCTCATCCCCAAAATGATTTCTTTGATGTAATGATCTCCAAGGATATGACTAAGTTCCAAACCCTTCTTGGAATTCAAAAAATCTTCAAAGGAGAGCATTTGAACCTTAAAGGTGTTCGTTACAAATATGCTAAGAAGGTGGAAGTCGAATTGGAAAGCCCAATTGGAATGGAACATGATGGAGAGATCTATGAAGGCGATGTAAGTGCTCATGTTATTGTTGAACACATGCCTCAGGCTTACAATATTCTATATAATACTGAACATCCATCAATGTACTGGTTAACTGAGGAAGAACTTGCTGCAGGTAAGAAAGCAGATGGTAAAACAACTAAGGGAATGACTCATTGGGATGGACGTACCTGGATGGAAAAGAATTAATTTTTTTTCTTCTCTCTAAATCTTTCATACAATCTAGAATTTCAAAATTAATTTGTAAAATAAAAAAAAACCCTTGGTTAAACCAAGAATTTCTTCATTTTTTCCCTGTACTCTTCGAATGCTTTTCTTCCATCGTTGGTTAGGCTTGCTAATGTATGTGTTTTCTTTCTAACAATCTTCTTTTCTACTTTTACATACCCAACATTCTCTAATTTAGTTATGTGAGAGGAAAGATTTCCCCACGTTAGGTCTGTTTCTGCTCTTAGGAAAAGAAAATCTGCTTTCTCTAAAACATACAAATATGACATTATTAATAATCTAGCTGGTTCATGGATTACTTTGTCGATTGTACCTAAATCTTTAAGAGATTCACCAATTTTCTTTTCATCTACCATCTGCGTTCTCTCCTCCATTTATTGGATACTTCCTGAGGAAAAAGATCAGATAGAGTATACCTATTCCCAGAATGATAACTCCAGTTATAATCAAAGGTATTCCGCTGTATTGACGATAATCTAATGTGTGTAATTGTTCATTCACAAACAGTCCAATTCCCATAAGTATTCCATTGATAATTATTCGGGAATATTTTAGGAAATAAGCTAAAATACTGAAAATAACAATAGGAATTAATCCAAATATTATTCCAACTCCATAGCTTAACCCATTAAAGGTCAATACCCCAGTAACTGTCAATATTACTGCTAAGATTGTCAGTAGTACCATAGCTGCTGTTACAATTGCTAAAGCTATTATTCTTGGTTGTTTTTTCCTTCTTAGCTTTACAATTCCAACTCTTGTAAGAGTGAAATACCTTTTTCCAAGTAAGAATGATATGAAACCTATAACAAATAGTAAAGGACCTAGCAGTGAGTTCATTGGATTTGGTAAGAAATCATAAACATACGTCCCAATACCAAATGCAATCCATGTAAAACCAAGACATAGATCCCATAATCCGTCCTGGAAATAGAGTAAGAAGGTTTTCCTTTCCAATTTATCTAAATCAATAACTGAGTTCATTTCGTTATTATGTGTCATTTTTATCTCTATGTATACAAAGCACTTTACAATATAAAAGACTTTGCATTGCAAAGTGTTTTATGTCTCAAAGCCATCTATTTGCTTGCTGTCTTCTTTTGTGGGTATATTTTCTGTTTAAATTCAAACAAAGCGGGAGAAAAGAAATCTTAAAAGATGTTTCAGAGACTGATGAAGTACTTATTGTTCCATCTGTTAAAGAGTAACATTCGCTTCAATCTCAATCTGAAATTAAAAAATATTTGATTTTAATGGTTCTACCATCCAACAGCAATTAAAAACATCGAGTATCCTATACTCAAGATACCAAAAGCTAGAGTCAGAGGCAACATTTTTACTATATATTGGAGGAATGAGATTTTATCTCCTTCTCTATTTAGAATCTCTAAAGCCATGAGGATAGTAATTGATCCTAGTGGAGTAAGAGCTCCACCGATGTTACCAGATAAAACAAATCCTATCCATAAACCTGTTGCAATCCCTACTGGTAAGGTTTTGAAGATATAGGAGAAGATTAAAGCTGCTGATGACCCATTTAGAAAACCCGTTATAGGTAATCCGATCGCTCCGATTATTAGTGCAACTAAAATTTGTCCTCTTACAGTTGGTGTTCCTGTTCCTAGAACACTTGTTAGTATCTCGGTTAATGGGGCTAGTGCGCCTGAAGCTGTAAGAATACCCATCAGTACAAACAGTGCAACGAAGAAAACTATCATCTCCCATTCAACACCATCTTCAAGAAAGTGTTTCAAATCAGTTCTAAATAGGAATACTCCAAAGATAGCTGCAATTAACGCTACCAATGCTACATCGATGGGATTATTCTCAATACTAGTAAGAAGGAATCCAACAAACAATACTCCCAAAAGGATTATTGATTTCCAGATGTTCTTCCTCTCTTCAATACCTGACCAAGGATTGATTCTTCCTAATTGTTCTTTTTTCTCATCTGAAACTTCTATTAGTATATCCTTTCTGAACATGAAGAAGAAATAAGCTGTTGCAATGCCAAAGAAGAATATAGCAACTGGAAACATATACACCATAAAGGATAAAAAGTTAACAGGCTTGGTTGCTGCATGAGCTGAATTAGCATAAAGGTTGTAGAAGATAATATTTGGAAGTGAAGAGACGGGAGTAGGTAATCCACCGATGATCGTGTTTATCCCAACAAATAGAACGAATGGTCTTGGATTGAGATCCAATTGCTTTGTTATTACTACTGTTAATGAACCCAATAAGATTATAGCAGAGAGATTATCAAAGAACATTGAAACAAAAAATGTCAATCCTCCAAGAGCTATAATTAGTTTTCTTGGATCTCCTTTAGTTAGCTTAACAATAGAAAGTGAAATAAAATCAAAGAAACCAGCTCCTTTAGTCAAAGCTACAATGATGCTTACAGCAAATATAATTACGATTGCTTCTACATTTATCGTTTTAGCTAATGCTTCCAGGAAACTCTCTGGAACATGTTCATATCCCATATTGTTTTCAAAACCTGTTTTCCAATCACTAAAAACAATTAAATAAAAAACAGCAACAATTATCGCTCCAGTAACTGTGATTTTTGTTGCATCAATTCCCTCTTTCATTAATAATAGGATGGTTCCTAGGACGATTAGTACAATAATTATCATAGCAATTATGTCCAAATCTGGATTTTGTATTAAGCCCACTTAACCACCTATTTACTGCACTATTATTTCTTTGATTTTTTTGCGAAATCAAGTTAATCACTTGAATTTCTCTAGGGTTTTACCCTAAAGAATCTTGTTAGCTTATTCTATCATTCTAAGTAAATTAAGCTATTCAAATTCCATTCTGGAAACTTCTTCTTCTTCCTCTTCTTCTTCTTCAGTTACTTCTTCTTTCTTCTCTTCAGGAATCTCCTCTTTTATCTCTTCGATGACTTTTTCCTTTAGTTCTTTCTTAGGCTCTTTGAGATCCTTTTTGAGTTCGTATTTTATTTCTTCTTTAATCTCTTCTTTGATTTCTTCAAGGATTGAATCCTTCAGTTCTTCCATGCTTTCCTCTTTTTTGAGTTCTTTAGAAACCTCTTTCTTTACTTCTTTCTTGGGTTCATCTTTGATCTCTTTCTTCACTTCTTTCTTTATCTCTTCAATAACTTCATCTTTGACTTCTTCTTTAATTTCATCTATATCATTCATTTCTACTTCCTCCTCTTTCTCCTCTACTGTTTCTTTTTCCTCTTCTTTTCCTTTTTCCAGAATTTTTTCCTTCTTTTCTTCTTTGATTTCCTCTTTCTTTTCCTTCTTTTCTTCTTTACCGAGTATGTCCTTTTTTATTTCTTCTTTTATAGTTTCTTTCATCTCTTCATCAATAACAATCTTTTCTTCTTCCTCTTCCTTTTTCTCATCAGGATCTACTTCAATTTCTTCTTCCTCATCTCCTTCAGCAATTGCTTTCTCTTCTTCTTTGATTTCCTTTTTTAGGGTGATTTTACGTTTTGCTATAACTATTGGTACAGCTATCTCTGAATCTTCTAAGAGATCTACAAAAAACCCGTAAAGACTTGAATGTTTAGTTGGCATATATATCATTAATACACCAACATCCTTGCCAAATGTTACTAATTCTTCTTTGAAAACTTCGACCTGATTTGTTGCAATTAGATGAAAATCAACATAACGAGATGCTTCCTTAAAGACTTGTAGATTAGCTCTTTCAAATCTTTCAAGCTCTTCTCTGTTTTTATCGATTAGTGCTTCTAATTCCTCTTTTGATTTATCTTCATGATGACTTGGATCTATGTTAATAAGGCAATGAATTTCTCCTTTCTTAAGAGTGAATTTAAGAGCTTTGGAAACTAAATAACTTATTTGGGTACTGCTACTAAAGAATATACAAGTATTCTTCCACAGGAGATCAATATTTACTTTTTCACTCTGAACCAACATTATTGGTATATCCTTAACGTCCTCTACTAGATACTCAAAGATATCTCCCATCAAACTAACCTTAGCTTCGTCTTCTTCTTCTTCCTCTATACTAGCTTTAATTTCTTTTATACCAATAAATGATGAAGGAACAATGATAATGTCGTATTCATTTGATTTCAAGACGTTACTCAGGATAGTTTTTAGCATTTCAACGTTTTCTACAACTTGCCCTTTTATTTCGAAATCTTCACTTCGAAGATGTTCATAAGCAAATGCTAAAGCATCCTCGTAGCTTTTCTTTGATATATTAGCGATTTCAGTATCTTGCTCAGTGTAAAAGCAAATAACATCTATTTTAGAACCAAAATGACGGTTCAGTTCTCCAGCAAGCAATACTGCAGTTCTAGATTTAGCTGTACCATTTATTATTACCAGAGCTTTCTCTATTTTTGAAGGTTCTGGATTAACAGAAGGAAGCAATTCAGTGAACTTCTGAAGTGTTTTTTCCAATTGAGCCTTCTGTTTATCTCTATCTTGAATGCTCATTACAATCTCTTCGAATCTTTTCATAAAAAAACTTTCCCATAAATATCAAGTAGAAGAAACTATTCTAAAAGTCTGTGCTTAATGAATTAGACATTCTAGGGGAAAATCAATCCTTAAATGTCTTATTATTTACACAAAATTAAGGAATAAATACTTTATTTTGAAAATCAACAAAGTTTATAGTGCAGTAAGAAAAAAAAACATTATAATGGATATACCTTCGAAATATAAAGAAATAGATGTTTTCAAAGAAGGAATACTATTGGGATTGTTCTTCATTTTAATTGGTATATTATTCATTGTCGTACATACTTTCATTCCAATAAACTGGCTGAGTGTATTCGCTGTAATATTCTTTGCATTAGGATTTGTAATTCTCTTTATGTCTACTTTCATTCCTTATTTGAGTAGAAGACAAAGTAATATTCTATTATTTACTTGGAATGAAATGGTATATCTATTTCTTGGATTGCCATTAGTATCAATTTGTCTATTGATACTTCCCGTTTCCATCTATATCCTATTCTTTTCTGGTGATGTAAGTATTGTAGGAATGTTTTGTTTATATTTTGTTTTAGCTCTACAACTATCATCATTGATTTACACAGGAGTTACAATTTGGTTACATAGAAGGTCCAGTGGTCATCCAATTTCTACTAAAATCGATAAAGGATCAATTGAACAATTTCTCTATAAATTACCCTCAGTAGAGGACTAAAAATTCATGCTTTGACAGTAACGTTTTTTTATGTATCAATTTAAGATTGATTGATATTAAGGTGATATAATGCACAAAAAATTGTTTATTCCTGGACCAACCGAAGTAGGTGATGATGTCCTAAAAGCGCAAGCCAGGTATATGATTGGACATAGAAGTCAAGATTTTACTGATTTATATGACAGCATACTTACTCAATTGCGAGAATTATTCAAGACAGATCAACATATTTTAGTTGTTGCAGCTTCTGGTACAATATTCATGGATATTACAGCTAGAAACTTAATACGATCTGGAAAGAAAGCCCTTTGTTGTGTCAATGGCTCTTTCTCCTCTAGAATGTATGATGCAGTAGTAGGAAGTGAAAAAGAAGCTGATAGGCTAGATGTTGAATGGGGAAAGGCTGTAAAACCTGAAATGATTAAAGAGAAACTAGAAAAAAGCAAATATGATGTAATCACAATCTGTTACAATGAAACAAGTACAGGTGTAAAAGCTCATCTCAAAGAAATTGCTGATGTCTTAAAAGATTATCCTGAGACTCTTCTAGCTGTTGATGCAGTCTCTTCAATGGGAGGAGATTTGCTTTATCCTGAAGAAATGGGAACAGATCTTGTTTTTGCTTCATCTCAGAAATGTTTTGCTTTACCACCTGGTTTAGCAGTAGGAGTAGTGTCTCAAAAAGCTCTAGACAGAGCTAATGAAGTAAAAGGTAGAGGACTCTATACAGACCTAGTAGCAATACTAGGGTACTACGAAAAGAAGAAACAAACACCCTCTACACCTGCAATCTCACTTCTTTATGCTATGGATTTCCAGTTAAAGAAAATGTTGAAAGAAGGAGCAGAAGGTATATATCAAAGACACAAAGCTATGGCTGATTATACTCACAAATGGGCTTTGGATAGAGGATTCGGATTATTTGCAGAAGAAGGGTATAGATCCATTACTGTAACTACTGTTGTTAATACTCTTGGAAAAGATGTAGGTGCTCTGAATAAAGCACTAGGAGAAAAAGGGATGATTCTAGCAAATGGGTATGGTAAGCTAAAAGATCAAACTTTTAGGATAGGACATATGGGTGATCATACTGTCGAAGATATTAAAAAACTACTGAATTGTATAGATGAAATATGGGAGCTTAAGTGAGGTTTTGAATATGCCAAAAGTAATCTTAACAGATAAATTAAATGATAAAGTTATAGAAATTCTGGAGGAGGCAGGTTTTGAAGTTAAAGTCGCTTGGGATTTGCCTAAAGATGATCTTCCAAAAATAATTGGAGAGTACGATGCTGTCATAGTAAGAGGGGCAACAAAAGTTCGAGGAGATCTGTTAGAAAAAGCAGTCAATTTGAAAGTCGTAGGAAGAGCAGGAGTTGGATTGGACAACATAGATTTGGAATCTACAATGGCTCGAGGTATTAAAGTTGTAAATACTCCAGCTGCTACTACCAATTCCGTCGCTGAATTAGCTCTCACAATGGTTTTATCATCAACTCGTGATGTTGTAAAAGGAACATGTGAAATCAAAGCTAATCCTGGATCCTTTGGTTCAATGAAGAAAGAACTCTTTTCTAGAGAAATAGATGGTAAAACTTTGGGTTTAATAGGCACTGGTCGAATTGGTACCAGTTTAGCTGTCAAGTGCAAAGCTTTGGGAATGAATGTAATAGGTTTTGATAAGTATGTTACTGAAAATCCAGTCGTGGAAATGAAAGGTACAATGGAAGATGTTCTTGAGGAAGCAGATTTTATTAGTCTTCATCTACCTTTGACAGAAGATACTAAACATATGATCAATAAAGAAGTGATAGACAAGATGAAAAAAGGTGCTGTTCTAATCAATTGTGCTAGAGGAGGAATCGTTGATGAACACGCAGCACATGATGCATTGGAATCAGGACATTTAGGTTATTATTGTACAGATGTTTTTGAAGTTGAGCCACCAAGTACAGATAATCCTCTATTGCATCACGAAAATGTCATTATCAGTCCACACATTGGAGCTCAAACAGCAGAAGGAAATTACCGAGCTAGCGTTCAAGCAGCTGAAAGAGTGATAGAATCTTTCAAAGAAATATAATTCATTTTTTTCTCTTCTTTTTCTTTCATTTAGGAAAGTTTTAAGATAAACTAGAATTTTATTTTCTCATGAAAGCTGCATTAATTGGTTTAGGAGCTATAGGTACTATAATTGCTGCAGATTTAGCTAAAAATGACTTTCCTCTATATGTAGTCTGCAAGCATCAAGAGACACTTGATCTAGTAAAGAAACGAGGTTTGAAAGTGACTGGAGTTGATGGAGAGTACATAGTAAAGGAGAACCTTTTCCCAGTCTTAACTATTGAAGATCTTCCTGAAGAATTAGATTTGATTTTTATGGTAACCAAATTAACAGAATTAGAGGATGCTTTCAAAAGAATTAAAGTGAAATTATCTAATGATTTTTCTCTGGTTACAATGACAAATGGTGTAATAGAAGAACGACTTAGTGGACTAATCACTAAGAGTCAGCTTATGGGCTGTGTAGTTAGCTTTGGTGCAACTAAATCTGGTCATGCAGAATCTATTAAAACTTCTTCAGGAGAAATGGTCATTGGTAGAATGGATGGAAAAAAACAAGAATTCGATGATAAACTTATAGAACTTCTATCTAACACGGTTCCAACTACTTGGTCTGAAAAAATTATAAACGAAAAATTCACTAAATTACTTATAAACCTGGCAGTAACCTCTTTTGGGGTAATAAGTGGGATGAAATTAGGCGAAATGCTGGCAAGAAAGAAGACAAGAATTGCTTTCTTGACTGTTATAACTGAAGGAGTTACTGTAGCTAAAAGAAAAGGTATTCAACTACAGAAGATGAATAACTTGAATATGGAATTCTTAGTATTAACAAGAAAAGAACTGAATGGACTTTCTATCAAACACATCCTGAAACAAACAATAGTAAAAATCGTTGGAAGAAAATATAAGGATTTGAGATCATCCAGCCTTCAATCAATTGAATCTGGAAGAAAAACAGAATTGGATTTTATAAATGGATATCTGATCGCTGAAGGAGAAAAATATGGCGTAGAGACACGCCTTAACTCATATGTTCTTGAAGAAATTCATAAAATAGAAGAAGGGAAGAAAAAACCATCTTTAAAAGGATTAGAAGAATTAGAGCAAAAAACAATGGAAATTTGGGATTTAAGATAATCTTCTCTCAGATACACCTATCAACAGCTGATGATCCTTTATCATCATATTCAGCTTTAGAAACCCAAAAGTTACGTTCTTCAAAAACCTTCGACCTTGATAGCATCGATCCTCCAATCCAACTAGAAATAAGTTTGTCATGTTTTGCAGTGATATTAAAAATCATATGATTTGAGACTTTTGCTTTGAAGGATTTTCTGAACCTTTCCATAAAACCTTCATACATCGTACCACCCCCCACGAGTAAGATATTTGCATAAAGACTTTTAGCTAATCCTTTATCGCATTTCTGAATTGATTCAATAACGGCATCAGCTAAATCTCCAGGATTACTCAAAATACTTAGTGGTTCTTCTTCAAATAGAATTTCTGTTGATTTGTATCTGATATCATCCATTTTAACGTGTTTATCTTGAAGAATATTTATGAATCTTACATATTTGTCCGATTGCATCAATTTCCTATCTTCTTCTTTGATATTTTGAGAAACATAACAGAGTTCTTCAGACATTAATCGAATGTTTTTGAGCATCTGATTTTTTTCATGGGGGGAATCTGGAATTACTATGCCTTCTTCTTGTATGTATCTCTCTAGTTGTTTGACAACGTTTAGTCCCCCCTTCTCACGCACACTCACCCCATGAGAAATAATATAGCATTCATAGATTGGAATTATTCTTGTTGAATTTGCACCTATCCCCACAACAACTCCTGTATCTTGTTCATTAGCATAAAGTGAGAGAAATTCCCCTAAAGAGAAATATATCTTGGAAATGTTGAAACCATTAAAGAATACTTCTGCCATAACTCGTCTAATTGAGATTGCTGTTTCAAAACTATTAATATACTTGCATATCTTCTCTTTTCTTAGAAAATCTTTTGCTTTCTCTGGTAAAGAGCTATTATTAATTACATCAAGTCTACCCTTTAAGAAATCTGAAAATCTATCTTTGAAATGTTTTTCAACAACCCAAACAGCTGTTTCTAATGGTTTAATTTTAAGTTTCTCAAAAACATGTGAAAGGAATATCTCAAAAGTAGATTTATCAATTTCTTCACTTTCATCAACTAAACGAAAGATATGGCTGGTTTTCTTTACTTTTTTTTCTATTTCAGTTTTATCTGCATTTTGAATAAAAGATTCTCCAGAATCTGTAAAATAAACTGCTGAATCAAAAATATGTCTAGGTTTTTTTTCTCCAGCAAAACCAACTTTAGTTAAAGAAAAGCCAGGATCTAAGACAACAATCTTTGGATTTGTAACTTTCTCAACTAATTTAGTAGTGTTAGTTAGTATCTCTTGAATACCTCCAATTCTCATTCGATCATATTCTTTCAGCATTTTAGAACATTCATCGCAATAATACCCAACTGCTAGCCATTTTCTTTTTTTAGTACCTTTTCTAATGTAAAGTCGAAGCATTACTTTTCCGCAATGTTTGGGTTTTGATTTCGAATTAATTTGTGTCATCTTCCTTCTTGTAGATGTGTAAATATCCAAGTAAATAAATATTGTTGAAGATATATCTTATATGTGATATATCTTCTGTTAATGGTATATCATGGGTTTTAGTTTATAGATTTCAAACTTTGAAACAGAAATCAAGAAAATCGCTGATTTTCATATTCTTATACAAAAATTAAAATAGAGTTTCTCATGAAGTTGTTTGATAGGTATGGTAAATATAAAACCATTTAGAGCAATTAGATTTACTGAAAAAGCTGGAAATATCGAAAACTTGATAGCTCAACCTTATGATAAAATTGATGCAGAAATGCAAAATGAGTATTATGCAAAATCAGCTTACAATTATTGTCGTTTGACTTTACCAATTGAAGAGAATAGATATGAAATTTCTAGAGAAAGATTAGTAAAATGGCTAGAGGAACAGATATTAGTCAAAGATGAAGACCCATCAATTTACATCTATTATCAAGAATTTGAACTGTTCGGAGAAAAATATGTAAGGAAGGGATTTATTGGAGCTTTACGATTACACCCATTTGATGAAAATATAGTTCTACCTCATGAGAAGACACACAAAGGTCCAAAGATAGATAGGTTGAACATGCTAAAAACAACAAAACACACTCTGGAAACAGGTTTTATTCTTTATTCAGATCCAGAAAAAAGAACTCTAGGATTGTTTGATGAAATAGCAGGTGAAATCCCTTTGATAGAAGCGAAAGATGGATTAGGTGTTCTTAATAAAATATGGAAATTGACAGATCCAGTTAAGATAAGCATAATTCAGGATGTGTTCAAGGATCAACAATTAGTTATTGCAGATGGACACCATCGTTACGAAACAGCTGTGACATATAGAAACATGCGTAGAGAAAGAGCTGGATTATGGAATGATGATGATGCCTATAATTTCAGAATGACTTATCTCGTTCCTGTTCAAGATGAAGGATTAATTATCTTAGCTACTCATCGTTGTTTAACAAAAGTGAAAGTTACTGAAACTAATATGAACGAATTCAGACAATTCTTCGATATGGATGAAATAGGTCAGAATGACATTCCTAAATTCCTTGAAAACAATAAAGATAAACATGCTTTCGTCTTTTATCAAAATAACAAAGCAGTTGGAATGACTATGAAACTACCTTCTGATATTAATAGATTTACACAAGATGTCAGTGATGATTACAAAGAATTAGATGTAGTTATTCTTCGAGATATGATCTTTCATGGAATAATGGGTTTGGGAGAATTACACATTGATGATGATATCTTCTATGAACGATGGTGGAAAGAAGCTCTAGAAGATGTCGATTCTGGTAAATATCAAGTCGCATTTATTCTTAATCCAACAAGTGCAGAACAAGTCTTAAAAGTTGCTAAAAATCACGAAAGAATGCCTCAGAAAGCTACTGATTTCTATCCAAAGATGATTAGTGGCCTCACAATGCTTAGCTTAGAAGATGGAGAAAAGATTATCTAACTCTCTTTTTACTCCTTTTCATATTTCCTCCATACTAACATTTTTTTCATTATTATTATTGTAAATATTTAGATAAAGTAAAAAATGCTTCTACACAAAAGAGTCATCTAAAGTTAACAAACATGAAATTGATAACTGGAATTTCTGAAGATTGACTCAAAAAGTATAAAACAATGAAATAAAAACAAGAAAGAAGAATTAGAATTCATATTTCTCTAATTCTAATTCTTCACCAAGAAGATAATGACAGAACCACCTATAATTCTGCATTAAAACAGCATAACAATCTCTTGCATTAGATATTTCATGCCCATAATTTGGATAGACGAAAAATTCAGTATGAACTCCTTTCTCCTTTAATGCTCTAAATAGTTCATTTGCATTTACAACTGGTGTTCTTTGATCTTTCTCCCCATGCTGAATGAGCATTGGTGTTTTAGCTTTCTTGATTCCAGAAATTGGTGCAGTTTTTTCATAAAGTTCCATTCGTTTCGAGCTGTATGGTGTTCCAGATAACGGCATAGAGTCTCTCATATCAGAACCAATATAGTAATTTCTCCAACTACTAACTCCAGCTCCAACGCTAACTGCAGTAAATTTATCACTGTGCATAGCTACGAATGCACTTATGAAACCACCTTGACTCCATCCCATACTACCAATTTTTGATTCATCTATATATCCTTGCTTAACGAGATAATCAATTCCAGTTTCTATATCCCACAAATCACCAACACCTATATTATCTATAAGCAATTCTTTAAACCATTGTCCCTTACCCAGAGAGCCTCTATAATTTGGTTGCAAAACCAAAATTCCTTTGTTGCATAATGATTTAAATGGATTTGTATGTCTATGTAACGATGAAGCTAAAGAGAGTTCAGAAATAGAATGAGGGCCACCATGAGGATGTATTAGAAGAGGATATTTCTTTTGTGGATCAAAATTTGATGGTTTGTGTAAAATACCCTCTATTTCTGTTCCATCTCTGCTCTTCCATCTTATAGATTCAACAATTCCAAAATCCCAATTTGAATATTTAGCATTAATTTTCGCAACATTTATAATTTTTGGACCATTTTTTGTATTCTTTCTCAGAAATATATCTTCAAGAAATTTTGCAGACTGTCCACTAAAGGATATATTACCATCTACATTAACATCAAATGATCGTTC
Organism: Promethearchaeati archaeon; assembly: GCA_013166775.1. Classification (GTDB taxonomy): domain Archaea; phylum Asgardarchaeota; class Heimdallarchaeia; order Heimdallarchaeales; family Heimdallarchaeaceae; genus UBA460. Next base: position 13,294 of record JABLTJ010000029.1, read on the forward strand.
AATAGATAGCCCCTCTAAATCTAATACTTCATAAATTCCTTCTTCATTAAATTTAGCAAGTTCACAACTACTTTCATTATAATAAGATACATATATTCCTGTGTTTGTCCATTGAGTTCTCAAGGGTTCTTGGTCAAACTTATTAGTTAAACAGAACAAAGAATTCTTAAGATTCTTATCTTCAAGGGAATTTTCATTATTCGCTAGATCTAGAATCCATAAATCAGATTGTGTAAGTTCACGGGAGTCTCTTTCCTTAAATGCAATTAAAAGCTTTTTACCATCTGGAGATACACACTTTATATTAGCTGCAAGTGGTAATTCAATCTTTGTCACTTCACCAATGAAGGAATAGGTTTCAAGTTTTTCATTTTCTTGCTTTAGATTGTTTAATTTTTGTAAAACCTGATCAGCATTTAGTTTGATTCTATAAAATACTTTTTCTTGAGAAAAATGTATTTCTTTCTTTTTTCTACATGTTAGAAATATAGAATCGAATTTAGGTGAAACACAGAAAGATTCTATCAAAAAATTCTCATTGAATAATTTTGTTATTTCTAATACAGCATTTGGGAATTTCTTTGTTTCTTCTGGGAAATAGAGATGTTTATTTTCTTCTATTGATTTAGAAATTTCTATATCTACATAATATAATGCTGAATTCCCAATTTCCTCCTCTACGTGTTTATAAGTTCCAAATTTCTTATCCTTATCTTCCTTAGTAGATAGAAAAATAAAGCCATTTCCAAAAACTTCAAACCTTTGCACTGAATTCGAATGGTCTGTTATTCGTGATCCTTCTCCAAATTTGTCCTCATAAATGAAAATTTGCCTTTTTTTTGATAATGAATCTTCTCTAATCAAAGCTATAGTATTATCATCTAACCATCTTAGATTTGATGGTGATCCACTTTGTACTAGTTTGAATGATTGATCTTTTTCTATATCATAAACGAAACAGTTGCTCTTAATGCTGTTTTCTAAAAGATTGAATTGAGCTGTTGTATAAAAGATGTAGCTACTTTTTGGATTTATGCAAGAGTATCCAGTATAAGGAAGAGTTAGAATATTCTTTACTTTAGGTAAGTATTTTTCTTTTTTTACAGTTTCCATTTTTTTCATCAGAACGATAAAAACTGGTTTTATAATAAAGAATGGTCACAAGTTGTGATATTTATTTTTTGTATAAACTGGTTAAAATAGGGATTTATTTAATTAAAATAACAATTGTGGAAGTACTTGCTCTAGTAAAATCTGCTCTTATTTATTGTTTATCTCAAATGCTTATAATCCCATTATTCCATCTGGATGACATTTTCTAGAAAGATAATTGGGAAGAAACACAACAAAAATTTATTTTATACTGATTAAAGTTATGGGATTTTATCTTTCCTTTGATTTTATGTTAATTCCCTGAGTTTAAGGTTAATCTTCCCGTTAAAGTGCAATAATTTGGTTGATGTAAAAATAAAAATGGTTTAACTCTGTTAAGAATTCCAACAAAAAGCTTCTCTCGAAAAAGCTGGAGATTCACTTACTCAACATGAAAAATAATTTTCAGAGATAGAATGTTGATTAGCTGATTTTTCCATGTTTTTTGTAATAAAGTCTCTTTAATTTTTCTTTTCTTTTAGAATATTATTATCTTCCAATTTCTTGTTCAATAAAACCTACAATTTCTCCTACAGTATTAAATTCATATAAAATATTTTCAGGCATTATGATATCGAATTCTCGTTCTATAAGAAAAGAGAGGTTAACTAGATCATCTTCGTTCATTCCTAAATCTTCCTGAAAATAAGTATTGATTGTGATTTTGCTTTTTCTTACATTTGTTAGTTTCGCAAGGATTTTCTGAAATTTGTAAAAGATAGTCTGATACATTTTCTTCACTACATAATTTTTTCGTGGAATAGTTTTAGTGGATCTTCTGTAGTTTCTAATTTTCTAACTGTAAAAACCAATCTTTCAATTCCAATTTCATTGATTTGAGTTATTTTTTCTTTAATGTCTTCCGGGAACCCTATGATTCGGTTTTTAAGAACTTCCTCTTTTGTAGGTTTTTCCCCTTCTTTATTGCGTCCTATGATTTTACTAATTTCAGTCTCTAATTCTTCTTGATTATCAACTAAAGTTACATCAGTGAATAAAGAAATTTCAAATTTGTTTGGATTTCTGTCAAAACTGGAAAGTAACTCATTGATATTGTTAACTTTCAATGCTAGATCTTCGTATTTAGTATAAGGCAGATTTATTCCATCAGCTTCTCTGCAAGCTATCTTTGTCATTCTTTTTCCTAAGGTTCCCAAGACAATTGGTGGGTAGGGTTTCTGAACTGGTTTAGGAAAGTTTCTGTTATTTTCTAGTATCCAAATTTCCCCTGCAAAATCTGTAGAATCTTCAGTAAATAATTTCTTAATAATTGTGAGTGATTCTTCTAGTTCATCTACTCTTCTTTTAGGTGTGGGGAAAGAATAACCGTAAGCTTTGTATTCCTCTTCATACCATCCAGCTCCAAGCCAGAGTAAAGCTCTTCCTTTGGAAATATTATCCAAAGTGCTGATTGATTTAGCTAGATGTGCTGGATTCCTAAAGGAATTACAGAGGACAATGTGTCCAAGTTTTATTTTTTCCGTTTCTGCAGCTAAAGCACTCATTAACATTAATGCTTCAAGGTAAGGTTCTTTCTTTTCTTGTTTCTCATCAAAACCAATAAGATGATCGTTTACATGAGCAGAATCAAATCCCATTTTTTCTACTCTGATTGTTAAATCTCTAATTGCTGGATAATTTAGTTCCGATCTAACATAATAGCCAAATTTCATGATTTTAAGAACAATTACGAGTTTATTAATTCTTTGAACTGTATAGAAAAATGAGAAGAAGTGGAAGAAAGGAATTATTTTTTCTTCCTACTAAAAGCTACCAATAAAATTACCATTACAAAGGGTAAAGGAAACATTTTATTGAATTCTGGAACAACTCCTATGTAACCTGCAGCTTCTAGCCAATCTTCAGCTTGATTTAAATCTCTTGAATATTGAAATATACCTTCATTGTACCAAAATGACAAATATGGTGGTATTATACTCTGAGATAAATGATAGTCACCATTATGCAATAAGGTGTTTATTTCTTCCCTATCTATTGTGTAACAGATTGCCTTACGAATAGCACAAGCTTTTGTATATTCTTCTTTTCCAGGTTCAGTTAGATAGATGTAATTATCAATATCTCCAATTAGAGCTCTTCTCAAGTTGAAAAATAGATACGACATTGACTCATCCAATTCAGAGTGGATTACGAATCTAGGATCTGATTCTTGAGCTTCTCTTTCAACAGGAAAATTCGTTATCTCAAAAAGATCTAGTTTTCCTGCCAAATATTCAGCAAGGGCTGATGAAAAATCTAGTATCACTCGAATAGATATGGTCTGAAAATCTAAATCTTGAGCTGTTCCATCTATACTTCCAATGCCCATCCAAAATGGGCTTTTCTGAAGAATCGTAACGGAATTCTTAATGTAGTAATCCAGCATATACTTCCCACAACCGAATACAGATTCACTATATGTTACCCATTGAGGAGTGCTAACAATTTCATCATATAATCCGACTGTTTTAACACCTCCATCACTATAGGTTATGGCAGGATTAGTTGAATTGAGGAAAAATTCAGGAAGTAGTGCATAATTCAATGTATCCCAAAAATTAGAAAAGAAACCTGAAAATATGGTTTGAGTACTGTCATCAATTTCAACCCAGAAGGTTAAAGAATCTACAGAATCAACATAAATGTCACTAATCCATTCATGGTAATACGTTTCTTCACTAATGTTTAGATTGCTCCAAGCTAGAAGAGTGAAGACTGCGTCTTTTGCCATAATTTGCTGGTTTGTGCCATCACTCACTTCAGCTGATTTTAAACCAGACATTAAACTGCCAGGATCTGTAACCTCCCAAACATCTGGGGACGTTTCAGTTAAAAGAGGAGCAGAACTTGATGTCCTTTCAGTTACATTGAAAGAAGGATTCCAAAATATATTATCTCTTAAAGTGAAACTGAACAAATTTGGATTGCCAATATCTTGTTCCCAATCATTTATTATACCAGTATTAACCACTTCACCTCCTGGTGTTATCTGTAACATCGGTTCTGTAACTAAAGAAGAGATTTTTTCACTTGCATCATCATCTTGGAATAAAGGATTCATTTCAGACCACATTGCATCGTGGATAATAAACTCGTTTGTAGATACTTGTCCCTCATGCAACCCATTAAATTCCATATAGGGAAGGCAATTCGAAAGTTGCCATTCTAGATCATATCCTTCCAGATTAGACCAGATAGAAGTATATTTTCTTGCACTGAAAAATGGTAAAGCAGGGACTATTTTATCCATAATTAGTTGTTGCCAATTATTATAGGCTGTTTGTTTATCACTAAAATCTATGGTTGTTAATCCTAGTTCTAGTAAATCATCACTGAGGTTGCAGTATGGAATGGATGATTCAAAACCTGCAATATTCATAAAACCATACTCGTAAAAAGTACTTCTCAGATTTCTGAGATTATGATTAAGATTAACAATAGCTAGATCAAAATCATGAGAAATTAATAGGGTCCCTACAAAAACAGACCATTCTTCTAAGATAATATTTACGTCTATACTTATGTCATCTAAATAAATAGCAACATAAGATGCATAGTCTGAATGTATACCTCCAGCTTCCGTTTTTAAGATTAAAGTAGCTATTGGATCAGCTGCGAGTGTATTATCTAAAGCTGAAATGCTAAGTGTTCCAATACATATTATAAGAATTAAAGAGACTAGTTGTTTGATTTTCATTTCCGTTCATCTTGAATAAAATTGTATTGGATTAGAATTATAATATTTAAATCTTTCAGCACCTTGAAGCTTTCGTACCTATCAAAATATTATTAAAAACCTTGCAAAGATAATAATTTAGCTAAGAAAAGATCAATAGTGAGGCTTATTTCGAACTCTTAGAGCCAGAACCTATAAGTTTCACTGTATGAGATTTTTGCTTGCTCAATAACAAGAAGTAGAAGTGACAAAAATTGAGTGAAATTGATTACACCAAAGTAGGAGAACTAGCTCCAAATGTAAAAGAAGTAAACCTAGTCGCTAAAGTAGTTGAATTAGGTGAAATTAGAGAAGTTACAAACCGCCAAACAGGTGAAGAACACAAAGTAATGGACGTCCTGATTGGTGATGAAACAGGAACAGTTTATTTTTCAGCATGGAATGAACATATCGACAGTGTACAAGAAAACGAAACTTATCAATTCAAAAATGCTAAGACAATTCTATTCAGAAGAAACATCAGACTATCTCTTGGCAGAAGTGGCCAAATAGAAGGTGTAAAAGAAAAGATAGACAAAGTAGAAACCGAGAATAATGTTTCCTCAAAAGAATATGAAGATACTAGAAGATATAAGAGAAGAGGTTCATACCAACAAAGAAGAGATGATTTCTAGCTTTTAAAGAATTATCTCCTTTTTTTTGATTTTTACTATCGATTCAATAATAGATTTATAACTGAGTTTTTAATAATTCGAAAAATTGATTTTTGAAGTTTTCATGAGTTTCTATATTTATTGACTTCATATTTTCCCAGCTATTTATCTTTTTGATGACAAATTCTTCAATTTCGCTTCTGTTTTCGAACAAAAAGTAATATTCTCTTGGGAAGAATACAAGTAATAAACAAGGTTGTTTTCCTCCAAATCTGTAATCAGCTTGATCATCCTTTAGCTGAAATACGAAAGTTTCCATCAAAAAGTCAGTTTTATCCAGAACTGGGAAAGGTCCAAACAATCCCATTTGATTCTCAAATCCTTGCATAACTCCACTGAAAATGTAAACAGTTACCTTTGTAATCAATTCATTTAGATGATCTTTCTTAGCAAAATCAAGCTGATCTGTGGTGATTACTTCTCCACCTAAATAACCATATTTGACGAATGAAATTTGAACAGATTCTAAGATTTCATCTGATGACTTAGATGATAAAATTCTTGTTTTATCTGTAAGTTTTACATCTCGAATAATCTCTATATATTTCTCTAATTCTTCGTTTTCGTCTAAGACTGGAATGAATTGAATTTCTAAGAATAAATTGTCTCCATTCTCACTTATAGTTTTTCGAAAGATGTTATGTCTCTGTTTGTCAGAAAAACCTATATTAGCAGGACAATCAGGGCATGGTTCATTTTTCCTTTCAGGAATGTAATGCCATCTGTTATAACATTGACGATAAAGAAAAGATCCTACCATCTCTCTAACTTTCTGGTTTTCATAGATTATTGTTCGATCTGCTTTTTGAACAGATATTCCAAAAGGTAATTCATCTAATATCCATTCAAAATTGCTTTCTTTTTTTAGAACTTCCCCAAGCTCTACTTCAGATTCCCCGTTAACATTATCTCCTGTCATCTGCTCAACAGACTATTAATGAATGCAGTTATAAAAATTAATGTTTAACAAAATTAAAACTACAATTCATGAGTTTGATATATATTCTAAAAATTGTAACAAGCAACATAATAAATATGAATTTTCGAAGATATATATGAAAGAAAATGAGCTACGAAGAACAAATAACAAGCATTAGAATGAACAAAGATGAATTCTTTAAATCCTCGAAACATTCTCCGCTTACACCTCAACAGAGAGACATTTTTCATAATCTAGATTATTATGAACCAAATAAAGAATTCAAGTTCATCGTTGAACTCAAATTATTCAAACAACATGTAAAAGTGAACATCGTTACATCCAAAGGAAATGTTCAAGAGTATATAAAACATGGTATGTAGAATTTGAAATTGATTCTCAAAAATATTTGCTAACTGTTTTCAAAGATACTGATTCTGATTACTTCTTTGTTCCATTTAAAGATAAAACAACTGGCAAAGAGACTTACGATGCTGGTAGATATGTAGAGTTGGAAAAAGCAAATGAGAACGAATATGAACTCGATTTTAATACATCATACAATCCATATTGTGCTTATAATGAAAATTGGGTTTGTCCATTAACACCATTCGAAAATACGTTGAGTGTGGAAATACTAGCTGGAGAAAAAAAATTTACAGAACATTAGTTTCTGGAATCTTCTTCAAATTCAACAGATAATAAAAAACTCTGTTCCTAATCTTTTTTTACAAAATTTTATAAGCTAAAGAAATACTTCATGTTTGAAGAAAATGCCAGAACCTAGAAAAATTGACAAACTTCATTTGAGAGGTTTCTATAGGTGGAAGATACAATTTCCTTTTGCCATTGTTGTTTTCTTAGGTCTTTTCATCCTAGCTGTTTATCTAAAACATATTCTTGGAGATTGGGTTAATTCAGAAGTAGGAACCGCTTTCTATCACACTTTCCAAGATAATCAAGGAGTTAGTGTTACTTGGTATTTTGAGAATTATGGTGATGCAGAATACTATTATGAGTCTTATCTAGAAAACTTCCGTTATAATAGATGGAATCCTTATGCTCCTCCTTTGCCATTTGATAGTGAAGACAAATTAGATTTCTATCTCTATGGACCCTTCTTAGTTTATGGATTTGCTTTTATCTCTCTCTTTGTGGAATTGTTCAATCCTGGTACTTCTTTAGATTTCCTTATTCCTGCATCTATCAAATGGACTGCAATTGTCTTTGATGCTCTTTCAGTCGCTATGATCTATCTAATAATAATAGGTCTGAAAACGTTCAAATCTAAGAGAGCAGTAGCACATTTAGCTGGAATTTCTGGAGCATTAGCTTATATTTTCATGCCTATGAATCTACTCTACATAGATGCATCATATCTTAATATCCCACAAATGACTTTTTTCACTTTACTAGCTCTTTTTCTTTTCCTTAAAGAGAAATATGTGTTCTCATCAATTGTATTTTCTATAGCATGGCTATCAAAACAAATGCCATTATTTTCGATCATACCTCTGTTTTTCATATTGGGAAAAAAGACGCATTTCTCCTTCGCTTTAAAGAGATTTCTTATTCCGTTTATTCTCTCAACATTTATTTTTTCAATTCCATGGATTTTTCTAAATCCATTCAAATATTCTATTAGAATTATAGGTGCAGGAAGATCCTTATGGTATGCTACTTTAGCAGAAGAAGGAAATAAACACGGAGTAACTTTAGCTCACAGTTTACTATATGGTAATGCTGAATTCTTATCAAGAGTCTATGTATACCTGAATGTAGCAATGATTCCATTTCTGATTTTCTATATTTATTCAATTTTCATTGCTCATTTTAATGGAAAGCAAATTGCTGAAAATGAAACAAATTTCTATGTATACAACACTTGGTTGATTGTTCTCACACATACATTTCTCTCAAGAGGAGTATACAAGTATTATGATGCTTTCTTTAATCCATTTCTAGTGATTTCCTCAATTCTACTTATCAACAGATTAGTAAATCTTATCGAATCAAATATAGGGAACGAGAAGAATATCAGAAGAAAGAAAGTTTTACATATCTTGTCCAAATTAATTTTTCCACTGATTTTCATTCTATCAATTGCATTTATTTATTCTGTTAATTGGGGTATAATGATTTCTTCAAGATTCTTACATCCTGTTTGGTTACTTCTTCTATTTCTATTTCTCTCAATCTTACTTCCGACACAATATTACAGAGAACTGATGATGCGTGAGAATTACAAATATTTCTGGAGAGATATAAAATTGATCTTTTCAATGATTTGGTTTAGGGTGAAGAGTACTATAGTGATGATCTGGCAAAAAATTAGTTTCAGAAAAGAGTAGACAACGGAATAATCTACTCTTCAATTAGATTTCCTTCTTTATCGAAAAACCTATTCTTCCTTAAGCTTCCTGTCATCATTTTCATAAAGAACTTGAAGGTACCTGAATATTTTATACTTTTACCTGTGCCTTTGATTAATCTCATTTGAGGAACTATTTTCGCTGCTACCGTTTCAGGTCTTTCAACTACCATGTTAAAGAATTTTTTTGCTTCTGGAGTTGCATTACGAATGAGAAGATCTGTAAGAACCATTCCTGGATAAAGCAGATGAATACCAATTCCAGTATCTTTTGTTTCTTTTTTTAGTGATTTTAATAACTGAGGCATTGAGCTTTTAGAAGTTCCATAAGCTGCAAGATTTGGTGATGCCATCCCATTGGAACCCATTCCTGCTAAATTGAAAATATTACCTTTGCCTTGTTTTGTCATTATTTTGATTGCTTCTCTGCAACCATATAATGTTCCAATTACATTTGTTCTTATTGCATTCTCAATAGCTTCATCAGAAATATTCACTAAATGATCATATTCAAAACCAGAAGTTCCTGCGTTATTTACCCAGATATCTATCTCACCTAACTTTTCTAATGAAAAATCCATCAATTTCTTGATTTCTTCTGATTTTGTTACATCACACAATTGTCCAAAAACTCTTGCTTCAGAGATATCTTCTTTCAATTTAGTTAGAGCGAGGTTAATGTTTTCTTCACTTCTTGAACTTATAATCACTGAATCACCGAATTTTAGAAATTCTTTAGCTAGGGCAAATCCTATTCCTTTAGAACTACCCGTTATTACTACTTTCATTTAATCATCTTCTGAGAAATTTTGTGTGTTTTAAACATTCGTTTACTTGCATCTTTTTTTTGCAATTTTTGCAGCAATTGCTCCTGCACTGATTCCTCCATCAATGTTAACTACAGCTAGACCAAGAGCACAACTTTGTAACATACTCATCAAAGCAGCTTGTCCTTTTCCCCCATAACCATAACCTGTGGATATTGGTAACCCAATTACTGGTATATCAACTAAACCTGCAACAACGGTGGGTAAAGCACCTTCCATTCCTGCTGCAACGATCAATACATCAATATTTTCTTTCTTAAGTTTTTGAAGTGGTTCAAATAATCGATGAATTCCTGCTACCCCAACATCGTTGAAAATAATAGCTTCACATCCCATCATCTCAGCTATTGCTTTCGCTTCTTCAGCTACAGGTATATCTGAAGTTCCTGCTGTTATTATTCCAATCTTTCCCTCATCAATTTTTGGTCGAAAATCTTTATGCATTATTCTGCAGAAGTGTTTGTTTGTTCCATATTCAAGTTTATAATAATCTGCAAGTTTTTGAATCTCTTTAACATGTTCTTCCCTAATACGAGATAGTAATACTATTGGTTTTTTTTCCAAGACTTTCTTTGCTATACTATATACAGCTTCAGGTGATTTTGTTTCTGAATAGATAATCTCTGGAATTCCTGTTCTTTCCTCTCTTAACAAATCATAACGTGCAAAATCGCCAACTAGCTCTATTTGATTACTAGATAATCTCTCTTCGGCTTCTTCTAACGATATTTCTCCGGAAACCAATTTTTCGAGTATCTCTCTTTTACTCACAGTGTTCATCCTCCAGATAATACATTTCAATCAACTTTTTCTCTAACTCGATTAAGGGAAGTTTAGTAATTTTCCTGATTTTTATCAGATCTTCATATTCAGGTTTTACACCTAGAATCTTGCTATCTAACATTCTTTCTTTAAATCTACATTCAACTATTTGATTTTCGATAGGGAACTTCTTGGAAACAATACTTCTTTCTAATTCATATCGTCCAAATCTATTCTCTCTTACACCCAATGTACCAAGTTCTTTCATCATTAGATATGCAATTTCAGATGCATCTTGCTCTTCACATATTACTCTTAAACACCAGGATGGTCTGCTCTTTTTCATTATTAGAGGATAGTATGCTACATCCAAAGCACCATTTTCTAGTAAAATTGGCATGATTCCACCTAGCATCTCTCCAGAAACGTCATCCAAATGAGTTTCCAACATTGAAAGATAGTGCTTTTTTGAATCTTCCTCTAACTCTATTTGAATTATCTTCATTACATTAGCTCTATCAGGTAAATCTTTAGTTCCTGCTCCATAACCGATTTTCTCTATTTTCAAAGGTGGCAACTGTGTAATCTGTTTTGTTACAAGGTTTGTTAAAATCGCAGCTCCTGTTGGAGTTACCATTTCACCTTTAATTTCATCACTAAAAGAGATGTAGTTTTTTTCTTCTAAAATCCTTAGAACAGCAGGAGGAGGAACTGTTACTTTCCCATGAGTTATGGTTATTAATCCACTTCCTGTATTAACAGGTAATCCCAGAATTGGTGCTCCAATGAAATTATTTGCTTCTAATAATAATACTGTTCCAAGAATATCGAAAATCGTATCTAAACTAGCGGTTTCGTGTAAATGTAATTTTTCTTCATCTTTTCCATGAACCTTAGATTCTGCAGAAATTAATGTTTGGAAAATATCTTTTGCTAGGTTATTTGCTTCATCTGAAGATTGAAGCTTCTGAAGAATTGCATTAAAAGCTTCCTTGATCTTTATTACATTATTAAAATCTATATCCTTCTCAATTTCTATTTGTATTTTTCCTGCTTTAATTCCTTTCTTGGTTTGTTTATCGAATTTGTAATTAAAACTTGTATTTAAATTTGAATTAATGATTTTTACAAGATTATCAAGTGGTTCTTTGTTTTCTACTAAATCTAGTAGTGTGGAGAGAAACATATCTCCTGAACAGCCAGCTAACCTTGGATCAATCAGTAGTGCTTGTTTCAGTTTGTTCACCTCTTCCTTTTTTTGGGATGGAAATATTCATAGATCCCTGCCGGTACCCTTCTAAATCTAATGCTATATAATCAAAACCTAAGTCCTTTAACTTATTAATAATTTTCTCTAATTTCCCTTTCTCAAAGAAATAATGCATATCTTGCATTGAAACTTCAATTCTAGCAACATCTCCATGATCCCGAACTCGTAGATTAAAAACTGGAAATGTTGATTTGATAATACTCTCAGCTATATCAATTCGATTTAATTTCTCTTCACTTAGCTTATTTCCATAAGGAATTCTTGTTGCTAAGCAGGTTGTAGCAGGTTTATCCTTAACTTCAAGATTAAGTTTTTTAGCTATTTTCTTTATCTCTTCTTTTGTGATTTTTAGTTTCAGATAAGGGCTTTGAATCCTTAATTCTTTTAGAGCTTCCAAACCTGGTCTGTAATCAGAAAGATCAGTAACATTAGAACCTTCAGCAATGAAATCATAATTGTATTTTTTAGTTTCTTCTATTATAGTCTGGAAAATTAACCTCTTACAATAATAGCATCTTCTTGGATCATTTTCTACTACTTCTGGATGTTCAAGTGGATTAACTCCAAATATCTCATATTTTATTTTTGTTCGAGCTAAATAATTCTCTGCATGTTTAATTTCTGCTGCAGGTTGGAGTGTAGATTTAACAATAACAGGTAAAACCTTAGAAGCGCTTTGAAGAGCAATTTCTAGAAGGACTGTACTATCTAAACCTCCTGAGAAAGCAATTATTACTTTTTTATCTAGGAAATACTTCTCAAGTCTACTAATGATATCTTTGGGCATATCTTTCAAGCTTGAGATATTAAGGACATTTTTATCTTCTATGTTGTGACAAGAAAAATCCTAATTCAGAGAGAAATTTGTAATTGAAAAAAATAGATTAAGTGTAAAGTCTAAGTCTTCTTGGTTAAGAGATGGAAAGCAATCTAATATTGACAAAGATTAAAACAGATTTATTGTTTCTCATTCTTTTAAGTTTCGTAGTAGTTTTTGCATATTTTGCAACTCGAAATAAACATGCAATACTAAACTGGGGAATTGGAATTTTCAGTGTTATGACACTAGGCGTTGCTTTTAGTAGATTCCGTCAATCTGGTATTCAATTTAACCAAAAAGCTAGACTTACTACTTGTTCATCCTTAGATGATTTTGAGGATTGGATTGTTATGATTGTAATGATAATTTTTGTTCCATTGATTCCTTTGGATTTTATAGTAAAATCAATCTCCTACATTACATCAAAATGGTGACAAACTGAAAGAAAAAAAACTTTTCATTCTATCGACAAAAATAGATAGGCGCTGTATAATTCTCAAGTATTACGTGAGGTTATAAAAAGGAGGGACCTTCTAACAACTATGCATATTAATGTAGTAACATACATAAGAGTAAGTACTTCAGACCAAGAAAGTGGAAGAGATACGCAATCAGATGTTATAACAAAGAAAATCAATACTGTTGGTTATAGACACGTACTTAAACAATTCATAGACGAAGATGTATCGGGAGACAGTCATGTCGAAGAAAGACCAGGATTTAAAGAATTGCTAAACTTCATTGCAACTCATCTTAAAGAGCATCCAGAAAATCCTGTTAGAGAAGTATGGGTACAAACAAGAGATAGGATTTCTAGAGTAGTTGATATGCTAGGATATGCATCTGTAGTTTTGAGAACATTAGGTGTTGAAATTAGAGCTACTGAAGAATCTGATGAAATGCTTGTAACTAGGATTTATGATCTTCTAGGTGAAGAAGAGCTAAAGAAGTATAGACAGAAGCGCATGTATGGAATAAAAAGAAGAATACAGGATCAAAAAATAATGTCTAGACCACCTTTGGGATATAAAATAATTGAAGGAAAGCTATTGATTGATGAAGAAATGCGACCAAAGCTTATTGAAATTTTTCAAATGTTTGAAGATAATGTGACTATGTCAACAATCAGTAACAAATTCGAAATCCCAAGGAGTACACTTGCTTATCTAAGAAAAAATCCAATTTACAGAACCGGAGAATACTACTGGAAAGGTAAAATGGTTTACAAAGTTGAACCTATTATCAAAGAAGGAGACATCGATATTAGAGATGAAGAGGATTTCTATAGTTAAATCCTCGATCTCTTCCCTCAATCACTTTTGTTTAAATTTATTTTATTTAGATTTACAGATTTTATCTTATCAATGTTAAAACCAAACACCAATCCAACATGGAACTGTTGGAAATATTAGGTTGTCTAACCATTCATCTGGAGTTTTTCCGCTTTCGAGTTCAGTTAAAGATTTGACAGATGCGACACCAACAATGATTTGAGATAGCTGATTAATTGTGAGACCCAATATTTGCTCCTCATCAACATCTTCTTTAGAAATTTTTTGAGCATTGCATTTTCCTGCTTTGATTTTAAAATTCCACAATCCTTCATTTTCTGGAATGAAACTATCTTTAATTTCAACTAAAAGACTCTTTTCAACATTTTTCTGAAAAATCATTTTTTCAATTATTTTCTTGAGATTAATTATTCTAATCATAGCTGGCCAATTTGCGATAGAGTGTATAGTATTGAATTCTTTAAGATAAATTAACATCTCTTCCTCATAAGGGAGAGTTATCTTTATCTCACTGATATCACTTTCGAAATTTTTAAGGAATGACAAAATAGATTTCTTTGTCTCAATATCTTCATAAGCCCAATCTACTACTTGAATGTGATTTACCCATTGTTTATCTTTAGGTTGTTCAAATTTGAATGAAATAAATCCAACTGGTTGATTTTCCTTCTCGAAAATAAAAATCTTGAATTTGGAAGTTTCTCCTCTAAGAAACCAAGCATCATGTTTACCAATGATCCTAGTGTTTTTGTTAAGAGCATAACTAGCTATTTTATTTAATGCAGCGTAATCTTCTTTTCCTTTAGATTCTCTAATTGTAATATTTTCATCCACTTTGATTTCCTTGATATTAGAAGGCTTTATCTTATAAAATACTGGTTTTTCAGCAATTTCGTAACCAAATTTTTGATAAAATTTATGATTAAAAGGCCACAGGGCAGATACTTCATAACCATCAGTATAACTTTTTTTCAGAATATCTAACATTAGTTTTTTCACACATCCCTTCTTTCTCTGAATTGGGTGTGTCATTACATTTGCGATTCCAGAACATTTGTATAGTTGATCTCGAATGAAAATCTGAAATTCATAAAAACCAGCAGCTGCAAGAAGAATATCTTCTTCAAATGTTCCTATGAAGTATAAATCTTTTAGATGATTGAGAAATTTAACATTATCTTCAGCTGAATCTTCATGAAAACATAATTCAGCTAATTTAGCTGCTTGTTTTAAATCTTCTTTATCCTTTATTTCCTTAGTAATCATGATATCTTGATGGAATTTCAAGGCTTTTTTATCAAGTTTACTATTTTAGATAAATACAAGAATTACTTTGTTCTGAACTTGATTTTACTATTTTATGAAATATCTTCCTGTAAATCGTTCATAGATTCCTGGGAGTTTATTATTATCAAGCAAGTATAAAAGCCAAACATGTACTTCAGCTTCAATCTGAACCTCACTTCCTCCTCTGTCTCCTCCACTACCAAAACTTCTATGAAATGGTCCATAAGGTCCGATACCTGCCATGTAGGATGCTTCAGCTAAAGTAATTGCAGCAAGGTCTTTTAGATATATCTCGTCTGAAATACTAATAAGACACCTAATAAAAGATCTAACTAACCAAGTCACTTGTTCTGTAATTATATTTCCTACCATAGATTTCGCCATTGATTTCACCATTGATTTCATCATTCTTGACATAGGCATATTCATTTTGTAATTATCAAAGTTATACCTCTCTAAAGCAAAAGGTAAAAGTAAATCTTCTAGCTCCTTAATTTCTCGTTCACTCATATGTGATTTATTTTCATTGATTATTTATATTTTATCCAGTGGACACTACTTTAAAATGAAGAGTAAAACAACAACAATATTAGAAGAATTATTGGCTTAAATAACTGAACAAAGTTTTTAAAGAAGTTTAATAAAAATTCGACTATGATAACAATTGATGTTGTTTGGGCAGCAGCTCTAGGTTATCTTCTTGGTTCTATTCCAATTGCTTGGATAGTTGTAAAATTATGGCTAAAAATCGATATACGTACTGTTGGTTCCAAGAATGTAGGTGGAAGAAACGTTATACGAGCTTTTCAAGCACAAGAAAAACCTAAGAAATTAGCTTATACTGTTGGTATTATAGAAGCTATTCTAGACATGTTAAAAGGATTCTTTGCAATGTGGCTAGCAGTATGGATTTCATATACTTTTAGTAATGGAGATATTTGGGTCGTTGCTTTTGCTGGACCAGCTGCAATACTTGGTCATAATTGGTGTATATGGCTTTGGGGTCCAGGCGGTAAAGGAGTTGCTTCGACACTAGGAACAATGATATTCTTTAATCCTATATTCCTTCCTCTTTGGCTAGTACTTTACTTTGTATTAGGATCTGCAATTATGTACAGTGCAATAACCTATCTTGTCAGTTTTGTAGTAATGGGTGTAATTTTCATTTTCTGGGGAACGAATATTTGGAAGTGGATTTCACCTGCGAATTCTTCTCCTCTAATAGATCTAAACGCTACACCAATTGTTGAGATATTTGGATGGGTAGCATTTGCAACCATGTTAGCTATAACATTGGTTGTACTTAGTCGTCAAGGAGAAAACTTCCAAAAGATTAAGACTGGCGAAGCAAAGAAAATGAAGCTTTGGAAAATATTCAAAGGAAAAGCAGATGAAGCTCTAAAGTAACATTTGTTGTTTCTTACCTTTTTCTTTCTTTTTTCACAAATTATTTAATGTATCAAAGAATAATGAAATTAACAAATGTCCTTTCCAGAAGAAGATTTTTTTGAATTCATAGATACATTGCAGAGTGAAAAAAATTCTGTTATTATAGTTGAAGGTATCAATGATAGGAAAGCTCTGGAGTTCTGGGATATTGAAATTCCAATTGAAATTTTACGTCATCCATGGTTTGAATTTATTGAAAATGTCATGGAGAAATATTCCAAAGATACTCAGATTATTCTATTACTTGATTCTGATCCTCAAGGAAGGAAATATCATAAAAAGCTCAAAAATGAATTTAGGAAATATAGTTTCAAAGTTAATTCTGGGTACTGGTTGAAAATACAACGTTATCATATCACTTGTATAGAAGGATTAACTAGTCAGCAATTTCAAGAACTTAGACTAAGGTATCTTAATCTCAAAGTTGAGGATTGATTAATCAATTGAATATAGGATATCTGTAGTCTTTTCGATGTCTTCATCTCTTATTGAACAAAATGCTACTCTGATGCCATTTAATCCATTACTCCGGTTTTCAAATGGAACTGTGCCAAGTCCTTTATCCAACAATTTCTTGCTGACTTCAGTAGCTGATTTGTTGTTCTTTAGAAGGAAATAACTGAAGAATCCAGAATTATATTCAATAGGAAAAAGTAGTTTGGTTTCCTTTTCATCTGCTATTCTTTTCATGTTCTTGTATCTATTTGAGAGAATATTGTGAACTATTTTTCTTTCTTGTTGAATTTTAGTTTGTTTGCCATTATCTTCAAGAACATTAATTATAGCTTCTTGAATTCCACGAGGTGAATTAGATACTGATGATCTAGTTATTTTTGCTAGTACCTCTCTTATAGATGTCTTTTCTTCTTCATCGATTTCATATCCAAAACCTAATGTTACTGCTCCTAATCTTGCACCATAGGCACAATAACGTTTTGAAGCACCATCCATTTTAACTACAATTACATTCTCATTCAATCCAACTAAGTGTGGGAAAAGAGAATAATTGATGACATCAGATTCATACACGTATCCTTCATAAGCATCATCAAGCAAAATGATGGTTGGTGTTGTCACCTCTGAAAGAGATTCCTGAAGAATTTTAACTTGTTCAAAAGAAGGACTTATTCCTGAAGGATTATTTGGGAAATTCAGATAAATACCAAATTTCTTACCATTATTATCCAATATCTTAATTTTTTCTGCTAAATCTAAGAAACTCAATTGCCCTTCCCCATCTAGCAATTCATAATTTACTTCTTTTAAACGTTGATTCTTTAGAAGAACATTATCTATGTTTCCCCATCTGGAATTGGGGATTAATAATGAATCATCTCTATCAAGAAAGGCTTCTCCTGCTAAAGATAATCCACCAGTTAAACCACATGAAGTTAGTGGTAAGGTTGATAATCTGTCTGTTCTTTCAACGCGATCAGCTGGGAAACTGGCTAGAGTATCTTCTTTCCAAAGCTTAGCAAATTTAGGCATTCCTCTTATATTAGCGTAAGCGAAAATCTGATCTCCAGACAATTTTCCAAATTCCTCCAATAGGGTTGGAAAAATCAGAAGAGAACCATCATTATTTCGAGCAGTACCTACAGTTGCATTAATGAAGTTTGGTAAATCCTTTGCCTTCTCTTTGGACTTATTATCCCATCCCTTGGTCCCTCCGGAAAGATCTATTCTCTCATCTAAATAGAGACTTTTTTTAGAAAGATTTTCATGACTTCTCATAATTGAGAATAGGCACTATATCGAGCTTTTAAACATTGAGAAATGTACCAAGATTAGTATTGTTTACATCCACATCTGTCTTCAGAGAAGTAATCATCAATTACTTTCGCATGACCTCCCTCATGACCATGTTCATCGCCCTTATATCGATAGCTAAAAAGAGATTTAACTGATACAGGATCACCATTAGACCAAAGATAATCTGTAGTATAGCTGAGCTCTTTTTCCGACAATGAATCTATCTTACTTAGAAGTTCTTTAAATGATTCTTGCCATTCCTCTATTACTTCTTCAAGAGAATAAGAACGCTTAATTGTTATTTTCAAGATATTGAAATCAGCTTCTAATTGCTTTATCTTCCTTTGATCTTCAATAAACCAGGGTTTTTCGTTTTTCAAAAGCAAATCAAAAGATTTTATCAGCTCTTTATTCCATGATGTTACATGCACTAGAATGTCTTTTACATTCCAATTCCCTTGAATTCTTAGATTCAACATTTCTTCTTTGTGCAATGATTCTACAACAAATTCCATCTTATCATGATCTTCTGAGAGAAAATCTAGTATCTGCTGTTTTGTCATTAAAGGATGTATCTACCTTAGTTTTAATAGTTTTCTGGAATAACAGAAAAATAAAGATTTATTAGCAGATGGTTTTAGAAAGAGGTGTGAGGAATCCAAATGGACGTAGTACTGTTTAAAGGAATTCTGCAAAAATCTTCCGTAAAGTTTGGGCTATTATCAAAGAAAATGATTCTAAGTTTTGAAAAAGATGGAAAACATCTTCTTCCACGTGACAGAAGTAAACAGCTGATTGAATTACCTTCAGAAATTGATTTAAGGAAGATAAAGAAAAATTCCAAAGAAGCATCGAAAGCAATCGAATTTTATCTCAATTATCCAGAATTAGAGAGTACAGCATTTGGTGCGTATATGATTGATTATTATATTCAAGAAATGTCAAACAAGGATCAGATTATAGAGGAACTTGATGAAGAAGCAAGAAGTTTCTTTGATCCCCTGATTGAACGCTTTTTGCAACCTACTTTTCTTAAGAATTCTGCATTTTATCCTAATTATGAAAAAGAATCTAAAGTGATATCGAGATATGCACTTCTTGATTTAGAGCTAGTGTTTGGGACAGTATTGAGAAATATCGAAGGTCTTCTTTTCAAGGATGAGAAACCTGTTCCCATCTTCCCTTTGAGATATTCAACTCGAGCTGTAACTGAGGATGATCTAGATAAACTTGAAGGTATTGTTAAAGAAAGATTAGCTAAATGGTTTAGTTGGAGAACAATCTTGAGGAAAGCTCCTTATTTCTACAACCACATAATCCATTGGATTCACCAGATTCTAGAAAAACTGTATCCTGAGGATCAAGAAGTAATAAAAGATATAGTTGAGACTACAGAACGAGCTGAAGTATTTGGCAATCCTGATATCTTTGACTCTCTTCAGCAAGGAGAGGACTTCAAAGCTGATGACCTATCTTCAGTTAGTTTAAACAAAAATATATTGTATTATCTATCTTTACAATATTTCTTACAAGAAAAGCAATTAACTTTCAAGAAATATAATCAAACAGGTGCATTCGGATATCAGAATATTCTTATCTCAATGGCAAATATATTCACTTCATTACCTCTATTCACAAATTTTAATCCTCCATTCGCTATGATTGCTGGAGGATTAATAGAATGGATAGAACAAGGACTTCCTTTCAACGCTATTCGAGGGAATCAGCAACTTGATCCCTATAATATTATTCCCAATGCTCTAGGTTTCTATCTATCAATTATCAGTAGCAAAATTAAAACTTTAAAAGAAAGAAAATTCCTTCTCGCAAAATCATTGGAAAAGATTTTTTCTCCTTCAGTATTCAAGGAAGGTTTGGTTTGGCATAAGCGATCAACTTTAGCTATGCAAGGAAAAGATGCTAATGTTGAGAACATAGAGATTACAGATGAAGAAAATCTAGAAAAACTCAAGGAGATTCAAGAATCTCTGGATAAATATGCTAAATCACTAAGATTAAGAAAAGAAAAACAAGAAGAAATCAAATCGATTGTTGAAAAAATGAATATTATTGACAAAGATTTCGATGAGATGAAGGAAGAAAGAGATAATTTCTTGAAAATTAATGATAGTTCAAAGGAACTTCTTACCGACTTTCAGAAGGATTTTCTACTTTCAGTACAATTATTTGAGAATGATAAGAAGATTCTTGATTCTTTCGCAGAATTATTTGATTTTACAAATAAATATATAGTATTAGGAAATGCTAGTTCACTCTATGGTCTCGCGCTTCTTTTCTGGATGATTAGTATTACTAATGAAGGTTCATTGAAGTGGCTAACCCAAGCAATTGAAGATAAACCTGATCTTTCCTATGAAAGTAAAATTCTTACTGTAGTTTGTACTATATACAACACCTCTCTTCAAGGATTGAAAATTAGAGACCACCCATTAATTGAGACTACAGCTCCTACAGTAATTGTTCAAACAGCTCAAAACCTAAGTGAATTTCTAGTTGCTAAAGATATTTCAGAAGAGGAAAATTACCCATTCTATGATTTATTGATAAAAAATCTAGAAACTGTCTACCCTATGTAAATAAATCAAAATAAATGAAGAATTTTTAGTAGAATTAAAAGATTTATAATCCAATCTAATTCTCTTTCTTTCAATGCACTATGTAGCCCAACTTGCAATAAGCATTGTAACAATCTATGGTGGTATAGGTGCAGGATTCCTTTTCCAGAAATTACCCAAATCAGAGCAAGTAGGTAAATGGATGCTTTTTGCAGGATTGAACATTCTTACACCTCTCATGCTGATTTTTGTATTTTTAGATCTAGAATCTTTTAACGGAGTAAACTGGGGGTATGTTTTTCTTGTCTGTACTGTTGCAATGTTTATATCAATGATAATAGACTGGATAATGATTAGAAAAAAAAACATGACAAAAGCAGCAAAAGGAGCAGAATTAAGTGCTATGGGATTCATGAATGGAATTTTTTATCCATTTCCCATAATAATTGGAGTCTTACCTCCTGAACATCAAGCTGAGGGTTTACTTGCTGCTTCTCTATTTTTACTAATCCAGACTATATATCGAAATAGTTTCGGTGTATACATTGGCATACACTATGGCTCAACTTCAAGAAAATCATTGCTAAGAATTCTCAGGGAATTATTGCTTTTTCCCCCAACCTTAGGGATGTTTCTTGGTATTATTTTACGATTTACAGTAGGTCGGTATGAAAGTAGTGATTTAGTTGCTATATCTGTTTTGAATAATATTACAATGTTCATAATGCTAGCTATAGTGGGATTAGGTTTTATATTACCTAGGAAGGAAGAATGGAAGGAAATTCCAATTATCAGAGGAATAATTGCTAGATTCGGAGGAGGATTGTTAACCATTATAATGATAATCTTTCTGCCTCTTACTATAATCGCTCAAATACCTTTAATTATTCAGAGTATTGCTCCTCCAGCAGTCAATAATTCTGCTTATGCGAAATTTTTCGAATTAGATGAAATCTTAACAAGTAGATTCATTACAATATTGACTTTAATTGCATTAATGTTTCTACCAATCGAAATAGCTATATTGATGTGGTGGCAGCAAATAATACTATAGAATATATTGGTGACAACATATAATATGTTAAACACATTTTGGTAGTAACAAGTTTTAATATAGTCATAATTTGCTTTCACCCTAAAGAAAGATAATCATAAATTGACTGTACCATAAATTGACTGCACTGAAGAGGTTTATGGTCATTCAAAACAGTTTTTAAATAACTTTAAAGATGAGCTCATAATATCTAGAACTAGAGGAAAATTAAATGAAAAAGGATGTTGTGATCCGTTTTGTTGGTAGTGCAGGAGATGGTCTTGTCAGCTTAGGTACACTCTTTGGAAGGATACTTAAGAAACATAATCTCAATGTTTTAGGTTTCCGAAGTTATCAATCTGTTATAAGGGGGGGATACAATACTTATCAAATTAGATTTTCACGGGATGAGGTTTTATCAGTTGGAGAAGGAGCAGATGTTATCTTCCTACTAAACAAACATGTTGCTAATCTCCATAAATCTGTTGTAAATAAGGGGGCAATGGTCATATATGACAGTGATACAATGGATCTTGATGAGTTTGATTACCCAAGTGATATTGTAAAACTTGATATTCCACTGGTATCGATTACTAAAGATATTTCAAAGCTGAAAATTCTTAAGAATATAGTAGGTTTTGGTGCTATAATACAAATTCTTGGTTTAGATGAAACTTTAACGAAAGAAGTTATATTAGAACAATTTGAGAGAAAAGGCGAAGAGGTTGTATCTACAAATTATGAAGCTTTAGACAAAGGTGTAAAATTCGCCTTAGAGAACCAATGGCCAATAATTTGGGAGAAACATAAATACGAAAAAGCACAACAAATGCTTATTACAGGTAATGAAGCTTTAGCTCTAGGAATGATTTCTGCAGGATTAAAATTCTACAGTGGATACCCAATGACTCCTGCAACTTCAATAGTTCACTATTTGACAAAACACCTGCCAAAACTGGGTATGATTGTAAAACAGACAGAGGATGAACTTGCTGCTGTTGGAATGGCTATAGGTGCTGCTTATACTGGAGCAAGATCAGCTACAGGGACTTCAGGGGGTGGTTTTGCACTAATGACGGAACTTATTGGAATGGCTGGAATTGAAGAAATTCCTCTTGTTGTTATTAATTCTCAAAGAGCTGGTCCGTCTACAGGAATGGCCACTAAAACAGCTCAAGCTGATCTTTTTCAAGCATATGGTGCATCACATGGAGAATTTCCGAAAGTAATAATAGCTCCTTGTTGTGTAGATGAATCTTTTCTTGTAGGAAGAGAGGCATTAGAAATCGCAGAAAAATATCAAGTAGCTGTAATAGTTTTAATGGATTTGTATCTATCAGAGCAAATAGCTACAATCAGAAAACTTGATATGAAAAAGAAGAATCAACGCTACGGTATTGAAAACAATCCTAGTGATAAATTTGTTAGATACAAAATTACAAAAACTGGTGTATCTCCTCGAACAATCCCTGGTACTGTTAAAGGCATGCATTTTACAGGATCTAGCGAAAGAAACGAAGAAGGAACCTCACTAGCTTCAACGTTAGCAGGATTGCCAGAAACGTTACCAATCAGAGAATCAATGGTTGAAAAAAGAATGAGGAAACTAGAATATATCCAGAAAGAATTCCCTGAACCTAAAATAGTAGGTTCAGATAAAGCTGAAATTACATTAATCACTTGGGGTTCAACAAAGTATATCGTGCAAGAAGCAATACAAGAATTAATGAATGAAGGAATTGAAGCTAATCAATTACACTTGAAATATCTCAATCCACTTAATTCAGAGAAAGTAATAGAAATCTTATCCAAAGCATCCAAAACAATCTGTGTTGAACAGAATTATACCGGACAAATGAGTGATTATCTTAGAATGAAAACTGGAATAAATGCAGATGCTCATTTACGTAGATGGGATGGAGAACCAATTACGACAACGCAAGTAGTAGAAAAAGTCAAAGAGGTGGTCAAAAATGAGTGATGAATATAATTATACGATAAAGGATTTTGAGAGCTCATTCCGACCTACCTGGTGCAATGGCTGTGGAAATTTTGCTCAATGGAGAGCTATTCGTCAAGCATTAATTGAACTTGAATTACTTCCCGAAGAAGTGGTTACTGTAAGTGGTATAGGTTGTTCTTCACACATGCCTAATTTCCTGAATGTATTTGGTCTTCAAACTGTTCATGGGAGAGGTATACCAGTAGCAACAGGAATTAGATTAGCAAATCCTCATCTAACTGTATTAGTTTATGGTGGAGATGGAGATGTATATGGAATAGGGGGAAATCACTTTTTACATGCCTGCAGAAGGAATGTGGATATTATAACCATTGTTTCTAATAATTTCGTTTATGGTTTAACTACTGGTCAAGCAAGCGCAACAACTCCAGTAGGTACAATAACAAGAACCACTCCAAGAGGATCAATAGAGAATCCAATTAATCCAATAACTGTAGCGATATCAGCTGGAGCAACATTCGTCGCTAGAGCATTTTCAGGCGATTTGGAACATCTAACTTATGTAATTAAGGAAGCAATAGCTCATCGTGGTTTTGCATTTGTAGATGTGTTCAGCCCTTGTATAACATTCAATAAAAATCAAACCTTCAATTACTTTAGAGAAAGAGTATACAAATTAGAAGAGATAGGACATGATAAGGACGACTACTTTGAAGCTTTAGATTTATCAAATCAACGATTTTTCAAAGAAAAACTTCCAATTGGAATCTTCTATCAAATAGAAAATAAAACAACATATGAAGAAAGAGATTTTGCACTTAATCAAGGAGTTATACCTGCACATGCAGATTTAGAATTATCAGATGAGCAAATTGAAGCAATTACTAAGGAGTTTTACTAAATGTATTCGATAGTAATTAATACTTGAGGGAATTATATGAAAATCGAGAAACAAGAGATAAGAAAAATCATAATTTCTGTAGTTTTACTTATTGTTGCAATTACTCTTACTATGACTTTTGCTAAAGGTACAGTAGCTAGTGTAAATCAAGATGCATCTCTACATGCTTCTTATTTTGATGGTGAAAATCAATATAATAGATCAATCAATTTTACATTTGAACTATTCAAAAACGAAACATATCCAGAAATAATCAAAACCTATGATTTAGGGTCCAATCTCACTCTATGGCTAGCTTACTCTCCTAAGATTCAAACAGGATACAACAAGCAATTAATAATTAGAGTTTCAGTCACAGATAGATCAAATTACACAGTCGATCCACTTCCTCGGATTGGTGATTTTAGTATAGAAATTTCGAGTGAATCTGAGGGAGGTTTAAACCTTATTCTTCCTGCTTCAACCTTACAACCAGATTATAAAGATCAACAGTGGATTAATTTTACTCTTAGGTTACCATACAAAACTAATATTGTTTTGTCTATATTGTTTTTAATCGGAATATTATGGGTCATGGAAACAATTCCACTTGTTGCATCAAGTCTCTTGATACCTGTGATGGGAGTAATTTTTCTAGGTTTAGGTGCGAAAGGTTTACTTGCACCTTTTGCAGAACCAGTTATTTTCTTATTCCTTGGAGGTTTCATTATCTCTAAAGCAATGAATAAAACTGGTCTAGACAAATGGATCTCTCTGAATATTGTACGAATAAGTCCTGATAATCCAAAAATTCTCATGTTATTGATGATGGTAGTTACAGCAGTGCTTTCTATGTTTATGAGTAATACAGCTACTGCTGCTACAATGATTCCTATAGCTGTCGCAGTAACGGATAAACTTAAGGTAAACAAGGAAATTGATGAAGAAAAAATCGAAAGATACTCTAAAGCGTTAATTCTTGGAATTGCATATAGTGCTTCAATAGGTGGAATTGGTTCTGCAATCGGAACTCCCGCAAATCCTATTGCAATTGCTTTATTAAGTCAATATGCAGGAGTGCAGATTACATTTACAAAATGGTTTGCATTTGGATTACCCATTGTACTATTAATGCTCCCACTTGTTTGGATATACCTTTGGATGGTATTAAAACCTGAAGTTCCAAAGGAAAGTATTGCTTTTGCAAAAACTGCTGTAAAAAAAGAGCTAGATAACTCTGGTAATTTAAATTGGAAACAAATCTATGTTCTATGTGTCTTTCTCTTTGCTTTACTATTATGGTTTTTAGAAGGTATAATCAAGAGATTTCTCTTCCCTACCTTTTCCTCTTCAATTGTGGCAATTATAGCAGCTTTTCTTTTATTTATTCCAGCTGTGTTTTCAGATGCTACAGTTCTACAAGGACGCGATGTAAACGATTTGAATTGGAATGCCATACTAATTTTTGGAGGAGGTTTAACTCTTGGAGTAGTTCTAACAGAATCAGGTGCTGGGGATTTAATCGCATTTTCATTAGCAAAACTCAATATTACGAATAATATTGTTCTAATTGCTCTAATAGCTGTTGTAAGTATAGTTCTTACATTCATGGCATCCAATACGGGTTCAGCTTCTATTCTTGTTCCACTAGTTATTCCACTTGGATTACTATTTCAGATAGATCCCTTGCTTTTAGCAGTTGTAGCTGCTATAGGGTCAAGTATAGACTTTATGCTTCCTCAAGGGACGCCTCCTTCGATGATCGCCTACAGTACGAATAAATATACTGTTAGAGAAATGGCAAAAATAGGGTCAATTGTTGATATATTAGGATTATTGCTACTTTCCTTTGTTCTTCCATACTTCTGGAGGTTGCTGGGAATCGTTTCCTTCTAAATCTTTTTCTTTTTTTTATTAGTTGGCAATATAGATCGAGGTAAAAGGAGGGAAGGAGGGAAGGAGGTTATCTCCCTCCCAATTCTTAGGAATTATGGCTGACAATATGTGATGTGTTTACAAGTCCGTCTAAAGATCTATCATCTTTCTTTTCCAATCTCTTGTTGATTTCTTAAGTGTGAGAATTTCTTGTTTTGGATAACCTATTAGATCAACTTTGAGATTAAAAATGCGAAGTCTGGATTGAATAGAAAACAAAGTGTCGATTCTACTTTTATTTACATAATAAATCTTTGTTGGAGACATCAATTTGATCAGTCGATTTATATTTTCATAGTCAATATATAAGTATCTTGGTGTGTATATTTGATATAATTTGACACAATATTTTAATGCGTTGAAAATATTTTATTATTCAACAAAATTTTCATCTTTTGTAGGTTTAGGCTTTTTACCAGGCCACCAATTCCATTTTTCTGCAATAGCCATAATGGCAGGAACAAGTATTGTTCTGATTATGAAAGTATCAATTAGCACTGCAATACAAAGCATAAATCCAAATTGAATAAGAACCATCTCTCTAGCAAGAAGTAGACCAGAGAAAGCTATTGCCATTATTATTCCTGCAAATGAAATTACATTTCCTGTTTTGTATAATCCTTTATGTATAGATGCTTTATCTGTAAACCCTTTGTCTCTAAATTCACTAATTCGGCTCAAAAGAAAGATATCATAATCCAATGCTAAACCAATAAGAATTGAAAATGCCATTATTGGAGTAATCCAATATAATGCATTCACATCACCTAAAACTGGAATGAGATTTCCGAAAAACGTACTCTTGAATACAACTATTGTTAATCCGTAGATCCAAGATAGTGTGATTCCTACTGTTATTATAAGTCTTAATGGGATGAAAACTGATTTGAACATTATTGCAATTATAATATAAACAACAATCAATGTTACAATCATCATTATGGGGAACAATTCATACACATTATCAATCGCATCAACCATAGTCGCTGAACCTTCAGCTAGATGGATTTCATAATCCTCAGATTGAAAATCATCTAAAATGATTCTTGTTTCTTTTACCCAATTTTCTGCTTTGTCTCCCCAAGGATCAAAGGGAGTTGATATATCAACTAAAATTGTTGAGTTATCATAATTTGTATATCTGTCAAAAACAATTCTGTATAATTCACCAAAGGGCGTATAATAGTTTGGATATGAACTGTTTAGAAACGTACGTGCTAAACCGTACCCTATCCAATACCCACCAGCTCTCATCACAGACGTAAAACTGTCCACATCTGCTTCCGTTTCATTTATCAAAGTTTCCAATAAAAGTATTGATGTTTCATAAAAATCATCATTTAATATTCCATTTACTTCATCTGATTTAATCACCAAATAGAAAGGTAAAACTTGACCAGGAGAAAAATCTTCAGCTAATGCTTCATATGCATTTCTAGAATCTGAACCTCTAGGAAGTATCTGCATTAGATCGATAGATCTGTCAAATTTGAAAACTTGGATTGATATGGGAATAGCAGCTGCTAAAATAACTAATATAACAATAGGAGCAAATTTAGTAGAAAATTTTCCAATCTTAAACCAGATACTCTTGAATTGCTTCTCTATTTCCCATTTCTTATTATCTTCTTGAGGTGTCTGTTTTCGTCTTTCCAATTTTTTGTAAAGACTGAATTTCGAAAAGAATTTATCGAAAGTTAATAAGAGGGCAGGGGTTAAAGTAAGATTGACTAGCAAAGTAATAATAATTGAGATTGCTGCTCCAATACCTACAGTTGAAAGAAGTTGTAGTGGAAAGAATGCTAATCCTAAATAAGTGATTGCTAAGGTTACACCACTAACAGAAACTGTGTGACCAGCGTTTTTATTCATCAAAAGTACAGCTTCATTACTAGATTTGTTATTAATTATCTCTTCTCTATACCTAGTTAACAGAAAGAGAGAATAATCGATTGATAGAGCGATTACTAAACTCATCATTATACTAGGTACAAATGAGAAGATATCCCAAGTTATTGCTATAGGATACATTATCAAAAATGAAGTTAGAACACTTAATCCCATTGAAAGAATAGGAATAATCATTAGTTTTATACTTCTTATAACAATCGCTAAAACGAGTAAAGCGAGAGGGATGACTATGATATCCATTTTTGTCATATCTTCTTCTGTGGCTTCTCTCATCTCAACATACATTACTATGAAACCAGTAAGATACACAGAAATTTCCTCTTCGTTATACTGAAGTTCAGAAAGTTCTTCTCTTATATAGTCAATAAACAAACCAACATCTGAT
Organism: Promethearchaeati archaeon; assembly: GCA_013166775.1. Lineage (GTDB taxonomy): Archaea > Asgardarchaeota > Heimdallarchaeia > Heimdallarchaeales > Heimdallarchaeaceae > UBA460. Next base: position 42,267 of record JABLTJ010000029.1, read on the forward strand.
TTGTGCTCTTCATAATCTAGTTCAATATTTATTAGCATTGATCTATTTCCTGAAGAAACTAAATCTATGGCTTTTTCGGGATAACCGTAATCTACTAAGATATAATAACTAAGGATTGATAAAATTATATCACTTTTCTCAAAAGATTCAATAATACTTATAACGTTGTCATGAATGTTTTGCGATTCACTATTTATAATATCATCACTTGGGTTTGAGGTTCTAAGTAAAACAATGATGCTTGTTTGGTTAGCAATTGTAGGGAATTCTTGAATCATCACTTTCTCAGCAATTGCACTAGGAGAATCTTCTGGAGGATCAAAAGTAGTAGTAGTCTCATCCAGAAATCTGGGACCTAACCAAACACCAAAGCCTAGTACTATAACCCACAATATAATAATATAGATTTTATACTTGTTGAGAAACTTCTGATAGACTTCGATAAGAGACATTTGTTACAAACACACAAATATGCTTTTGCTATTTAAAACTTCCACATTTAACTTAGAATCTAAATAAAGAATAAAAAACACGCAAAAACTCTTAAAGCAGAATTTAAAGAAATTATTGAATAAGAAGTGATTTAGATGGACACAAAACTGTTTTCTATTAATGATTTATTTCAACTAAAAACAATAAACAATGTAAAAATCCTTCCTGATAAAAAGATACTTTTTGAAGAACAAAAAATGAGTGAAAAAGAGAATAAGTATTTTTCTGCTATTTATCGGATTGATGAGAATGGAGAAAATCTGTTTCAATTCACAGGTGGTTTATCGCAAGATAAATCTATGAAGCTTTCACCTCAGAGGGATAAAATTGCTTTTCTTAGCACAAGAGGCGGAGAAAAAGAAAAACCACAAATTTTCATTATGCCAACAGGTGGAGGAGAAGCAATAAGATATACTAAACTACCAAATGGTGTAGATTATTTCGAGTGGTCTTTAGATGGGAGAAAAATAGTTTTTCAACATAGAGTGAATTTGGAAGAACAAACTGATGAAGATAAAGATAATGATGAAACAAAAGATAAAGAAACTATGTATTCAGACCTGAAAAGGAAGTTAAAGAAAGTAGCTAAAGAAGAAAAAGAAAAAGAGAAAATCGATCCACGAGTTATTTCTCAAATTGTATATAGACGAGGAACAGTTTTTCTCGATGATCGCTATACTCACCTTTATCTTCTAGATTTAGAATCAAAGGAAATTTCCAGAATTAGCAAGGGAACTTTAAACTATTCTACACCTGTCTTTGGTAAGGATTGTAAGAAACTTTATGCGATCAGGCATATAGAAGAAGGACAGATGAATGATCTTTATGACTTTGAACTTTTGGAAATTGATCTTGAGACTAAGGAAGAAAAAGTACTAAAAACAGTATATGGTTTTGGAGCAAGTCTTTTGATTTCAAAAGATGGGCAATGGTTAGCTTATGTAAGTGCTGCATCTAAAGAAATAATTTCCACTCAACACAGTGAAATAAGATTACTAAATCTTGAAACAAAAGAAGAGAGATGGGTAAGTGAAGGAATAGATAATCATGTATCTCGTCCACTTTTTGATGATGATACTAACTATATTTATTTCACAGTTGACGATTGGGAGAAAAATTCTGTTAGTAGATATAGCTTGGAGAGGGAGTCAATAGAGAATTTATACTTGAGCGATTCTTTAATTCAATCCTTTGATATCGATAGTGATCGAGGTTTACTAGCAATGAATGTTTCTTCTAAAGATGACATTTCACAACTCGTCATTTATGATTATGTGTATAAAGAATCAAGAACAATTTGGCAATCAAATAAGCAGATCTTATCTGAAAGAATAATCGCTGAAATTGAAGAAATCAGATATAAAGGATATAATGATGTCGAAATTCAAGGATGGATTGTTAAACCACCAAATTTTGATGAAAATAAAAAATATCCAATGATAGTAGAGATACATGGAGGTCCTCACGCAACTTGGTCACCTCATGAAAGATCTATGTGGTTTGAGTATCAGTATTTAGCTTCACAAGATTATGTTATCTTTTACTGCAACCCACAAGGATCAAGCGGTCGAGGATTTGATTTTAGATACATAGTAGCAAATTGGGGGATAAAACCGGCTAATGATATTCTTTTAGGAGTTGATGAAGTTATTAAGAAAGGATATGTTGATGAAAACAATCTATTCGTAACTGGAGGATCTTATGGAGGTTACATGACTGCATGGTTAATTGGAACTGATCAAAGATTCAAAGCTGCTGTCCCCCAAAGAGGTGTCTACAACCTAGTCAGTTTCTGGAGTATAACTGATATCACTAGATTCATTAAAGATGAGATAGAGTACTTTCCATGGGAAAATCTTAAAGCTATGTGGGATCTCTCACCTATTTCATATGTTGCAAATGTGAAAACGCCAACAAGAATAATCCACTCAGAAAATGATTTTAGAGTACCAATTGCTCAAGCTGAAGAATTATTTGCTTCATTGTTAAAAGTTGGTGCAGATGCTGAGCTTATACGCTATCCAGAAGAAGGTCATGAATTAAGTAGATCAGGAAAACCAAAACATGTGAAGGATAGATTAGAGAAAATTTCCAGTTGGTTCAATAAATACAAAGATATGTAGAACCAATTATTCCAATTCTTTCCTTATCTTAGTTTCTTTTAATACTGGAGGATTTTGAAATCTTCTTCTTATGCCCTCAGTATATTTTTCCTCTTTTTCAATCATCACAAAGTTTCTGTTAAGAGCTTTAGCAACATATCCTGTTGTCCCCACTCCAGCTAAGGGATCTAAAATTAAGTCTCCTTCTTTTGAAGTAGATAATATTATTCTACGTAAAAGCTCTTGAGGTTTCTGTGTTGCATGTAGTTTCTTGCCTTCCTCATCTTTAAGCCGTTCTTTACCTGTACACAAAGGTATTAACCAAAGATTTGCTCCTACCTTACCAATACCAAATTCTTTTGCTTTCTCTTTATCAAAAAAGTATTTCTTTTCTTCTTTATTTTTCGTTGCCCATATTATACTCTCTGTAGCGTTGGTGAAACGAACACCTAACCAATTAGGCATTGAAAGAAAAATATCTATTATTTTTTATTCACAAAGTTTAAATTCCAACAATTATTTTATTTATAGATTCAAGTAAATTGAATCAGACAATTTCATTTAAAGGATGATGGAGTTATTTAAAATGAAAAAGCTCAAAGCTCTTATAATATGTTTTTTTCTTTTTTTATTTTTGAATTTTATTGACACCCAAGCTTTTCCAACATATATACAACAAGGAGATAACTTTGAAACCACTTATGGACTTCCGATACTTATAAGTGATAATCCTGATTATGGATACCCAGATGAAACTATACAATGGGATAGAATAAATGCTGTTTTCCAGAGTCACTCTAATCTAAGAATCAATTATGGTAATTACAAATTAGCGATTTTAGACACAGGATTAGATGAACCAACTTGGACACATTTGGCAAGTAAATATCCATATTATTTATTAGAAATAAAACTAATTGACAGCAATGGTAATTACGTAAGTCGTTATAATGCCTATGATATATGTGATTATAAACATGGTTCAGTCCTTACTAGTTTAGTAGTAGAATTACTAGAGAGAAACGCGGATCAATTCAATGAGTACGTCTATGGTAGTGTAAATATGTTTATTTGTGCTAAAGATGATTACCAAGGACATCAAGGAAAAATTGATGAAAATCTTGTTGAACAGCAACTTCAATGGATAATTAATTTTAACAATTTATACCCCACTGCCCCATTTAAGGTAATATCACTTTCATGGGGAATGACATATTCTGGAACACCAGTTTATTATGATGAATTGCAAACTTTGATAAACCAAGGATGCATTGTAGTT
>JABLTJ010000083.1 GCA_013166775.1 Promethearchaeati archaeon
AGGTGCAGAAACAACCTTGGGACCAAATAGCTGTGAGTCTCCCAGAGATTATTGTTTTAATCTAAGTCATGACCCAAACATGACTCCGAGGGAATTTGCTCAAATGATTTTTGACGTAAATGTGGACCCTGTGGTTTTGCCATCTAATGAAGATTGGGGAACTTGTTCACTTTATGATTTATCGAAATTCCCAGTGCCTGGTTTGGGTTCATCGTTTATGGAAGCTTTTGATAATTTTGTAGAAAGCTTGCATGCTGAGCTGGACTACAACATTACTCAAAGAAATTTCTTCAAGTGGATAAGAAGTGGAATGGGAACAGCAGGTATGGCCGCAAATGAGGCTATGCTCGTAAACTTGAAAGATTGCACGGAAAAAATATTAGGAAATCAATCAAAGTTCCATGAAGCTTCAATTGGAACTTCAGCTGCAACATTATTAACCATGCTCTCACCGGGACCAAATGAAGTGCTAATGGATCACTATAATTACTGGGATGAAAACGCTACATATCCAGCTGTCCACTTGGAAGGATTTAGCTTATGCTTCCCTGATAGTCACGATATGTACAAGGGTTTCTTGTACGGAAACATGTACTCAGGCTTACGAGTAAATATTGATACCAGGTGGAGTGATTTCTTGGATAGATTATTCCCACAGATAAGTGTTGACAAATTCAAACTGAAAGACTTCTATGAAATACAACTATTCGAGATAGACCCGTCTGTCAGATTAGACGTCATCTTTGAAGTGTCACCTGCAGAAATCTATCATGTAGGACTAAACGATAATTTTCCAGAATCGCATTTTGGCATAGAAGTAGGCATTCAAGGAGCGGAATACCATGATGACTTGTATGGGAATTTTATGATTCGCATTCCCAAAGCAAGCTTGGAAATGAGTGCAGCTGCAAACAAAGCAGTTGGTGATACAGCCGTATTCCAAGTAATAGTGGATGCTTCTTATGCAGCCAGTGCGACGCAAGACGTGAACCTAACAGTAAAACACATAACAGATGACGAGGTTGTCTGGGAGGAATCACAAACATACGACATAAAGGTAGGACAGAAATTAATAACCGATATTTCTACAGATGATGAGATGACAGATTTCGAGGTAACTGAGATATCAACCAATCAATTTGGTTCACTTAGCACTAATAGCTTGATAATTTCTACCGTGTTTTCATTTGTTCTATTAATTCAAATAATTCTTAGAAGAAAAAAGAGATCTTAGTGGTTTAGATCTCTACATTTTTCTTTTCTGTTCCTTTTGCGTTTTTTAAATAAGTAATTTTAAATTCTTTAAGAAGGAAATATACTTTAAGAAGAATTTGTGAGGATTTGTAAAGTGAAGAAAAAGTATCGGTTTTTTGCTATATTTATCTTAATAATTTCATTAGCAATTTTACCTAGAATATCTTTAAGAGGAAATACACAATCAAAAATCACGTATGAATTAATTCCTGAAGTAAATAAAGACTGGACTTTGATGTTGTATTTCTGTGCTGACACCCGAGCAGTTAATGTTACAGCAAGCATCGATAATTCAGGTAATTTCCTCCACCAAGCTATGTTAGAAACAAGGATGAACATCTATACAACTGATATGCTGCCAGGCTCTGAAAGTGATATCAACATTATATGTTTGTATGATTTTCCATATTCACCTATTCATCATGATGGACATGCAGTAATTTACAATCTAAGAACCAGTGCAGGAGGAGGTGTAGTTGAAGTAGCAAATTGGGGTGCAACAAATATGGGTGATCCTCAAACATTGGATGATTTCATTGATTTATGCAAAACAAATTTTCCGGCTGATAACTATGCTTTAACATTATCTGATCATGGACGTGGATATGCTGGTTTTTGTTATGATTATCATGCACCACACCCCTATATGCCATATGCTCTTGGTGATTGCTTAACCGTTCCTGAGCTAGAATCAGCTTTATCTGGTGGAAACGAAGTTGATGTTTTAATGCTTGATACTTGTTTAGGTGGCTCATTTGAAGTTGCTTGGCAATTAGTAGGTGAAGCATCCTATATAGTTGCAGGAGAGTCAACTCAGTCAGGAAATGCATTACATCACTCGCGAGAAATTGCCTATAATCTAAGTCGTGACACTACTATGACTCCAGCTGAGTTAGCACGAGTAGCATTCGATACAGCAGAGAATCCGCAAGTTTTACCTTCATATTTCGATTGGGGTTCCGTTTCACTATACGATTTAACACAATTTCCAGCCCAAACAACAGGCGATTCATTTATGGTGAAATTCGATCTCTTCACAGACAAATTAGTAGATGAAATAAATTACAATTTCAGCAAAACTCAGTTCTTCCAAGATTTAAGAGGAGGGTTAGAAGCAACCGCATTACATACCTCGACATCAATGATGGTGGATCTCTACGATTTCATAGAGGCGGTTGTAGCGAATCAATCTGAAATGCATTATGTAGAAACAGGAACTTTAGGCTCTGAACTATTAGCAATGTTGGCTCCTGCACCAAATGGCGTGCTAGTGGATGAGTATCATTACTGGCCAAGTGCAACGTACCTCCACGGCTTCAGCATCTGTCTCCCAGACAGTTATGACATGTACAAAGGCTACCTCTATCCCGGAATGTATAATGCCTTAAAAATAAGCTCAGAAACGTCTTGGAAAATCTTTATGGATAAACTTTATGGGATCCTAGACTTCGGACGCTACAGAATACCGGAATTCTATGAAATACAATTATTCATTATAGATCCTACAATAAGATTGGATGTTTTCTATGATCCACTAGATGATCTAAAAAGTGGCTTCCACATAGGATTAAATGATAATATGCCAGACAATCACATGGGAGTCGAAGTAGGAACCCCCGGAGCAGAATACCAAGATGACCTGATAGGAAACGTGATGATTCGAGTGCCAATGCCAAGCTTCGGATTAAGCAAAGCAAATGGAGCGGAAACATTCAAAATCGTCGTGAACGCAACCACAGCAGCAAGTGCCACACAAGACGTCAATCTCACAGTGAAACATATAAAAGACAACAACGTCGTCTGGAAAGAAACGAAAATACACGATATAGAAATAGGACAAACACTAACCATCGTAGTTTCAACAGATGATGAAATGTCGGATTTCGAAGTGTCAGAAATTCCAACGAAGCGATTCGGTTACTCGAGTAATGTGAGTACAATAGTTCTATCGATGACCTCATTTCTTATGATAATACTAGTTATTTATAGAAAGAAGAAGTTTGAGTGAAATCCTAACCAGAAACTCAAACTACTCTATTTTTCTTTTTTTCAAAAATTACTCACTAAAGATTTTTAGTGAAAGACTCTAAAGTAACTTATGAAGAAAGAAATAGAAATAATGTGGCGAGGGAATCTGCCATTATCTGCAGTAGAGTGGGAATTCGACACAACAGCAGAAGTTGTTTTCTCGAGAGAAACCGAGGAAAAAATAAAGGATTTTTGGGGAAAAGCAGTCAAACAGTATCCATCAATGTATGACGGAACGTTACTATGCGTACAAGGAATAGAATGCCAACCAGAAAAAATCACACTAAAAATTGGTCATATACCATTTTCAGTTGTTCATTATCATTATGAAAATAAGAAACCATTAACGGTAACCAATGGATCGCTGGGATTTCAAGCAAAAATATACAATCCAGCCAGAACACACCTGTTAATCGGGCAAAGAGTATCAACCTCGGATTACAAACCGGGCTACACAACTATTCCGGGAGGGATATTTGAAAAAAAGGATTTACAGGGAACGATAGCAGAAGCATGCATAAGAGAAATAATAGAAGAAACAGCAATAGAAGTAAAAACTGAAACATTTAGATTACTAACAATCTATAGAGAGGACCACAAAGTAGCAATAGGACTACTAATAGAAGTGGAAGCAAAAAAGGAAATAGCTGTCACGAAAAACGAAAGTCTAACAATACCAGGGAATGAAGAGTGGGAAAAACAAGAACTAGCATGGTACCCAACCTCGAAACTAATGGAACTAAAAGGGAAACCGTTACTCGAGGGATTAGCAATCACATTAAACGAGAAACAATAGAGAAAGTGACTTTTTTCTTAAATAAATAAAATATTAGCAAATAAACCTAGTGCCAACTGAAGCAAGCAAAAACTGGACGCCGGGAAAATGTTCCCAGCCGTCCAGGAAAAGGAAATAGGGATTTTATTTAAACACCCATCAAAAAGACAGGCGTTTATGTGGGGAGAGAGGGATCCAACAAAATTAGAT
>JABLTJ010000084.1 GCA_013166775.1 Promethearchaeati archaeon
TATCTTCATTACGGGGACACCTAGGTCAATTTATTCTATTAATCATATAATTACAAGCTAAACAACTTAAGAGTATCATAACTTTCTTATCTACATATATAGTGTTTTCTTTTTCGTCAAATTTTCACCGAAAAAATCCAAATTAGAGAAAGATTCTTTTTTGAGAAAGTTTCAATCATTTTGAAACAAAACTTTGGAGTCTTTGTGTTGAAGAACGTAGTGATAGCCGGAACTATTCGTGCAGATGAAGCTTTACCTGTTGGTTTGAAGATGCTTTTGGAAGGCAAAACAGCTATTGATGCTGTGGAAGAAACCATCAAGCTTGTGGAAGACAATGAAGATGATTGGACTGTGGGAACCGGCGGGTTACCGAATCTTCTTGGGGAAGTCGAGCTCGATGCTTCCATTATGGATGGCAAAACTTTGAAAGCGGGTGCTGTTGCTGGAATTAAACGATACAAGAATCCCATATCTATCGCTCGAAAAGTCATGGAAGAAACACCACATGTGCTGTTAGTTGGAGAAGGAGCTGATCAATTCGCAGATGTCATGGGTTTCAAACAAGCTGAATTGGTTACTGAGAGTGGTCGTGACGTACACAAGGATTTTCTCAAGGGAAAAGGCATCGTTAAGAAAGACTATGATACTGAGGAAACTTGGAAAACGAAGGAGCGATATTACAAATCATTTCAAAGAATGGTGAAAGATGCAAAATTGATGAAGTGGTACAAAGAATACAGCGAGAATAATCATGGCACTGTCAATATCTTGGCTATGGATGGAAATGGGGATATTTGTTGCGGTGTATCAACGAGTGGTTTATCATTCAAGTTTCCGGGAAGAGCAGGAGATTCGCCTATTATAGGTGCTGGTAATTTTGCTGATAATCGGTATGGGGCTGCAGCCTGTGTGGGAGTAGGAGAATTGGTTATCCGGTTATCGATGGCTCGAATAGCTGTCTATGAGTTGTCCAAAGGAGCGACTGTCGAAGAAGCAGCAGTGAATGCTATACAATCCATGAGGGATCTAGCACCAGATAAAGGATCAGTATCCATAATGGTTATGGATAAAGAAGGAAATGTTGCAGCAGCATGCAGTTGGGAGAATTACCACTTCTGGTTAGCGACAACAGAGAATCCTACACCTAAGAAAATAGCATGCATTTTTGTGGATATAGAACAAGAAATACTAGGAGAAGGCTACCATCGATAAAGAAAAAGAGAAAAGGATATTGTATTTGGAAGACCCAAATTCAATTTTTTTTAAGCATCAATAAATAACAGGTGTTTTTGTTGCATAAAAAAATCTATTAATGTCGCTGTAAACTAGACATCTAGTCTTTATAGGAAAATGGTGTAAACATTGAAAAAAATTATGAAAATCTCACTTGTTATACTTATTTTAGGTTCATTTATTTTTGCTCAAAATACTCAAGGTAATTTTATGGTAAGTGTAGGTGATCAAGTCAAATTTAAAATGCTTGATTCAGAAATCTCCGTGGAATTTGGAAACTTAGCAGACTCATTCCCCGGATTCTTGGTTGATGATACTGTTATAGATGTTGGAACGAGTTTCAAAGTAAATGTTGAAGAGATAACCTTAACAGAATTGGATTGGAATACAACTATTGGTTCAAACACAGAATTTGGGACTTGCCCTGTTGCTTTTTCTACAAGTCTTTTAATGTTCTTAGCTGGTCAAGATTCAACTTTCACTTTTGATTTACCTACTATCTATTCATCTGGAGTAATACCAGAGAAGCATTTAGATCTATTTTATCTTGAACCATTTGTTGATGTTGCCCCAGCTATTTGGACTCAATTTGAAGACATGGTTACTGATCAAACTACTCTACTTGACTTGATATTTCCATATCCATATACTAGTGATGCCACATATAGCGATGATAATAATACAATGACTATCTGGTGGTATTTTGATTTAACTGTGCTATTATCACCAGACCCATTATTAGAAATTTCTATCATAAATGATGTCCAATTCTCTTATGATATGACTACAGGTGTTTTGCAAGAAGTTTTGTTAGATTTTCAATACAATGGTACTTACATGGATTTTGAATTCATGAATGAAATAGATCAACATTTGATCCAAACAGATCAGTCTGACTTTGTTGAATTCCTAGATGAGTACAAGTGGTATTTCGTTGGTGGCGGTAGTGGATTGATTGCTCTATCACTAATATTTACTATTATTAGAGTAAGAAAGAAATGATTAATCAAGTTTTAAAATTGGAAGCTCATAGAGCTTCTTTCTTTCTATTTTTAAAGTGAATTAATTCTACAAAAATAAAAGAAGAAGGATTTTTAATGACAAAATATTACTCTTAGTGAGAGATTCCTTCGAGGTGTTCAAGATTAGTTTAGGTGAATATACAGGAAAAGATTTCCGAGCATTTATTGTAAAAATCTCCGGAACAGAAGAAAAGATGTTCGCAGAAGAGATAGTTATGATTGGATGGTCGAAAGCAGATGGATTACTCGATGAAAGCTTAATGAAGGACGATTTTCGAGAAATAGTTCACAAAGAGTATTTTCCAAAGGAAGAAAACAAGCGTCGTGCAGGACAAGTTGCAGGAGATTTGTGGCGATTTATTCGTGAAATGGATGTTGAGCATTACGTTTTAGTTCCAACCAAAGAAGGATTCTATATTGGGAAAGTTGCTGGACCTACCACATACAATGAAATGAGGATTTTCAATGATACAGCCTATCAGAGAAAAGTCCATTGGTTAAATAATAAGGAACCAATTACTTTGGAGAAAACACCAGAAGATGTGCAGACTAGACTCAAATCTGTACAATCAGTAATCGATGCTAGCGATTTGTACCAAGAGATCGAGTTTGCAATGAGGATTTCATGAGCTAATATTTGGATTCTTTTTTCCAGTGAAATTCACTATCAAGATGACTCCAAGTAGTGCACCAGCTATTGCTAGATTAATGATCATATTGGATCTAAAAGATTGATCATGGTCTATTGAATACGAAAAACTTGCACTATTAGTGGTGTCTGCATTATATAGAACGATGTAAAATGTATCAGACCATAATGGCTCGAATTCGGTAGAAAATATAGTGGATACAGGTCCCCATTCTTCCTCATAATAATTTCTTGATATAGCTTCATCAGATTCGTAAATTTCAACGTATATTTGACCACTTGACATTGTTATAGAGATAGCAGCTGTATCATCATCATGCATCTTAAGAGGTATAACTTCTTCCCCAAGAGGACCCAAATTAACAGTATCCGAGATTACAACACCAGTCACCCTTCCTGTAATGCTAAACATAAACACGAGGAAAAGGATTAATCCCATAATATTTAACCAGAGTTTTTTTGTTTTTCTTTTCATTTTGTTTCCTCCTAAGTATTTAAAATTGATCCACATTTATTGCAGAAATCGCTTCCTTCGACTATTCTAGCTCCGCAATTCGGACAGAAGGTTTCTTTCTTCTTCTTAGTTGCTTTTGGACTTGGTTCATCTCTAATTTTTTCTCTGTTTACTAATTTATGAGCGGTCAAGTATTTCTCATAATTCTTGCTGGAACTCACTTTAAGCCAAATCATGGTCAACAAAGTGCCTACCCATAAAACATAACCAATCGGGAAGAAGAAATTGATAGCTAACCCTCCAATAAAGAAAGACCAGAGAATTACAAATGCCCCTTTGTTTGGTGAGTGATTCCACCTTAGCATAACCCCTCGAGAACTCTTGTGGTATCCTTTCCCTTCTGCATAACCCAAGAAGCATTCCGGGCAAAAGAATTCATAATCATACTCATAATCACTTCTACCACGATACGTTCGAATAACTCGAGAGCTTACAACCTCTTGAAAGGTGCATTCACGACAAATAGATTTTGAACAAGTACTGCAATTATGAGTTCCGCCTTTATTAGAATGGATATAACACTTGACCATGCAAGCAAGTCCTCCAAAGTTAAGTATTGTTAGGGCATTAGTGATTTTAAAATTTATTTGATTAAAATTAGTCTGTGGGGATTTCTAATTCCCCAAAATAAGTTGGAGCATTCTTCGGTTCTTTCCCTTTTAAATGGGATTTGTAATGGGCATAGGTTAAAGGTATACCATCTTGAATGATTTTTCCACCAACAACTTTTGCAACAAATAATGTATGAGTTCCACAATCAACAGTATCTTTGACAACAGCTTCTAAAAACCCTAAACTATAATCATAAACACCTGTAATGAAGATCTCACAATGGATTGGATCCTTAAACTTGTCATAATTCTTTCCCGAGCGGAAACCAAAACGACCAATGAACTTCATAGGAGTTTCTTCTGAAAGAACAGATGCTGTGAAAACTTTACTATGAGTAACAAACTCATGTGTGTAGTTATCTTTAGCAATACTGACAGCAATCATTTGAGGATTAGAGAATTTCCCTTCTTTCTTAGAACAAAGAACAAATAAACCGTAACTAATCAATCGTATGCTTTTGTAAAGTTCTACTGTCATAATAACTAACCCATTCTTTTCTTAGTTTACTCTGTTTACGATATGTCACATTCATACATTAAAAAATTGTGCTTGGAATATGAATGACCAATTTTCTTGTCTTATACTAACATTTTATAAGAGAATTAATTTTCATCCCACAAAGGAGCAATTTATGTCCCCATCACTAAAGTACACCTTATCCTTACTCAGGAAATACTTGAAACCCTACGTTGGACAAGTAGTTCTCCTAGGATTCCTACTCATACTTTATAATGGTATTCAAATTGCTAATCCGCAAGTTATACGTTTTTACATTGATGCGGTTTTTGCAGAAACGTTGGATACAAAAGCAATTCTGAACGCATCATTAATGTACATCGGATTCAGTCTTATTCATCGAGGAATTTACATTGTTGTAAGATATCTTAGTCAGAATCTTGCTTGGGCA
>JABLTJ010000085.1 GCA_013166775.1 Promethearchaeati archaeon
TAGCAGCGAAAACTTGGAAAGGTTCTTGTTCACCTTTTTCATTAATGATCATTGCTTTCCCATGTTTTCTAAGATAATACTTGTCTACAAGGGATTCAACTAAATCATGAATTTTCTTTTGAAAAGCAAGTTTTTCTACAGTAACTGGACCAATTATTCTTGCTGCTAATGCTGGACCTGGGAAGGCTTTTCTATAAACCCAGTGATGTGGCATTCCTAGATATTCAAGAACATTTCTTACTTGATTTTTAGTTAAGGGAGCTACTGGTTGGACTGTTGCTTCTACATCGTATGTGATTTCTACATTGTGTTGGGATTTTACGAATCCTTTGCCTTTTTGAGCTTCTCTTAAGGCTGTTTCTTCCTCAAAAGTCATAGTCTCTTTTATTTGATCCATTCCCACACCAAAGCTTTCTTCAAGATCTGGTAATATTGTGCCATCAACTAGTATCTCACATTTTTCTGCTCTTATGATAGCATCAAATGTACTCGAATATGCTTTTTTGAAGAGCTTTCTTTTTCCTTCAGCGTCACCTTCGCCGAAAATCTGCGGAAGAAATTCATCACGAATATCTACTATCATAACGTCCGGAAACATCTCTTTGATATGTACCGATTCTTCCTTACCTCGAATGATCCTCATCAAACCATGATCAATGAAAACTGGTAGAACATTGACTTTAGCTCTCTTAAGTAAAAGATAAGCAGCAGAACTATCGATTCCACCTGACAGAGCCATAAAGACCTTCTTCTGCTTCACATGCTTGTGAATAAATTCAATTGCCTCTTTTACAAAGCTCTCAGCGTCTGTAAATTCGGTCAAAAATCTGTGATTGAGCATAGCTTAAAATAAAATAGAGATATAATAAGACTTGCGTACACAAGATAATGTTAATTATTTCCTTCTTCTCAGGTAAACATTAACCATTAGTAGAACACTTATCCCGGAGACAAGAATTCCTACTTTATATCCTGGAGTTCCACTTGTAGTTGGTCCACTACTGGCATCTCCATCTGTGAGATTATCTGTATAGTAATTTTGCCCAGTTATTTCAATATAAGATGCATGAACACTAACATATTGTGGATTAAGAATGTCTTGAATAGCAGTAAATGATGGTATTCGTGCTTTTATTGTGTCACCAATAATTGCTATTGCCCCTGGAGTTATGTTTAGAACAACAGGAAGTCCATGACTATCATATAGATAAGTACCAACTTGATTTATAGTTCCTCCACTATATTGGGCAAAGGTATAGTTATCCGAGTTACTATCGCCATCCCAGAACACAGTCATGACATATATATAATCAATTAGGTATACAGGAGTTGCATCAAAAACCATTATCATGTCCACTGTATTAATTATGAATTCTCTAATGTCAATTTCATCATGAAAATCACCAGTTGAAGCTAAAGTTGTATTTTGGTAGTGCCTAACATCATCTATTGGATCTGTTGTTGAATAAGGTGGACTTTCTACGTTAAATACTTGAATTAGAATTAGTAAACAGATTATTGGTAAAACAACGATTTATTTCTTATTCATATCTTCACAACCTTGACATTTTCATTATTCACCATTGATTATTAAAATGTACAGTTGTAAACAATGTGAATTTTGTCAAAAACATCGAAAAATATTTCAATTTTTATCATAATAAGAGCTTAGGAAAAAGGGGTTAATAATTTGAGAAGAAGAAATTATTACATTGTATTTGGTGTTATTGTTTTAGTAGTGGGATCTATTTTAGTTGGAGTATTAGTGCCAAAAAATAACACAAATCTTGGCAATTTCTCAGGAGAACCGCTTATTGAGGGTTCAGCAGCAACATTCAAAATAGAAGAGAATGTAGTTACAGAATTTGCTAGTTATACACCTGAAAAGCTTGAGTACACTCCACAAATACCACTAAAGGAAATTAGGTCATATCTTGGTAATGTTGATTTGCAAGGTTTAACTATCAGTTCGGAAGTAAAAGAACAATTAGGAACTTATGGATTCGCTTTAGAGCAATTAGCTAATTGGGATTTGCTTGACCTTTATAGTTATGATCGTGAACCATACTTTATTTCTACTGATGTTTGCTTACACTTGTTCCACTTAATGTACGATTTTAGTTTAAAACTGATTGAGATTTCTGATTTCTATAGTAGCTTTAACTTGCTTTTAGAGTCACTGCGTACAAGCCAAATAGATTTGTATAATATTATAGCTGACTCACAAATTCAATCAGCTTTAGAAAGAAATATCGCATATCTCTCAGTGATGCTTTATTTCTTTGATGAGAACATGACTGCCATACCAGACATAGGAAAAAGTCTTGCGGTCCAAGAGATATTTAACATCGGAAATGAAACTAGTACATTTTCAAGTATCTTCGACATTTTGGAGTATTTTGAATTATACCAAGTTCGAGGACATTATAATGATCATGAATTATTACCAAGTTACTTCAAAGCGATGATGTATGCAGGGAGAATGGGTTTTCTATTGAAAAATATGAATCATACAAGAATGACTATGCTGTTAATCTCTTGTTTTAATGATACTGTTGACAGTCCAAGCTTTAATGGAACAATTTGGGATCTTTGGGAAAGACTTTACAACCCAATCACATTCTATGTTGGTGAAAGTGATGATCTAACAGCAAAGGAGTGCTTTGAAATATGGGAAACAATTGGATCACCAGCACCAGCAGATTTTGATAATAATACTGTTTCAGCTTTTATGAATGAGTCAAAGAATTATCGTTTACCAAAAATCAACTCGATGTTTTTAGCGAATATGGATGATTATCAGAATGAAACACATTCCTTCAGACTTTTTGGACAGAGATTTGTACCAGATAATTATATTTTCCAAAAATTAATGAATCCACATGTCGGGGATAGAGGCCCCCCAAAAGGATTAGACGTTTTTTCTGTTTTTGGAAGTCCTAGAGCAGACAAACATCTTGAAGATGAAAATTCTATATATCCAGGATATGATTATCAGGTCGATAGCTTAAGAGACGAATTTGGTAATCTTAATGAGACATACTGGACCCAGAATCTCTATTGGATGTGGATTTATTCACTTTTTCCATTATTGAAACCAGCATCTGCAGGTTATCCTGGTTTCATGCAAAGTGATGCATGGTCGGATAAGGCATTGATGACTGTTATGAGTTCTTGGGCAGAATTGAAACACGATACAATACTTTATGCAAAATATCCATCAGCATCTTGGGGAATAGCACCGGAATATTTCGGTTATGTTGAGCCTTATCCGGAGGTTTATTCTCGTCTTAGCAGTTTAACTCAGTACATGATTGATGGATTAACAAAATACAACTTAGAACTCATGGGCTTCAATGAGAGACTAATTCTAATGAAGGAGATGTTTGACAAACTAAAAGATATTAGTATATCGGAACTTGAAAATGAGAAATTATCTGATAATGATATGAATTATTTAATAAATATCGGTGGAAAACTAAGTAATATTTATGATTTCCAGTTATTCGATATGAAAGTAACAAAAGAACGTTCAACCATAATTGCTGATGTTGCTACAGCGAATTTTCAAGTATTAGAAGTTGCAGTTGGTAATCCTTGTAGATTATATGTTGTTGTTCAGGATCATCGTGGAAGATTAAAACTGACTTTTGGTGCCGCTTACTCTTATTATGAATTCATTCAACCAATTTCAAATATACTAAACGATGTTACTTGGCAAACCTTGCTAGACTCAAATCCACCTGTAATGCCTGAATGGATTACTCAAAATATACCGATTATAGTCTATGTTCCTTCAACTGCTGTAATGATTCATTATCAAAGAAAGAGGAGTGTTTCTTCTTAAACAAAGAAATCTCCTTCTGCTGTTTTCTTTACTTTACCTGAAACTAAAACATTACTGATAGTATCCTTTGTATAGAGGTTCTTGACTATTAGTTGGCTTGGTCTTTTAATTTCATATCCTTGTTCAATTTTAATTTCAGATGAGTGGGTGTGATTTTCTAGCACATTCCAATGCTCTAGATAAGCACCTGTAGGTCCAGCAGCACTTCCTGTTGCTGGGTCTTCAAGAACTCCAACTGATGGAGCAAACATTCGCACGTGAACACTCGAATCCTTATGAATTGTTTCCGTTGTAAAAACGAGTAGCTTTGAGGTTAGAAATTCACTAAGTGTTTCAAGCTGT
>JABLTJ010000047.1 GCA_013166775.1 Promethearchaeati archaeon
GATCATGAGGAAGTTGCGGATCTTCTTTTTGAAAAGATTTTAGAAGTTTTCAATAACAAGGGAATAAATAACATTAGAGCTGTAGCATCAGAGGTTTGGGGAAATACCCTAGATTTTGTCAAAAAATGGAATTTCAAGGAGAAAGAACCTAGTTTCTATTCTTATGGACTAGAGCTCAAAGATGCGCAAGATTTCGAAGTGGATGATTCCTTCGAAATAGTTGATTTTGACTATGAGAAAGATTTAGATCAAATGATTAAGATTTTCCTTGATGAGTATGGTTACACAGAAGAACTAGCTAGAAGTAATTTTGATTTAATTAAGAATTCTGAAGGTGTATATGCTCATTTACTTGTAAAAGAAAATGATGTGATAAAAGGCAGAGCACTAGCATATGTTACTGATAATCCCAAAATTGCGACTAATGCATACATCTACGGAGAATCAAAATTTCAGCGAGCGCTTCAAAAAGAAATTTTCAAAAAATCAAAGGAAAGAGAAGTTGAAAAAATGCAGATGTTCTTCAATCCCCAAAGTGAGGACAGAATTCAAACCTATGAGGAATTTGGTTTCAAACTAGAATGCAAAGCAATATTATTTGAGAAAGATATCTGAATTATCTGCCTTATTTCCATTTTTTATTATTCAGGAAGCTTGGTAGGGATATTAGAATCTTCTTCAGCTGGATTCATCTTTCCTTCTCTTCCTAGTGAGATTTGCTTTTGATCCCTAAACATCTTACACCATCCATTCTCAATAGTTATTACTTGACCAATCTTATATTTCTCGCCAGTATCTTCGCCCCAGAGTGTAAGAGTAGTAGATCCTGTTTCATCAATTACTAAAACATCCCAAACATAGAGTACTCCTGAACGTCCTTGAACCTGTCTTGGTCCCTGTTTAGAAATTACTCTTACTTTTAAGCTATCGAAATTTGATTCAGGTTGCAATTCTTCAATTTTCAAATTAACCACCACATATTATATCTAGTATTTTAACATTTAAACACTTAAGTTTTACCTCTCAGTATTCACTCATTTATACAGAATTTATTTTAAATACTTGCAAGAATAGTTTATTTAGAAAGTAGTTGATTAAATGCAAGATGTAGAGACTGCTCTAGACAAGATCCCGAATTATAGAGATTTAGCTAAGTATACTAGTAAGATTAAACCTAGAATGATTTATAGAAGCTCTCATCTTGCTCCTCATTGTTCTGAAGATTATTTTTGTCAATTGATTAAGGGTTTTGAAATAAAAACAATAATCGATCTTAGATGGCCAACAGAAACCAACAGACTTCCATATTCAACAGAATCAATTCAAAACATAAGTTATGTGAATGTTCCTTTACTTGACTCACTACTAAATAAAAAGGATGTGACAAGGCTTATTCCATTTAATGAAAAAGGAGGATTTTATGAAATCATTCCTAAATATTTCAAGAATCAAATTAAGAGTATTTTTGAGCAATTAACTTTTATGGAAACTCCAGTAGTGATTCATTGTTGGTCGGGGAAAGATAGAACTGGAATGATAGTATCGCTTATTCTTCTTCTACTAGAGACTCCTGAGGAAGAGATATTGAAGGATTATCTAGCGACCGGAATGACAACAAGCAAAGAGAAAATTCAACCCTTTTTTGATATCATTGCTAGTTATGGAAGTATTAGAAATTACCTAACTTCAACTGGATTAACGAATAATGTCTTGAACCAAGTAATTCAGAAATATAGTAAATAAGCATTAATTCTATTTTATCATTAAGAAAGATCATCAATGATTTTGTCTGTTTTTTTCTTTAATTCTTCCAGTTGTGGGTTTTGTTCTGCTTCATCCAGAAGAAGTCTTGCTTCCTTATAGTAAAGCAAAGATTCCTCTTTTTTTCCTTCTTCTTTCAGTACTTGACCTATTGTTGTAAGATTAGTATAATGAATTCCCTTATGCTTCTTTGTAAAATTGGTTCTATCAATCTTCCCTGGAGCGAAGTTTTTGAGGTATTCCAGATTTTCTCTTACCAACTCATCTGTAAACATTAAATCATCATGTCCAGACAAAATAATTATTGCTTTTCTAGCAATATAATCTTCTAATGTTTCTGTATATTCTTTTAGATTAAGATTTCTCAGATAAGGAAGAGGAGTCTCGATATTATCACCTACAAATAACACTTCGTCTATCTGATCATAACATGAAGATGAATCTACAGTATGTCCCGGACTGTGAAAGAATTCGACTCCTTCTTCAACAAAAACCATTTTTCTTGAAAAGAGGACATTAGGAAGAGTAAGATCTACGTCTCCCTTTTTATGGTCTGCATAATGCTTTAAATCAGATTCTCCAATTTCAACTATTTTCTTTCGACAGAGATTGTGAGCTAGAATGATTGAATCCTTAAAACACTGGTTTCCCCATATATGGTCGTAATCATGATGAGAATTGAATACCACGAAAGGTTTCGAAGTGAACCTTTTTTCTTCTAGAAATTTTAAAACTTCATTCATTGGATCTGGTCCCAGGAAAGTATCGCAAATAAACAGATATTTTTCTCCATTAATTACATATAAATTAGTTTTATAAGGATCATCAAAACTAAAGAAGAACCCTCTTGTTCCTACTTCTTGGACTTTCATAAAATCTGATTTTCAGATAGCATTCATATTAATAAAGTTTAGGAGGAAGTTCATTTGAAGTTAGAACTGGGGTAGAAAATCCTCTTTAATTGAATCCCATATATCATCTTGCGTAATTGCTTCTTTCGTTACAATAGATTCGAGTATTTTTTTAAGAAGAATATGATGTCTTAATTCATCTTGATAAATTGCTTGAAGTAGCAATTTTTCCTCTTCGTTTTCAATTTGGTCAATCAACTCTTTGTATGTTTTAATTGCCTCAAGTTCAAGTTTGATGTGTTCCTCTACATTTTTTACAAGTTCATCATATTTCTCTTCCTCAATAAACGGTTGAATTGATGAATTCATAGTTATAAGAGAGTTGATTATACTTGCATGTTTCTTTGAATCCAATGCGATTGAATGAATTAGCTCTTTTATTAATTCATTTTTTACGCTTTTAACTGAATTCTCTGCTGTTTCACATATACGTTTTTCCAGATTCATTTGTCGCTTATAAAATTCTATTTTTTTCTCAACAAGCATAGTATAGCACCACAGTTGGTAGAATGAATTAAAATTGAAATTATTTAATGTTTTTGAATAAAAAATGATAAGAAAGTAGGATAATCCTACTTAATTTTTAGTAAGCTATTTTTTGTTTAGCCATTTGTCTATGTTAAACCAATCAACTAAAAGTCTGTGAAGCCAGGGTTTTTCAAGTTTTTTAGCGACGAATAAATCAACGCTTAAAGCTTTAGAACCAGTGCTTATTAAAAGAACTAAAGTTAATATTGCCATTATCCAGTTTATGGATTGTGTTGAAGCACTTAACCATCCAGCTGCAAAGTAAAATAACAGGTTCATGAAGACACCTGCTAGGGCAGCAAAGTTTAGTAATGCCCCAAAAATGAATGCGACACCAACAAGAAGCTCTCCTACAGAAATTAACCATCCAAAGACTTCTGGATTAGTCAAGAAAACATTAGTTGCTACATTTTGGAACCATAGATTTGGATTTCCGGCACTTCCAAAGAATCCAATAGTTCCTCCAATTCCAGGAATATAAGTAGGATCCAATAGCTTGTGAAGACCAGCCATGAACCATTCAAGACCCAATGTGAGTCTTAGAATGACTAACCAAATGTTGTTACTATTATTTTTCCATGTGTTTTTAATAAAGTCCATTTTTTCACCTATAATTTAATGACTGAATCGACCAAATTTGACTAATATAAAAATCTTTAGAAAAACCAAGTATGGGCGTTCTAACGGACGTCTGTTCATGTTTACACACATCACATGTGCAGTGAAAATCACACCCTTTCTACACTATTAAACAAGCTAAACATGTGTCAAAAAGAATACACAAACGGTAATGAAATTATTAGTCTCATAGCTGATTTTTTAGAAAAAGAAGATTATTTTAAAAGGAAGAAAATTTTTCAGATTCCACAAAAAAGATTAAATTTTTATTTCTTAAATCACTCAATTGTTCATGAGAAAAATAAAAATTTTCGTTATCATTTTCTTAATTATTGGAGCAGGTGTAGCATCTGTTTACTTATATCTCAGCTGGGATAGATTAGCATTCAATCCAGGAGATAGATATGAACCTTCAGTTCTAGATTATATGGAGGTTATCTATGACAATCGATCAGACAATTATGCATTTAATGAAGGATATAGCGAATCAGATGCATGTCCTTGGGGATTTGAGCACAATGGAATTGATTATTTCCTCCTGAATAATTCAAAAGTTCTTGCAGCTACTCCAGGACAAGTAGTTAATGTGGAATGGAGGGATAATGGAGAAGAATATGAGAATAGATATTTCATTAGATTGGATATAAGATTCAGTAAAAGTATTCTTATTGGTTATAACTTCGAACCTTGGACACAGAATTCAGATGATAAAGATAAACAGTTAGCCATGTTTAAAGTTCAAGAAGGGGATTGGGTAGGAATAGGTCAAGAAATAGCGAGATTTCTATATGTTGGTGGAGGAGCTCACATCCATTTTGATGTTACAGAGAATAATGAAAGGAGTTGTCCTCAACAATATTTCTCGACTGAAGGTTACAATGAGCTGATGGAAATGATTCATTCTTTTAACCCTAGCTGGGAATTATGCTATCCATGATAGATTATTCAAATATTTTTTTCCTGATCATAATCCAGTATATTATTGAGTAGAATATTATCAGAAAGAGTACATAACTTCCTTGAATAGCTAGAAAGAAACCCGAGTAAAATTCGTCGAAAGTTATAATTAAATAACCTTTGACTAAGAAGACACTGTAAAGAATTATCAGAGAGAAATAGAGAATGGTTACTATGATGTAAATAAATTGGAGAATTTGCATAAACAAGGATTTGGATGTGTTCTCGTCTTCTTGTTTTAACTTAACTCTTTCTTTTTTCAGAAATAATACGAAAGCAATGATAAAAATAATCAGATAGATAGCTCCTGTTATTCCATAGATAAAGTAGCTAAGAAGTTCACAAGATTGGAAAATTGTTGTTAAAATTAATAAAGAAAATACAATCCATGTCAAAACGCTTTTGTTTCTAACATCAGATTGTTTCACAGAGTTTTCAGGTAGAGAAAGCTGCTCAAAAACCATCATTGTAGATATAGTTGTTATATAACTAATAGGTATCGCAATCGTAGAAAGTATAAACGGAAATCTAAGGTAGTATGAAGGAGAAGGATCACTGAGATAGAAATGTATAACCAAGTATAATGCAACAGGTATTATGATAATAAACAATAAGTGAGTATAGGTTCTTTTGGAGAAAAATTTGTATCTAGATAAGGAACGATTTATTTTCTGCCTAGATAAATCAAAGAATGGAAAGGAAAGGAAGAGAGGAAGTAAACAACATAATAGTGAAGTGAAGAAAGGAACGAGGTAATAGTTCATACCCCATCCACGCATCGTCAGATTATTGGGAATTACTAATAAGAGTGCTACTAATGTGATTCCGATATAGATAGCTAAGAAAATCTTGTGATTCAATGTTTTTCTTTTTGTTTCACTCATGCAAACATCTCTTTATTTTATTCCTTCTTCTATTAACAAGCAATACCAATGCTGATGAGATAGCAAATAATAATAAAGAGAAGAAATCCCAACTAACTAGGAAGGTAAAAGGTTTATCTCTAGGAATTTGCCACTGAATCATCACTATATTCTCAATAATTTGCTCTTGTTCCCAAAACCAGAAATAACTAGTTCCAGACTCATAATGGGTTACCAAACATTTTCTTTCAGGAGTTGTATCGGAATAATCCGAATAACTAGTAGGTTGTATGCCATTTACTCTGAATTCAACTGTTTTATTAAAATAGTTGTTCCAATAATTCATAGTTCGTAAATCATTAGAAATAGTTAGAATTTGGACGTTTCTTCCTAAAGATGTACTGAAAGTAACTTCTGCAGATATTCTTACATGTATTATAGTATCATTTTGAAATTCTGTGTAATTAAGACATAAAAAATTAAAAAAATACTCTAATTCCTCTTCTATGTTTTCTGTAAATTCATCATCAATAATTTGTAGTGGTGCAGGAGTTCCGTTTACCCATGCTCTAAACGCAGTAAAATCAGTAACTATGTCTGCTAATATAGATAGATCATGGAAAATTGGAAGAACAAATGAAGCATTTACAGTTGTACTTGGATTATAAATTATATAATCACAAGTGAAATTTATTGGCATAGAGATATCATTAAAATCTTTCAGTTCTGTTCTCATTGTTACATCTGCACTTAACAGTGTAAGATTCTCAAATCCTTGATATGGAAATAAACTAGCTATTCCAATATTTCCAGGAATAAACTCAAACTGAGATTGAGTTTGAATCAATAACTGATTCTTGCTAAATAAGAAGATACTGAGCATGAGGAAAGTAAAGAACGTAATTCTTACTGTATTAATTTTCCAATTCTCCATCAGATTATATTAGCATTATATCCTTATCTATTTTCCGCATAAAAATCGTATTGAAGCTTATTTGACAACACTTATATATGTAATATACTATTTGTGATATAGTATTGATAAGATGGTAAATCACCAATACTAATAAACAAGCAAAAAGGTGCAAAAAATTGTTTAGAAACATAAAAACATATCGACCCGAAGCTCTGATTGAATCAGAGAAATTTCGTTCATATGTTGAGAGCTTTGAATCAGAATTATTAAGAGGAATTTCTACACTGTCAGCATTATCAATAATTCAACGCCATCCAGAAGAGGGAATTTATGGTTACCAGCTTCTTAAGGAATTGGAACAAGACACAAAGAAAATATTGGTTATTGAAGAAGGCACCCTTTATCCAATTTTACGAAAATTAGAACGAGACGGTCTTCTTTCATCTGAAAGAAAAGAATCAGGAGGAAGACCTAGAAAGTATTATCTACTAACTGAGGAGGGAGCTAGACTTTACGATCATATGATGGGTTTCTTTTCAAAATTACTTGAAGCGATATCATCCGTTATGGAATTTGAAGTCAAGCTTCCTGAGAAGGAATACTTGTATTGTCCTAATTGTACAAATAAAATTCCTCAAGATGAAGATGTGAGGTTCTGCAACGTTTGTGGATTAAATATTGAAGGTTTAGCAAAATAAAGTGGTAAAAATGAGTAAAAAAAGTGAACAAGAACTACTAATAAAAGAGTATCTTGATGAAGTTACGAAAAAGCTTCCTATCTGGATAAAAACAGATGTAAAGGAATCGAAAGATTTCCGAATTGAATTGGAAGATCACATTTGGGATAAGGCTACTGAACTAGCAGAAGGTAAAGAACCAGAAGCTTGGCATATAAGAGAAGCAATAGATATAATGGGTTCTCCTCGAAAAATTACTCGAGAGTATAGAAGGAGAGGAAAACCTAAGTTTTACATTACAGAGGAATTATGGCCCCTTTTCTATAAATCACTAATAGTAGTAGCTGCAATTGTTGTCTTTGTCAATCTAATTTCAATGGCTTTCAAGATTGGAAAAGCAACTGCAAGTCAAATAGCAGCAGAGTTATTCGGTGGAATCTTTGATGGGTTCTTAATTGGCTTCGTTGCATTATCTTTGATATTTGTTCAACTATCAATGAACGGATTCCTACCTGAGGATTTGAAGAAAATAGCTGAACCAAGAAAGGATGTAGTATCAATGGAAATTAAGAAAATGAAAGAGATCAAACCTAAGAAAATCATACCATCACAGACTGAATTACTAATTAATGGTATCATGGGATTTGCGTTTGGTTTTACATTGATATTCTTTCCATTTGCGAATTTCACTGAATACTATGCTTTTGATATGGTTGGTGTAACACAATGGTTAAGATTATTAGGTGGAATAATTGTGTTCTCTGGTCTCATTGCTTTCTCTCGTGGTTTGATTGGTAAGCATTTGAGATTTCAACAACTGTTCATAACACTATCATTAATTCCTTCAAGCTTAGCAATAGCTTTGTTCTTACAACTACTGTCTAATTCAACGATCCTAATAGATCCTTTGCTTAGTGTATTCCCTGGAGCAGATATTTTACTATACGTAAAAATCGGTGTTATATTCATTGTCGTTATGACCATCTTTGGAATGTTAAATGAAATCTCACGCATTGTTAAGTTAGAGTTACATGGATTTCCTATGGTAGAAGAAACTGTAGCATGATATTCTTCTCTTTATTTTTTTTTTTATTTTAACATAATGAAATTGTTTGAAAATTATTTGTCTCTAGTAAATATATATATACAACCGGAGGTTAGTTTAGCTCACACGCGAGTATAATAGGATACTTTTAGTTTAGGACTTTAGTAAAATTAGATACTTTTGTGGAACGTTTCAAGCATAAATGGATACTTGAAGATTAATGTGGTTATACCAATGCAAGAAGAATATTATGATGTGATAATAATAGGTTCAGGAATGGGTGGATTAGGTTCAGGACTTTATCTCCAGAAACAAAATCCAGATTTGAAGACCTTAATTCTTGAACAACATTCTATTCCTGGAGGAAGTGTTAATGGTTTTAAGCGAAAAGGTTACTATTTTGATAGTGGAGCAGAAGGATTAGTTTATTGTGGAGAGGGACAGATATTTCGAGAGAGACTTGAAGAGTTAGGAGTATTTCATGACTATATCTCAATCGATCCTGTTGAAGTGATGAAATATGAAGATAGAACAGTAGTTATGCATAATAAATTAGAGAAATTCATAGAAGAATTAATAAAAAATTATCCTGAAGATGAAAAAGAAATACGAGAGTACTTCAGAATAATAAAAAAAATGAGTGATGAGTATTTCTCGTTATCTCTCAAAAATTTCAGTCCATCTTTTCGAACTCTACTTAAGATTGTTCTTACACGTCCAACGTTGAGAAAATATGGATTAAAAACCTTTCAACAATTCTTAGATAAATCAATTACAAATCCTGATTTGAGAAAAATATTAGTAGTATATTGCCTATGGTTAGGTGTTTTACCTGATAAAATCAGTGCACCTTCGGCAGCGATTGTTTTTAATTCTCCTTTTATTGACGGCAACTTCTATCCAAAAGGAGGAATGTTAGCGTTTGCAAAAAACATGGCAAAAGTATTCAAATCAAATGGAGGAGTAATAAAATACAAATCTAGAGTAGAGAAGATTCTTATTCATAAGAAAAAAGCTGTAGGTGTGCGCTTAGACGATGGCACTATTTTTTATGGTAAATGGATTATCTCTAACGCAGACCTTAGAAAAACTGTTTTTGATTTTGTAGGAAAAGATTTTTTCAAAAAATCTTATCAGAAATTCATCTCAATGATAAAGCAATCAGTAACAGGATTTGCTGTCTTTTTAGGATTAGATATTCAGCTTGATGATCATCATTCTCATATAGCTTACAACGTTGATGCAGAGAAATTTCTAGTTAGATTGAGAGAAGAAAATTTTAATCCTGAAGAGGTTTTAATTAGAATACCTCAGAATATAGATCCTTCTCTTAGAAATGATAAAGGCTCATCAGTAATACTACTTTCAATGGCTCCTTACAATTATAAGGAAAAATGGGGTAATGACAAAGAAGGAAAACGAAATAGTCAATATCATGAAATAAAGGAGGCTTTTGCTGATAAATTGATAAAATTGGCTGAAAAAGTCATACCTAACCTAACTCAACGAATTAAAGTAAAAGAAATAGCTACTCCATTAACTTATGAGCGTTACATTCAAACCACTGAAGGTTCATGGTATGGACCACAAACTGATCAGAAATTACCTAGCTTCAAATCACCATTAAAGCGTCTTTTCTTTGCAGGGGGCAATGTTGATGGAGCTGGAGTTCCTCCTAGTTTCTTTTCAGGAATTAAAACTGCTAAATATATTACAAGAAAGATTAAAAAGAAAAGATATATGAAGGCATTTTATTATTCAGTTATTGATGGGCAAAGAGTTGCTATAACTGCACCTTTTCCTGAAGATAAAGCCATAACAGGTGTCATTTCCCAATAGTGTACTTCATCTATCTTTCTTACTTTTTTAATCTCTTCAGCATACCTATTCATTAGTTCAGGATTCAGAGCATCAGCCATAAACAAATCATAAGTTATATCAGGATCAGTTTTTTCCTTAATCTCCTTCACCATTGATTCAAATGCACTCTTAAATGATGTGCCTGTTCCAATTCCAATGAATCCATCCTTAATATTGAACTCGATAATAGGTTTCATTTTGAGTAAAGATGCAATGATTCCTTTTGCTGAACCTCTTTTCACTCTACCTGTTTTGAACACTGCTGTCATGTTTATTGCAAGTCCCAATGTATAGATTTTCTCTTTTACTGTGTCTAGAATAGAAATTATTTCTTCGGAAGATTTACCACCTTTGAGCAAGTGTAAAGCATAATTAACTAAAGCACCTTGAGAACCACAAGCTAGCTCTGTAGGATAGATTGTAATCTTAATCTTATCTTTGAATCTTTTAGCAGCTAATCTAGCAACATTCATTTGGCTGGATAAACTAGATGTGACACCAAGATAGAGAATTTCATCATAACCTTCTTCTATCGCTTTTTCGTAGATATCCATTGCATCTTGTGCACCTGCTTGACTTGTTGTAGGATAAGGATCTTTAGTTGGTAGACTATTGATAAAATCCTCTCTATTTAATTCTGTAAGTTCACGATATTCTTTGTCATCTATTAATAATAGAGATTCAAGAACACCAATATTCTCTTTTTTCATAATTTCATGAGGTAAAAGACAGGATGCATCTGTCATTAATTTTGTTTTCATTACTTGTCAAATAAGAGACCAATATAAAAAACATTGGTAAAAACATCCTGAGAGTGTATTTTTCTGGAACTAACAAAAACAGTCACTCATCAATGATAATTGATGTATTGAGAGAACAAATTAAAGGTCAAATTTAAGCATATCTTGTTTGAGAAATAGTAACCGTTATTAATTCTCTATCATATCTCCGAATTATGAATTTAGATGCTAACGATCCAATAAAGAAATTCATGACATCCAAATATGAAAAGTTAGCTCAAGAAAGGTATTTCACTGTTTCAGATGGTTCAGAATTACGAGTTTTACTCTCGAATGCTCAAATTACAACTAGTTCAGGTTTTACATTACTTCTAATCCCTGGATGGAATACAGTTGTTCCAAGCTGGGAAGAAGTTTTACTGGAAGCTATGAAAGATTTTGATATAATATATATAGAAACTCGAGAAAAAGGATCTAGTAAATTAAATAAGAAAACAAAGAACAATCCGGACAGATTTTCTTCAGATGTTAAAGAGATATTAGAAGAGCTAGGGATAGAACAAAATAAACTTGTTATTTTTGCCTCTTCTTTTGGTGTTTTTTTTGTTGCTGATGGATTAGCATCAGAAAAATATAATCCATTTCTTACATTCTTCCTAGGTCCATCTTTGAAATTCAATATGCCTCCAACAACCAAATATATTATGCATGTTCTTCCAAATGTAACTCTAGAATTGACTAAACCTATCTGGAGGTGGTGGATAAGAACACGTAAGAGTGAAAATCCAGAACAAGCTGCAAAATATATTAGAGCACTGGAAGAGGCAGATGCTTCAAAGTGGAGATCTGTTTCAAAAAGATTCAATTTCGTTCACTTTGGTGAAACTTACAAAGAAATCAAAAGCAAGGTTATCGTCATAGGGATGGAGAAAGATAAAATGCATAAAGCAGAAGAGGCTAGATCGATTTCTCAATATATAACAAATTCTGCATATATTGATATGGGAACAAACAAGCTGACACATTCAATTGAGATGGTAGAAAAGATTAGAACACTCATCAAAAAAAAGGAAAAATAAGAAGAAACAAAAATAAGGATCGAAATAAGTAACGTTTATCCAGATGGTAGCTTTTCACCATCCAGGTCTTGCATTTTCTCCCAAGCTTCAATATCTCCTTCTAAAACTTCAAAAATAGGATGGGGTTCAATATTTTCTATGAGTACAATCTGTTCATAGGTTTCGATATCTCTTCGCTTTAATTTCTTTTTCAAATGATCAAATTCATAATTCAGTTGTCCTTTTGTAATAGGAATGGAAGATTTACAATCATAGAATTTGATTATTTTTTTCTTATTAAAATTATACCCACGTTGTTTGGCTTCTCGATAAACATGAAGCAGATAACAGCCAATAACATTCAATTTATTATCTGAATTTCTAAATCTTTCTAGCTGTGGATGAAGAGTATAACCTTTTGTTTTTCCTTCAAGTACTTTCTGAGCAAGGAGAGCTTCTCGCCACAATGCAACTAATCCTTTTGAATCGAGATACTTTGGATGTATGGACCATAAACGCAAGTAATCACCTTTTGGTTTTAATCAAAATAGTTAGCTCTTCAATAAAGTTGTTTGGTTTTTTCACCATTCTTGAAAACAACGATTTTACCTGGCTCAAATTCCTTCCAGTGAACATACTTCATAATTGGCATAGAAGCAATTAAAGTAATAGGAGCTGTTTTATCAATTAATTTAATTTTAAATCTCAACTGATCATCACCACCTTCTAAATCTGATTTAAATGGTGGTTGCAATGTATGGTAATAGAGTGATTTGTATCCTGAATAAAATGTATATGTAGTTTCACCATCAGATAAAATGAAATTTAATCCTCCCTGCTTTGAGAGCTCTAAAGCTGTTTTTTCTACAGTTTGAGCAATCATTTTATTGCTATCTTGTCTCCCTAAAAGTCTTAATTCATCCATTATAGAACAAAAAGCTGATTCTGAATCTGTATCTCCTGAAGGTTTAAAGTACTCTTGACTCTCTATTATGTTTCTATACGTTCTTAGATGACCATGATGAGCAAAAACCCATGTTTTATCGAAAAGCTCTCTATCAAAAGGGTGAGTATTTTCATATGAGATACCCCCTTGAGAAGCGAATCTTATATGTGAAATGAAAGTCTTGCCTGTAATTTCATGTGGAGTAAGAGTTCTGGTGTCAATTCTCAAGATTTTTTCCATATCAAGGGATTGCTTAAATAATTGCCATTTACCTTCCCTAAAAAAAGCATATCCCCACCCATCCGGAGATATTTCAGTGAAACTAGAAGGTACTCTAAGGGAAAATTTAATTTCTAAATCTTCTCCAGCATTTATTCCCACGAGTTGTGCCATAAGCTCACACTATGTAAATATGGATACTGATGCTTAAAAATAATACTATTGTCAAATACAGAAAATATTTTTTATTTTTTCTCCTTTGATGGAAAAAGAGTTTCTTTTTTTGGCCAAATGGTAGTTATCTGACATACACCAAAAATGTGAGAACAAATCCCACGATGTTTATAAAAAGGACAGGAGCATTCATACAAGCCTTCACTGTATCTTACCCAATACTTACCATACTTTGTTGAGGAAACCATATGTTTGAAAAAATCCCACTCATCAGATTCATTCTTTGTCCCTTCCATGAATTGAATCCTTTTCGAATTCCTCACATATTTGTGGCTGATTTTAAATTTACTTCGAACCAATCTATCCTTTTGAATCCATTCAATAATCCAATCTGGGATTTCCTTTGCCATATCAAAAACAAAAATCAACCATTCTTTAAAGATTTGCTAATGTTATATTTGCATTAAATACATATTTAAAAACAAGCTGAGTTCGATGGGAGCTATAATTCAATAAAATAAGTAAATAGGTGTAGTAATGGAACTTATTAAATTTCCAAGCAAAGAATGGATTCATGAATTTAAGAATGTGGTAAACAACTCTGTTGACTATAAAGAAGCAGCTAAATGGTGGGAAGGTGATTTCTTGTTTGTGATCGAACCTGATGATAAATTGGATAAGAAAATAGTCATGTACTTGGATCTCTGGCATGGGGATTGTAGAAGTGTTGACTACTTCGAAGAAGGAGATTCTTTACCTGAAACTGAATTTCAATATGCAGGAACTTACTCCAATTGGTTGAAAGTCATAGAAGGAGCACTTGATCCGATTAAAGGAATCCTAACTAGAAAATTCAAGTTAGTTGGAGATAAAGGAAAGGTAATGAGAGCTACTAAAGCAGCTAAAGAATTAGTTA
>JABLTJ010000086.1 GCA_013166775.1 Promethearchaeati archaeon
AATCATCTCCGATTAACCGAAAGGATTTTAAAATAAAAGTTAACCGTCAATAAAATAGAGAAAAGCATCGATGGTCTAGACTGGTCTAGGACTCCAGCCTTCCAAGCTGGGTACCCGGGTTCAAATCCCGGTCGATGCACCATTTATTTTATTTAAATTTAAAACGAAATAAGTTCTTAAAGAATAAAGTCTAAACAAAGATGATTAATATGCTTCTCATACAAGGAATCGATTATAACAAATGCAGCGAATGTGGTAGTTGTGTAGCGTCTTGCACAGCAAAGCTCTATTCTGAAACAGATGATAAAGATAAGGTATATGTTTTTAATAATCCACATGGCGTTTGTGTTAAGTGTGGACATTGCATTGCTGTCTGTCCAGATGAAGCAATCTTATTCGAGCATGAAGATCCAGCATTTAATTTTAAGGGGACGAAAAAACTACCAGACATTGTATCGTATGGAGATTTAATGAAGATTTTGAGAATGAGAAGGTCTATACGAGTCTACAAAGATAAACCAGTACCAGAAAAGAAACTAGAAAAAGTGTTGCAAGCAATGAGATATGCTCCAACCGCAAGCAACAGAGAAAACTGGCGAATAACAGTAGTGACAAATAGAAAAGAAATAGAATACTTGTCCAAAGAATCCACAAAGGACTTGAAACTAGCTAAAAAATTATTACCTTTACGATATTTAGCCTTACCATTTCTCTCTCCTGCATTAAGAAAAAGAGCAATAGATCCAAGAACAGAAGTGATTTTAGACAGGGAATTAGGTGCTTTAGAAAAAGGAGAAGATATAGTTTTCTTTAATGCCCCGTGTGTGTTAATTCTCTATGCAAGACCATACACAAGCAATATGGCAGCAAATGATGCGGGAGTTGTCATAACACACGGAATGCTAGCAGCACAAGCACTAGGATTAGGAACATGCTGGATAGGAATTGCCCAAAGAATATTTGCAAAGAAGAGAATTAGGAAACACTTCAAAGTTCCAAAAGGATATGAAGTATATGGAGTTATAACATTAGGTGAACCTGATATAGAATATCAAAGAGCTCCACCAAGGAGAGCTGTGAGAGTCCAAAGGATGGATTAGAAGTGGCGAAAATCAGTATTTACAGTATAATAATGGAAGTTCTATCATTACTTTTTGGAGTAGTATTAATCATAATTGGAAGTGTAATGTACTCTCCAATCGAAGACGGAGCATTTTTTTACATAATTGTGGTTGGAGGATTAATATTAGCAGTCCTAGGATTAACACTACTTAGCGTTGATTTGGTGAGAATTCAAAAACAAAGAAAGGAAAAAGAAAATATAGAAAAACATGTCGAACTAGAGTTGGCAGAAGAGTAAGAATGCAATACTAAGATTCTAATATTTATCTGCAAAAAATTCTCTATTAGGTTCCCAGAGCTCTATTTTATTATCTTCAGGGTCAAGTATCCAAGCGAATTTACCGTAGGATTCTTCCTCAATCTTGCCAATTTGCTGAACACCTTGAGCAAGGAGTTTAGTAAGAAGTTGTTCTATATCCTTAACTATGAGGTTGATCATCCACTTTTTTTGACTGGGAGCAAAATAATCCCCACCTTCTTTGAAAGGAGCCCAAACAGTATTCTGATTGACACCATCGAAACTCTTCCACCGAAAAGTGATAGCAGTATCTTCTTTAGTATACGGTACTTGGGTGGTGAAACCAAGTAGTTCCTGGCACCATTTAGTCAGACCTTTGGGATCTTTAGATTTGAAGAAGAAACCACCAAAACCAACAATATGATCAGTAAGAATAGAGGAATGTTTGTTCATAAAGAGTAAAAGAAAAGAAATTCATTAAAGATTTGCGGTTAAGAAAAGAGAAAAATGGTGGACCGGGTGGAATTTGAATCCACGGCCTCCTCCATGCCAAGGAGGCGATCTTCCAGGCTGATCTACCGGCCCAAAATACTGTAACTATCTTTTCTTTCCCTTTATTTTCTTTTATGAATCTTTCGTTTTATGTGGTTACTTTATATTTATTCAAAAACCCTTACAGGAGGAGAGGTCAAAACATACGGAAATGAGAAATGCATTTGATGGAAAAGCCAATTATTGTTCTCAGAAATCAATACAGCGGTAAACCTAAAGGGAAAAATATACTTATCACCTTTCTTTGCGTGATTAAGATAAAAGGTAGCAGAACTAATAATATCCCACATTTTATCATCAGGATTTTTGTCTTGATCTTCTAGCATATTATTAATCTGAGCTTGCATCCCTTGATAGATTGCTTCTGATGGTAATTCCATGATTAATTTGCCTGTCATACTTATCCAAGCAACAGCATCTTTTACAGAGATTTTGGCATCCTTGTAATCGTAACTCCAGATACCAGTATCTTTCCAATCACTTAGAAAAATTTCCTTTGCACCTTTTGGACCATGCATCCATTCCTTATAGGCGGTCCCAATGATTAGAGATTCGTCACTAATAGTATAGAATTTCTTCATAAATTCATCTATTTTAGAAGCATCTTGTTTGATGTACGCTTCATTAAACTGCTCAAGAACTAGTTGAATTTCTTTTATTACTTTCTCATTAGACATTTTACATCACAAACAAATATTTCATCTATAACTGTAGTAAATGGTCAACTATTAATAATAATATGTAAAAAAGTGACCAATAAAAAATATAACAGAAAAAATTAGATTGGACAAGTGTGAATAGAAGGATTAGATAACATCTGAAAATTATCTAAGCGAAAGATGATAGAATTTCATAGATTTTTATTTAATTTTTCCAATACGGGTTCAACAAAATGGCAGAACGCTTGATTACCACCTGAATGAAGGAATAGAATGTTTGATCCTTTTGTAAAATAATTCTTTTTTGCTAAACCAATTAATCCAATCATAGCTTTTACGTTATAGACTGGATCCAGGAAAATTCCTTCCAAATTTGCTATTAATCTCACTGTTTCAAGGATTTCATCTGAAATGATCTCATATCCTTCGCCAATAAAATCATCTAAAACAATAATTTCTGAGTCATTTATCTTTAAATTGAGTGAATTATCTAATGCAAATTCATTAATTATTGATTTAATTTTCATGACTATTTTTTCTTTTTTGTAACCAGCATTAATTCCGATAACTTCCAAATTTGGATAAAAGATTTTTTTACCAACAATAGAACCCGCTTGTGTGCCAGCACTGCCAGTACCATGGATGAAATATTCAAAGTTTATTCCCATTTTTTCAGACTGCAAAGCGATTTCTTTAAAGAAATTGATATAACCAAAAATGCCAATTTTATCTGAACCACCTGATGGAATAATATAAGGGACATCACCTTTCTTTTCAAAATGGGAAGCAATCTCAAGCATTTTTGTTTTTCTTTCAGCACTGGTTTTTACTCTATGAACTTTTATTCCTAACAATTTAGTAAATAAGAGATTCATGGGAATTTTTTCGCCAATAGGAGCATCAGATAAAACAATTTCACAATTCAATCCAATTTTAGCTGCTCCAGCTGCAGCTTGTAAACAATGATTTGATGTAAGGGTTCCTTCAGTGATTATTGTATCAGCACCTTTTTTCAAGGCATCTCCAAGTAAATACTCAACCTTTCTGTTTTTATTGCCACCTAAAGCAATTCCTGTTAAATCATCTCTTTTAACATATACATTCACATCTTGCAAATATTTAGAAAGACGTGGCATATATTGAATAGGTGTCGGCAAAGTACAAATTCCTTCACGAGGAATTTTTGTTAAATCAAAATCTATCATAAATAAAAGTAAAGTGAAATATTTCTTATTTTTATCTATAAAACTGTTGGAATATTATTTGATGAAATACGTATTATATGAAAAAATTGGTGGGCGATCCCAGATTGGAACCGGG
This sequence comes from Promethearchaeati archaeon, assembly GCA_013166775.1. Taxonomy (GTDB): domain Archaea; phylum Asgardarchaeota; class Heimdallarchaeia; order Heimdallarchaeales; family Heimdallarchaeaceae; genus UBA460. The sequence goes on from JABLTJ010000086.1 coordinate 3,892, forward strand.
GACAGAAAAAAGAATAAGAGGAAGGAATATATACCAAAACAGACACAGTATACAAGAGAACCATGTCAGTATTATCAGTTCGAATAGATAAGGAATTAGAAGAGAAACTAAAATTCCTAATGGAAAAACAAAAGATAATAGACAAGTCAGCATACATCAGAAAGTTACTA
>JABLTJ010000087.1 GCA_013166775.1 Promethearchaeati archaeon
GATTACTGGTCTAGAAGGAACTGTAGCAACTTTATCATTGAATGTTCCAAGTAAGAGGCAGGAGAAAAAAGACATAGTGAAAATAGAGGACAGGTTTCTTGAGAGAAGCGAGATCAATCAAATTGCACTAATTAGCCCACAAGCAACGATAAATGAAATTAAGGATTTCAAAGTTGTCAATAAATTCGATGTTGAATTACCAGAAGAAGTCAGTGGATTTCCAAAATGTATAAATCCAAAATGTATAACAAATGCTCGAGAGCCATCCATGCAAACATACTATGTTAAAAGCATTGAACCACTAAAAATAAGATGTAAATATTGCAATACCGATATGGAGCGGAATGATGTTATTAAACAACTAACAAAATTCCAAGGATTAACACAATAGAATAAGAAAGAATGGTATTCCCTTAAAGGGAATAACTCTACTTTTTTTTGTAATATAACTAGTAATCAACAATTGGTACTGAAATTCTAGCTCGAATAGCTTCGGCTTCACTTACAGAAACTTTAATGGTATAGAGTTTCTTCTTTGTTCTGAATTTTATTTTTACCATGTCGCCAATTCTCTTTACTCTGCATTCTGTTGATTGAGCAATGATATTATCTAATTTTGTTAAATCTTTTATTTCATGGGGCATGTTTATCACTTCATTCAGTTTCTGTTATTTCTAATCGTTTTTCGATATTCATAAGTATATAAGAGTTTGTTTAAGAAAGAATAATAACCGCTGCAAATTTTACAGCAGTTTTTCTCCTTCAGTGATATCTTCCATAACTAAACCTGATATCATCTTCGGATAGAAATCAGTTGACTTCTGAGGCATTCGTTCGCCTTTCTTTGATGCATCAAGAACTTGTGTTGCTTTAGTGGAATTCATAATAACAGCAATGGTAGCTTTTCCATCATCAACTTTTGCTAACGCATCTTTAATCCATCGAATATAGAAAATATCCTCATCAATCTTAAGGTGCTTTGTTTTCAAGATGCCATTAAACAATACTTCTCGGACTATTACAACATCAAGTGTTTTATAACTATCAGCATGAACTTCTTTGAGATATTTGTCAACGATTTTTGAATCTTTAAGAACGATTCCGTAAGCTTTTCCTTTAGTATATATGGTGAAAGCGTGCTGCTTGTAGGACTCCATGAATTCTTGAATTTCTTCTATCTTAATTTCCTTAACATCAAAGTTTTCATGGATTTCTTTCCATGCTTCTTCATCAATTTCATACTTGTCTAGAACACGATGAGTTGGTAAAATAGTTAAACCTTCATCTTGAACAGCAACTAGAAGAGTCATTCTGAAGTTTGCTGCATCATCTTCTGACCAATTCTTCCTTGTTTTTCGTAATTCATCTCTATAACCGCAAGCTGTTTCATATCTATGATGACCATCAGCTATTACGATTTGTCCTGGTGGAATTTCAAAAACAACTTGAATTGCTTTCACTAATTTTGGATCATTAATCTTCCAAACACGATTACGAACGCCTAAACTATCAATTACATCCATTTCAGGTTCTGCTTTAGCAATTTCATCAAAAATTTTGATGGTTGTTTTCTCAGGGTCGTTATATAACATGAAACCTGCTTCAAGGAATTTCTGTGTTGCCACTAGCATGTTTAATCGATCAATCTTGGGTCCTTTGTGAGTCCATTCGTGAGGGAGAACTATTTCTTCTTCAAAATGATGTAATTTCACAGCTGCAAAGAAACCTTTTCGAATGTGGTTCTTTCCAAAGAGTTCAAAATCTTGGAAGTAAACATAAAAACCTGGTTTTTCATCTTGCTTGAAAATTTCTTCGCTAAACCATTTCTCTACTCTTTGTTTAGATATTTCGTACCGATTTTCTTCTATTGGTAAAGTTAATCGGCAGTAATTGTAGTCTGATTTAGCATAATACATTTCTTGCATTTCTTCTGTAATCTTGTCGTATGGTTGAGCGACAAGATCTTCTAATTTTCCTGCTTTTTTGGTAAATCTGATTCCTTTAAAGGGTCTAATTTCTACCATCTATTATTTACACGTCCATTTTTGAAAAATTATATTGGGCTAAAGAAAGTTCTTCTTTAGCTCCAAAGAGTTTTGATTTTTGTTCGAGATTTTAGAATCAAGTATTTTAAAGCTTTTTCAATTCTTCAATAACTGCTTCTGCTACTTGTATTCCAGCTCGTTCTTGACCTTCTGCGGTTTGAGCACCGATGTGGGGACTACCAATTACTTGATCAAGTTCAAGTAATTTCTTGGAAGCTTCTAATTCTACCGGTTCTTTCTCCCAAACATCAAGCGCTGCTCCAGCGACTTTGCCACTTTTAATTGCTTCGTAAAGAGCTTTCTCATCAATAGTTCCACCACGTGCACAATTGATTATGAAAACTCCGTCCTTCATTTTAGTAATTGCTTCTTCATTGATGATGTGTTTTGTCTCCGGTAATAGTGGTAGATGTAATGAAATGAAATCTGCTTGCGAAAATACCTCTGGCATTTCGCCTTGATCAACCCAAGCTTTACTTATGTGAGCTACATCACAGCCAATGATATTCATACCAAGACCCTCGCATTTACGAGCTAAAGCTGAACCAATTCGTCCACATCCAACAATTCCTAATGTTTTGCCCAATAATTCTGAACCTTTAAGCTGCTTTTTAGCCCATTCGCCTTTTCGTAATGTTGTTGTTCCTTGGACAACTTTACGAGCAAGAGCAAACATAAATGCAAGCGCTAATTCTGCAACGGTATCAGTTGTAGCATTTGGTGTATTTCGAACAGTTATTCCTCGTTCTTCACATTTCTTAAGGTCTACATTGTCTAATCCAATGCCTGCTCTACCTACAACCTTCAGGTTTTTTGCTGCTTCCAACAAATCACCTTTGACTTTGGTTGCTGAGCGAATCACAATAGCATCATAGTCACCAACTATGCCAGGAAGGTCATCCTTTGGGATATCCCATGCTTCATTGACTTCATAACCTTCTGCTTTAAGTAGGTCAACACCTTTACTACTTATTTTGTCTGAAACGATTACTTTCATGTTTTACAGCTCCCATATATCTTCTATGTGACCACAAACGTCTTTGATATCGTCTGTTGTCCATTCACCCATGTGGCCAATTCTGAAAGTTTTCTCTTTCAAATCACCATAACCATTTGAAATCATGTAGTCTCGTTTTGCTAATTCTTTGTTCAAATCAGCTACACTTTTTCCTTGGGTATTCTTAATAGTTGAAACAGTGATTGATTCATAACCTGGTTCTGGAAACATTTCGAAATGCTTTTTCGCCCATCCTTGTGTCCACTTTGCCATTTCTTCATGTCTTTTATGTCTGCCTTCTGAGGTTTCTTCAAGCATTTTATCTAATTGATATGAAAGAGCATACATTAAAGAGATATTAGGAGTACTTGGTGTCTGTTGTTTCTTCATGTAATAATCGTAGAGTCCTTTTAGATCAGTATAACGACCTCTATTTGGAACTTCTTCACATCTCTTGATAGCAGCATCAGAAACAAAACCAATAGCAAGTCCTGGTGGAAGTGCATAAGCTTTTTGTGTAGAAGCATAAATCAAGTCACACTGAATTTCTTCTGGTATTACTTTGTCCCCACCCATCGCTGAAACAGAATCAATTACATACATAATGTCAGGGTGTTCTTTCTTTACAGCTTTACCAATTTCATAAATAGGATTTCTAACTCCTGTGCTTGTTTCATTATGACAAAGAGCAAGAGTATCAAATTTTCCTGAATCCAATTTTTCAAGAATCATTTCGGGTTTGACTGCTTTGCCCCATTCAATTTCAATTTTTTCGATTTCCTTGCCACAGGCTTTAATGGTATCAGCACATCTTTTTGAAAAAGCTCCATTTACACAGCAGAGTGCTTTTTCTTTTACAAGTGATCGTGCTGTCATATCCATAAATAATGTGCCAGAAGCAGTTGGAACAGTAACCCACTGTTTGGTCTTATGGAATTTCTGTAGTTTGTCGAAAATTCCTGTATAAAGTTCAGTAAATTCCTTTGG
>JABLTJ010000030.1 GCA_013166775.1 Promethearchaeati archaeon
GAGTGTGAATTATCCTCATATACTCAAATATCTTCGTCTGGCTAGTAGAGATGTCGAATCTCCCTCCGCGACCAATCTCTTTATTGTGCATGCAAAATCAGAAAATGCAGAAGGGTGGTTAGGGTTACTTAGCCCAATTGACGATATCAATCTCAAAGAAATGGAAGCACTATTGAGACTTAAAATTGATGATATACGATCCTTTAGTCACTATCACAAAGATTTGTCTCCAATTGAAACTTTACAAAGAAAGAAGCAAGAAAGACAAATAGTGGAAGAGGAAATTAAAAAAGAAGAAGAAGAAGAATTAAAACCAAAAGGTGTCTTGAGCAGATTTTTTGGAATCTTTAAGAAGAAGAAGAAAAAGAAAGTGAAAGCTCCTTCAAAACCTATTATTAAGGTTCAACCTTTTGATACTTGGACAAGACAAATACTTGACGAGTTAATTATTGCAAGTGTATCTGGTATTGGACTTGGATTAGAAGTATATGATTCATATCGAGAAGATGCTTACGTAATCAGCGGAGTAATTGAATCATTAAAACGAAAAGAACAACCAACATTTATTGCTGAAGAAGATCGGGGAGAAACACGCCCCACAACATTTTACTCAGAAAAATCTATTAATTTTCCATCAGAGTTTCTAGATCCTATAATCAGTGTTTTAGATATAGCAAAAATCTTTATTCCAGCAAGTACAAAGAAGAGCATAACCTCAATCATACCTGAAGAAGCGTTCTATGAAGTAAAAGCTAATCCCGAGATGTTTAGATTAGTAGAGTTTGTAAGTGAAGAAAAAGTAGTTATTGGAATTTTAGCAGAAATAGAAGAACAAACTGCAATAACTTATGCTAGAGGAGAACCAAAATATCAAAGACGTTCAATACAGAGAAAAGCCAGAGAAATCTTACATGCGAGGAGAGTAAACAATATTATTGATTCTGGAAAAAGGACCCTTTCACGTGAAATTGATTGGGATACTGTTAATGTGAGTTATGAAGAACGACCATTGTTTTATTTGAAGGAATAAAATCAAAGAAATCATCCTAAATAGAACATCTGTCTTTTTTTTTCTTTTGCGGATAAAAGTATTATAAACTATATAATAAACAAAGAGAAGATTCTTACGAAGAGTCTCAGAAGGGGCTAGGGGACTATATTCATGAACGAACTAGAATCTAATGCTAAATTTTTCTTTATTAAAGGAAAAGAGGATTTTAACAATGGTAAATATCAAGACTGCATTCGTAACTTAATTTATGCCCAAGAAATGTTTACTTCTATGGGAAATAAAGAACAATCTGCCGAAAGTCTCTTCATAATTGCAACTGCTTATTCCAATATTAATCAGCTCTCCCAAGCTCGACAAATTTACTCCCAAGCTTTTTCCAGATACAAAGATCTTAACAAGCTAGATAGAATCGGTGAGTGTTCGTATAAATTGGGAGAGATTTACAGAACTGAAGGAAACTTCAAAAAAAGCAAGCAGTATTTAGCTGAAGCTATTGAAGCATTTACTAAAATGAGTAATATTGAAAAACTTGCAGATACTTGGAAAGAACTAGGTGTTGCCTATCAAACTAGTCTTGACGAGGGATCTGCTAATCCTAATCATTCCATTAACGCTTACAAGACTGCTATTTCTTACTATAAGAAATTGAAAGTTTATAACAAATTAGCTGAAACACAATACGACTTAGGTCAACTATTGCTATCTCAAAGTAAATTTAATGATGCTTTAAAAGTTCTTTCTGAGGCTCTCAACTATTATACTAAACAGAAGGATGATGATAACATCATCACTTTGTTTATCTTGATTGGTAGAGCTTATTTCAACATGGGTAAAAAACCTAAAGCAAGAGATTATATGTATAAAGCTGTCGAATATATGAGACAAGCTCAATATTCTCCTGAGAGAATTAATGAGATTAAGAAATCCATTTTTGCCATGTTAGGATAAACTTCATTTATTTTTGTAAAAGGGAGTATAAGTTATTTCAACATCATCGCTTGTAACTAGAAATTCAATTTCTTTAAACTTATGAGGTGCCCTTATTAAATCAAAAAGAAATCTCATGTCAAAATCTTCCAAGTGTTTCTCCTTTTGCATAGTTTTAGGAACAATGTGCCCTAAAATCTGATATCCTGAAAAAATTTTCTTACCTCTTTTGATATTTTTCTCATCCATTGTAGTTCCAGCTAAAAGAAGAGATTGTACTTCATCATTCTGTGTTATAGCGTTTATACAGAATATTTCCAAATTATTTATCAGTTCCTTATTGCTTTTCTGAAATGTTAGAGCAACGATGTTCTTTTGAATTTCATACTTCTCTTTTAGAATATCTAAAAGATTGTTAGCTACATATTTTCGTTTTATAGAAAAAGCTGCATCTGAATCACTTACAGCATTTTGAAAAGATATTGTAACTTCTTTTTTATCACTTAAGAGACTCTTCGAACTGGTTTTTATTGCTAGATTCTTTAAGTTCTGCGAGGTTTGAGGAGAAGAATCTAAATCATAAAGCATTGAGACTCCTATTGAATTTGAAAGGATATAAGCCATACCTTTCTTTATTTTTCTTTGTTCTTCATCTTTTATGTAGTTTACAAATTCAAGAGCCTTTTCAAAATACATCAAAGCATATTGAAAATTTTTGTAATCACTAATACCTCGTCCCAACGCAGAATAATAGAGAGATTTTTTGTTTGCATTTAAGCTTTCAATATATTCTAGAATTTTGTTCATAGAATTTTCAACTAAAGTGTCTGATAATTTCAGAAAACTTGCTAAAATCGAGAGACGACGTGTTGCTTCATAATCATTTGATAATTGTTTTAAAGCTCGTATAACAACTGAAACACCCCTCAGTATAGTACCTTTATATTTTGATGCAACGACTAATCCAGGATTTTCTGAAAACACTTGAAGAAAGTAATCAGTTGGCATTAGAAGTCTCTCGTTAGGATAAGGTTTTTCGGAAATTGTTTCGATGACATTCTTACAATATTCGGCAGCTTTGTTATGTTCTTTTTTGAAAAAATGAAATAGTCCTAAATTAATGTTACAGAACACAATATTCTCGTAGATACTATGTTCTTCCGATAATTCTTTTGATTTATACAAATATTCTACTGCTTTATCCTTGTTAATAGTTCTATTAATAATAAACAACAGATTAAAAATCCTTATACTCAAACCTGGATCTTTCAACTTGGAAGCTATAGTTTCAGCTTTAACGACAGCTTTCTCTGCGCCTTCATAATCATTTGATAAAAGAAAAGAATCAGCAAGTCTTAGATAAAACTCTGCATGATATTTTACTGGAACTTGAGGTAAAATTGCTTTTATTGAACGCAGAACAATGAGAGCTTCAGTTCGTTCTTCTTTATTAAGTAATTTTTTGGTTTCTACCAATAAATACTCTACGAAATTATTCTTAGAGAGTTTTTTATCTAATCCTAATTGAGTTAAAATCTCTTCATAGCTTTCTCTCTCATTTATTTTACTGGCTAGGATTTGTGGTTTAATTGACTTAAAGTAATTATGAGGAGCTACAGTCATTAATGCTGATATAAAATGAGGAAATAAATCTGTTTTGATTCATTTCTTTAAAAATAAATTACTCTTTCAACTGTTTCTTTATTTCTTTCTTTAGCTCAGAAATTGAAACAATTTTCTGATCTCCAGTTCTTAAATCCCTTATTGTCACATTGTTTTCTGCCAAATCTCTTTTCCCTATAATTACCATTAACGGAATATTCCTACTACCTGCATCCTCTAATTGTCTACTTAGATTCCAGTTCAAGGGATTAAAAAGTACTGAATAGTCGTTTCGGAGTTTATTTGCGATTTCAGAAGTTTCAGCTAGGACGTCTCTTGATATATGAGCTACGTAGATTTTTGCTGGAGAAGAATATTCCTCAAACCTTCCAAGATGTTTTAGTATTGAGTGCAAGACTGTTTCTCCCATACCAATTCCAGTTGCTGGAATTAGACCTCCACCAAAGCTTTCAACTAATCTATCATATCTTCCTCCACCGGCTATAGCCCTAACTACATATCCTGTTCTGTCAAAGAATTCATACACGATTCCAGTATAGTATTCTAATCCTCTCGCTATAGATGTATCATATTCACAATTTTCTATTACATTAAACAGTTCAAGAAAATAAGCTAGTTCTTCTAGATTCTTCAGAGCTTTCTCTGATTTTTCACCAATATCCAGTTCCTTTAATTTAAGAAGTACATCTTTTGGTTTTCCTCGTATTGTGACGAAAGTATAAAGCTTAGCTGCTTGTTCTGAGGTTAAACCAATTTCAATAAATGCTGTTTTTAAACCGTCTTCTTCAATAGAATTAAGTTGATCTAGATATTTAAATAGAATTGATTGCTTTTTTATTTCTGAATAATCTTCCTTTATTTCAGGATCCTGTTGCCAAATTGTACGTAATTTAAGTGCAAAATCAGTAACTTCTCTTTTCTTTGGATTCTTTCCTGTCTCAGCTTGGATATCTTTTTTAATTTTCTTTTCAAGTGCAGTTTGAAGGTGTTTTGCTCTAGCATCTACTGCTCTGATGACATCAACATAGTTGGGTGCTTTAATATATTCAATGAAACCCTGGAGAAGTTCTCTACTGTTAACTACACAAATAAATTCTCCATCTTCTAATCCTGCAGTTTTTATGATATTCACTGAAAGGGCGATAATCTCTGCGTCTGCAGCAGGGTGATCTATACCAATGATATCTGCATTAAACTGATAATGTTCCTTGACTCTACCCCTTTGTGGTGTTTCATCTCTGAAAACTCTAGGAATGCTATACCATCTCATTGGTTTAGGATATCTTTGATGTTGATTTACTACGAGCCTAGCTAATGATGGAGTTAGTTCAGGACGCAGAACTAATTTTCTGTTTTCTCTATCGAAGAGTCTATAAGTTTCATCAACTAATTCCTGACCAGATTTATACTCTATAAGTTTCGCAAATTCAACTGTTGGACTTTCATATTCTTCATAACCAAACTTACAGGAAACTGAATGCATTGCATCAAAAATAACTTTATATTCTGCACAATCTTCAGGATAAAAATCTCTGAAACCCTTGATTCCTTTTAGTATTTCTTTTAGCTCTGAATCCATTATTAGATCAAGTTAAGGAAAAATGAAAAATATTTAACACTATTGTTCAAGTTTAATTTTCTTTTAAAACAAAAGAACCTTAAAAATAATCATCAACCATAGAAATTTCAAACATTGGTTGCTCCTTTACCGACCAGAAGGATTGCTTGTCAATCATATATTTGATTAGATAACTTGTTAGATCTGACTCTGAAAGATGTTTTCCTTTTTCAGTTCTTAATCCATGAATCTCTTTTACAAATTCAGTAAGTAATTTCATAAGAAGGTTGGTTCCTTTGAAATCTTTACTTTCAGTAGTGACTAACCAACAAGATGTTTGACTATCAGCTGCCATAACTATTTGTCGGCTTTTAAACCTCATATATTCTAGAATGGATTCGTCTCCATCCGCGAATTTGTATCGAATAACAGGATATAAGCCTTTATCAATTAAAGTGGGTTCTGGACTTCTAATTCTTGCTTCAACAATTCCTTGTTCTGTCTTGATATATGCTACAAAGTAATCAACAGCGATTCCAACGCTAATTAAATTCTCAATAATAGTATTAGCTAACCAATCTACTGTTTTCTTGATGTTTTTTCCTGTTATGGGAGAGATAGAGAAACATTCTATTCCACTAATGTTACCAGTAGTTTGGAAAATTTTACTTATGGATTGGATGGTTTTACTATCAATTGACCTATCCCATGTGTTTATCAAAACTAAAACAGGGGATTGTTTCTTGATCCATTTTAGTGCGCGTACAAACCAGGTTTTTGATTCATCTATTCTTTCTTCATTGGTTGCATCAACAACATAAATCAAAGCATCAGATTTAGAGATATAACTTTCCCATAAAGATTTTCTAAAAGGTTCTTGTCCCCCCAAATCTGTCAATCCAAGTCTAAGACCATCAATTTTTATGATTTCCTGATTAATTCCAAAAGTTGCGTAAGTTTCATGAATCTCTTCATGGAGAAGCTTATTAATAATTAGAGTCTTCCCTACCCCATCTAATCCTGCAACAGAGACAGTTAAATCTCTAGAGGACAGAGTCCAATCATTTCCATAGTTTGGCTCCAACAAATTGTTTCACTTTTTCTGATTCATATCAATATGTAAAGAATCGCCAGAATAACCCCAGTACATTTTAGGTTTACACTTTTAAAAACATTCTGAATCAGATATCCGCAATAAAAGAAGACTCAAAATTATTAAAGATTTCTCAGGGTGTTTAAGATTAGAAAAATAAACTGTAAATTTTTTTGCTAATCGGAAAATATATATAACAGAGAATAACACCCTAAAACGAAATTAAGTTACTCAAGAAGATATTTGAGGTAGTTAAAATGTATGGTCAACCTGTTTATATATTAAAGGAAGGAACCGAAAGAACTCGAGGTAAAGATGCCCAGAGGAATAATATCACAGCCGCAAGAGCTGTTTCTGAAGCAATTCGTTCTGCTTTAGGTCCAAAAGGAATGGACAAAATGTTGATTGATAATTTTGGTGACACCACAGTTACTAATGATGGTGCAACAATTTTAAAAGAAATTGAAGTTAGTCATCCAGCTGCTAAATTTGTTATTGATCTTGCAAAAACTCAAGATCAAGAAACAGGTGATGGAACTACAACTGTTGTAGTTATTGCAGGAGAATTACTAAAGCAAGCAGAAGATTTATTGGATTTGGATATTCATCCTAGCTCTATTATTGAAGGGTATAAGTTAGCTCGTTTTAAAGCGGAAGAAATTTTGAATGAAATGTCAAAAGAAGTTGCATTTGACGATGTAGAAACACTCAAATTTGTTTCACAAACATCCATGTCTTCTAAAATAATCAGTGGTGAAAAAGAGGCTATGTCGGAAATAGTTGTCGAAGCTGTTAAAGCTGTAGCAGAAGAAAAGAAAGGAGAAATGTTCGCTGATATTGATAACATTCAAATTCAAAAGAAGAAGGGTGGAAGTTTAGTAGATACACAATTAATTGATGGAATAATTTTGGATAAAGAATTCGTTCATACTGATATGCCAAAAAAAATTGAAAATGCTAAACTCTTACTCATAGACAAAGGACTTGAGCTGAGTAAAACAGAAATAGACGCAAAAATCAATATTACAAGTCCTGATCAAATTCAAGCATTCTTGGATAATGAACATGAAATGTTAAAAGAAATGGCAGATAAGATAGTCGAATCTGGTGCCAATGTTGTTCTTTGCCAAAAAGGAATTGATGATATAGTACAACACTATCTAGCTAAGAAAGGAATTTCAGCTGTTCGTAGAATAAAGAAAAGCGATATGGAAAAACTCGCTAAAGCTACTGGAGCTAAAATCACTACAAGCTTAGAAGACCTTGGTAAGTTTTTAGGAAAAGCACAAATTGCTGAAGAGAAATCTATTGGTGATGATAATATGATTTTCATTACTGGATGCACAAATCCTAAAGCAGTCTCTATTATCATTCGTGGCGGAACAGAGATGATTGTTAATGAAGCAGAGAGAGCGATACACGATGCTTTGTGTGTTGTTCGTCAAGTAATCCATGACAAGAAGGTTGTTCCAGGTGGTGGTGCTCCAGAAATTCGCATAAGCCAAAAACTTAACGAATTTGCCATGGGTCACACAAGTAAAGTCCAACTAGCAATTGAGAAGTTCGCAAAAGCTATGGAAATAATACCCAGAACTCTAGCAGAGAATGCGGGATTAGATCCAATCGATGTCCTTTCCGAACTTCATGTTCAACATGCAAAGAATGGTCATGTTTATGGTGTTAATCCTTTTGCTGCAAAAGTTGATGATATGGCAAAACTCAATGTTTGGGAACCTATTTCAGTAAAGAATCAAGCAATAAGTAGTGCTGCTGAAGCTGCTGAAATGATCCTAAGAATAGATGATGTTATCGCTGCTAAAGAGCTATCTGGTGGTGGAATGCCCCCTGGTGGTCCAGGCGGAATGGACGAGGATTATTAATTCCATATCTTTTTTCTCTTTTATTCTTCATTTTTTTGCTTTTTCAAGGAAATCATTATTAATTATTTGACATAATAAAACAATTGAATAGAGAAATGGAAGAGCATGAAATAATAACTGATATAGAAAAGTTAACACCAGAATGGTTAACGAATATCTTCAAGAGTAATGGTTACCTCAACAAAGAAGAATTACAGCAATTACTAGTAGAAATACACTTGATGCATTTTCTTCTAATATAAATGCTTTGGAGTTAACTTTTTCAGAAGACGATCAGATGAAATCTGAATCCTTAAAAGCGATTATAAAAGCAGCTTCACCCAAAACCAAACATAGTCAATTTTTTAGTAAAAAAAAGTGGAATTTTATTATCTCGTTGCTGGACAGTTGAGTGGAAAATTAATTCCGAAATGCTATGATGCAAAATATTCTGATATCCTTGCTTTTCAGCTTTGTTTTTCAACGCTTTGATTACCCTTTCATCAGAATCTACAGAGTAGACTTTTCCTTCAAATCCAAGGTTTTAGTCATATGGAGTGAATAATAGCCCAGACCACAACCAAGGTCAGCAACTATTTGACCTGATTTAATATATGGTTCAACGAATTTTTTAGGAGGTTCAAACATCCTTGCGATTTTATGTGAAAACAATGAAAATTGTTTATCTTGTTTCTCTTTCTTAATACTCATCACAAAACAACCTGATTATCTATAAATTCAATCATAGGTTTTGAGTGCTTTGGTAATTTTATCAATCATATCGTTTGTAACTTTATTTGATTCAAGCTCAACAATAGAAACCCATGTTGAATAAGCTGCTTCTCTCACTTTTTGATTCTTATCTTTTATGCCATCCACTATAACATCCACTATTTCAGGGGTAAGTTCTAGTGTACCATCTGATTTGAGTTTTTGAGGAGTATAGGACATTGTCTAATTTGTATCTAAGTATATATCTTAAAAAATCTTTTCCATTCTTCTCTAAAATGGAATATTTTGGTGTTTTTGGACTTTCCTGAGGTTTTGTAATGCAAAATTAACCAAATTCTTCTGCAGAAGATGGAAGTTATTTGGAAAAAAGAAAGAGAAAATGTCTCTATTCTTTGGTCATAAGTGCTATTTTTTTTGCAAGTTCTTTAGCTTGCATTAATACTTCTTTAGTAGCTGATCCTCTAAATTCAAGAAGTGGTTCTATTACTTCCCAATCTAGTTCTTTTAGTTGCTCTGCAGCTTGGTGTAAAGCTCTGCCACTCCACATAGAGGAACCAAAGAAACCAACTATTCTTTCTCTGAGGTTTTTCCTCTTCATAAGATGGAGATAGTATGATGCACCTAAGAAAGGTCCGCCATCATATGTTGGAATTCCTAAAATAACTGCTTTATTTTTCCATGATTCTTTCAATAGATAACTTAAATGGTGTCTTGAAAATTCCAGAACAGTAACTGGTACTCCTGCTTCCTTTACCCCCTCCACAACATATTCCACAACTTGTTTAGTATTTCCATACATAGAACCCCAAATAACTGCAACACCAGGTTGTGCTTTTCTTGCAGACAAATCGATGTAAAGATCTATAATACGTTTAGGATTTTTTCTCCACACTATTCCATGAGCTGGAGCAATCATCTTTATTTCGAGACCTGACAATTTATCCATAGCTTTTTGTACATATTTAACATATTTCGCCACAATATTACTGAAGTATCTAATTGTTTCTTCAAAATATTCATCAGGATTTACTTCATCATCAAATATTCCAACATCTAGGGCTTTATATGATCCAAATGCATCACATGAAAAAAGAATCTGGTCTTTTGTATCATACGTTACCATTGTTTCTGGCCAATGAACCAATGGATCCATATAGAAAACTAGCTCTCTACCTCCTAAATCAAGCTTTTCTCCTTCACCTACAACAATAATATTTTCTGTTATTTTGTATAGATAGTCTGTCATATCTTTAGCTTTCTTTGAGCAGATAATAACTGCTTGTGGAGCTTTTTCTAATAATCTTAAAAGAGAACCACTATGATCTGGTTCAAGATGATTTAATACTATATAATCAATTTTATCAAAGGACGTAACTTTTTCAATATTATTTAGAAATTCATCAACAAAAAGAATTTTCACTGTATCAATTATAGCAGTTTTTTCCCCTTGTACAATATAACTGTTGTAACTTACACCTTCAGGTATAGGCCATAATCCTTCAAATAATTCTGTTTCATAATCATTTACGCCTATGTAACAAACTCCTTCTGTTATTCTTTTCATATTGCACACACTCGTTTATTTGTTTCTTCTTAAAATTATGATTGAAATCAGAAACTTTCAATCAATCAATTTTCACTCTACTAGTTGATATAAAAATTTTAGTACCTATCGATTAATTCCATAACTTACAGATTCTATCATATTAGACAAAAGACTTATGAGCAGAGTAAACATTAAATCAACTATAAAAATGCAAATTGAAGGAATCAAAAAAGTTATTATTGAGAAACTGGAAAAAGCTGGTTTCACAATTGAGAGTTTAGCTATTTCCACATCAGATGAGATAATCTCCAAAGTTGAAATCAAAGAAAAGGAAGCTATTGATATTATTCAGAAAGCTCAAAACGCTCTAGGTGTTCAACCTCTTACAGCACTTAAATTTCTAGAATTGGAGAGTAAGAGAGGAAAAATTACTACTACTTCTAATGAGCTAGATGGTATCTTAGGTGGAGGAATCTGGACACAAGAATTAACTGAAATTGCAGGAGGATTTGGTTCGGGAAAAACTCAATTATGTTTCCAGCTTTGTATCAATGTTCAATTACCTAAAGAGGAAGGAGGATTAGATGGCAATGCATTTTTCATAGATACAGAAAGGACATTTTCTCCAAGAAGAATTGTTGAGATGGCAAGTTACAGGGAATTAGACGTTGAGAGCATTCTAAATAACATCTACATTGGTTCAGCACTAAACACAAGTCATCTCTTCAGTATAGTCGAACAACTGAACGACACAATTCCAGAGAAAAATATCAAATTACTCGTTGTAGATTCTTTCGCATCTCATTTTCGTTCCGAATACATTGGAAAAGGACGTCTTGTTGAAAGACAACAAAGGATAATGCAAATCGCTGAACAATTAATAGCTCTTGCAGTAAAGTATGATATAGCAGTAGTAGTCACGAACCAAATTATTGCAAATGTAGAAGAGTTTCTTTTTGGAAGTCCAGAAGAACCGGCATTAGGATTTGCATGGGCCCATAGACCTCAACAAAGGTTATTCTTACGAAAATCGCGTGGAAGTTCAAGAATAGCAAGACTTTTTGATAGTTCTAGAATGCCTGAGAGGGAAGCACTATTCTATGTTACAGAAAGTGGTATAACTGATGCTCCATTCCCTACAGAGTTCTATAGTTAATATAAAGAAACAGAATATTATCATTCAGCTGTTGTTGAATAGACTTTGGTTCTTCTTGAGCTGATGATTCTCTTAACGATGTTATTAGCTTCTGCTTCTAGAAGTATCTTTTTTGCTGTACTTACTCGGATACTATATTTATCAGCAAGGTATGAAGGTGTAATGCCTTTAGCTCGTTTTAATTCATCGTCGATTTTCTTCTTTGTATCTTCATCTGGAACAAGATCTCTTATTACTGGAATGAATTCAACAACTAATCCGAATTTCTTCTTCTTCCTAACTACTTTGCGTTCTTGTGCTGACATTATTCTCGATTTTGGGTTTAAATTCTTGTTTTTAAGTTATTCGATTGGCTAGGTTTTTGGATATTAATTATCTAAATTTCAATACCACAATCTTGATAATATTAAGAACAAAGAGGACTTATGGAAAAATTAGAGATTCTGTTGGACACATTGAAAGGTCAGAATTCTGAACGCGCTTTGTTTAGTTTATGGAAACATTTTCCTTATGATGATAGAGATCCGATCAAATTAGCAGAAACTCATGTTAAATTTTATCATCGTCATGACTTTGATTTGATGAAAATATCTCCCCACGGTCGTTATCCTGTTGTTGATTTTGGATGCAAGGTTGATGAAGAATATGATTCTATTACTGGAAGCACTAGATGCAAAGAATGCACAATAAAGACTCTTCAAGATTGGGAGGTATTAGAGCCAGTAGACACTAGTGAGGGTGAATTTGGAAAGCAATTACAATCAGTAAAGCAGATTCATAAGGAACTTGAATTTCTTCCTAAAATGATGACTGTGTTTTCTCCTTTGATGGTTGCATCAAAAATGGATAATAATCTTGTAAAAAATCTTAGAGAAAAACCTGATACCATGATGGATGCATTGCACACTCTTCAAGACACTATGGTAGAATTTGCCCTCTCTTCATTAGATGAAGGAGCAGAAGGTATTTTTCTTGCATCTCAACATCTAAGAAAGACAAAATTAAATTGGGATGAAGTTGGAAAGTTTGAAGTTTCTTTTCTTAAGAAAATTATAAATCAACTCAAGAAAAAAGCTGATTTTATGGTTCTTCATGTCCATGGTCAAGAAATAAAATTCAAAGAAGCTTCAGAACAGCTTAATGTTGATGCACTAAATTGGCATGACCAACTAACATGGCCATCGATGAAGGAAGCAGCAGAGATGTTTGATAAAGGATTATTTGCAGGTATTGATGAAACGCAAACACTTGTTGATGGAGATGTTCCAAATATTGTCAAAAATATCCAAAATGCTATTAAGGTTTCAGAGGAAAATGAGAGAAGAATAATAATAGCACCTGGTTGTGTGATTCCAATAACAGCTTCAGACAAATCCATTGATGCTATTTCAAACGTATTCAAAAATCTTAGAAAATAGGTGCATTAAATGAATGAGGAAGAACAGAAAACAGCTGTAATTTCAAGGAAACCAACAAGATTTGGTTGGAAAGATTTCATCCTAAATTTATGTTTTAGTTCAATCATGATAGTAAGTATTTATTTCTTTGATATAAGAGAAAGACCTGAAGATCTTGTTATTTTAGCTACTAGCATTGTAGTTACTGTTCTTCCTTTACTTCTTTTTTCAGTAAGAGTATTCCATGAACTATCTTATGGAAGAGATTACATTGAAATTAGAGGAGATGTGCTTAAATATCGCTCATCACCCCTTTTAACAACAGGTTTGCGTTTGAAAAAAGGTGAGATTACTCTAAGGGAAATAAGGAAGTATGGATTATCGAAAATACCTCGAAAATTATCTTTAGATCTCTGGAAACATAAGAAAAAAGCTATGCTTGTAATCTCCCTTAAGAGCGGTAAAGAACATTTCATTGGTGAGTATATAGACAATGATGACTTAGCTGAAATTTGTGTTCATATACAGAACATCTACCCAAAAGCTAAACTAATCACAAACCTTTCTGAAGACTACCCAGAGCTTGCTAAAAAACATGCAAAATTAGAAACAGCAAAGAAATTAAAGAAACTTGAAGAAGAAGAAGAAGAGGAACCAGAAGGTGCAGGATTTAGACGAAGGTAGGGAAAGTATCTCAATTCTTATTAATGAAATTCAATAGAGAAATAATAGATGGCACTTATACGAACTGATAATTTTTCAACAACAAAGGGTAATATTGCTGTATTAGAATTTGGATCTACTATTCAAAATATAGTTGTGATAGATCCTTCTCATCCAGAAGAACCTTTGAGATTTGAACGTTTTTATCTTCCATTAAGAACCAGAGTATCAGAATTAGAAGGTACATTGAAAACACTTCTTCGTTCTTATGCAGATTATAAGATAAGAAAATTCATCTTAACAATAACTAGTTCGTTTTTCTCTTCACCAAAAGAAACTGTTGAGTATGTAGTCGATTCTGTTACCAAGTTTATTCTACCTGCAAATATAGTATGTTATACAATTGACGGTAATTTCATTTCAGTAGAAGCTGCTTTAAGAGTCCCACATAAAATAGTATCTGCAGGATGGAAAGCACTTGGCTTGGGTATCTGGAATCTAATTCAGAAAGATGCATTAATCGTGGATTTCTCTACTAGGACAACAAGCTTCATTCCATTAAAAGAGGGAAGAATACAATCGCTATCACTATCTGATTATGAAAGAATCAAGAACAATGAGATTCTCTATTTTGGTCTACTAGAGACTAATGCAGCATTCATTCAACCAAATCTTGAATATGATGGAAACATTTACAATTTACCCTTTGAAACGTACTCTCAAACAGCTGATATCTTTCTGATAACTGAAGATCTACATACCACAGATTATATTGTTGACACTTCTGATAAGAAAGCTAAATTTAAGGAAGATTCATTAAATAGACTCAAAAATATGTTGCGTATCACTGATGATTCCTTTGATGATTATGAGTTAATTAAGATCGCCCACTTACTCAAAACAAAGTTGCTAGAGAAGATAAATCAGAATATTAGAAGAAAGTTATTTGAGAACGAACTCAAAGTAATTATTCTAACGGGAATAGGTTCGAATATACTTTACCAATATCTTAAAAACAAGAATGAATACGACGAAATTATTCAGGCAACAGATGTTATACGAACAGCAGAAATTAATCCCTCCTTCTGTTTAGCGTATCTTTATGCATCACAGAAGATGATGACAGATGGCTGAAAGAGCAGATCTTAGAAACAGAATTAACGTGATGTTATTTCATTTTGATCAAAGGCTTGGCCCTAGGTTATTGTTTAATGTTGCAGAGATACAAGATGAAAGAATAACTGCTTCACTAACCAGATTAATGGATTTCAATTTTTTGGAAGAGCATAGAGCTTTTGTCAATGCAATGGCTAACGTTGTATATTCAAGTATGTTTTTCTCTATCCCTAATCCCCTAGCTCGTGGAGGAGCAGAACAATTTATGCTTTCCTTTGTTATTTTTGATCCAACTATTACAGAATATCTAACAATTTCTTCATTAGAAGAAGAAATGTCGAAGACCATAAGCAAACTAATCGAACTTTCTGAAATGTTCATAATAATCACTTACTCCAAACCTATTCTAGATGATTTTCCTGAAGTTGATAATTGCTTAAGCTCGTTAAGAAACAATGCAATCAATATCTTTCAAGAGCTTTTCTACGGTCAATTCGAAGGGAGAAAAGATGCAATTTCTCAAATATTAGGGAAAATTGGCTATGAAGCTGGAAAAGCAATTTTGTCAAGATTAAAACCAGAACATTCTGATTCGTCTAGAACCTATTTGGATGCGATATTAAGATCTCCTACTGTAAATAGATGGGGTGTCATCAATATACTTCACTTTGATCCTGATGAAAAGGTTGCAACTGTTTCTCTCAAAAACTCTATTTGGACCGATTCTCTTGGTGTAATAGCTACAAAAGCTTGTGCATATATAGAGGGGATGCTTGAAGCTATTTTCAGTCAAATTCTAGGAGAACCTATTGTTAGTAATGAAATGAGATGTGCAGGAGAATACAGCTATGTCCAAGATTGTATTTTTCAGATTGCACCAAGAGGTGTGAATAGGGAAACAATTTCCTACAGAGAAGATCAAACAATTCGAGAGATGGGAATCAGTGATAGGAAAGAAACAATTAATCTAATTAAGCAAGATATTGGAGAACAAATTTATCAGGATTTAGATCCCATGATTAAGCTAATTCAATTATTCAACAAAGCTCCTTTTATCTCAGATTTCTTTTTTGATGAAACAAAATTCCTTGTAGTTTGTAATTATTGGAGATATCCTGATGAAATAATCTGCAATTCTTGTGAGAAATGGTTGAAAAAATCAAGTCAGGTTCAAGTTAATTTAACAAAAAGCAAACACAGAATTTGTGAAATAACTTACGAAACTGAAGAGGAAAAAATTGAAAAATAATTTTGCAAAAAATTGTTACGAATACTCTCCAAAACTTTTTATCTTAGTTAAATTGAGATATGCTGCTTGCTATGAAATATGATGTCAATGATTCTTCTGTAAATGCAGAGGATGAAACTGTAGCCTCAGAACTTCAAGAGCCTGACAAACCTCCATCATCTAAAGAATTAAGCATAGCAGTTTTAATAACCTCAATTGGAGTGGGTATTTTCATAGCTTCAATTGATGGTACTATTACTAATGTTTCCCTTCCCGTAATAGCGAATGATCTAGAAGTAGAACAGAATATTGCTCAGTGGGTAATTTTAGCTTACCTTTTAACCTTAATTGGCTTTACAGCTATTGCCGGTGATCTAGGAGATAGATTTAGTAATAAAATCATTTTACAAATCGGAACAGCGATTTTCGTTGTAGGATCTCTTTTTTGTGCATTGTCAACAACTTTGCTTTGGTTGGTTTTAGCAAGAATACTCCAAGCTTTAGGTGCTTGTTGTGGGATGGCAAATGGTACTGCAATAATTACAAGATTCACAACGAAGGAAAATAGAGGAACAGCATTAGGATTAAACGCATTAATTATAGCAGCAGGTATCACAGTAGGACCCATTCTAGGTGGATTGTTAACAGATAAATTCGGATGGCCAAGTATATTCTACATAAACATACCACTAGGGATAATTGGTTTAGCTTACGTGCAGTTTGCTATTCCAAAAACACCACCGATGCAAGAAGAAAGAAGAGAAGCAGATGTAATTGGTTCAGTAAGTTTCATGTTGTTTCTAACTCTATTGGTCTTCAGTTTAACGGTTTTTGTAGATGAGAACATTCCAAACCCAGAGATATGGGGAGGAATAGGTATAGCTACGAGCATTGTTTTATTCGTTATATTCATCCTCTGGGAAAAGAGAACGAAGAAACCTATAATAGACCTTAATATGTTCAAGAACAGAAGATTCGCTTTTGGTATTCTAGCTGCTGTTTTAGCTTATCAAAGCTTGAATGTTATTTTCTACCAACTACCTTTCTATTTAAGAGAAATGCAAAATATGGAAATTATACAAATAGGATTGGTGATCATTGGAGCACCAGTTGGGATGGCTATCGTTGGACCTTTTGCTGGCAAACTTTCAGATAGAATAGATCCTAGACTAATAGCATCAATAGGGATGATTGGAATTACGATTGATCTAATGCTATTAGCAATTTTCCTAAAAGAAGATACTTCATATTGGTTCTTTATAATAGCAGCACTTATTCTAGGGATGTCGCTAGGAGCGTTTATCTCACCAAATTCTAATTCCATTATGTCAGCAGCTCCAAAAGATAAATTAGGTGTTGCAGGTGGCCTTATGAATCTATCAACACAAGTTGGATTCAGCATAGGAACAGCTTTGTCAACTGCAGTATTCTTTATACTGAGAAACACTTTTCAAAGAAATAATGGATTACCAGCTAAGGATCCGATAAATTACATCCCCGCTATGAAAATCATGTTTGCTATTTTTGTTGGCGTAGGAATATTAGCAGTGTTTGTATCATACCTTAGAGGTCCAGAAGAAGGGAAAAAAGAGCTAAAACTTAAATTTCTCAACAAAGATGAGAACTAAAGAGGGAAGAAAAAATCGTCTACTATAATTTCTTTTTAGCTATATATTCTATCATTCCTAAATTATCTACCCATCCTTCATTTTTTAGCAAAATCCATTTTCTTATAGAGATGAAATCAAAATTTTCAAAATACATATCCGCTTCCCTATCTTCATAATACGAATGAAGGACGTCTTCACCAAATTCCTTTTGTAAGAACTCTCCTTTCTCCATTTCTTTTCCTTCCCCATACCCTACACAGTCATATGAAGGAAAATTAGTGAAGATTAAACCCCCAAGTATCAACACTCTTTCCATCTCTTGAATAGCTTTACCTACTTCTTTTTTACTCATATGAAAAATCGTGTGATGACTAAAAACAAAACTAAAGGATTCATCTTCATAAGGTAGCTCTTTCATATCTCCTTTGATAATATTAAAATCCATATTATTCTTCAGAGCAAATGCTTCTGCTCTTTCTATTTGACTGTCTAAGATCTCTATACCATGAGTTTCATAACCTTCTACAAAGAAAATTGCCAGGGGAGGAGAACCACCACCTGCTCCACAATCAAGAATTTTTTTGGGTAAATTGCTTTTATTGCATTCGTTTAGAAAATCAAAAACGGGTGTATCTCTTCTGTGTAAACTCAACATAATAACACAAGAACTCAATTGACACTTATGATTTTTTCTATGAAATTAAAGACTACTCTAACTAGTTTTCTTTCTTATAACATTTGTATGATTCTCGTAAAACTTCCTCAAAAGATATCTGAGTTGAGACCCCTAATTTCTTTTCAATCTTCTCTGTATTCACAAGTCTTGATTTTCCCATTTGTTTAACTCTGTATCTATTCAATAATGGTCTTTTCTTGACGAGTTTCCACTGCAACTCGCCTATCAACCCCACAATCATAGCGATTTTATAATTTAGATTGTAAGAATCAAATTCTGTATTACTTATTTTAGCTGCAGTTTCAAATAATTCCTTATTTGTTACTTGAAAACTAGTATGATTAAATGCTTCCCCTTTTGCTTCATCTAATTCTTCCATTTTCATCAAAGATTCAATTATATCAAAGACATAGCTATAAGCATAAACAACATTGTCTCCATTTATTAAAGGAATTTTCTTTCCACTCTCAACTAATTTGAATATATTGGGGATCCAATGTGGATCTCCAGGGCCAAAAATTCCAGGAGGTCTTAAAACTGAAGCTTTAAAGCCAAATTCTTCAGCAAACTTGAAAACTTCTTTTTCACCTAGGTATTTACTTTCTCTGTATCCTGGAATTAAATCAACTTCATAATCCTCATCTATAGGATAATCAGGTAAGTTAAAACCAAAAATACCCAAAGTGCTCATATAAATGAAAGTGTTTGAGCCAGCATCAACAAACTCCTCCAGTAAATTTTTTGTTCCCAGATGATTTATTTTGTAAAAATTCGATAAAGGTGCTAGATCGTCGACAATCGCAGCAAGATGAAAGACAGATTCAATCCCATCAAAACATCCCTTAAGACTAGCTTTTGAACTTACATCGCCAAAAATGAAATTTATTTCATATTTTTCATACTCCTTACACATTTCCCTTTCATGAGGAAGAATTAGTGCAGATAAGTCTTTATTTGGATATTTACTTCTTAGCTCTCTGACAAGATGAGAACCAAGAAAACCAGTTAAACCAGTAATCAGAATGGACATATCGAGTATTGATAAAGTCTTCACAAGTTAAAAATACTTCTATAATTTTGAAAATAAAGTAGAAATTTTCCACTTTTTAAAGACTAAGAAAAATTTAAACCTATAATTTTTCCATCTTCTATGGAGTTTATATTATTTACAAGTAGCAACTCTTTCTTTTATAATTTGAAAAATTGTAAATAGATTCTTCTTCAGAATCATTATAATGATTTTCTCCTTTTCTTTCGAAAAGCAAGGTACGAGGATACTAGTAACAGAACAATTAGATAAGTGTAAGAATATGATATTGTAAATGTTTGACGTTCATTATCTTCGTTATTGGTATCTGTATTGGGTTCTTCTTCAGGAAACGTAAAGGTTGTATTAGCACCATTATGAGTTATTTGAATATCGGAACCATTAACTGCAATTTCAGAGGTAAAATGGTGGTAGTTATGTTGTTCTTCATACTCAGCTAAAAAAATCCAAACTGTGTAGTTACCATTAGGAAGAGCTTCCAAAGTATCATTTACAGAGAATGTAAAAGTTAGTATTCCTTCAGTAATTCCAGGATTAATGGTGTGATTTGTGAAAGCATCACCACAAAGACTTGGACCCCCCCTTACTTGACCAAAATATTGTTCATTTTCAAATGATAGATTTCCAGTCACAAAAACAAGACAAGTGGTTGAGGTATATATATACAAAATTCTACCAGAGGGATTGATGATCTCAAAAGTGTATTCAAACTCAAAAAAAGTCCATTTAGGGTAGTTTTCTCTATAAATCAATTCTGGTGGAAGAACTATTTCTGTCATACGAGTATATATTGTATATTCAGAAACAGTTGCTTGAGGTAAAAACAAAGAGAAAGAAAGAGTAATTGAGAAGATAATACAAATAGAAGGAAGATGTTTGAGCATTCCATTCATCTAGAAAACTAAGTATGATTCACTATTAAATCTAATCATAAAAGAAATTATTTGAAAAAAAGTAGAAAGGGGGTTAAAAATTAATTCAAACCTATAATTTCTCCATCATCTGTAAAGTCCATTCGTTCTGCAGCGGGGACAGGAGGTAAACCAGGTATAAGGAACATACTGCCACAGACAGGAACGATGAAACGAGCACCAGTATATAAACGAACCTCGTCTACATTAAGTGTCCAATCAGTTGGAGCACCCATTGTACCAACTTTATCAGTGATACTGAGCTGAGTTTTGGCCATACAGAGAGGCAAATCAGTGAAACCGAGTTTTTCTATATAAGCGATATCTTGTAAAGCTTGAGGAGAGTATTCAACTTCCTTTGCACCATAGACTTTTTTAGCGATTTTCTCAATTTTAACTTTGATGGGATCAGAGAATTCATAGGCAAATCGAACATCACCTGAACCCTTTTCAATAGCTTTGAGAACAGCTTCAGCTAGTTCGAGACCACCTTCACCACCTTTCATGAAAACTTCACTAACAGCGGCTTCAGCTCCTAGCTCTTCACATTTATTCTTAATCCAATCAATCTCTTCATCACTATCAAAGGGGAAACGATTGATAGCGACAACAGGAGGAATATTGAATATATTGAGCATATTATCAAGATGTTTTTCAACATTGGTAAAGCCCTTGGCCAGTTCCTCCATATGAACATTCTTAGCTTCGTCTAAGCTTTTGATACCACCGTGGAGCTTAAGAGCGCGAGCGGTAACGACTAAGACAACAGTAGAGGGGAGAGTATTGTACTGGCGTGCAACAATATCAACGAATTTCTCAAAACCTAAGTCAGCAGCAAAACCACCTTCAGTAAGAGTGTAATCAGCTAATTTGAGGGCTAACTTTGTTGCAATAATACTGCTATTTCCGTGTGCAACATTCGCAAAAGGCCCGGCATGTATGAATCCTGGTACTCCTTCGAAATTCTGCACTAGGTTTGGTTTTATTGCATCTTTTAGTATTAGCACCATTGCTCCTACTGCTTTCAGATCTTTTGCATATACTGCTTTATCTTCATATGTGTATCCTACTAGTATATTTCCTAATCTTTCTCTTAGTTCGGCTACATCTGCTGACAATGCTAGTATCGCCATTATTTCTGAAGCTGCTGTAATTACGAAACCTGTGTTTCTTATATCCCCACCCATTCTTCTTCCACCAAGACCTATAATTATGTTTCTTAACGCCCTATCATTCACGTCCATTGTTCTTGGCCAAGTTACTTTTGTTGGATCTATTGTTAGTTTATTTCCTTTTGTTAAGTGGTTATCTATCATTGCAGCTAATA
This sequence comes from Promethearchaeati archaeon, assembly GCA_013166775.1. Taxonomy (GTDB): domain Archaea; phylum Asgardarchaeota; class Heimdallarchaeia; order Heimdallarchaeales; family Heimdallarchaeaceae; genus UBA460. The sequence goes on from JABLTJ010000030.1 coordinate 21,483, forward strand.
AGTTATGAGCAGATGTTACTGCATGTAGATCTCCTGTAAAGTGCAGATCTATATCCCACATTGGAAAGACTTGTGATTGTCCTCCTCCTGTAGCTCCACCCTTTATTCCAAATGTTGGTCCCATACTTGGTTCTCTTATAGCAAACATTGCTTTCTTACCAATTTTTTGTAATGCTTGAGAAAGGCCTATTGTTGTAACAGTTTTACCTTCACCTGCTCTTGAAGCAGTCATTGCTGTAACAAAAATCAATTTTCCGTTTGGCTTATCTGATTTTAGTATTTTTAGCATTGTTTGGTAGTTTATTTTTGCTACATACTTTCCGAATTGCTCGAGGTCTTCTTCTTCCAGACCTACTTTTGCAGCAATCTCCCTAATATTTTTCATGTCTTTTTGTTTTTCTTGTGCAATTTCTATATCAGTTTTCATAGTAATCATCACTTAAACTTATTAATTGAACTCATTTTTAGGTATGGATTAAAAAGTATTTAGATAGACATAGAAAATGAATATTTTTTTCAAGTTTTTTGCAGTTTCACAATTTTTTTTCTGCCTATTATTGGACAAATAGATACGTTCTAAAATAACCGTGGGCAGTTAGTGGTAGAAGATAATGAAATGTGAACATCCTGACTGTGGCGCTGAAGCTGATATTCTCTTCTATTGTCGTTATTGTGGTGGATCTTTCTGTGTAAACCACCGTGATTCCAATATGCACAAATGCTCTCCACAACAGAAAAGTGAGCAAACAACTGGCACTTCTCCTGAAGAAGCTGTTAAACAGTTTGTTTATAGAGCAGCTCAAGCAGCCCAACAAGCACAAGCTCAACAACAACCTACACCTGTAACTTTCGCTAGTGAAGAAGAGCAAAAAAAGTATATCGAACAGCGATTAGTAAAATCTAGTGGCCTCTTCTCATTAGGAAGTGAGTTAGTGGATATTATCTTTGGATTTGCTTTAATTGTTCTAGTTTTCGGTTTCTTTCAATACTTCTATAGAGAGGATAACAAATGGTGGGGTTTCCTTCTTTCAGCTGTTCTCGTAGGCACAGCATTTCTTCCACACGAACTAGCCCATAAAATTGTAGCAATGATGAGAGGACAGTTTGCACGATATATCCTCTGGGTTAGGGGAATGATGTTTACATTACTTACATTGATTATAGGAATAGGTTTGATAGTACCAGGTTTTGTTGCAATTGTGCCTATGAGTAAACAAATGGACAAGAGAGATATAGGTTTAGTTTCACTGGCTGGACCAGCTACAAATGCTGTGATTGGATTAGTTAGCATAATCTTTGGTTTTCTAACACATTATGGAGTGATTCCTCTAGCTGGGCTAGCAGCATCACCGAATATCTTCATCTTAATCGCTCAATTTAATGCTCTAATTGCTCTCTTTAATTGTCTTCCAGTTTGGCAACTTGATGGAGCTAAAATTCTTAAATGGAACAAAATCATCTATTTCGTTCTCGTAGCAATAAACGTAGCTATTGCAATACCTACATTCATTCTTAATCCAGGATTTTTAAACGTCACTTAATGTCAAATAAAGATACAAACAAAAAAGATAATTACCTTAAGAATAAATATTTACTGAGGATGAACAAGGCATTACTGAGAGCTTTTGCTCTATGACGAGTCATAGTTAGTCTGAAACTTTAAGATCAAATTACCTAATTTGAATCCTTTTTTTTCAAAATAGTTTCATTTGATAATATATTCATAGCTTTCTATATTCTTTACCATCTATCCAAAAAGCATTGTGACCCTTTTTTCTCAGTGTTTCTAAATTATTAAATCCTAGAATCGACATTACAGTTTTCATTTCAAAGATATACGAATTCAAATAAGATATTAGTTCTTCTTTCCCGCCCTTTGCAACTGCTCGTAGTGCAGGAAGAGCAAATGCCACATAATTCCCACCAAATACAAGAGCTTTAATAGCGTCGAGACCACTCCAAATACCTCCAGAAACTATAGTTTTCTTTATATCAACTGGGGATTTCCTTGCAAGCCGAATAAAATTTCTAATAGAGGGATAACCAAAGTTCAAATAATTCCTAGCTTCTTTTAAAGATATTAAAGTTGGAACTCCAAGATTTAAAAAGGAATCAGAAAGATAATTAAGATTAGGATTTCGTGCAGTTTCTATTTTTTTCCAATTGGTACCTCCTGCTCCAGCAATGTCAAGAGCATAGAATTTTAATTTATGGAGTAAAAGCATATCATTATGAGAAAAACCAGAACCCACTCCTTTAACAATAAGAGGTGATTTTAATGACACTGATAGATTTTCAAGGGCATCAAAAATTGCTGAAAATTTTCTAGTTCCCTCTTTTTGAATCAATTCTTGCATTGGATTTATATGAACTGCTAATGCGTTAGCGTTTATCATCTCAATCGCTAGTTCTGCCTCTTTTAATCCATAACCTTCTAAGAATTGTGCTATTCCCAAATTAGCAATCAGTGGTATGTTTGGAGCTTTATCACGTACTTGAAAGGTTTTAGCAAGCTCAGGATTTTCAAATGCAGCTCTTTGCGAGCCAACACCCATTGCGATGTTTTTTTCTTGGCAGACTTCAGCAATTATTTTATTATATTTCTGACCTAGCTTAGAACCTCCTGTCATCCCTGATATTATTATTGGATATGTTATTGTTTTTCCCAGAAAATCTGTAGATAAATCGATATCATCAAAGTTTTCAGTACGAATTACAGAGTTTATTTTCAACCTCACAATTTCAAAACCTGTTGTGATGGTATCATAAGTAACATCTTCTTCTATACATAGTCTAAGATGATCATCTTTACGTGGTGAGGTTTCAGATTTTTCTACAGAATTCATAAATATAGTTAATATCGGGTAAATAAAAAGTTTGTACATGTGAGATAGAGAGATAAATATTTGAGCAATTTTGTATCCAACAGAAAAGTTCAATAGAAAGAAAGAACATAAAGGAAAAAAATTAGGCATTTGAGTGAGTAAAAATGGAATTCTGCCCAGAATGTGGAAAACTGCTTATTCCTAAGAAAAAGGGAAAATCTAGATTGTTGGTTTGCGCTAAATGTGGGTACGAAAGCAAATTGTCCGGAAATGACGCTTATGAGGTTTCTGACGAAGTTCAACATAAGCCAAGTGAGATAACTGAAGTTGTTGTAGTTGAAGGAGAGGAAGGATTGACAGAAGCTGAACTTGAAGAAAGACGTGAGAGATTTATAGAAGGTATAGATTTCTTTGAAACAGAATGATCTGAACGCAAAATGAAAGATTCAATCCAACATAAACCAACTGTTATGATTAGATTTTCAGAGATAGCTATCAAAAGTTCAAAGACTCGAAGGTGGTTAACTCAAAGGTTAGTTAACCATATCAAATATGTGTTGAATTTAAAGAGCATTAAGAATTTTGAAGTCATAAATGATTACAGCAGATTGTTTGTTGAGTCGGATGAACCTGAGCTAATAAGTAAGTACATATCAACTTTAATCCCTGGAACAGCGAGTCTAAGTATTGTTCATAAATGCAATACGGATATTAAGGAAATGGAGATGATTATCGATGAATTTTACAAAGACAATATCAGGAGTAGCGAATCTTTTTCAGTCAAAGTGAGAAGAACAGGAAATCATCCTTTTACAAGTGTTGAATTAGCAGCTAAACTCGGGGAGTATATTATTAACAGCAATTCAGACATTCAATTGAAAGTGAATCTTACTAATCCTGATTATACGCTACGCTTTGATGTTAGAGAGGAAACAACTTACATTTTCGATGAAATTAAATCAGGTTTAGGTGGTTTACCTGTTGGATGTCAAGGAAACGTTCTAGTTCTTATAAGTGGAGAAGAAGAAGATTTAGCAAACATAATACAGCTTTACAAAAGAGGAGCGAACACGATGATTTTTTCAATCTGTAAAAGAGAAAATCTGTCGAAGAAGTTTATTAATCAAATTGAAGAAATACTAATTTTGCAACCAAAAATAAGGAAATTACAGCACAAAATATTCTATGGAGAGAATGAGCTCGATATTCAAGAAATTATTGATTATTACAGCAAATTTGAGTGTAAAGGGATTTCAGTTTCGAATACGTTATTCAATAAGGTTTCGTCTATGTTTCCTGTAACCATACCTTTGTTTGTTCCTCACTTAGTTACAGCTATAAATAGAAAGGATTTACAAAATTTCATTTAGTGTGAACTTAGGGAAACGCGTTTAATTTCACCTTCAGGATTTGTTTCTGTAAAAACAATACCTTGGAATTTTTCAACTTTTATTTTCTCTTTTTTCCAGATATCTGTGGACAAATAAGCTTTTCTACAAGTATATGATATATATTCTTCTACATCCCAATCTTGTTCCACAGGAACCTGAGGTAGCAAAAGTCCTGAAGTTCTTCCATATTTAACAATGAGGCCATCACCTGGAATTGTGATATTATTCAACAATTCTTCAGGACTATTATAGATAATCTCCTCAGGAGGAGTAAGAACGGTTACTTCGAAGATTAATGAAGATAATTCCTTTTTCTGTACTGGATCAAATCTTGGATCATTTAGAGTAGAATCTCTTGCTAAATCAATTACTTCTTCGAAAAGAGGTTTTATTCCTATTGGGTATCCTATACAACCTCTTAAATGGGCTTCATCTCCAATCCTCGTTTTTACTGTAACAAAAACTCCAGTAGTAAATTTAGCTTGTTCAGGCATTGGGGATATAGGATTAGGTTCTTTTCCTTCACATATCCAACTTTTTGCAGAAAATCTGGCTAATTTTACTAAATAGATACCAGTTTCATCTTTTACGTCCATCAAACATTCCCCTTTTCTACTCTTTCAATGATTCTTTTAATATCTTCCCAATGACTACCTAACCAATAAATCTTATCACACTCGTTACATTGCCAAAAATCATCATAATGTAGTGTGGTTCCTTTAGGAATTTTATCTATTATTTCTTCTTTTTCCTTTTTGCTAATATCTCCATTACATAGACTGCATAACATTTCTTTTGGGGGTACTTCAAATTCTATTTCAAGATTGGTTTTCAATACTCTCAACTGTTCTTCTATGCTTGAAGTAGGCATTGAATATGCCTTTACATTTTGTTTTTGACATTTATCTATTACTTGTTTGGACTGAGAAAGAACAATTAAATCATTTTTTTGCGCTGTTTTTATCATCACATCAACAGTTTCTTCTGAACGATAAAGTGTGCTGTAGCCGAAAAAGCGAAGAAACCTTGAGAGCTTTCCAAGCATAGAGTCAGCGTAGAACCTTAACATTGTTTCACTAAGTATCAATTATTTTAACGAGATAAAAATCTTCTTTAGATTCGTCTTTCTAAAGCAATAATGAAGTACTGAATGGAAATTCCGTTAATTATCCTTCAACACTACTTTCCTGCATTTCTTCAGGAGCACAATTGGGGCACATGTAAAGACCTTTAACAAAAATTAATTCATCAGAGTATTCTTTACAATCATCACAATAACCAGCGAAATCCTCTTTTAACTCAGATTCTTGATCTTCACTCATAAATCTGAGATATTCTTGTTCCAGAAGAATCAGTTGTGGAACAACTTTGAAGATGTCAGTATCAGTACAAATTCCTTGGAGTTTTCCATCAGAACCAGTGACCACAAGATGTCGGATACCATCTTTAAACATGGATTGCATAGCTTGAATAATTGAGAGATTTGGGGATGCAGAAATTAGAGGTGATGACATAATCTTGCCAGCTATGACATTTTTAGGATCAGCGTCTTTTGCTAGTACGTGTCTAATTAGATTCTCCTTTGTAATTATTCCTACTGTTTTGCCTTTTTCGTCTAGCACAACTACTGAACCTATTTTATTCTCTATCATCAGTTTTGCACAGATGTCAGCAGAAGTTGTTTTTGTCACTGTTATTACATTTTTTGTCATTATTTCTTTAACAGCCATTTCGAATTTTCTTTCGTCAAAGATAGATTTCAAATCTTACACCTTTTATTGCGTATATGACAATAATTTCACATACATTTAAAGGTTTTACATTGGTTTTTAAACATCTTCTTAATCTATTGGATGATTACAGAATCCCCTGGAATAAAGGGTAGAATATCATTTACGGTTAAATTCTCAATTTTGTATTTCTGTTCATCTGAGCTTCTTTTAAAAAAGATATTTAGAAGTTCTTTAGCTATTTTTCCTTTAGGTGTTTCTCCAGGTTTAATTTGCATGAAAATATCTGTTCTATTCTCAACACTAGCAGCTGGTCCTCCAATTACTTGAGCGTTCTGCTCAAGAAACAAAATACCTATTGTATGATTAATTTCTATGCTTTTTAGGTAATTTTTTTCACCATAAATCATCACAGAACCTTTTGGTAAGTATTGCCCGGATGGGGGAGTCAAACTAACTTGATCAGGTAGAACATAGTAAACATCACCAACTAGTTTCTTATCCTTCCATAAACTGGAGTAATTTAGAGCAAATGCTGCTACTTCTGCAAGACATTCTTCTGATATATTATCCTGACCATCTTTGACTACTACGAATGGTGCCCCATGAACATCTGCATGGAAAAAGAGATCATCATCATCAAGATAGGTCTTCAATATTCTTTCATTGGTTTTTAAATCAGTCCCCCCTATGATTATATGATCCCCACAAATGAACCAATGGAATTTTTCATACCACTTCTTGCTTCTTTTAATAGCTAAAGGTTTAGTTTCGACTTCTTTAACTATTACATCTTTCTTATCTTCGATATCTTTTATTTGCTTCTTACTTCTTTCAATTGCAGCTTTGGCTCCAGGTATTTTTCTTCTTGCTTTCTTGGATTTTTCATAGAAACTATTTGCACTATCAGCTACTGAAAGAGTAAAGTCAAGTTCAATCACTTCTTCAATGTTTTTTGTTTCATCTCTTAGTTTTATCCAAATCTGTTTGTTTTTTGCTTCTAGTTTTTCTAATATTCCAGCTGAAGGGATACCTTTCTTCTTACCTTCTGTAAGTTTCTCTTCAATTTCACTCCAAGGTATATCAGCCTGTCTAGCATTTACAATTGTGGTTAAGAGCTCATCAACTAAAGCAAAATTTGCATATAGGAGATCTCCCTTTCTCTTCTCATCTTCTTCTTGTTTAATTAGATTAATTAAATGTGATTCTTGACTATCTAATGTTTTTTGAGATTTGGTTATTTTTCCAGTTACTTCACTTTTATCTTCGGTGTATTCAGGTTCTTCTTCTTGAGAAGAAAAGAATTCATCTAACGATTCATTAAAGGACTCAACTTCTTGTACCTCCAAATCATTGTATTTAGTAACAGGAACTGGAGTTATATCCACAATTTCATCTTCATCTAAATATTGAACAAATTCATACTCTTGATTCTTTATGACTTGCTGTAGTTCCTGGATTTTTTCAAATAGATGCTTTATTTCTTCTTGACTCAAATCTTCAATTTTCGTTGTTGTAATGTTTGCTTTTGAGACTATATCTTTTGAATATAAAGGACCAAGTCCTAATATATTGTTTAAAACTGGAGTAATTTTCCCTTGAGAAGTTGTAAGTGTTTTGAAGAAAGTTTCTTCATCAAGAGTCAATATATTATCATCAGAGGAGGGAGGAAATTTAAAAAGACGACCAGGATGAACATCTCTATCTTTCATCCTCCTATATCTATAAGCTAGAATTATCTTATTATTTGGTCCAACAAGTATAATGTTTCCTTCTCCAAACAACTCAAACACAAGCTTATAGAAACCATCTTTGTATGCTATTTCGAAAACAATCACTCTATCCATTTTTCGTTGATAGAATTTATTGACTGGAAGATCTCGGATATGTTTACGTAGAGATAGAATCTTATTATTTGGTGTAACTGGTTTCTTACGTAAGAATTTTGTAATATGAAATCTCTTCCCTAGATCAAAAATGATTTCGAAAGGAGCTTCTGCTGACTTACGGAACCGTAATAGTACTAGATTATCACCAATTGAATAAATATTATTAACCCAACTATTGATCGTCTTTGGCCGTATCTCAGCGACCAACGCGGCTATATCAAGACTGGATAACGACGTTTTCATTGAAATCTCACATGCAATGAAATGTAAATACACTTAAGGATTACTAATACTGTCCTTGCTATTTGTACGAATTAAGTGAAATCAATTTACTTTACTTGCAGAATTGTTTAAGAACTTGAAAAAACTATAAACATAAAACTATTAAAAGGGTAAAATTGCTTTAGCAACACTGACTAATTACAGAAGTTTGCTTATTCAAAATACAACGGTGAGTGAATATGAACATAGATATGAATAAAATATTCAACAGAATTAAAGAGATTTTTAAACCAAAGAATATTGCGGAAAAAATCAGAAACATGCCAAGATTGGATCAAGTTTACTGGTCTAAAGTAGTTGCAGCAATTTTAATAGGTATAATTTTTGGAGTAAGCAATTTTTCAAACTGGCCGGCAGTTCTTGTAATGTTTGCAATTTATGTACTGATATCCGGAGGTTGGTGGTTAGCCGTAAGGAAAACTGAACCAGGGATTAAGGTTCGTTCATATTTCTTGAAAGGATTAATGCAATATTTGATTACAGCAATCGCTTTGTGGACATTAATACTGAACATGATGTATATTCCACCTGCAGACTTCTGAAGAATAAATCTTTATTTCTTCTTAATAAAATAGAAAATTGCAGAGGATGTTTATGAGTTCCAAAAATCAAAAAAAACCAAAAAAGGAAGAGGAAGTAGAAACCAAGCTTCCAATAGCTCAACGCAAATATTTCAATCTTATTTATAGCATTGTTGTTTTTGTTTTATTTGGAGTAGGTGTGATTCTAATAGCTCTATCATACAGTATTTTGCAAGAAGGATATACTATATTCATTGCATTTGGAGTTCTAGGTCTAGCAATAATACTCTTTACTATGCGATCTTCTTTCCGACATTCTGCTCCACAACCTTCTGAGGAAAAAGAAGAGAAGGATGAAGGTCTCAAGATGAGAAATAGATAATCTAAGTTTTGTTTCACAACATTTTACACAAAGTTTATCTTTTGTAATACGTTAGGGATACTAACAATAAAATATCCCGACACAAATCCTAAAGTGAAGAAAATGGAAAATTTCACCTTTCAAGAAAAAGTTGGAAAGTTTTTAAAACGTTATGGAAATGTGAAAAAACTAGGCTTAGGTCGTTTTGAGGAGCACAATAGAATATTACCATTTATTGTGGAAAATGAAGATCAAAAATTCGCTGTATTTGCGTTTCACTGGAAAAAGAGCATAGGAACTAATACAATCATTAGAACTGAACATCGAATTAGTGAAATGAACTGTGATGGTGCTATCATAATAGGCAACAGATTTTCACAAAATTCCTACGATATGGTAAGTGATGCCAATAAAAAAGGTCGAAAAAGCATAATTCTTATTAAAACAACCGAATTGGATGAAATTCTAGGTATTGACAGCGCATAATTTTAACGAAAATTTAATTGAATAAACAACAACACGCAATAATAAATCATATTTTTGTTTATTTAAATTTTTTTTACACCTATCTAAGATTTATTTGGTCACACATTTATTTAATTTATTCGAAATTTGTATAACAAAAGACGACAGAAACTTTAAAATAGTTATCGCGCTAAAAATATTAGACACAATGATTTCTTTGATTCGTGAACCTCTATCCAAAGTTGTAAGACCAATCGTAATTTTCTTTGCAAAACTTGGAATTCACCCAACAGCATTTACCGTAATGGGACTTCTATTATCAATCTCAGCTGGTGTCCTTCTAGGTTTAGATTTTTTTCTTGAAGGATTTATTGTAATTTGGCTCGCAGGCGCTATGGATTTTCTTGATGGTGGTGTTGCAAGATATCGTGGATTAGATTCAGAGAAAGGTTCGTTTCTGGATAGTATCTTTGATCGTCTCAGTGATCTAGCAGTATTCGTTGGGATTATCTGGAGTGATCCTGTTGACGGGGTTACAGGAATGATTATGGTAGGATCTGCTTTGATGATAAGTTATATTAGAGCTAAAGGCGAAAGTGTTGGAGTAAAAAAAATGGCAGTAGGATTAATGGAAAGAGCAGAAAGATGGTTAGGATTAATGATTTTGCTCTTTGTTTCTCTGATGGTTCCAAATCAGGCATTTATCAATCCTATCTATACTATCCAGGGAATTGAAGGGTTTGAAGGCATATCTTATTTCTCAATTGGATATATGATTTTAACTGGATTATGCGTCATTACAGTTATACAACGATTCATCTATGTCTCAATACAATTAACAAAAGAAGAGGCAGTAAAAGACAGTCAGAAAATATAACTGAAAAAAACTAACCAGTCTGTATAAAGAATTCTACTTAAATAGCTTATTTTGTTACAAAAACCCTTTAAAACAGAGAAATAGCCCGAAGGGGAAACGTTTTAAACCCATTCATCATGTGAACTTCAGATATGGTGATTTTGTGTCCAATAGCAATTATTCAAACAAAAGGACAAAAAAGAACATCAACGATTTGAAAGGAGAAATCCAAAAAGAATCAATAAAAGATTTCTCCCAAACACAAGATATCGTTAAAGCACTTTCTGCTGAAATAGGATCGTTGGTTGAACAATTTCTTGATTCTATCTACAATGTTGAGATAGCAGATAAGTTTGCAGATTCAATTATTCTTATCTACAACAAACTCAAAAAAGAAGGGATAACAAAGAAAACAGCTGAGAAAATCCTCTGTGAGTATTCAGCTAACGTTGATAAGTTCGCTTCCATGTTGAAGAAAAAAGAGTAAAGTAGTATAGATACAATGATACATTCATTAAGTTTAAACTAAAGTAAAGGTGTAGCAATGGGGATATTCTCAATATTCAATCCCATAGCAACGATTGTTTATGGTTTGATTATAAGGATAAAATTCAGCTGGTTTTCAAGAAAGAAGAGAAAGAAGAAGAAAACTACTCGACTCTTTCTTGAAAAAAAACTATATGGGAAGGGATTAGAGGACAAAATTGTAGAGCGAATTATTGATAATTATCTTAGGTTCGGAGAAACGATTTTTAACAGACAAATTATCCATGCAGCATTTAGTTTAAACAGGACTCTAGATCCTAAAAAGGCTCAACAAAAGAATAATAGAAGAATCTTGCAATAGAGTGTTTGGTGCTGTAGATTCGTCCTTTTCGCAAACTTTATTTTATATTGGAATATACCGCCCTTGGGTTATTCTATGTCAAAACCAAGAAAACATAAGGGAGAGACAATCTATAATTATCTTCCAGAATATTTACCTTCTATAAATACTGTGAATCCAATTTTTGTGAAACTACCTTCTGATAGAAAAGATACCAGATTGAAAGATGTTGAAAGAGAAATAATACAATATTGGGAAATTATTCATCCTCTTGTTAGAGAATATGTTGTAATGCTAACAAAATATGTAAATGACTTAGGTGAGGGAACAGAGGAAGTTGATCATCTCAAAAGATCTTTAGAGTTGGAGATTAATAATTCAGCAGAATTATCAGATGAGAATCGCAAATTGAAAGCCCATATTTCAGATTTGGTCATTGATAAAAAGGGATTAGATGAAAAAATACAAGATATGATTAAGGCAAGACCTTCGATTACTCAAGAGGAAGTTAGAGCTTTGAAAATGTTGACTTCATCGCAATATGATGTCTCATCAAACGATCTTGAAAACTTGTTGAAACAAGCTGTTCAAGAAGTTAAAGAGAGTGAAGAAATTAAGAAGGCGAGAGAAGAGAGAGACAAGATGCAAAAAGAGCTTGAGGAAGCAAAAAATAACTTCGAGAAGATACAAGAAGAAGTTGGAGAAACATTTCAGAAAAAATTGCTAGCAAGTCAAGCCAGAATTGATGAATTAGAAGAGGAACTAGAAAAGCTACGAAACTGATACATGGTGAGAAAATTGAGCAAATGGAATTTTAAGGTTGTATTAGCTGGCGATGGTGCTGTTGGGAAGACTTCAATTCGTGAGAGATATATGGGTAAAGGATTCTCTTCAGATTATCTCAAAACGATTGGAGCAGACTTTGCTAGTAAAAAAGTAACTGTTGAGGATAACCAAATATCCTTCCAAATCTGGGATTTAGCAGGACAAGATAGTTATCAAGCTGTGCGAGGAACATTCTATAAAGGAGCAATTGCAGCACTTATGGTTTTTGATGTTCAAGATTCAACTACTCTGACGAATGTGAAGAATTGGGTAGAAGAAGCAATTAAAGGTTCAAATAACAGTATTTTGACTTATTTTATTATTGCAAACAAAGTTGATCTAGTTGATAAAAGAAGAGTTTCAAGAGAAATGGCTTTAGATTTCTGCTCTCGTATAGATGCTGAAACAGGAATTAGATTCTATTATTGTGAGACTAGTGCACTTTCTGGACAAAATATACAAGAAACATTCGATTTTCTCGCAATAAAACTCTTAGAAGCAAATAATATGAAAATCCTCAAAAAACCTCCTTCAGTTGAAGGAATCATAGATACTAAAGAGCTGAAGCAAGAGATATTACCTTCCAATGATGAGTATGCTTCTAAAAAGGAGATTGAGAATTTAGAAAACAGAATCAATAAACTTGAGAAGAAACTAGACACTATGCAAGCTATATTAACTAAAATAATTGAAAGAATATAGTAAAGATTATTTAGTAACCTTTGTTCCACAATCAGTACAAAATTCCGCTTCATCAATTAATATTGTTGAGCAGGTTGGGCACAATTCTTCTCTTTCAGGATGATTACTAAAAAGATCTTCATTATTTTCGTTATTATTGCTAATTGTTTTAGGATTCAATTGATTTTTTATCCACAAGACATCTGGAGGTTCAATATATTCCAGTATGAGCTTCTCATAGTAAGCAAAAGAACAAACATCACTTAAGGAAACGAAAGCTAAATTCAGAGTTAGAAGTATTGCCATGAAAACGAATAGAACAATACTCCAAGTAGAAATTGTAGGGATGAAATCGGGTGAGAAAATACCTGAAAATGCTTCAATAATAAAGCTTAAACTTGCTATAATGAAAACAGATGGTAATAGAAATGTGAAACCAATTAATTCGAGACTCCTTTTTAGGCTTAGCTTTGGGAATTGACTGGCATCATGCAGATTTTGTATCACACTTGAATCTCTTAAAGAACTTAGAATCTTCGAGATTCTTAAGGGGGGAGATACTATGGATATCATTACTACTAAAATAATTGAAAGAGCATATATTGCAGTTGTTGGGTTGATAACTGAAGACATGCTTTTGATTACGCCATAACATGCAGCAACAATTAATCCTATAGTAACAAGATGAATACCTTGGAGAGGTAAATATGAGAGAAAACTCTTCCTATTTATCTTAATCCCTATTTCTTTCTTCTTTTCAAGAATAACAGCAGTTTTCTGATTTAATGCATAAGTTGTAAAAGAAGAAAAGATTAGAGAGACTAGTAAAATAGAACGAACCGTCCATAATGATGAAACCAAATTAAAAACCATTGTTCCTATCAAACCGACTTGTACAAGAAGAAGAATAGCTGATACAAAGCTTAATGATCCTATAATAAGCATATCAATGATAGTTAGCTTCTTGACAATATCATAATCTACTCTTAATGGTTTATGATTATCGCTGTAGTTAATCTGTCCTTTCATTTGCAGAGGTATAATCGAATCTGTTAGCTTCCAAGCATATTGAGAATCTCCTGTAAAATCCTCGTTTTTTGCAGTACTTGTTTCAACAGGTTCATCTCTAAACACTGGTTTATGTGAAGGGCTTTGAAATGTGTGATAAGCAGGAGATGCTGGGGTTTCAGGATTCTCAGAGACTTGTGTCTGAAGCTCAGTACCACACACGGGACAGAATATCACTTTAGGAGGTAATATCGAATAACAAATAGGACACTTCTTCATAGAAATGTTACTCACCCAGTTTATCTTTAATTTATTATTTATAGTGTTCAGCAATACCTACATATTATGAGAGGGATAATCTATTCGATAGAAATTGCAAAATCCCCATTTCGAGCACTTTAAATAATTCTTTGTTGGAATCTAATTTGGTTACTATAAATGGACAATTCTCCTCAAGATGAACCTCAAACATTCGCAAGCTTTCTAAATTTAGTTAAGAAACTTGAGAAAGTTATCCAAGAAACTCCAGAACTATCCAAAGAAGAGAAAGTAAAAGAGGAGGATTCCAAAGGCATTAGTGGAGATATATCAGCTTCTGAAGAACTTGCATCTGCACAAATAGTAAAAGAAAGCGAGCTAGAAGAATTTGAAAAACACACTGATAAAATAAAAAAAGAAGAGGGAGAAATAAAAATTAAAGAAAAGAGTAAACTGAAAGAAGGTACGATCGAGTATCTACTAAAGATAGAGGAACAATTAATTCAGTATTATTCAGGTACGGAAGTACAGTTAGAAGATTTTTATTTCAAGATTGAAGATATAAGTGACGAACAGATAGTTAGAAAGATAAAATCGAAATTTCATTCCTTGGAAAACATTTCTATTAGAAAAAAACTCAACTTAGGATTTCCTTTTGCTCTGTTCAAGATTGATGGTAAATATAAAATCACAGTTCCTATTAGCACAGGAGAGATGGCTATACCTGCATATGTGGAAGGTTCAAGAAAACATCTTAAACTGCAATCAATTGGATCTAAAGATATACCATCCTTAGACTCAAACGAGATTAACATCTGGAATCAAGCAATGAGTAAATTACAGTTGAAAATTGCGCAGATACTTAATTTTAAGGCAAAAGATGACCTTAGAAAAATAAGTCCAAAAGATATACAATTAGTTGATGCAGATATTCTTACAATTCAAGAATTCATCAAAGGATATGAGAAAAAAATAATAGACGTGAAAAGCTTCAGTAATGAAATTTACACCTTTCTAGATGAATTAAAACAGAAAATTCCAGAGGGAGAAGGAATATGGAAGGATTTTGAAGAATTTCTTGAAGCTTCAACAAATCTGAAAGAACAAATAGCAAGTTTACAGAAAAAACATAAAGAATTAAGCAAGGAAACACAGATTGAGTATCTGAAACTAAGAAAAGATCAAAGACAGATTAATGGAAAAACGAAGAGATATAAAATAGAAGAAAAAAGAGGGAAGGAAATAACAAGAGAAAAGAAAAAGGCTTTAGTCACAAACTTAAGAGAATTTCAAAGCAAGAAAAAACATCTGCAAAGAGACATAGATAAAGCAAAAGAGATTCAAGATACAGTTGATTTATGGAATGAAATCTTGTTGTCAGAAGACCAGCAAACTGCAACACAAAAAATAAGAGAAAATTATGACTTAGCATTGTTTTCATCTATTAATGGATTGTTGGAAGAAGGAGCAGGAGAAGACATCTTTGGTAAAATCAGAGAATTTGAAACATCTATTGATCAAATTACCATTCATGTAATTTATATTCCAGCAATAATTTGTGAGTTTAGAGCTGTTCAAAACGAGAAAAAGATTGAAGGAAAAATGGCTTACTTTAATTTAACAAAAGAAATTACGTTCTTCAAACCAGCTTTAGTATAATAAAAGATAAATTCGTTTGTATAATAAAAGATAAATTCGTTTTTTATGCCATTAAACACATTTATTAGTGCATCTTTTTTTGTTTATTCAGATGACGAAAAACATTGTGGTCTGTAAAAACCTAACAAAAACGTTTCAAGTGGGTAATAGCACAGTTCAGGCAGTTAACGGATTGTCTGTAAATTTCAAGGAAGGTGAATTCTCTTCAATTGTAGGACCAAGTGGGAGTGGGAAGACTACACTGTTAAATCTTATCGGAACACTAGAGATTCCAACCACTGGAAGCATTACCATAAATGGAACTAATTTAAACAAACTTACTAAAGCAGATTCACCTAAATCTGCATCTAAGAAAGGATTCATGGGAACGATTAAATCTTTACAGAGGAGACAGATTACATCAGAATTAACTAACTTCAGAAGAAAAAATCTAGGGTTCGTTTTCCAATTCTTTAACCTAGTTGAAGGATTAACAAGTTTTGAAAACATAGAATTACCTCTAGTATTCGATTCTATACCATTCGAAACCAGGAAAAAGAAAGTCGATGGAATTATTGAAGAATTTGAATTAGATTATCTTAGGGAGAAATTCCCAGAAGAATTGAGTTCAGGAGAAAGACAAAGAGTAGCAATTATGAGAGCCCTGATAAATGATCCATTCTTGCTTCTAGCGGATGAGCCAACGGGAAACCTGGATACGAAAACAGGACAAACAATACTGGATTTATTTCAAGACCTTAACAAAGAAAAGGGTACTGCAATTATTCTAGTAACTCATGATCTCTCAGCAGCAAAAAGAGCAAGAAGAATTTTGCATATGCATGATGGGAAAATTTCTTTTGATCAAATCAACGAGGAACCTGTTCAAGAGGAAGTAGAATGATTCAACTGAGAATGTATTCTAAACCAGTTAGAATGCTTTTTCACGGTATCGGCAGAGATAGACCGTGAATTAAGAGATATATATACTTTTTCCATTGCCTCTTCATAAGTCTTATAAAGGCATGTTAGTCATTTTTTCATAACACTGAGTGAAAATTACTCCATAAAGTGTTAAAAATATTCTTCGCGGAGTATTATCATGTCGCTAAGAGGTTATATAATTAGAAGAGTCATTTATATAGTCCCAATTATGCTAGGCGTAACTTTGATGAACTTTACACTAATTAACATAAGTCCAGGAGATCCAGTAATTATACGGATTGGGCTTATACATTGTGAAACAGAAGATTGTTACAACGCTGCGTATAACAGAGAAGCAATATCAATGGGATTATTAGATAGTGATCTATATACAGTACCTTGGTTTAAACGATATGTCGACTTTGTGAGTGATCTGCTTAGGTTAGATTTTGGAACTAGCTGGTATTATACTAAAGCGGGTACAGGTAGACCGATAACACAAATTATTCAAGAACATGCAAAATATACTATTATTTTGAATGTAGTATCATTTTTGATGTCATTATTGCTAGCTACAGCAATAGGAGTGGTTTCATCCACAAGACAAAATTCGTTCTGGGATAGATCGTTAACTATTGCAATGCTACTTGGATACGCTATGCCCCTATTTTGGTTGGCAAAATTAATTATGCTAGTATCATATTATCTATTCGATTTCACTGGAGTAGCAGAAGGGGATGCGTTCACAGAACCGATCTTGCTGAATGGGCAGTTTTACAAATATCTGATACTGCCAACGCTAGCACTAACAATTGGAGGGCTAGTATTTATGGCAAGATTAGTACGATCTCAGCTGCTGGAAATCTTAAGACAAGATTATATTACGACGGCGAAAGCGAAAGGTCTAGACAGCAGAGCAGTAATTTACAAACACGCTTTTAGGAATGGATTATTACCAATAGTTACAATCATTGGAAGCTCCTTGCCAGGATTACTAGGAGGATCAGTCATGATCGAACGAGTCTTCGGTTGGCCAGGTCTAGGAACAATATTCCTCAACGGAGCCTTGTTCCGGGATTATCCTTTGATGATGGCTACGAACACGATCTTTCCGTTCCTTTTCCTAATAGCTAGGTTACTGACGGACATTACGTATGTATTCATTGACCCGAGGATTAAATATTAAGGTGAGTAGATGGCAACTATTGAAAATATTGAAACTGATGAATTCATTTTAGACGAAAAAACCTTAAGAGAAATCGAAACCATGAAAGGTGCCGGTCAATGGTCGATTGTTTGGAGACGTATCAAGAAAGACAAAATGGGGATGTTAGGTCTCTATATTGTTATTTTTCTTATACTCATGGCTTTTGCCTCATGGATACTTCTTCAATTCGATACATGGTTAACCAAGCCAGAAGTAGGGCTTCTTTGGGGAAATCCAGACAACCCTGCAAGTCTAAATAATCTGTATATTGAATTATGGATACCTGGACTAAACAAAGCAAATCCTGTAGTTTTATTCAACCACCCAACCTACCAGTTCGCTGATCAAGTAAAACTTCCACCATCATTTATGCACCCATTTGGTACAGATGCCAATGGTCAAGACATGTTATCCAGAGTTTTCTTTGGAGCAACAAATTCATTAGCTCTTGGTTTTATAGGTCAGATGACCACTGTAGTCATTGGAACGGTTTTAGGTTCCATTGCTGGTTTTTACGGAGGAATTATTGACGACATTCTACAAAGGGTAATCGAACTACTGTACTCTATGCCCCAATTTATTTTGATGATCTTCATCATCGTTCTATTCGAAGACATTAAAGTGCCGGGTGGTAAGTATGCAGTAGTAGTTATTTTCTTCGCCCTTATCGGGTGGGGAGGAACGGCGTTGATTATTCGGTCAAACTTCTTCTCGCTGAAAGAACAGGATTTCGTGGAGGCAGAACGGGCGCTCGGAGCGTCGGATTTGAGGATTATCTTCAAACATATTCTGCCGAATTCACTAGCACCGTTGATTATTATCGTAACGCTAGGTATAGCAGGAACAATCTTTTTGTTCGCAGCCTTAGCCTTCTTCGGCTTTGGTGACGCAACCATTGTTTCCTGGGGTGACGATCTTAATAAATGGCAAGATCAATTGCTAGAGTATCCGTGGATGCCAATGTTCCCGGCTTTGTTTATTTTCTTTACGGTATTAGGATTCAATCTATTTGGTGACTCTTTAAGAGATGCTTTAGATCCAAGACTGAAGGATTAAGAACCCTTCTTTCAAATCCTTTTTTCTTTTTCACTTCGTTTCTTTAGTGGGATAATTTTCTCTCCTTTTTTAATCAATTTACAGATTATAGTTTGATAAGCTACTCTTGCTTATCATATCCTTTGGTAGACTATATTTCCAAAACGGATGTAGACCATTCAAAGGGAGGGGGATTTTTTTCTGAAAATTTTTGTGTATTTAAAGTAATTTGCTTATAATATATTGGGAAAATGACAACTATCACAAACAAAATACATTTGGAACCTATAACCATTGAAAGAAGCGTTACCGATACTCCTCTTTTTTTAATCAACGGTAGACTCGAACGATTGGATTGGCGCAAGAACCAACACCATTTCTTCAGATTTCTTGAAGAGCTGCCTAAGATACTTAGAAGAGATGTTCCCGAGAATGTATTCAATGAAGTAATGCTGCACTATCAGAACCTCAACAATCTTTTACTCGAGAGTCATCTCCATGATGAGAGTTTCAATAATGGAAATATGCTAACCTACTTTTTAGCTTTATTAGAATATCACACAACGCTTCATGGTAGAGAGATTCAGTTCAAGAATCTCAGACGTATCTTTAGATTATGGGGTATTGACGATAACTTTACTTTCTATTTGCGAAGGATAACCCAAGCTAGAGAAAGATTGGAAACCGCTGAATTACTTAAATTTGACCCACTTAGCTCCCTCGATGAACTCCAGAAGAAGATTAACCACCTCATTGATTATTTATCCCTTAAACTTCCTATCAAGAATGATGATCTTGAGAGAATTAGAGAAAGGGTTACAAAACTCCTTGACAAACGTATCATTCCCTATGCAAGTATACAAGATGCCGGACTTACAATGATAGTTGCATCTTTCCCAGAATATCTAGAAATTCCCGCTCTCAAGCTCTACTTCTTGCTGAATCTTAGAGAAGAATTGAAGGTAGATTTGAATGCTCTGAGAAAAAGAGTGCAAAGATACAGAGTGAGACTTAAGGAAAAGAATCTTTGATTTCAAATAAATCTAAGTAAAGTTTATAGGTGTTTTTACACTTAATTTCCTAGGTCTGTGGTAGGTGGAATAATGAGTAGAAGTAAGTATGCTTGTTGTTTTGTCTATTTCTTGTTCTTCTTAATGCTAGTATTATTTACGCAGCAGAAATCCCTCCTGAAGAACCCTTTTTCACCTTAACTCTTGTTGCAAACCCTCTGTATGAATCTGCTGAATATGCACTTTTGGTTGCTGATTATTTAAAGGATATCAACATAATAGTTGATATTCAGTATTCTACTGAAATACCACCCTTACGCAACTCTAACTGGGATTTACTTTTTGGGGAGTTTCCTTGGAAATCAGAAAAAGAAGATATGCGATCAATGTTTACTGAGGATGGAGCACTTAACATATTTGGTTTAAATACTGAAATTCCTTATGGCAATGAAAGCGAACAGTTGCAAAATTTGGCTATTTCCACATCTGATCCTGATGAAGGATTCAATGCACTTGATGATTGGTGTAAACTTCTTATGGATAAGATCCTCCCCTTTTTACCTTGCTTTGGTCCAAGAATGTATAATGCTATCTGGTCTAATATCGAGGAGTATGATATGAGATGGGGACTTGCTGAATCTTCACCATATATGAACTATAATGGTTATCATGAAATGCAAGAATCCCTTGATGAGTTCAACTTTGCAGATTCTATGTTTCAGGATTTAAATCCTTTATCTAGTGATGATGATGCAAGTGATTTCATCATAAGTCTAATAACAGAACCTTTGCTCATTTGGAGTCCTGATAATGCCCCACTTAAATTCGGACTGATTGTTGACTGGGAACAAATTGCAGATGATCATTTCAAATTTTACATGAGAGATAACATTTTCTGGAACCCATCATATAACATAACTTTGAACCATGATGATTCAATGCCTATAGAAAGTTCTCCATTTATGTACGGATTAAAGGGAGAGCACAGCAATGG
>JABLTJ010000048.1 GCA_013166775.1 Promethearchaeati archaeon
GGATCAAGATGGTCTATCAGATGGTGTCGAAGTCTATATTTATGGAACATCACCTTTCACATCCGATACAGATGGTGATAAATACGATGATTTTCTAGAAATTCTTATGGGAAGAGATCCTCTTATTAAGAACCATGATAGGCAGCTTCTTTTTGGTTTATATTTACTTCCAGTTTATATAGTAGTAGTTTCTGTACCACCAGTTACAATTTTAATTATCAAAAAAAGAAGAAAGAAAAAATAAATGATGCCTCAGGACTCACACTTCCTCTTTAATGAATACGAATTCTCAGAAAAAAATCCATTTGTGAAAAAGATAGAAAAATTGAGTTAAATTCAACTCAATTACATTTGATACCCACATTCCGGGCAGTGTTTATACCCAGCATCTATTTCTTTTCCACAACTAGGACAGAAAACAGTTCCTTCTTGCTTTTCCTGTTGTCTTTCTTGCGTTACCTCAGTTAATCTTTTAGTACTGGTATCTGTTGGTGCTACAATTGGTCTTCTCCTCGCTTGGACAACGATCCAAGTAATTAATGGAACTAGACATAAAACTGCAATACTAATAGGTCCCAATGATAAGCAAATGGGGAATCCCGTCCAGAAATCCCAACTTTGAACTCCTATGATTATTGCTATTGATACGACAAAGAAGATAATACTCGCTATTAATGAGATTTTCACAGCTTTATGCATACCCCCCGAATAGGATTGAGGAGAAGCTGCACGACGAGCTCTATTGCGTTCCATTCGGTCTTTTATTTGGTCTCTTCTCCAAACTATTAAACCAACAGAAGTTGAGACTACTACGATAGCTAATACACCTAAGATAATATTTCTTATAAGAGTACCAGGTAGGACAATCTTTGTTGTACTAATTCGATTAGGAGCTTGGGGTGTAGAAACATCAAATATGATTAAATCATAAAGCGAGAAGTAGGCTCTATCATTATCAACAAACATGCTATGATATCTACCACCAATATTACTTAGAGATCGATCAATAGGAGAACTAGTGTGAAAATCAACGATATTCAGACTAGAACCATATATAATAAACAATTGATTATTATAAACAGTAAACTCATCGATGTAACCATAACCAGAATAATTTCCAGAATAAGTCATGTTTGCAGGATTAGCTATATTAACTCGAGTAAAAATATTTGATGAATAAAGATAAGCATATGTACCTTCAACTTCAAGATCATAACCTTCTACACTTGTCAATTCACCAAGATCAGATGGTGAGCTTGGGTTGCTAACATCAATAGCATGTATTCCTGTATCACCTATGGTTACATAAGCAATAGTTCCAACAACACGTACACCATAAATTGTCCAGGGAGAATAATTATTCAATAAAACAGGACTTCCAGGATTAGCAACGTTAATGATTTTTAGAACATAGTTAACTACAATATATAAAACACCGCCAGAGATAACCAGATCATTAGCAAAATGAGTGGTACTGTACGAGTAAAAACCAACTTGCACAGGATCATTAGGATCACTTACATCTATAATATAAATCTCAAATTCTGCAGAACTGATTTCAGATTGGACAGAAACATAAACGTAATCCCCTTCAGCAACAATAAGATTACATGAATAAGCAGCCAATTTTAAGTAACCAGCAGATTGAGGATTATTTTCATCACTGATATCCATAATAAATAATCCAACGTCTTGAGTCATTAAGAAATAAGCATAATTTCCCATAACACAAAGATCGGAAGCACGAGCTTTACTTTCAACATTTCTTACAGAAATAAATAATGGAATCATTAATAATAGTAGTAATAGAAGAGTGGATTTTCGGTTTTTCACAGAAATTGCTCCCTCCAAACTATTATTGCTTTATCTATTTTTTAAAGTTATTTCACAAATTAAATCAATAAGCTGTTTGACGTTCAACAGCAAGATTAGATAAACGTCTTCTACTGACATCATTTGGTGGAGGAGCGGGACCTTTTGATATTCTACCTACAACATAAAATCTTACAATAATTATGGTGATGAGAAGAACGAAGGAAATTGGAACTGTTATTAGGCTCATTAAGCAAAGATAAAACCAAGAAGACGGGGGAGATATCTTTGACTGGTAGGATCCTTCTTTCTCGAACATATAGAACTATTGTCCAAATTAGTAATCCAAGCAAAATAGGTGAGGTAATAAGAAAGACTAAATGCAAAACATTACAAGCATACTAAGGGTCATAGACAATATTGTTAGGAGAAACATAATCAAGTATAATATCTAACAAAAGGATACTCTCCTTTTACTTACAATCATAATTGATACCTCCGGACTCACACTTCTTCAAAATTTCTTATTTATTAATTGTTCCAGTTTTTCATTAAGAGTGAATTCATCTAATTCTAGTTCTGAACCTAATGAAGAATAAAAACTTAGAGCATTTAAAAAACAATAATAAACTATTTTTCTATTTCTTGATAAATTGTCAGGTTCCTCAATTTCAGCTATAATTTTACATGCAAAATCTCTTACAGGTTTGAGATGATTTAGAAAACAGAGCAAACGAATCCCACCATGAAAAGCTACCTCGTATGGTGTAAGTGATTTTGAGAGTAACTCATCCCTCAAATAAAGTAAATAATTATGACCAAAATGAGCCAATCTATGGTAATGTTCGCCATAAGACTTGTAATGATATGGATGAAAGGTAGAAGTAATATTAGTATCCTCAAATGAGATTTTTGAATCATAAAAGTATAAGCGATCATTAGTTAAAATATTGGAAAAAATGAGAAAAGCTTCTTTCGCTGTTAGATTTATTGGTTCAAACTCAAGTCGTTTTTGATGATTTTTATAGTAGATATTGTACAAAATAACGGGAGCAAATAATTGTTCATTAATTTCTGTTTCTAAACTGACAACATGGTGGAAATAATCATTGAGGTCTCCAATTAAAAAACTGTTATGAAAATCTGGCGGAAGGTCAGAGGATTCTGTAAAAAATCTAAGAAGTTGCTTAGGAAAAACTTTTCGAGTAATTGGTTTGTCAAATAATCGATGAAGCTGATAAAAGGCATTGAAAGGATAATGACCGGCCCAACCACCCATTCGATAACCAACTATTTGATTGTTAATGATATAGCATTGGTTTTGGTTATCCATTACAATAAATAATGGGAGATTGTCTTCCTTGATTTTAAGTAACAAATACCTCACTTCTTTATAACACTTTAACAAATAAATGATATATAACACTTACACTTCTTCAATTAAAAAAAATCATAGGATCAACTGATTCATATAAAAAACAAAAGAAAAAACAATAATTGATGCTTCGGTCTCACACTTCCTCTTTAAGGTCTAGAAGTCCATTTCGGTAATGACACGCTTAAGTGGTAAGTATCTGCTGGCTGAGCATCTCGCCCGAAGATTCAATGCAAATTTTTTGATTCTTATCTTACTGAGTTTATATTTTTAGGAAAATACTTCTGTAGAATTTAATTTTATAGAGAGACAATTTATTAGGCACGTTGTTTATAAAATAATCAATCAACCATATAAAACTACATTGAAGAAGAAAAAATATGAATGGATGGAAACAACTATGGCATTTGATATCAATAATTTATTTCAAGAATTAAAAAATCTCAAGGCAATAGAATTCCCACGAAGAGAAATAACACCAATTTCAGATGATACTCCTTTAATTGAAATCTTGAACAAATTAGGGGCATCTGATCTTCCAATAATACCTGTAATAAACAAGAAGGATGAATATATTGGAATTATTACTTTACGTGATTTACTATTTCTTTTTCAAAGAAAACATACTTCCTTACATGAAGCTTTTCATCTGCAACATATGACTGAAGGATACATAGCAGGCGAGTTAATCAACATCAATCTTCCAGTTATCTACGACGATGATTCATTTGAAAGAATTATTGAAAGCATGGCAAAGTTCCAATCCTCTGTTCTACCGCGTGCACCTAATAGGAAGGAGCAAATATCAGGTCTGATTTATCTGAAGGATATCTTCACTGAAATAAGAAACACTTTACGAAAATTAATTAGTATGGAGAAGGAGGAATCCAACGAATGAGTTTAGGAGAAGCTGCTTCTGAACCTCTTCAAATTTTTCTATATCTTGGAGTAGCACTTATTTCTGCAAGAATTCTTGGAGAAATCTTTGAACGTATCAAACTCTCCTCAATTATTGGTGAGATTTTAGCAGGAATAATCTTTGGTGGACCATTCTTAGGATTGATTGGTAGAGATCCAAATTTATTTGTTAATATTGATGTTTTAACACAGTTTTCTCAAATAGGAATTATTATTTTATTATTCATAATTGGATTAGAAGTTAGTCCTAAAAGTCTAAAGAGTGCAGGCAAACAGAGTATTTTCATTTCATTAATTGAAGTTTTCATAGCTTTAGTTGGCGGATTTCTAACTGGATACTTCTTGTTAAAATTAACAATGGCACAGGCCATATTTTTCGGAACGATGTTCACAGCAACTAGTATTGGGGTAACTGTAAGAGCTTTAAATGATATAGGGAAATTAAATACAAAAGTGGGAGAAATCTTATTGTCTACAGCAATTTTCGATGATATTATTGCGTTATTTCTAGTGTTGATATTCTCTTATGCACTCTTCCCAGAACCAGGCTCAGTATGGTACATAACCTTGCTTATTAACCTTGGAATCTTAATTGCATTGATAATTGGCATCATCTTTGTAATTCCTTTTATTCTGAGATTCAGTGAAAGAAGATTTAGAATTTTCTCAGATTCTAGAACTAACTATTTCACTTTAGGAATAATATTTGGTGTATTAGCACTTTTAGTTTATTTTGCAGAATCGCTGGGAATTTCAGGAGCAATAATTGCTTTTCTTTTTGGATTCTCAATTCAAAACAATAAAGTGCTCATAGGTGATATAAAAGAAGCGTTCATTAAAATGGGAGAAGGAATATTCCTCCCATTATTTTTCTTCGCAGTAGGAGCTAATTTCTTGCTTGATTTCACAGCATTCTCACCATTATTACTGCTAATTGTACCAATAGCAATTCTGGCAAAAGGTCTCGGAACTTTTGCAGGTTCATCAATAATGAAATTTAAACCGAAAGAGGCACTAAAGATAACAGTAGGGATGATCCCCAGAGCAGAAATCATTTTAGTCATTGCTGAAATAGGTTTAATTCAAGGTATCTTTTCTCAAAGTATCTTCTCAATGGCAGTCTTATTGGTTTTCATTTCAGTAATCATTACACCTATTGGATTAAAATTATTATTTAGAGAACCAAAACCATCACTACCAGCTCTTGAATATAGTCAGAAAGAACTGGATAAAACAGAAAATGGGCTTACGGAAATTGGTTAAGCTAATGAAATATTAGCTTAACATTCTTTATTCATTAAACAAGAATCCTAAATGGTTGATAAAACAATCATAATTGATGCTCAGGACTCACACTTCTTCTTTTAGGTCTAGCAGTCCGGTTCGGGAAGGACACGCGGAATTGAAAAGTACCTGCTGACAGAGCATTGCAAAGAAGTATTAATGATTTAGAGAAGATTTTTTAGGAAATTTACTTGTTGTATTTTATTGGAGGATAATTTTACCGCCTACTAAAAGATAGGATGGACATTAGTCACATTATTAATGATAAAGATGAAAATGCTTGTTTTCTTATTTCATGTTTATTTTATATAGATCGTTTTGATATTTACGAACTCCTTGATACCATAATAAGACAATTCTCGACCATAACCACTTTGTTTTATCCCACCAAATGGTAACCTAGGATCAGATCTAACAAACGTATTGATGAAACAACTTCCTGCTTCAATTTCCTCAACAGCTAATCTTTCTCCTCTAGCAAGATCTTTTGTGAAAATAGCTGATCCTAAACCAAAAACTGAATCATTTGCTATGGAGATCGCTTCCTCCGAATCTTTTGCTGTAATGATACTTGCAACTGGACCAAAAAGTTCTTCGTCGTAAGCTGGCATACCCTTCTTTACATTATCAAGAACTGTTGGAGGATAAAAAGCACCAGATCCTTCAGGAATGAAACCACCCAAAAGCAGTTCAGCTCCCATTTCTATACTTTTTTGAACTTGTTTATGAAGTTCATCCCTTAAGTCATGTCTCGCTTGAGGACCTACATTAGTTGAAGGATTAAATGGGTCACCCATTTCCATAAATTTCATGGATTCTACAAATCTTTCCACAAAACTATCTTTCTTTGATTCTACAATAATAAATCTTTTAGCAGCAATACAACTTTGTCCGGCATTAACTAATCGGCTATTTACACAAGTCATAACAGCTCCTTCATTTTCCGCATCTTCAAGAATAATATAGGGATCACTACCGCCCAATTCCAGAACAGTTTTTTTGAGCATTTCACCTGCTTTTGATGCTACTGCTTTTCCTGCAGGAGTACTTCCAGTCAGAGTAACAGCCTTTACAATATCATTTTCTATAACTGCTGCAACTTGTTTACTGCCAATAAGTAATGTTTTGAATGCATATTCAGGAAAACCTGCTTTTCTAAAAACCTCTTCAATTATTAAAGCGGAACCAGGAACATTAGAAGCATGTTTTAACACACCGACATTTCCAGCCATAAGAGCAGGTGCAGCAAATCTGAATACTTGCCAATACGGAAAATTCCAAGGCATAACTGCAAGAATTACTCCCAGGGGTTGAAATGCCACATAACTCTTTGTTGCTTCTGTTTTAACAATTTCGGGTTTTAGAATCTCTTCAGCATTTTCAGCATAGTATTCACAAACCCAAGCACATTTTTCAACTTCACCGATAGCATCTTTGAAGATTTTTCCCATTTCTAAAGTAAGCATTTTAGCATACGAATCTTTGTTTTCTCGTAAGATTTTAGCTGCTTGTAACATCAATTTCTTTCTTTCACTAAAAGGAACTTTTCTCCATTTCTTAAACTCTACATGACATTTCTCTAATATTTTTGAAACTTCTTCTGGTGTCATTTCTTTATATTCTTTGATTTTCTCACCAGTAGTGGGATTTATCGAAACAATTGCCAACATCTTCACCTTTGCTTTATACTATCTACTTAGAATGCTGTTCTATATAATTGTACGGTTTTACAAATTTGTAGTTTTATAAGTGATACTTAAATTCCATCTCTTTTGTAAGATCTACTGATGGATCTATTATACAAACCAATTTGAACAACTCATCAATAAGGACTTTAACGTTTTCAGAATAGTCAATAAGTAGATCAATTACATGTACTCCTTTGGAGTTCAGACATTTTTGTAAAAGTGGCAATAATTCTTCAGTCTTCAGTACTCTATGCCCCTTTGCTCCATAACTTTCTGCATATTTTACGAAATCCGGATTTGTGAAATCCAATCCCCAATCCTCAAATTTCATGATTTTTTGCTTCCATTTTATCATACCATAAGCGCTATCATTAACGATTAAAACAGTTAAATCAAGATTTAATCTCACTGCTGTTTCTAATTCTTGTGAATTCATAAGAAATCCTCCATCACCACAAATAGCTAGAACTTTCTTCTTTGGATAAACAATCTTTGCTGCTATTGCTGATGGTAAACCTGCACCCATGGATGCTAAAGCATTATCTAGGATAATAGAATTCGGTTTATAAGCGTGATAATTTCTGGCAAACCATATCTTGTATATTCCATTATCTAATGTAATAATTCCATCTTCGGGAACAGCTGTTCTAACATCCGAGATTAATCTCTGCGGTTTGACAGGAAAGTCATTACAATCTTGGCCTTGATGAGTATGTTTATCAACTTCTTCCTTAACTTTTTTGAAATATCTAAAATCCCACTTTTGATTAACAGTAATTTTTTTAGCTATTTTTGAAACAGAATTTGCGATATCTCCAATGACTTCAATTTGAGGAAAATAGACATCATCTATGTGAGCTTTGAAGAAATTTACATGAATAACAGTTGTCTCACCATGATGCATAAAGAAAGGAGGTTTTTCAATAATATCATGACCAACATTGATAATTAAATCAGATTTTCGAATTGCACAATGAAGATAATCATTATCCGATAAAGCTGCAGTACCTAAAAAAAGAGGGTGTCTTTCATCCACTGCACCTTTAGCCATTTGAGTATTGAAAAAAGGTATCCCTGTTTTATCTATAAAATCATCTAAAGCATTCTGTACTCTCTTCCTATTGGCTCCTGCGCCTATTAGTAACAAGGGGTATTTAGCTGATTCGATCTTCTTTATAGCAGAAGCAATAGCTTGTTTATCAGCTGTTGGACGTCTAATATCATGTTTCTCAAAAAGAGTAGCAGAGGTTTCTTCCCTAGCTATATCTTCAGGTAATTCTATATGAACAGCTCCAGGTCTTTCTTCTTCAGCTAATCTGAATGCTTCTCTAACTACAGAAGGGATTGCATTACCATTTACTATTTGTTTAGTGAAATAAGTTAAAGGCTTCATCATATTGACAATATCAACGATTTGAAATCTGCCTTGTTTGCTACTTTTTATCGGTTTCTGCCCTGTAATCATCACTAAGGGCATACCACCCAATTGAGCATAGGCAGCTGCTGTTACAAGATTTGTTGCTCCTGGACCTAATGTTGATAAACAGACACCTGCTTTACCTGTAAACCTTCCATAAGTTGCCGCCATAAAACCAGCAGCTTGTTCGTGTCTTGTGAGAATCAATTTGATTGAAGATTTTCTGATTGACTCAAGAAAATCTAGATTCTCTTCTCCAGGAATACCAAAGATATATTCCACTCCCTCATTTTCTAGAGCCTTTACAAAAAGATCTGACGCTTTCATTTTTTATCAACAACATTAACTAATATATTATTTATCTACTAATTTATTATTATAGCTGATTTTAGACAAAATATTATGAATCGATTGAACATGATCTAAACCAGGGGAATTTATTTAATCCTCAATTCTTCTTGAAAGGCGAGAAGGTCAGGTCGATTATGATATTGAAAGGTTATTTCTATTTTTTATAGCTGTTTAATTTTATCGACAGCTATAAAGAATGCTGATTATTGTAAATTTAGGTTCTTCTTAGATTCAAAAGTATAATCAAATATGTATTTTAATTAGTATTAAAACAATTTTTGAGCAATACTCGAAGAGTAATATATTATGCAGCAGCTCCGTTCTTTGAAGTCATTTCTTTCTCTTGTTTTACTTTTGCTAATATTTCAGGAGTTATTTTTCCTTCAGCTATCAATTTGTTGAGAGCTTCATCATCAAGTAAACCTCGTTCAAGCAAAGCTAAAGGAGTTAACTCAACTTCTTCTTGTTCATCCACAAATTTCTGAAGATCAATTTTTTCAAGTCCTTGAAAAGCGTAATATGTTCTGTAAACATCAGCATAGATTCCATCTAATTTCATCAACTCTGTGTGATTACCTTCTTCGATCAGTTTTCCATGATCAAGAACGATTATCTTATCTGCATTATGAATTGTTGATAATCGGTGTGCTATGACAAATGTTGTCCTGTTTTTGAACAATTTTTCTTGAGCTTCTTGTATTAAAGATTCTGTATATGTATCCAATCTAGATGTGGCTTCATCTAGTATGAGTATTTCAGGATCCGCTAACATAGTTCGTGCAATAGTGATCATTTGTCTTTGTCCAGCAGAGAGTTGTTTTCCGCCTTCATTTACGATTGTGCTATATCCATTAGGTAAGGCTTCAATGAAAGCATCTGCTCCTATTAGCTTACAAATTTCAAATACTTCATTATCTGAAGCATCAGGTTTCCCGTAGCGAATATTCTCTATAATTGATGATGAGAATAGATATGGTTCTTGAGGAATAAGGCCAAGAGTATTTCGTAGTGATGTTTGGGTAATATCTCTTATATCTTGGTCACCAATTTTTATTGATCCTTTTTGTATATCAAAAAATCTTGGGATAAGCATACTCGCAATCGTTGTTTTTCCAGCTCCTGTTTCTCCTACTAATGCAACGATTTCTCCATTATTTGCGGTAAAACTAATATCTTTTAGAACCCAGTTATCATCATTGTACGCAAACCAAACACTGTCAAAAGTTACTGATCTATCTTCCGACTTTATAGGAACTGCAGTCTTTTTATCAGATATAGCTGAAGTAGCCTCTAAAACATCAATAACCCGATCCAAAGAACCTAATGCTGATTGTAATTGTGGAAATGAGAATGACAATATAATTACTGGTAGTAAGAATAGATTTGCCAATGTTACTCCAAGGAAGATTTCTCCAGGACTTAGATTTATAGCTCCCCCAGCTAATAAAATTGCTGCGGTAGCAATTGAAGCTATCATGCCAATTAATGGAAAAACAATGTTTACCATTAGACCAAATTTTATGTTCATTTTATAATGAGTTTCATTTAGTACCCGCATTTGTTGTGCTTGACCTCCTTCTTGAACAAAGGATTTACTTACGGCTATTCCAGAGATACTTTCAGCCATTTTACCAGAAACTTCACCAAAAGCTTGGCGAATATTAAGAATGATCCTTCTGCCTATTTTACTAAAAACGAGACTTAGAATGAGTGCTGCTGGTACTGTTCCAATTGTTATAAGTAATATTTGCCAACCAGTTCTAACTATTAGAACAATTAATGTTGCAATCAATACCATGAATTGTATACCAACATTGACAATTACTTGGATGCCTGATCCAATTTCTTCTGTATCACTAGTTATTCTAGCAGTTATATTACCACTTTGCTCTTTCTTCAAATAAGACATAGAGGAATTTATCAGCTTATGGTAGACATCTTCTCGAATATTTTTAATCATATTAGCACGAGCTCTAGCAAGAAAACGAGTACTAATAGATTGCAATATAAATCCAATTAAACCTAACCCAATAAAAATTCCAGCAAATATTCCAATAACTGATAATAACGGAAGTGATTGTCCTTCTATTATCTCAACAAAAATTTTACCATCTTCTATAGTTATTGTATCAGGATTTATTGAATCAATTCCTTGCGAAAGAATGAGAGGGTTTACAAGCTGAATTGCGGCATACAATATACTAATTACGCCTGTACCAATTAATAAACCAGAAAATCCTTTCAGATATTTTAATAATTCCCGAGTTAGTTGGCCAATAGGTCTAGTATTCTTCTTTTCTTTGGATGCAATTCGGCTAACAGATGATCCTTCACGACTCATTTAATTTACTCCTCCAGATTTTAATATATCATTCACTTGCGAATCGCTTGGAAGATGACTTAGCATGTACTGGTATTTAATACAGCGACCCAACAATTCTTGATGAGTTCCAAAATCAAGAATTTCCCCTTTTTCTAAGAAAATAATCAAATCTGATTCAACTAGAGTGGATAATCTTTGTGTAACGATGATAGAAGTTCTACCTTTTATGAGCTCTTCCATTGCTAAACGTAAACGAGCTTCAGTTTTTATATCAACAGCACTTGTCGAATCATCCAGTAAAAGCAGCTTAGGATCTGCTAATAAAGCTCGAGCAATAGCAATTCTTTGCTTCTGTCCACCAGACAGTGAAACACCTCGTTCACTAATAGGAGTATCAAAACCTTCTGGAGATGCTTCAATGAAGCTTAAAGCTTGAGCTCTTCTTGCTGCTGTTCGTAACTCTTCAAAAGTAGCATCGGGTTTTGAGAATAAAATGTTATCTTTAATCGATGCTGAAAATAAAAAGATGTCTTGTTCAACGAGTGTAACATCTCTCCTTACATCTTCTGTAGCCATATCTTTAATGGCACATCCATTTAGAAAAATTTCACCTTCAGTGGGATCATATAAACGTAACAATAATTTGAGAATACTACTCTTACCAGAACCAGGACCACCAATGATAGCTACTCGAGACCCAGGAGGAATTGTAATATTAATGTTTTTTAGAACAAATTTCTCAGTATTAGGATAATTAAAATAAACATTTTTGAAAACGATATTCTTATCCCAATCAGCAACAAGAGGCATTGAAGGTTCCTCTAACCAATCATCATATGATAAAATATCCCAGATTCTTTGAGCATTAACTAGTCCGGCTTGTAACATTAGAAGACGCATAGGAACCATGAAATTAAATGTAAGTAGGCTGAAAAGTAAAGTGAGCATAGCAGCAAGATCACCAGAAGTAATAACCCCTTGAGGTATAAGATAAATTCCAAATCCAAACGAAATACCCATTGCTATTATAATCAGCAATGATGGCCAATAAAAAGAACCTAAAAAACCTTCTTTCTTAACATAACCAGCATAATTTTCATTTATTACTCTAAACTTGTTTTCTTCGGTGTTTTCATTATTAAATGAACGGACAACTTCAATCCCTCGGAATACTTCTTGTGAAGAAGAAGAAATCTTTCCTAATTCTGTAGATAGTTTTCTTCTTACTGGACCAATTTTGGAAGCATATCTCCAAGCTAGAAGCACATAGAGGACAAAGCTTACAGTTACACCAACACCTATTTGCCAAACCCCAACTCCAATGTACCTGGTTCCAATTGGTATTTTAACAAAGAAGTAAACACAAGTTAATGCGATGCTAAGAAAAGTACTTAATAACAATCGGAATGCGGGTTGGTATGCAAGACGAATTTGAGTAACCTCATTCATCCCCATAGATAATAAAACACCAGAGTCTTTTTCATCATGAAAAGCCATAGAATGCTCCTGGATAACTTCGAAGAATTCCTGACGAATATCCCGTTCAATTCTAAAAGCAGCTACAGACCAAATATAAGAACCGAAAAAGCTCACAGCCCAATTAATTACAGCAGCAATTATAACTGATAAGCCAATCCACAGAAATATACTTGAGAATCCTTCTTTAGTAAAAATATCAATCCCCCAACCTACAAAAATACTAGGAACTAGGCCCAATATACTCGAAATAAGTAGAAAAAATATAGAAACAAGAAATATACCTGGATATCTTCTTAAGCCTGACCAAAACCAATGGTTAGCTGATCGATATTTTTCTGTTAATAATTTTTGTTTTGATAAGCCAATAATAGTGTCAGAGACATCACATTGCTCCCCTTCTATGACCAAATACATCACCATCTAATCTTAGCTAAAGATACAAATCAATAATATTAATACTTATTATATAGAAAATTAGGAAATTAAGACAAAAAATAGCAATTTATTAAATTCATTAGAAAATGCAGAAACTAAAAATTCAAATAAATTTCATTTTCACAAAAGAAAATAAAAGATTAATCAAAAAGGTAGTCTCTGCACCCACTTCTTCTTTCCGGGCTAGCAGTCCGGTTCGGGAAGGACACGCATAAGTGAGATGCATTAATCTCTTCACTAAAAAATAGATGAATTTTGAAGTACTACAATATACACTTTAGTATTCTTATTTTTAGAAAAAACTAACTTATGTCTTTACTTTTCCTCCTTTTAATGATGAAATAAAGT
>JABLTJ010000088.1 GCA_013166775.1 Promethearchaeati archaeon
AATTCCCAATTAATCTAATTTTATTTGAGAAATTTTAGATATCTTGCTTCAGTAATTCTTGAGTTACATTGGTGATTTAAATGATTGACCCAACACATTTGCAGGTTCAATTCGGTGCTCAATAGGCCTATACTTACCACTTAAGCGTGTCCTTCCCGCACCGAACTTCTAGCCCTGTAAGAAGAAGTGTGAGTCCTGAGCATCTCTAATTTTAAACTTAGAAAAAAGGAAATAGAATAATCCATTTCCTATTTCATTAACCTAACTTTTTTTTTCTTTTCTTAGAAATCACCACAACAATTGTTAAACAGATTACAGAGATAGTTAGTACTTGTGCAAAAATCAAGTCAAATTTCTTTGTAGCTCCAGGATAGTTATCCGGATCTGTTGGATCAGTTCCTGCGAAGAATTCTTGCCCATCTGAATAAGTATCGTTATCTGTATCAGGATCAAATGGTTTAGTTTCATAGAATCCTTCTGTTTCATCATCTAGATAGTCGCTATCGCTATCCATTTGACCAGTACGAAAAATGGATCCTCCTAAACAATACCATTGTTGTGGACCAGAAGCTACAACATCATTTAAACCAAGGCAATAGAGTTTGTGGTCAAGTGATCCAAATAGTATTTCTGTAATGTTATCACCTTCTAAATCAGCAATTATTGCTGACCGAGGATAATCACCAACAGGATAAGTCCATTCAACTCCACCAATATCATTAAAACAATAGATATTTGAGTCAAGTGATCCTAAAATAACTTCTAAAGTACTATCATTATCTAAATCACCAATAGCTGGTGAAGTAAATATCCATCCACCTGTTGTGTAGCTCCATTCTAAACCACCTGTGTGATTGAAACAATAAAGTTTGCCATCATTAGAACCAATCAGTACTTCTAGCGTTCCATCTGCATCGATGTCAGCTATGGCTGGAGAAGAATCAATATACAAACCAGTAGTATAATTCCATTCCAAACTACCATCGTGACTGATGCAGTATAACTTCTTATCATGTCCTCCTAACAAAACTTCTAAGGTATCATCTCCATCAAGATCAGCTACCGCAGGAAAAGAATAAATCCCATCACCTGTAGTATAGCTCCAAACAAATCCTCCTGTATTTGATAAGCAGTAAAGTTTCGCATCACACGAACCTACGAGTATCTCCAAAGAACCATCATTGTTGATATCAGCAACTGAAGGAGAAGACTCTATGGGACCACCAGTAGTATAACTCCATTCAACTACCCCTAAATGATTCAAACAATAAAGTTTGTTGTCATGTGATCCTACTAAAATCTCTAAAGTATTATCACCGTCAAGATTTGTTACAGCTAGTGAATTTCTTAAATCTAATCCAGCCGTGAAACTCCACTCAAGATCACCTGAATGATTGAAACAGTAAAGTTTGTGATCCCAAGAACCAATCAATACTTCCAGTTTTCCATCTGAATTTAGATCAGCAATCACTGGAGAGGAATAAACTATCCCACCTGTAGTATAACTCCACTCTAATGAACCAACGTGATTTACACAATAAATCTTGTAATCTTCTGAACCAACTACCACCTCTAAAGTACCATCAGCATCAAGATCAGCTGCAACTGGTGTAGAACCTATATTCGCTCCTGTTGCGTAGCTCCATTTATGATAAGCACTCATTGCTTGAGGTTGTAATTCGATATTATTTTCTGTTTCTTCTTTTTTCATTTCAATTTTCATTGGTTTGATGAAACTAATTGTTATTGTTAATAAAATTAGCACCAAACATTTAGTTGCTTTTCTCATCTAGCACCCACCCAAAAAGTACTTGATATTAGCTTTGAAAATTCATTTACTTTTCGGTGAAAAAATTCTAAATTTACAACCTAAGCGTGTCCTTCCCGCCCCGGACTGCAAGCCCGGAAAGAAGAAGTGAGTGTAAATATTTTTTGCAAGTTTTACTCAAAAGATAAAATTTCTAGTAAGTCATTTATGGAAATTCTTTTAAATTTCGCTTCAATATAAACGTGGGAAATGGAGTTCATTTCCTTTTATTAATAGGAGTTTGGTTGAGATAAACGAATCTATTGAATCAAATAAATCAAAGGAAATAGTTGAAATTGATGAAACTCAAAAACGAGTTAGAATTAATTTGTATTTTAATCCACCAATAAGAGATTACCAGCAATACCTAATTTTTGGTTTAGCATCTTCATTTATTGGTTTAGTAATATTTATTGTTAGTTTTGTAACCAACCTTGCACTTTTAATACTAGCTTTTGCACTTTTTGCTATTGGTGGTTTATTATTGTATCTTTTCTATACAAGAAAGAAGAATTATGCAGGGAAGCTTGTATCAGATTCTGAGCTTGATGAGCTTTTAGAGGATGATATTTCTAAAATTAAAGAGTATATTTTAGAGAGATTAAATTTGGATCCAAGTCAGTTGATCATTGAAACAATTTACACTAGTTATTATTATCCAAAAGAGAATTCCGAAGAAGAAGACGGCGATGTCAAATTTGGGAAAGATGGTATACCACGCTTTTCACCTATAATGATCTATGCTGTTAACTTTAGCACTGAAGAGTTAGTGCTGTTCAATTTGCACTTTGATTTCATAACTGGTGATATTTTAAACGAGGAAACCATTGCTTTTTATTATAAAGATATTGTTACATTTTCAACAGATTCAACAATAACTTCTGTATTTCTAAATAAGAATATAACATATGAAAGTTTTACATTGTTTACATCCGCTGGAACATCTGAAAAAGTTATTCTAAAAGATAGCACAATTGTAAGTTCTTTCAAAGATTACATACCAACATCAGAACCTGAAAATGTAATTTTGGCTTTACGCAAAACTTTAAGAGAGAAAAAAATATAATACAAATTTCTCTCAATTAATTTTTTTACCAAATTTAAGCAGTAAGATTCTATGATATAATGTTTCTAGCGTTTTCTTCATCAACGTTTAATTGTTTAATTAATTGTTTTATTTCATTTTCATCTTTTACTAATGGGTCCAATTTTTCTCTTAAGCTCTCTATGGATGGTTCTATCTTGAAACCATTTCTATGGTAAAATTCGTACTTAATAATTATTTGAAAGTAATAATACACATATTTGCTTGGATATAATTTAATTGCAGCTTCTAAAAATTTCTCAACTTCTTTTATTTCTGATATTTTTGCTAGTTTAATTTTTTCTCCTTTTAATAATGACATAGCATAATAGTAATATGTGTCGCTATTTTCTGGAGTTATATCTATTGCTTTTTTTATATATTTTTGAGCGAATTCTGATAAACCTAAATCTAAATAGCAAATTCCTAACGCTAAATTAACTAAGGGATCATTTGGTTTATCATTGAGCTGATTTTTATAAAATGCAATGTATTTATTAATTGTAGTGGGTTTGAATCCAATTAATCCCGATAAATTTGGTATTATATAATCGTAACCACAAAAATCACAAGTGTTACTGTCAAGTTTAATAGGCGCACTACAATTAGGACATTTTAGAGATTGGATATTACTATTCAACTTATTTGGCTCCACTATTTCTCTATTATTATCTGCTGAAGTTTTAATAAAATTTCTTCTAGATTTTATTTCCAAAATTTGAAGGATAAATAAGCGTGTCCTTCCCGAACCGGACTGCTAGCCCGGAAAGAAGAAGTGTGGATTCTGAGCATCACTGAATAGTAAATTATTTAATGTTTATAGAACACTTCTATCGGAAACAGTCGTATTAATCTTTATGGAGCAATAAAATGATAAGAAAGGGGAGGAACAGGCACATAAAGCAGGAAGGGAATTGAAAGAAACACATCATTTTGATAGGATCTATTCTTCTGATTTACTAAGAGCAACAAAAACAGCTGAAATAATCGCTTCTTACTTTAATGGTATGGAAATAACCTTTTCTGAGAAATTACGGGAACTACATTTTGGTTCCTTTCAAGGCAGGAAGTCTTTGGAATTAACTGATGAAGATAAAGCTTGTCTCAATTCTTGCTGGAACAATAGCACGAAACGTTATCCTGATGGGGAAACTGTTGAAGAATTATCTGCTCGTGTTACAGAAGTCTTTTCAGAAATAACTAATTCCAATACTGAAAATTCAACCATATTAATTGTGTGCCATAGAAGAACACTGTTTTGTCTTCTCAAACAAATTCTTGGTTCGGTGCCTATTGTTACTGCTGAATGGTTCAAGAATTGTTCTGTCAATGAGTTAATGCGAGATAAATCCACTGACAAATGGCAATTGACGAGATTTGATAGTAAATTTCTTGATACGGACTGCTAGCCCAGAAAGAAGAAGTGTGAGTCCTGAGCATCAATTCTTTTTTCTAATCCTATCTACCATAGAAGTAAATGATAAAAAATATCTTAGATTATTATATACATAGTACATTCTAAGAGATATTTTTCTCATTAATATAAATAATAATAAAAATAATCTAGAGAAACCATAAGTATGACTTTTATAGAAACACACCCTAGGGAAATAACTGATAATGTTATTAAATTGATAGGTAGAGAGTGGATGCTCGTAACTTCAGGTTCAAAAGATAGCTATAATATGATGACAGCTTCTTGGGGTGGCTTAGGTATTCTATGGCATAAACCCGTATGTTTTCTTTTCATTCGACCAAGTCGCTATACTTTTCAATTCTTGGAAAAAAATAATCATTTTAGTATAGGTTTCTTTACCAGTGATTATAAAGATGTCTTAAACTTATGTGGATCAAAGTCGGGACGAGAAATTGATAAAATGAAAGAGGTGAATCTCACACCTATAGAAGATCAAGAAACTGTTTATTTCGAAGAATCTCGTATGGTTCTTATTTGTAAAAAATTGTATACGCATGATATTACAAATAAGAATTTCTTATCTGCAATTAGAGAGGATATTTACATGGATAATGATTTTCATCGAATGTATATCTGTGAAATCCTCAAATGCTTAGTTAAAAGTAATGA
>JABLTJ010000049.1 GCA_013166775.1 Promethearchaeati archaeon
GAAAAAGAAATTATTTCCTTTTTCTTCGAAGAATCAAAGTAGCAACTGTTAAACCAGTAGCAATTATGAATACAAATGTTCCAATGAAAATTCCAGTAGTTACAGTAATAGTTTGGTTCAAGGTTGAAGTCTCGTGTGGCATGGTTATTGTTTCTGGAGGAGGAGTCACAGTCACTGGTGGAGGAGTGATTAGAGGAACACTTAGGGGATCATTAGGATCTGTATTCAAAATAATTTCCAAACTATCATTGAAGGTATCATCATCTGAATCAATATTGGTAGCATTAGTATGAACATAACCTGAAGCATTTGCTCCGGGATTGAAGGGATAAAAGAATCCAATGATGAAACAGAGTGGTTACAAGTTAATTTGATTAACCAATAAAAAGTAAAACAACTTTTATTCACACACCTTTACAAAAACCATTCTGATTCAAATAAAAAACAAATGTTTTTATAATCATTTGTTATTTTTTTATTGAAACAAATTGATAGAAGTTTATACCTTAATTGCTGGATTAATTTTATGTTTACTAGGTTTTATGATGTTAGTATGAACAAAAAATTTCATTGTTCTAAGATATGAAGGATTTCACAAATTCGTTAGGAAACAAGAAATTGAAGTTAAGTTTAAGAAATTAAATTTATTTTTTGCCATTCTTTATTTCATAATAGCAATCCCATTATTGATAGTTGCGATTATTGGATTCGTAACTGAATTAGATACAATGACCTTTGTTTGGACATATGTAGCAGTTGGAGCTTTTGGAATAATTGGTATTTTATTTGCCAACATAAGCAAGCAAATCATACAACCTCTCGATCAAACAACTGAAACAGATTAACTAGATTACTAAATCTATAATATAGCTCTTTTGTGATAATCATGTTTGATGAATCGATAATTGATGAATATAAAATCCTACAGAATAAAGACAGACGAAAAACTATTCGCATCTATTTATTTGTATCATTACCGTTTATTGTGGTTGCTATACCATTTCTGGTATTATATAACAAGGGTGTTTGGGCTGTAACTATGTTCTGGTCATTTTTTGGTACTGCTTTGTTAATGCTCCTGATATTTGGTTTAATGTTGATTAACCATGCTGGTAGTAAACCAATGTATGATTATTTGTATCCAAAAATAATAGACATAATCAATTCCGAAACTAAAAATAATCTACACTATGAATCTGGAATGGATAAGAAGAGTAAGGATTTCTCAGAATATGAGTTAAAAGGTGGTCTTTTCATTAAAGCTGCTATTCATACTACCTGGTTTACAATCAATTTTGATAAACAAGATAAACAAATTAAGGTTGCATCATTAAAAATATTTAATCGCGGAAATAAAGGACAAGAATATATAGTCTTTGAAGGCACATATTTTGTATTCTATACAACAAATAATTCCTATTTCCAGTTGCGTGAAAAGCAAATTGGTAAACCCTGGCATAAACATGTAAAAATGAAGAAAATAGATACTCAAGATGATATAAAAGAGTACATTGTTGAGGAAGGGACTGGGAACAACTTCATCGATCGAAGATATTATGACTTGTATGATTTCCTCAAACAAAGAGAAGGTCGGGTTTACATATCAGGTATTCCTGGAGAAATTCATGTTGCACTTGATAGTAAAGCGAATAAATTTGTCAAAGCAATAGGAATCAGAAAAATATCTGTTGATAAACTATTCGAAGTTCAGCAACGAATAATGGAGATAATAGATCTATCAGATAGAATAGTTCAAATTATCAAATAAGTTAATTTGGGAAAAATGATCTTGTATTTCTTTAGAATACAAATCTAATCCCATTATTTAATTTTAACAACAATCGTTTTAGCTGCCTGATCATACACTCTTAGGTATTTTGGATTTTTTTCAAGGATTAATGGGATGATATCGAAAATTAAAACTGGGAATAGTATTTTAGTCAAGTTTCGAATGAAAATTTGTCTTTTCTTTGATTTGGCCCCGTTTACATCAATTACATATAAATTAAGTATTCTTTTCCCAGGTGATGTGTCAGAGATTATCTCTAATATAAACCAGTATAAAATATAAAACGTGGGAGCTAATACATAACAAAGATAACCCATTATTGTTACAAAAACTATCATATTTTCTGTTAAGGGTTTTAAATAGACTTCATAATTAATTAGCATATTGCCAAGAATTATCAAACCAGAAAAAATCACACCAATGATTATGATATCAAAGATAAATGTTAATGATCGTATTTTCAATGATACTATATTATCAATCCAATTTTGTGATTGACATAAATTTGCAGCTACTTCTTTCGGTTCACCAAATTCAGATTTAGGATCGATTTCTTTATCTGTTGAATCAATAGCATCTTGAATATCTAGAATAAATTGTTCAAGAACTCCTT
The DNA here is from genome assembly GCA_013166775.1 of Promethearchaeati archaeon. GTDB lineage: Archaea > Asgardarchaeota > Heimdallarchaeia > Heimdallarchaeales > Heimdallarchaeaceae > UBA460. Next base: position 2,403 of record JABLTJ010000049.1, read on the forward strand.
TTTTTATTTCTTTATAACCTGGAATGTATTTTTTAACTTGTGAAAGGTATTTCTGAATATTTTCAGGTAACTCAGAAGTCTGTTGTTCATCTTTCTTCATATCTTCTTCTCCACTTTTATTTCATTGTAATCATCAATCAAATTATTAAATATCTTCAAAAATTGCTGTAATGATTCAGTTAATTCATCAAGCAAGGCATATCCGAGCTCAGTAACCTCATAAAAGATTCTGCTTGAATGATCCTTTGATTTCATCTCTTGAATATAGCCTGATTTTTTTAAAGATTTTAAAATTGGATAAATGTTCGGAACGACTATAGAAATTTTTCCTGAAGTTTTCTCAATGATTTTTTTCGCTAAAGCATAAGAATAATTCTCCTTTTCAGCTAGCATCATTAGAATCAGTGGTTTAGCAAAACCTTTCTTATATTCTGATTCTAAACGATTTACTTCTTCTTCTATATCCAAGGTCTTCAAACTCAGTTATACTTTTTTCATCAATATCAAAAGTATATATTAACTATATATATAGTATATATTAATATTTATATACTTATATGTTATTATTAAATTTGAAAAACATGATCGAAACTATTTCATTAGGTGTTGGTATAGTACTATTTCTGCTTGGTATTATGATGTTAGTATGGACAAAAAATATTATAATTCTAAGATATGAAGGATTTCATAAATTAGTTAGGAAGAAAGAAATCGTCATAAATTTCAGGAGATTGGCTGTATATAACGCCTTTCTTTATTTCATAACAGCAATTCCAATATTAACAATGGGAATAATTGGGTTTGTTAATGAAATGGAATATATGACCTATGTTTGGGTTTACATTCCCGTTGCTGTAGTTGGACTAGTTGGTATATTGTATGGCAATATTAGCAAACAATTCATTCAACCAGCTGAATCAACAACTGAAACAGATTGATAGAATTACCAAGTCATATAGTGAAGTTCATTGATGAGAAATAAAGATAAACAAAATTTATCCTCCTTTCTCTTTTTTTTTCGTAATAATTAGTTTTTCATTACGTTACAAAACACTTACGTTAGTCCTTTACAATATCCTTTCTGTTTCTGGTAACAACCTTGACAATGATCTCCAGACCAAATCTGCCAGAGAAGCTTCTCAATCACACTTATTGCTTCTCTATCAACAGTAATTGTGCCAATTTCAAAGTTATTTCTCCCTTTACGAGTTCGAGAACCCATACCTGCTCCGGTTAAATTGGCAGAGCCAAAATAAGCCCATGTTCCATCAACAATGATGACTTTCATATGCATATCGTAGCAGAATTTGAATTGAATATTCTCTGTGCCAACCAGTTTCTGATAGACAGTCTTAGAATTCTGATAGGTTTTTGTTTGCTCTCTAGGGGCAAGAATAAACCTTTGTTGAATTCCCTGTTTTGCCATTCGATATAGTCTTTGTGTGATTTGAGTTGCTTCTTTTGTATTCGGATTTTTCACTATAAAATCAAGGGTTTTTGCACTAGTTATCCATACGTATTTCTTGGCTCTTAGCAAACCATTTTGGATAATATCATATATTCTTTCATGCTCATTTCCTACTAATAAGTAGCCAGTGTATTCTTTTGTCAACCCGTTCACCACAAGCTATCCCTCATTTCATTTAATTAATAATGGTATCATCAACTATTTTGACCTTTTCAATCTCTTTAAAGAAAAGAAAAAAACTAATTTTTTTGAATTTATCATTCAATTATTATTTGAATCGTTAAATTTATAATTGAATGGTCTCTGTTTTAAATGTAATTTATTCTTAAAGGAGTTATTGTAATATGATAGAATTAAGAAACTACAAAGAGGAGTATCTTGAAGATCAAGTAAGATTAGGTTTTGAAGCAACAAGAGAATGGGTTTCAACCGGACAATTACCCCTATCAGCAATGAAGCGAATTTATGAATCAAATGAAAATTTTACCCCTGAAACTCGACATTATGCGTTTAAGGATGATAAAATGGTTGGTTATGTTATTAGTGCTGTTGATAGAGAAATTGATGAGATAAAAGAAGCATCTATGCAATTTCCAAAAATACCAAGCAAAGATAAAGAAATAGAGAAAATGCTAATGGAAAAAACATTGACTATTCTTAAAGACAAGGGTGCAGATATCCTTAGAACTCGAATTGAAATTAATAGTAAAATAAAGGATCAAATGGAATCTTTTGTTGAAGATTATGGTTTTGAGTTTGAGTACAATAATGACTACAGAAGAGCTTTACTTGATTTATCTAAATTTGATGTTGAGAATTTCGAATCTGATTTACCTATCGAAGAATATGACCACAAAAACAATCCTAAAGAACTTGAAGAGTTTTTGAAGGAAATTAATGTACAAGATCCATTCGTTACACATTTCTTCAGAACAGTTGACAAAGAACGTGGTACAATTCATCTCGTTATTAGGAAAGATGGAAAAATTATTGTTCATGGTACAGCAATAATTGCGATGAAAGAATATGATTTATGCATAATTAGTCATGTAAAAGTAAAAAAGAACGATTCCATGAAGAAAGAATTTGATGATATATTCAAATCATTGCTAAAGATCATTAAAAAAGAAAATGTAGCAGTAAATCATCTATATGTCCCATTTGGTATTGAAGGATCTAAAGAACTGTATAAGAATTATGGTATCGAATTAATCGAAATCAAACACTACAAGAAATATCTTTAGATTTTACAAAGGAGTAATTTTTATTCTCCCTTAGTGTTTCATTTATTTTAACAAGTATCGTTAGCAATGTTAGAAGAAAGAGAAAAGTATAGAAGAATCTATGCATTTTGCACTTTTTTCTACCATTTTTTCTTTTTTACACAATTTATTTCTACAAAAAATTACATAATACCTCTTAAAAAAATCAATACATATCATTCAGTGAAAAACGAGAATACTAACTCCTCATTCTTCTTATTCCTATTTAGGAACATCAGCATCTTTTTTAGATTCTGTAGCGGGTTTCCCATCTATTCCCCAATGTGTTTTTGGGATTTCATGAATTATTACTTCCACCGCATGTGAAGGAATACTCATATTAGTAAATACTTCAGTAATACCTTTTATTATTTCATTAATTTTTGATTCTGGAAATCCTTCCCATATATGAACATGAACTACTGGCATATTTTCACCTCATAAACAAATAACATCGAATTTAGATTTATGTTTTTTCATACATAAAAGACATGGATATAAATATACAAAAAAAGTGAGTGTTAGAATTCGACATAGAATTTTGCATAACAAAGCTTAAACCAGTTAATACTATGACATACGTGAGGATTAATATTGAAACAAATCAACATTTCCCAAGTCAGCACGTTCTTTGCTAATGGTAGTTATCCCATCGAATTTCTTTTCTATTTTCCTTACCGTATAAATACAAGTAAGTTTAGTCGAGCTTTGAAAAAGATTTCAACTCACTTCTGGCCAGTTTTTGGAAGATATAATAAAGGGATTATAACAGGGAAAACCTACTCTGAGGAGGAATATATTGAAGAAATCCTGATGGATGAATCATTTGATCCGAGTGTCGGTCATGAAATTATCTACAATAAATTCGGAACCATGAAACCTGAGTTAGCACCACGTTTGTTTCACCTAAAAATTCTCCATTACAAAAATGGTTCAGTGTTAATTCCCAAAATGAATCACCTTGTTGGTGATGGCTATAGCTATTTCTATTTGCTTTCAGTTTTAGCAGCTGTTACCAAAAGAGGAGGAATTCCATTTGCTCCTGCAATAATCACAGCAATCTCTAAACCAAAGAATCATTGTGACTTACATTCTTCTTTTCATTTTTCAGTTTCACCACCCGATGTAATCACCTTTGATGGTAAAATAGATGTGGAATATTTAGAATTAGATGTAACTGAAACTCGAAATCAAGCTAAAAGTATTTCAGAAAAATCCGGTTTGAGAGTATCAACAAATGATATTCTATCTGCTAGAGTAGTAAAGTTTGTTCTTGAGAATGGAAAAAAGAAGCAATTAGAGAATTTTCGATTAGCAATACCTGTAGATGTCCGTCGTGGAGTACCAGAGCTTGGTCAACGATACTTTGGTAATGGACTTATTATGTACAATGTACCTTTTGATCCAAAAATTGTAGCTCAAGCAAGTATTGAAGAATTAGCTATTACCATTCGAAAATCATTTCCCACAGTGAACATTCATAGCTATGAAACTTATTTGAAACAAGTAGAAGGATGGATAGAAACTGGGCAATTAGAGCTCTTAAGACCCTATGATCCTGATAATGAATGCTTAGTCACAAATCTAACACAGATGCCCATAACAAGACTTGACTTCGGGTCAGGTCCTCCCACTACGGTTGAACCATTAACCAAGGGAAGGAGTGGTGCAGCAATATTAGCTCAAGATGACAAATTTGTACTACGTTTGGCACGGTGATTCTCATTACGTTTAAATAAATTTCAATTTAAGACAAACTAAATCCTGCATTTCAAAAGGAATAATGGATTGGATTAACATATTTAAAATTCAAAGGAATTTTTGTTAAGAAAAACTCTTATTCTATAAAGATATGAAATATATAATAATTTTTTAGAGGGATGATAATCATGGTTAATGTAAACATAGGACATAATCCTAGTCTAACTCATGAGAAAGCTATGGAGATATTTAGAAAACATCTTCAATTTGAAGTTACAACTGGAAAAGTCTGGGGTAATTATTTCTTAGTTATCAAAGATAATCTTGTTAGTGCAGCTATAAAAATAAAACAAAAAGAAAATGAAACAATAATAGAAGTTAAAGGATATATTCATGAATTTTACATGAGATTATTATTAATTTTCTTTTGTTTTCTACCATACTACATAGTTTGGCTAGGTCCAGCTGCAAATTTTGCAAAAGAAATTGCTAAATTCATTGAAACTTGCCCAGATTTTAAAACATAATAAAAAACAAATTAAGCAGCACTAAATTTCTTACAAATCAATACGGATGCATCATTGATACAGGAAACCATTGATTTCAATAAATGGCAAAAATCAGTTTGACTTCTTTTTAAGAAAAAGAACCATTAAGTTTCTGAATTCCGTTGTTATTAATTTGTTTTTACTTCTTCACTTACTGGTTCATCATTAGTAGTCTTCTTCTTTTTGAAGAATCTAGCAAGACTCTTTTTCTTTGTTATACTCATGCCAAAAATAAATCTCAGAGCATTTAGCTCTCGAATTATGAGTATAAGTGGAACAATAATAGCTAAAGAAATCAAGAAGATTAGTAAAAATTCACTGATAACTAGATAGTCTAGTTGTACAATGTAGAAACCAACTGCACTTACTATAACAAAATGAGTAATATAAAATGGCAATACAAGTTCATTCAAAGTTTTTACTGCTTTACTTTTCTTATTCAGATATCTATCACCAAGATAAAGAATTATTATTATGCAACTCCAAGAGAAAACCACTCGAGCGAAGAGGAATGGTATTACAAGAGTTGTGAAACCGGAATTAACCCATATTTCCTCTAAAAATAATGTATTCATGGTAATTTGTGTTCCTAATGAAAACAATCCCAGAACTATAGCAATGATGAAGTTCTTTTTTAGTGCTAATCTAAATTGCTTATCATAAGCAAATAAGAAGCCATAGAAGAGGAAGAATATGTACGAAAGAAAGTCCCAACCTCCGAGTCTTGGAAAATCTCTATAAAAACTTGAATGTAATACTTCTAAAATGTAAACTGGTATAATTAAGAGAAAAATAGTTCCTGGTTCTTTAAAGAAAGAAGCAATTTTAGAAAAACTTGATCTGAATCTCTCTCTCCTTAAGTAAGCGAAAAGATATACTGTTGATACAGTGAATAAGAATAGGATAAATAAGAACCACAAATGATGCCCGAAAACAGAGAAGTTTCCGCCAAATCCGTAAACACCATTGTAGTAGTTGGGATAGAATTCAAAGAATGTGGATGAGATAAATCCCTTATTGGTATATTCTAGAAAAACAAGAAGCGAGATGTAAGTGAATATTCCAATCATGAATGGTACAATAAGTCGGATAAAGCGAATTAGTATGTATTTGTTTGTTTTGATTTTTCTCTCTTCCATGAACCCTAAAGCATAAAATGTGCTCATACCCGCGATGATAAAGAAGAGAGGTAATCCTATAGCTGTTAAATAATTCAAATTTGCTGTTATCTTGTAAGAACTCAGCGGTATGGTTCCGTTAACGAAATCAACTGGATTATTTTTAACATTAAACGGATCAGTATCAAAAAATTTGGAACAATGATATATGAAAACAATAAAAATGGTTATCACTCGTAACCAATCTAAATCGTATCGTCTTTCTAGTTCTGAAAAAGTTCTATTTGCTGATTCATCAATTGTATTTGTCATTCAAGGTATTTCCATATCTTCATTGATTATATGTTTTTGAATTAGAGGTTTCATCTGATAGCAATTCTGTTTCAATCACTTTTTCCTTTTTCGTTCTTCTCAATAATCCCTTCTTCCATCTCATGCCAAAAATAAATCGAAGCGGATTTATGTACTTGATAATTATCGTGAGTAAAACACATACTGCAAATGATGTTGAGAGGATGATGAAATATTTTCCAATATAATTTATACTCAATTGAACAATGAAAAAGCCAATTACAACAATCACTGTTTGATGCATTACATAGAAAGGCATAACAAGCTCATTGAGGAATTTCCTTGCTCTATTATTCCGGTTCAGGAATTTACTTCCCATGGCAAAGAGAGCTAATAAGCAACTCCAACTATAGAAAACTCCTAGTAAGGATACAAGAACAACAAATAATGTTTCTCCCAATTGAACTTGATAGGTAAACGAGAAATAAAGTCCCACTCCAGTTAATATAGCAGTTATTAATGCAGGGATACCATGTTTTTCTATTGTTTTCTTAAACTTAAGATTAGAGGCGAATAGATACCCATAGATGAAATAGACAAAGTATGTAAGAATGCTCCATCCGCCTAAAGTATAGATATATTTATCTGCACCGGTAATCCGAATGACAAATTCAATCAATATTATTGGTATCGGGAAAAGGTAAAGTATTCCAGGTTTGTTCAAGAAATTCGTGAATTTGTCAAGTCTATCAAGATTCTTGTCTTTACTAAAATAAACTGCTCCAGGCAATAATAACAATGAGATGACAAGAAGTACAGCTAAAAACCATAAATGTAATCCGAGAAATGCAAAATTACCATCACCATAACCGTATCCTCCTTGGAAATATTGAGGAAACCATTCGAAAAATGTTCCAGTAAAATCTCCGTGAGAAACTCTTTCAAGATAAACTTGAATTGGTATATGTGAAAACATACCTATCATAAATGGAACTAATAACCTAATAACTCTGGATAATGCATATTGTTTACCTGTTACGAATCGAAGTGCAAAAAAAGTACCCATTCCAGCAATTATGAAAAATATTGGCATTCCAAATCCACCCAGATAATAAACTAATAATGTTGCAGTTTTGCTGAGAATGTCATTTTTTACGTGCCAATCTGAAGCACTATCAAAAAATCTAGTACAATGAAAAACAAATACAAGTAATATACCAATAATTCTCAACCAATCAAGATCATATCTTCTATCGAAAGCTCGATTACTTGCTGGTGATTTTTCTTCAATTATTTCAGACAATATCTAATCTCCGGTAGTTTTAACAATACTAGTTCTCCTCTTCAATTTTTGAAGTTTCCGTAGTTTGAATCGTTACTTCCACTTTTGGTTTTCTTTGTAGCAAACCCTTTTTCCACCTCATACCAAATAAGACTCGTAGTGGATTGAGGTATTTTATAATAACCAGTAAAACAGCAATTATTGCTAAGGAAGAAGAACTAATAATCAAATACTTCGAGATCATTAATAGACTGTCAACTGGAATAATGAAATAACCTATAACAATAATTATTGTTTGATGAAGAACATAAAATGGCATTACTAGTTCATTGAGGAATTTCCTTGCTTTACTATTTTTGTTCATGAATTTACTGCCCAATCCCAATAGTAATATCACTGAACTCCAGCCATAAATTGGAAAAATAATCCAATAAATAGTCTTCATATAATTAATACCTACAGAGACATAATCAGGATCAAAAAGAGTATCATATTTGAAGATATAAAAAATAATCATTGAGATCCCAGTTAGTGCAGTCACTATTAATGCTGGAATTATTTGTTTCTCTATAGATTCCTTGAAGTTCTTATTTGATGCTATTAAGAATCCAAAGAAGATGAAAATGATATAAGTGTAAAATGAATATCCTCCAATATAGGGTAATATAGCTCCAAGTGAATTATTTAGTTGTTCAAGTAAAATGACTGGAATTACAAGTGAAAATATTACTCCTGGTTTAGCAAGAAAAGAAGTCACATTTAACAAACGTTTGTAAGTCTTTTCTCTTCTTAAAAGAACAAATGGCCCAATTAAAATTAAAGAGTAAACAAATAGAATCACTAAAAACCACAAATGATGACCAAGGGCTGGAAAAACACCATTTGGGGTCATTTTATAAACACCGAAAAACAGCTCTTGAGTAAAAAATTGGAAAAAATTCCCAGTATAATTAAATGGAGGTAATTTGGCTTCCAGAAAAACCTGCAAGGGAATGTGAGTAAAAATACCAATAACAAATGGAACCAATAATCGAATTGATCGAAGTAATGTGTATTTACCTGCTGAAACATAATTAAGTGCATAAAAAGTACCCATTCCACTTATTACGAAAAACAAAGGCAAAATAAAAGCATAACCAAAAGACATTCCACCCTTCAAGTAAGCACTAATTGCTTCATTTTTAATATGCCAATCTTCTGCATCAAAAAACCTTGAGCAATGATAAAAGAAAACAAGAACGATGGCTATAATTCTTAGCCAATCAAGGTCATATCTTCTTTCGACTTTTGGTATGTGTGAATACTTTTTCAAAGGCTCCAAAGATGCAGTCTCCAAAAAATACCTATAATATATTTTGATTCCTTATAATCTTTATTCAAATTAAAATCTCTTGAAATAAAAAAAAGAAAATTAGATACCAATTGGTATCTTTTGTTACTTACTGCTTTATTTTTCTTCAGTAATTTCTGATGTATCTGCAGTTTGACTGACTGCTTCCACTTTCGGCTTTCTTTGCAGTAAGCCTTTTTTCCATCTCATACCGAATAAGACGCGAAGTGGATTGAGGTATCTAATTATCACTAGTAGTATGCCAATTATAGCCAAGGATGATGAAACAATAATTAGGTACTTTACCATCATTGGTAACGATAATTGAATAATATAAAATCCAATCACAACGATTACTGTTTGATGTAATATGAAGAAAGGCATAACCAGTTCATTCATGAATTTTCTAGCTTTATTATTTTTATTCAAAAATTTAATGCCTAATCCCATTGTTAAAACTACTGAACACCAACCATAAATCGGATAGAGAACCCAATAAACTGCATCCCAGTAATTTGCACCATATGTTCCAACATAAATTAAAACCATCATTGATACTCCAAATGCCATAACTCCAATTAATGCTGGAATGATTTGTTTCTCAATTGATTCCTTAAAATTCTCATTTGACGCAATTAAGAAGCCAATGAAATAGAATAGGATATATGTAGTAAATGTATAACCTCCCAATAGGCCTAAGGGAGTGCCAAAATGAGTGTGTATTTGTTCAACTATAATAACTGGTAGTACAAAAGTAAAAATTACTCCTGGTTTAGCTAGAAAAGATGTCACTTTTAGCAATCCATTGTAAGTATTCTCTCTTCGTAAAAGAAAGAATGGGCCAATTAAAATTAAAGAGTAAACAAATAGAAGCACTAAGAACCACAAATGATTACCTAATAATGGAAAAGCACCACCAAAATCATAAATTCCATTGTTAAACAATATTGTACCATAAAATTCAAAGAAACTTACTCCAGTAATTACTCCTGAGGATACTGCATCAAGATACACTTGTACAGGAATATGTGTGAATATTCCAATAATAAAAGGAACCATTAACCTAATAGCTCTCATTAGTGTGTATGTTCCTGCTTTTACATAATTTAAGGCATAGAATGAACTCATTCCAGCTATAACAAAAAACAAAGGTAAAATAAGACCAGTTCCGAGTGACATACATCTTGCTATATGCATACTTGTTTCGGTATTATTTATAATCCAAGTTTCTGAACCAAATATCAATGCACTATGATAAAAAAACACAAGAACAATTGATATCATCCGTAACCAATCTAAATCAAATCGTCTTTCGACTTTCGGAATATATGAAAATTTTTCCAAGGGTTCCATATGTATAATCTCCGAGAAATATCTATCATATATTATAATCATTTATAATTATTGCTCGAAAAAAATCCTTCAGAAATAAAAAAAAAGAGAAAATTAGATGCCTAATAGGCATCTGTAAATGACTTAAAGCTCAGCTTCTTCTGAGGAAACGACGCTAGTTTCACCAGCAGGCTTAGTCTTGTATTTAATCTCGATAGTGGTATTTGGTTCGATTGCTTCAAAGGTCCACTTGAGCACTT
>JABLTJ010000089.1 GCA_013166775.1 Promethearchaeati archaeon
AGTAGCTGTCCTGGATATTGTATTGTGCACCTTTCTTGTCGTTCTCATCTGATATTAGTGGCATCATTTTCAAGAAAAAGAGATGTGTATACAGAATTTCAGGTGCTTCATCAAACTCGAATTCATTCACTAATTTGTGGATGCCTTCATCATCAGTTATAATTAGTACTTTTTTATCTTGTTCTTGTAGCTCAACTGCTAATCGTACTATATCTAAATCAGTCAATTTTTCATCTATAACATCATCATAAGAAATATAATTATTGTCTAAAGCAACTTGCTTTATTTCATTAAAGAAATCATCTCTGGGACTTTTCTCTAAGGTAAAAAGTACACTAATTCTTGTAAAATACTTTGTTTTTAATGGTCCAACTAAGTCTTTAGCTAAATCATTAGCAGCTAAATAGTATTCGAGATTCAGCTCTCTCTTATATTTTTGTAGTAAAGTATGAGCATCACTTCTTCGAGAGTGCATGTAGATGTATACAAGCGAAGATGTGTCAAAAATGCAAACTTTGTCTTGGACCATCATCAAACCTTCTATTCCGAGAGTTTTAACACATTTGACCATTTACCATCAAGGAAATCTTGGTTATAAGTGAAAACTATGCTTTGACCTATTTTCTTTTCATCTATTGAAGTAAGAATATCTCTAAATAATCGACCATTTGTTTCATCTAAATGTTGACATGGTTCATCTATGATTAATAATTGAAAATGATCAAGAGATTGTTGAATGGCTAATCGAATAGCTAGCAAAATTAGAAATTTCTCTGATCCACTCATCTCATAAGCGATAAGTTCCCTTTCTGTTGAAATAATTCGAGCTTTTGGAACAAAGTCTTTATCCCATTCAATTCGCCATGATTCATCTTTGTATTGTTTCCATATCGATTCTGCTAAATTTTTCACTTGTGCAGTATATGTTTCTCTCATTTTCTTAGTTGTTTTTTCTGTTGCTTCTCCAATTAATTCAATAATTTTCATTTTATGTTCCAATTCTTTTTCTTGTTTCAGTCTCTTTTCAACCATTTTTGAAGTTACTTCTTGTGCTCCTTCTGCTCTACCTATACTTCTATCTAATTCACTGCCTTCTGCACCTAGAGTATCAAGTTTCTTTTCAATTTCTTTAATTGTTTCAGGATAATTTTTCTTCTTTAAACTTTTAATCGCACTTTCATTTGTATTAAACTCTATCAAAGTTTGACCAGTGATTTCCTTTAAATCTTTCAAAAGAACAATCCTTTTCTCTAATTCAGTAACCATTCCTACTTTTTTCTTAATTGAATTGTTTATTGATTCCATTTCATCAATTTGCTTTTGTAGATTCTTAGCTATACCAGAAAGATCGCTCTTTAATTTCTTAATTGTTGACTCAGTTAATTTTTTATCCATCTCACGACCACATGTTGGGCATTCGGAGATTTCACCAATTTCTCTATCCTTTGATAGATCATCTATTATTTTATCTTTCAAATCCTTTTTTGCTTCTAATGTGCTTCTGGTTAAAATTAAATCGTCAAACTTCTTTTTTTCACTTTCAATCTCATCTTTAACAGTTGATTGTTCTTTTTGTGTTTTCACTTGTTTTTCAATTAGTTTAGTTTCAAGTTTGTTCTCGTCTTGTTCATCAGCCATTCCTTTAATCTGAGAGATTTTTTCAACTAACTCATTTCTTGTTTCATAATATCCTTGTAATTTTAATAGCTCATCTGTTTCCGTTATAATTTCAGCTAAGCGTTTTCTTGTTTTATTGATATCAGTTTTAGATTCCTTAATACCTAATTCTCGTTTAACAGCAGTTTCAATTTGCTGTCTGTCCTTTTTAACAATATTAAAATTTGATTTCAAATCACCAAGCAAAGTTGTCATATCATTAGATATTTTGTGTGCCTTATCAAGACCAATTAAACGATCAATTTCAAATAAAACACCGCCATCTGGCTTAGCAAGGAACTCATGAACATCTTCTTCTTTCATGTAAATTATGCGTTCAAAGATATCTTGATTCATACCAAGTAAATTTTGAAGAAATTTTTCGGCATCTTCTGCTGTATAAAGAGCTTCAGAAAGATCATTTACATCATAAATAAATAAAGTATGATTAATTTTTGAACCTTTATTGATTTGTCTTCGAATTAAATACCTCTTGTTGTCTGAACCTTGTATTGTTAGATCTACAACACATAATTGCTTTTTTTCTCTTCTCGGATCTATTTTCTTTTTAGGTAAATTACCGGTAAGATTGAATGCTATTGCTTTTGCTAAACTACTTTTACCTGAAGCATTACATCCATAGATTAGATTCTTTCCACTTTTTAATTCACTTTCAAATTCTCTATGAGCCATCCAATTTGTTACAGAAATTTTTTCAATCAATGTCTACTCCTCCCTAATTTCAACACCAAAATATTTTCTTAATTCTGTGTTTAAATTAAAATTTTTCTGATCAACTTTCTTCAATAATTTCTCAATATTGACTATTTCTTCTGCAGAAATTCTCCTATGTTCAGCTAATCTTTTACTTTTATTAGATTCTTCACAGATTTCTCTAAATATTCTTGTTAAAACTGGACCTAATTCTTTTGCCATCTATAATCAACAACCTTTTCCTAAGTTGACAGATAATAAATCACAATAACTTTCTCTTACTCCTTTTTATTATTGTTGTAGAGGTAATTTAAGAATCCTTTTTTGTGCAGAAATGTCTCCAATCGCAGAATTCACATTTTCTTTTAGTGGGATACTTTGGAAAATCACGTTTCATAATGGATTGAATAGAACCAGAGATGTTTTTCTCCACAGCATTTAATACCTTTTTACTAATATCTACTTCAGATCGAGTTCCTTCATCTAAATGATGAACTGTTGCTCTTTTCGGATTAAGACCTAAAGCTCTCATAGAAGCAATAGCATAAAGACGCAATTGTTTTCTATAATCAGTTGTAAATTCAGTATTATCATGCTCTTTGAAATCAACAATTTCAATAGCTTCAAGCTCACCATCTTCACTTAAGCGTTTAATCAAATCGATTTGCCCGGATATGAGTGCTTCATCAAGAGCGAATTCGAAAGATTTCTCGGTTTCAAGTATTAATTTGAATTCTCCTGAAAAGCTCTTAACATAAGTTTGAATAATTCTAATTGCACTATCCTTGAATCGCTCCATAAAATCGGGTGTGCAATATCTAAGGAAGAAATTATCATCAACGATTTGCTGAACGGTTTCAAAATCCGGAGGAACCCTCCGGTGATCAGTATGAATAATATTGAGAATGTTATGAATTGATTTACCGTAACCTAAAGCAATAGCAATTTCAGGATTAAAACCAAAAATAAACCGTAATTTGTAATCAAAAGGACAACGATCATAATATCGTAAATCACTGTAAGAAGTTGCAAATCGATGTAAAAGAGCTGTTTCTGAAAGATCCAATTCCTCCCTATCAGTAGGATCTGGAATTGGTTGAGTTAAAGCAAATTGCTTAGGGAATTCTTCGAAAAAGATGGATGGATTAGATCTTCTATCCGAATTAATGTTGTTTTGATGACAAGACAGAAACAGATACTTTTCACTACGAGTGAGAGCAACATAAAACAATCT
>JABLTJ010000090.1 GCA_013166775.1 Promethearchaeati archaeon
GTCAATGTTTTTTCCATTAATATTTTCTCTATTTCTTTATCCTTACTTGGTATTTTAGGAAATTGCATAGAGGCTTCTTTTATCCCATCAATTTCTCTATCAATAGCACTAATAACATAACCAACCATTTCGTTATCCTTAAACGCATAATGTCGAGTTTCAGGTGTGAAATTTTCATTTGATTCGTAAATTCGTTTTATTACTGATGCGGGTAATTGTCCGGTTGAAACCCAATCTCTTGTTGCTTCAAAACCCAATCTTACTTGATCTTTAATATACTCCTCTTTGTAGTTTCTTAATTCAATCATACTGCAATAACTCCTTAAAGAAAAAGCTCTTTTCTGTACAGTGAGACCATTCAAATTTAAATTTAACGATTCAAATGTTTATTGAATGATAAACACGAAAAGAATTAAGTTATTTCTTTTTTATTGCTTATTGAATAGGTCAAAATAGTTGATGATACCATTATTAATAAAATAAAATGAGGGAAAGCTTGTGGTGAACGGATTGACAAAGGAATACACTGGATATTTATTAGTGGGAAATGAACATGAACGAATATATGATACTATCCAAAACGGTTTGCTGAGAGCAAGAAAGTACGTTTGGATTACCAGTGCAAAAACCCTTGATTTTATGCTGAAAAACCCGAAAACAAAAGAAGCAATCCAAATATCTCAAAGACTCTATCGCATGGCAAAACAAGGAATTCAACATAGATTCATTCTAGCACCTCGAGAGCAAACAAAAACCTATCAGAATTCTAAGACTGTCTATCAGAAACTGGTTGGCACAGAGAATATTCAATTCAAATTCTGTTATGACCTGCATATGAAAATAATCATTGTTGATGGAACGTGGGCTTATTTTGGGTCTGCCAATTTGACAGGAGCAGGTATGGGTTCGCGAACTAAGAAAGGGAGAAATAATTTTGAAATTGGAACAATTACTGTTGATAGAGAAGCAATAAGTGTGATTGAGAAACTTCTCTGGCAGATTTGGTCTGGTGATCACTGTCAAGGTTGTTATCAGAAACAGAAAGGATATTGTAAAGGGATAGCGTAAGTGCTTTGTAACGTAATGAAAACAAATTATTATATAAAAAAAAAGAGAAATGTGGATAAATTTTGTTTATCCTTTTTACTTTCACAACTGAGCTATACGATATGACCTGTTATTTCTGTTATATTGCTTCAGTTGTTTGTTCAAGAGATTGTATGAATTGATTGCTTATGTTAGCATATAAAATACCAATTAATCCAAATCCTGCAACTGGAATGTATATCCAAAAATATGTTTTATTAGGAATTATAATAACGAATCCTATTATCGCCATAGTTAATAATGGGATTGCTATTACGAAATAAAGAATGGCAAAAAATATATTCAATTTCTTATACTTTACTTCGATTTCTTTTTTCCTAATTAATTTTTGAAATCCCTCATATCTAAGAACAATGAAATTTTTTGTCCAAACTAACATCATAACTCCCATGAGAATTAATACTATCCCAGCAATTAAGGTATAAACTTCTATCAATTTGTATCAAGAATAAAAATATCAAATGAATATTTAAGCATTTATTATTTAGTTTGACTCAGAAGGTTATTGTAAAGGAATTTAATTTTTAATGAACCTTAAAATTATGACCACCAGCAAAACCCCAAGTTGGAGTGCTTCTTTATTCATTTATTTTTACAGCCATTTTATTCTAGTTTTACACTATCGATAAATTCCTTTAATAAATCGAAGAATTTTTCTGGTTCATCTCCAAATGGATTGTGACCTGATTTATCAAGAATTACAAGTTGTGATTTTGGGTATGCTTTATGGAAAGCAGAAGCTTTATCTTCTTTCCATGTTAAATCCCATTTACCTTCTATCAGTAACATTGGAATTGATAATTTTTCTAAGTAACTGCTTTGTAAATCAAAATTCATATAAGATTCAGACATAATTTGGTTAAAATTTTTATCTTGTTTCCATTCATATAATGCGACTTGAGCAATTTTCTCTTTTGATGGTCTATAGTAACTCTGTCTTTTCCAATCACCATTAATTTGTAAATTATAAACTAGTTGAGCCATTTTGGTAATTCTTTTTTCAGCTTCTTCTCGAACTTCATCAAGTTTTTTCTTTTCATCGTCTGATATATATTCCATCTGTCTTTCATTATCTATTGGTGAATCAATATCATGTGGTGGTAATGCTGCTACTAAAATTAATCCTAAGAGATTTTCAGGGTACTTTATTGCATAACCTTGTGCTAAGAACCCACCATAAGAATGACCTAATACAACCCATTTATCAATATTCAATGTCTTTCTTAATTTCTCAAGGTCTTCTATTGCCTGATCAAAAGTATATCCATTTCCTGGTTCATAATCAGAAATTCCACAACCTCTCTGATCATATAGAATTATTCGCGAAAAATTCTTTGCTTTTGTAAAGAAAGGATGAAATTCATGATGTGTAGAACCAGGTCCACCATGAAGAAGCACTATTGGTAGTCCTTTACCTATTTCCTCTACATAAAGTCTACAATCACCAATATTGATATTTTTCTTAACTAACTCTAATTGATCACACCATCGAGGAATTTCTGGTACTTCTGTGATTATTTTTTCTTCAATATAAACGATTTTGTCTAGAAAAGTTTCTTTACTCCATAAATCTTCTATTTTTAATTTCATTAGTCATTCTCTCAGGTTTTTCCTTCAAATCCATCTTATATTGTTTTACACCAAACTAGGTTTTTTCTGTATTATTGATTTTTTTATTCGATTCTAATAATCCGTAGATTATTAACGAATAATTGTAGAAGTTGGTATGATGATTCTTCTTGATCGCTTGCTTCAAATTATAATTGAAGCAGAAAGGATATTGTAAGGGAGTTAAATCAAAAGAATGATACTTTAATTACAACTCTTCTTTTATTTTCCTTAGCATTTTTTCAGAACCAAAGGTTACTGATAATTCTTCTAGTAGAGACCAATCCAGAATGTCAGATGATCGCAAAAGAATACCTCTAACATCATCTAAATCCTTCTCTGACTGAAATCCTGGTGAAAGCTTGACAACAATTAATGATTCAGGTGATGAAATCCAAAAATCTTTACCTGATCCAAATAGATCAACTTTTTTACGAAGATTGTACGTTGAATAATCCAATTTTGTTTTGATTTGTTTTAAATCTAAACGCAGTAAAGGACTTTTCAAATCAAAAACAGTAATATGAGAATGTTCTTCTAAACCTTGAATTAATTCATCTTTAGTTATAGATAAATGATTACTTTGAAGACAGTGAATAAAAGTAGCAATTTTCTTCTCTTCTGAGCTTTCAAGCATTAGCATAAAGTCCAAATCTTCGGTTGAACGAATTGCACCATACACACCTATAGTAGCACCACCTACTAGTACGTAATCAACAGAGCTTTCATCCAAACACGTTACAGCTATTTCTGCTAGTTCTTGAAAACGTCTGTATTCAGTCATTGTATTCTCTCCTTCGTTTCTTATAATGAGTTTCTTTATGACCTATTTGAATTAATTCCTCAAAAGTAGCATCAGGATATTTTCTCCGAAGGGATTC
>JABLTJ010000031.1 GCA_013166775.1 Promethearchaeati archaeon
CATTTTTTTCAGTTTTATCGCATCTATTGTTGTATTAGGTGTTTTTACTCCTTCATTATTAGGTTTTGCTTACTATTATGGAATGAACCTGCTAATTAGCTGTCTAATAGCAGTTTTTTATGGGAGTATTCAATTACTCATTCTATCTAATCATTTAAAAGAGATATACAAAGAAGGTGAAAAAGAAGAAAATGTTCCTCTTAACAAACTATCTACTTTTCTTGGGAAAACTTTACCTTGGCTTCTATTTAATCTCTCTTTAGGATTTTCCTTCTTCTTTCTATTCTTTACAGGAATCCTGAAGTTTGAGATGGACTTCTATTCTGGGATCTCATTAATTGTTATATCAGTACTGTTTACTCTTTTCCTTAATATTATAATGCTGAAAAAAACTATACTTTGGATAGGCAAAAAAGTAGTTTCTCTCTCATACATTTTTTCAAAATTATCTAAACAAACAATCAAATTATCAAGAAGGTTCATAAAGGACAGTTATCGTATGATACAACTACTCATTCTGTTTCTTATAATCTGTACTTTTTTCCTCTCAAGTTTTGATACTATAAATAACTTCAATTCTCTCAATAATGATCTTAATCAAGTGGGAGATGTCATAATTAGTTTTCATCCTGAAAAAGGAGACATTGTAAATTCTTACTTAAGTCCATATGTGAATATTTCTGCAGAAGTACAATTACTAGTTTCAGAATTTAAAACATTAACAGAACCCGGACCTATTTCACATTATGGTTTCATATTTCTCATAAATAGCAGCAAGATTTCGCAGATTTTTGATTCAAAGGCTTTTAAAGATAAATATTTTGGAAATTATATAGCTAGTGAAATAAGCAATGAATTAATAGATGACTGTGATCTAGTTGTGGTAAACAAAGCATTAGCAGAATTAGTATCCACTCAACAAAGTGATGCATTTTATATTCCTATACCCACTAAAAATGGTGAAAATAATCTTTTAAGAACAACAGTACTAGATATTGCTAGATTCGTCCCTTATTTCTCTGGTATTTCTGGAGAAAAACCTTTCAGTATTTTAAATAGTGAAATTATAACAAATGCAACAGAACTACAAGTTAAAACGATGCATCATATCATATGGTTAAAGGAAAATATATCCAAAACAGTATTTAAGGATAATATTCAAACGATTAATAAAAACTATAATACACACATAGAGATTATTGACCAATTTGAATTTCCTATAATTACAGATTATTATTGGGTACCTTCTGTTTTTCGACAATTTATGCTTTCTTTACTCACAGTTTTTACTGTATGTTTATTCTTCCTTTTCTTAGCCTTTTATTCAGATACGATTGATAAACAAATGAAAGGTTTTAGAATTTTCTTTGCTCGGGGATTATCTTTTAAGAAAGGAATTTTTCTTTCTATGCTGCCTTTATTCTTATTTACATTGTTTTATATTGTTTTTAGCTATATTGCAGGCTTGATATTATCATTTGTTATGTTTTCTTCTATTCAACCTAAATACTATCTAAGAATACCATTTTCTGTTTTTCCTTTCTCATTCACCTTTCTTAGTGCTCAAATAATACTGTTAGGTGCAATTCTCATCGTATCCGGAATTACTTCTTATTTGAAACTGAGAAAACAGATCCCTGAAGTAAAATTCAATGTTCCTTCAGTTTTTCAAGAGGAGGAGGGCATAATTTGAAATTGACTATGCTTATATTCAAAGGAAAAAAGAAGATTTTATTAGTAGAATCTTTCATAATTATAGCTATTTTCTTAATTGCAAGCTTATCTTTTACTTACTATTTGAATACATATAGAACAGAATGGATAGGGTTAGTGAATTCTCAAGACGAACCTGATTTAGAAATTGAGATTTCGCAACCCTTTTGGATCTTTCTAGAGGAAAGAAGTGATTTAGAAGAAGAACTTGAGAATATTCATTACTTAGCTTTATCTGCACTTCCATCTCAACTATTCAATCTAGTTATTGAAAATGTAACCATTGAAGATTATAATTTATACATTCTCAATTCAAGAATACTTGAGGTTTTTGAATATGAGCTCTCAAGAAATGAAACGTTATTAGCAACAACTAATGAAAACAACATAGATCCTAGTGAAATTACTGCTAACTTTGTACTTCAATCCGAGTTAAGCAACACAACAATAACAGATATTTTCAACCAAACTTCTCTCTATTCAACTATTTTTGGTTCTAAAAATATTGACCGTCTTTCTCCTTCTGCAGATACTAGTCTAATTCTTTCGGAATCCTATTTTTCTAATCTTCTTGCATCCATCGATGAAGAAAAATTGTTAAATATTACACAAAACTTCCTTACCTATTCCTTTTACACCTTTACCTGGAATAAAACTGAATTAATCAATGCTCTTCCTTCAAAGCTTTTACGAATTCACAAAGAATGGTCACATGAAAGAATAGCGGTATTTTCACAGATATATATTCCGAACTATGTTCAATATGAAGAATTCAATGTTGTATCAAATCAATTATTTTCTGACAAGATTAACGAAGTATTAACAGAAATGAGTAGTATTTTGATAAGCACAGTAATTATCCTCATTTTTCTCTCCCTAGCATCAATTCTCTTATTATTTCAGTTTCTAAAAAGTAGAACAGCTTTATTCAGCAAATTGTCTCTGATTTTCTCTTCACGAGGACTAAAAGGAAAGTCAGTAAAATCAAGATTTTTAGTACTACAGTTTTGTGATTTATTACTGTCAGTAACTGTATCATTTTGTTTTATTTTCGTCTTGCTTTACTTTTATGATCTTATAATGTGGAATTATTCTTATCTTATCATTGGTGTAACTTCTGTCATAGTTTTCTTCTCTCTTCTTGCTATGCAAATAAAGCTAGTTCAAGCGTTAGAAATACAAACAAAGACAGAAGAAACAAAAAGAAGTTCACGTTCAAGATCTCAGCTTTTTGATTTAGGTCTTAAACTTGGAATAGGATTAGTAGCTTTTATAGCTTTAATTTCTATCCTTTCTTTCAATCAGGTTATTCTTAATATCTTTTCCATAACTATCAGTTCATTATGGATAATATCATGTAGTATATTTGGAGTGATGATTTTACTGTTCTTCTTACCGACTCTCATTAACAAACTTGTTATTCCCTTAGCTAAATCTGTGTTAAAATATAGTTCACATTTTTATTCCTCAGTGTCCAGATTATTTGAGCAAATATCTAAACAAAAGAGAGCTGTGTGGACAAGTATTTTCATTCTTCAGTTGCTTTTCTCATTGATCATTATAGGTCCAAATC
Organism: Promethearchaeati archaeon; assembly: GCA_013166775.1. Taxonomy (GTDB): domain Archaea; phylum Asgardarchaeota; class Heimdallarchaeia; order Heimdallarchaeales; family Heimdallarchaeaceae; genus UBA460. Next base: position 3,287 of record JABLTJ010000031.1, read on the forward strand.
TGTTTGTAGTCCATCAAGAGCAAACTGAATTAAGTTCATATTGTTATAACGTATCATTGGTGGTGGAAACGGAAAGTGCATCTGGAATCCAAGATTTAGTTAAGAACAATCCTTCTATGATTGCTTACATTGAGCCAATTTATGTATCACAATTTCAGATTAGGAATATCTATATTTACTTAGATAATCCTATGTCTTTTTTCAATGGTGCTCATTTCTTTGGTAATTATTTCAAAAAAAGGAGTAGTTCTCAAGTTTTCTCCTTACTGAATTCATCTGATGAATATTTTGTTACAACCAAACAAAAAGCTAAAGAAATGCAGCTTACTATTGGAGATTTGGTTAGCTTATACAAAAAGGATATCAATAGTTCTCTAGTCGAGGAGAAGAAAATCCTACTAGATGTTGCTGATTTTCTATCATTTTTCTCAATTTTCTTCGAGAGGGAATATATGAATATCTTTCTGATGAAATATAATGAATCTGCTCATATCCTCAATAAGAACAACTATGCGATATTCAGTTTTCAAGCTGAACAAGAAGCTGATGAAGAAGCTCTTTTTGCAAACCTAAGAGAGAAACATATAATGTTTAATGTAATTCACAGTTTTTCCGAGGTAACATTACAACAGAATAATCAACAAAACACTGTTTTGAAGGTGTTAAAGCTACCAATTTATTTTCTTATCCTCCTAATCCCTAGCTTAATATTTTTAATGTTTCTAGATATTCGTAATGCTGGTAATAAGTCCTTTTCGTTTTTGATTCGAAGAGGATTTCATCGTAAAAATGCTGCTTCTTTAACATCATACTGGTTTCTAATTATGTCTAGTTTGTTTACTTTGATTTCATTTATTTATGCAATTTTCGTACTATTGACAATAATTTTCATTTTAAATATCTCATATTTCATGCCGATGCAATTAGTCATAGATTGGATTTCATTAGCAATTATTACACCTATTCTGTTCTCAGCATTTATGCTTCTATTACCAATTCAAGTAAACAAAAAGAAGAAATTTCATTTCACAAAAATCAAAGGAGTAAGATTAAATGAATAAAAAAGAAAAAAAAATCATACAAGTTTTTGATTTACTTCATGTGTATAAAGGGAAAGTCGAAACTATTGCACTTTCGGGAATAAATCTTTCAGTGTCTAAAGGAGAAAGATTAGTTATTAGAGGAAAATCCGGTGTAGGTAAAACTACTCTTTTACATTGCTTAGCTGGAATACTCAAACCTACTGCAGGTAAGATTTTAGTTGAGAGTAGAGACATAATCGAACTCAATGAAGATCAACAAGCAGACTATCGTTGTCAAACAGTTGGTCTAATCTACCAATCCTATAATCTAGCCCCATTTCTAACTGTCAAAGAGAATATTGAATTTCCAATGATATTAGCAAAGAAACCAGAAGAGAAAAGGGAAAAACACACAGACGAGCTTACTGAATTTCTCGAAATCGAAAGGTATCTTGATCAGAAACCGGAATACCTAAGTGGAGGAGAGCAGCAAAGAGTAGCAATTGCAGTAGCTTTAGCTAATAACCCCCCAATAGTTCTCGCAGATGAACCCACAGGAAATATAGATGTAGAAACATCTCAAATTATTTATGAGCATTTATCAAGAATGTGCCAAGTTTATGGTACGACACTAATAATTGCATCACATGATCCAGATGCATCAAAATACGCAGATAGAGAGATAATGTTAACAAAACTGCAATCAAGAAGCTTATAGTTGGAAATCTCAGAAAACCTAAACAAAAAACAAGACAATTTAGTTGAACTTCATGAGAAAAAAGAAGCAGTCAGATTTAGACCAATATTTACAAAAAGTTTAGCTTAATAATTTAAATATAGTGATCATATGTGTGGCTATTATAAATAGGATTCTTTGGAAGTTTGTTAGGTTCAATGGTTTAACAAAATACTAAATTGGGAATTAGTGATTACGAATATGATTCATTTATTTACCTCAAACAATCTAGTTGCGAAAAGAGAAGTGAAATTCTGTTTATCCTAAAAGGATTTTAATCTATTCCAATTAAATAAATACTAGAAAACCTTATAATGATTTTTCAACAAAGAGGTTATTTGGAATAATCAAAGAAATATATGAATTCAAGTGGAAATAATGTTTAAAATAAAGACCCTTAAAGGTAGAAAATGGTTCCTTGCATATTCTTCATTAATTACTATAACCTTTCTTTTGCTTTTACTTTTTGGGTCAATATATTCTACGATAGTAGCTGAAAGACAAAAAATTTTGTATTTAGAGACCGCTGATATAGGTTCTAAAGGGATAGATAATCCAAATTTACCCGATTTCAGATATGTTTCGTCATTTGATAATTTTTCATCCTCTGATATTGTGAGTTATAATAACTTTTTATTTGAATTAACCAATTTCTCCAAGGAAAATCATTTTACACCATATGTATTATTTGAAATTTCCTCTTCTTCTGGATTTATGCAGTTCAATTATTCAAAGATAAATACAACTTTTACAGTTCCCATTCTAGTTGCATCACCATCGATACTGGAATGGATGTTTCCTGGTGAAGGGAGTCAGCTTCAATTTATACATTTTTCTAGTAATGTTAGTCAAAATGAAGGTTTGGAATATAATGAAGAGATTATTATGTTCAAAGATGAAGCTGAATTCACATTTCATATTGGTTCTTCTTATTATAATCCTTCTTACATATTTCTTACAAAAATAGCTAATCGAGCCATCATTTCTTCTGAACACATAACCAATTTATTAGTTTTTTTTCAAGAACAGGATTTGATTGTTAGTCTTTACTTAGATATTGATTCTAGTTATCTGCTAAATACGGAAGTAAACGAAATAAATGATTGGCTGGAAGAAATAACAAATTATATCGACTATATTGCAGAAGAAAATAATTTGTTCTTTGATTATTATATTTCATTGGTAAAGAATCAATTTGACAGTTTTATGGAAAACTTAATAGCTAATTATGGTCTGATAGAATTAACTCTACTACCAAGCTATTTGATTCTTGTATTGATACTTTGGGTAGTATTGAAAGAAGGCTTAGTTGACCTCAGAAAAGAACTGCATCTTTATCTCACAAGGGGAGCAAAAAAGATACAATTTGTCAAACATTACGCAATAATTTTCATAATTTCAGATCTAATTATGTTAGTTTTTCTAAGTGGAATGGGAGAGCTAATTACACAGTTTAGCTATCAGATATCATCTATTCTGATTTCAATTCTGGGTGGAATGTTAACACTACTCCCACTTGAAGCAGTAAAAATCTATTCTTTACATGATTTTGTATCAAAACATGCAACTGCTTTCACTCAAGAAAGTAAGAAACAAAAGATCAAATTGAATCAGAAGGATTTATCGTTAAAACAACTCCTCCTCCTCATGATTATTGGAACTGTTTTTCTTATCTATTCTTTTCTTCTGCCCTATATTGTTCCAATCGACTTTATTTCAACAATTATTCTAGTTTCAAGAATAGTTGCGGGGATACTAGTATTTATTGCAATTACTTTATTCTCTACTAGAATCAGTTTTAATACGAGTCTTAGAATATTGAATAAAATTTCTTCAAAATATTATGCAATTACAAAGTTTATTGAGAAATTTCTGATGTCCAAAAGACGTAACTTCAAAATGTTCACACTAATTAGTTTTTGGCTAATTTTCTTATCTAGCTTTACGATCAATACTCTTGATTTAGATCATCAATCACAAAAATTGTTTGATCAAAGTCAGGTCTTGGATATAGAGTTATATGTCAGAGAATATTCTTTCATGAAATTAACTAGTATTAAATCTATCTTATCTGATGATGATATTGAGAATTATATCCCTCTTACAACAATGACAACTAGTAATGATTTCAATAAAATAACTTTTCTTCCTATCTTGAATGTTACTCAGGTATGTCCTTCATTCTTCAATCTTGAAAATGCTCAAGGAGAGAATATCAATTTTCAATCTATGAGTCTGGTCGAGAATTCTCTTTTAGTATCTCATAATGTCATCGAGAGAAAATACTTGGAAATTGGTAGTAATATATCTTTATCGGTAAATCCATCAGGGCAAGGTGTAAACTTTACTATATCAGAAACTCCTTTAGAAACGAATTTTACAATTTTTGATGAATTTAATTATTTTCCATTCATCTCATATTTCATTTGGAATGATGAGATAGAACCTTTAACGTATCATTACATAACAGATATTTCTTTGTTGGAAGAGTTATTTGGAGAATTATTTTTTGATAGAATATTAATCAAATTGAGGAAAAATGTTGACCCACAAGAATGGTATGACAAAACCAGAAGTAAATTTGGAGTTTTAAGTCAGTTTCTAAGTGCTTACATCCCGGAAGTTAGACGAGCTGAAAGAGAAGAAACTAATCTAGATGATATACTTGTTATCGAAATTTTTATACTTTCTTTGGTTGTTGTTATTTTTACTCTGTTTTATTTTCAATCAATAACAAAAGAAAACAAAAATCAAATTCTAATTGCTCTATCTCGAGGAATTGACTCCAAAAAACTCAAACGTGGTTTAATTCGGAGTTCTTTCCTTTTATTGATGATTAACATCGTTTTAGGTTTTTTAGTCGGAGTTTCTCTTTCAGCCATCTTTCATTTTGGTTTACACTCTTTAGAAATTAGAATGTTTAAGCTATCTCTCATCTCTCTTAATTCCTTCTATTTCCTTTTAACTATACTTGCAGGTAGTTTTCTAACTTTGTTAGTTACATATACAGTTACTAGCAAAAGAATTGATACTGCAATTCTTACTCAAATGGGTGAAACAGTTTTAGGTGAATAAAATGTCAAAAAAATTGATTATTGAAGATTTAGAAAAAATTTACAAAGCAGAAGTTGAAACAATAGCTGTTAGAGATTTCAATTTATCTGTAAAAGAAGGTGAAATAGTTACTTTAGCTGGTCCCAGTGGTTCAGGTAAAACAACTATTTTACTCTGTATAGCAGGTTTGTTAGAACCAACTTATGGAAAAATTATCGTCAATGATAAATTAATTAATTCGTTTTCCTTCGAGGAATTGATAGGATATAGACGTCACACAATTGGGATAGTTTTTCAAAGTTTCAATTTAATAGAATACTTTACTGTCTTTGAAAACATAGCTTTCCCCCTTTGGATTGCTCAAAAAAAACATAAAGAAATTAACAGAAGAGTAGGAACTTTGCTAGAAGCTTTAGATATTGGTCGTTATGCTCAGACCTATCCACGATTCTTAAGTGGAGGTGAGCAACAAAGAATTGCAATTGCTGTAGCTTTAGCAAATGAACCTGATATTATCCTAGCTGATGAACCAACAGGTAATCTTGATCGCAAAACAGCAGATATTGTAATCAATCTCTTGATGAAAGAAGCAATAGAAGAAAACAAAATTTTAATCTTGGGTACACATGATGAAAGAATTGCTGAGAAATCAGAAAAAGTAGTTTCATTACAGAAAAGATTTTGAAGAAAGAAACAAAGCTCAAGAGAAAGGGAAGGAAGTTCATGGTGTTAATCTCCATCACATTCATTGCTTGTGAAATTTGAACTTTTTTGGTTTTTTTAAAATGTTTATCTTTCTCTATCTTATGCTAGTTATCTCTCAGCAGGATAACTAGCTGTATCTCCCCATCTTCCCGCTTCTTCTATACTCTTAACTTCTATTTGTGCTAGATTCTCAAAAATTGATTTCTCAACGTATCTAACTTTTTTCTTTTTTTTCATCTAAGATGTAATTATTTGCTTATATTGCTTTAATATCTTGAGGTGTTTTTATATTCTCTTCTTATTGACTTTGTAAGATTAGCATGATAGAAGAGTTTGTAAAACGTTATAGGAGTTTAGGGCAGAAGTCTCAATATAACCAAAGCGACGAAGACGAACATAACCGAGAACATTATCGCGATCAATAGAGCTAGCTTCAGTGAGATCGTATTTGTTGCCACAGATGATGATGGGAATGTCGGGACATTTGGGGATGACCTCGTTGATCCAGATGCATCTCAATATGCTGATAGAGAGATATTACTTACAAAACTGCAATCAAGAAACCTATAGCAAGAAGTTAAAAAAACCTAAGTACGTTCGTTTGATATTGACATGTTTATTCATTTGTTTTATTTTTAATATATTATATACAATACTGAATTTGCCTAATTATATGCTGAACAAGGATTTGTCATAAAATTTCCTTGGGGTTTTTAGGGTGAAGTGTAGTCTAGTATGCAGATAGGCAAGAATTACAACCGTAAAGGCCCAAACCCGTAATTCTTCCCTTATCCCCAAAAAGGAAAAAGGAGTTGAAAGAGAAGAAGTATAGGTAGTTCTTTTGGGATCTTAATCGAATTCCTGAAGCAATTATACACGTAGAACTATCAGTGGTTCCTCTACTGGTTTTACAGAACAGACTAGAAGAGGAACCATTGATGTTAACTAATTCGATTATGATTTCACGTTTATTAATAGTAACAATTTTAGGAGCTAAAACTCATGAAAATTGAAAAGGAAATAAACAAAGAGAACTAAAAAATAAACTCAAGAAATATGAAAGATATGGAAAAGTAAAAAGCACTCATCAAGCACCATCAGTTACTGGGTATGAGAATATCAAACTCAGGATAAAGACAGAACTGATGACTGTTCAAGAGTGTGAAAGGTTGAAGAGAATAACCGCAAGAGATACTAGAATCTGTCAAACCTATCTTAGAATCATTAAACACAATGAGGAGAAACAAATCCTAGTAAATGGGGAATTTCGAAGACTAATCAAGAAGGATTTAACAGTAGACAAATCCATTTTGGATAAATTGACTTTAACTACTTCTAAAAGAACAACAGTTCCTCACGATTTGAAAAAACGCTATTCTCACTGTTCACATAATGAATTCCAAGAATGTAGAGATAAAGCTATCTGGACTGATGAAAGTTGGAGAAAACTTCAAGCATATTCTACAATGGAACTGAAACGACCACAATTCAAGACGAAAACATCACGACCGATGTATCCAAGAATAACACAAGGCAGTTATACAGTAAGGGTTCATTTTGAATCCGGTAATACTGATGCTAAGCTTTGGTTAGAATTGAGAGACTCCCTTGATTCCAAAAAATCTAATAAGAGAATCCATAAGCGACTTAAGCTACCTTTAACTTATTCCCCTTATCACGAGAATAAACTAAAGCCAGAGCAAATAAAACAGATAGAACTAGTCTATAAATCCAAAGAACGACAGTGGTATGCACATTTCATTCAGAAATATTCTGTCCCTAGTTATCAGTCTACCAACCCTCCAGCAGTTTTGGGAGTAGATCTAGGAATAAAGAAGACAGCTGTTGCAGTGTTACTTACCCCCAGAGGGAAAGTGATCATGGATGAACTCTGCTTCATTGTCAATAAGGAGAGACAATCGAAAATATGGCAACTCAATAAACGGATTAAGGATATTCAGAAAAAACTAGATACAAAGATAAACAATGGTCAATCCCATAACCAGCTTAACGTTAAACTTTCTCAATTGCGAAGAAAACGTCGTTCTATTACTGAACAGGAGCTGGGTTATGCTGTCAATCAACTTGTTGAGTTCATTCTTCAGTTGAAGAAACAGTATAATCTGTTTGTCTCTGTTGGCTATCCTAAAGACATTCGCAAAAGTTACCTTCGTGGTAGTGGAAGCAAATCCCATCGACGACAACTCCATAAGTGGTATTATCGTCTTTTCATCACTAAGCTGAAATACAAGCTTAAACGCTATGGATTTGAACCTCATCATGTAGTAGCAGTCAAGGAGAAAAATACCTCTAATACTTGTTCCAGTTGTAATTCAACAAACACTACCCGTACAGGACAAGGACAGTTCAATTGCCACAAATGCAAATACGAACTCGATGCTGATCTGAATGGAGCAAAGAACATAGCAAAGAGGTTGATACGATATGCTTTGAAACCAAAACTACGCCATCCTTTGAAACCAAAGAACTACTATGTATGGGACCTACTAACGAAAGACAACCATCCGATAGAGCTTTTTAAAAGTCTCCGGCCCCTAGGTAAATGGCTTAGGTGATTCTGAAAAGAATACATCGTTTCGTTGGATCCGATGTGCAGGTCGAGAATCTGTCCTACCTTAGTTTGACAGGTTCTATAATGAGTGCCCTAAATCAAGAGATGATTCCAGAAGACCGGTACTGTCACTCTATGACTTGTTCATCTTGTCATATTATACAGTTTTACTACAATGAAGAATTATTCTTCATTCATTCTACGCTGGTTTAGGATGAGTCTTGAAATGACCTTCACAAAAATCTATTTCAGGTTTTTTTGAAGCGACTAACTCATGCAAAGGATTATCCCCATAAGATCCAATCAGTCATTCAAATCTTTGGAGATATAACGGTTCTCATCAACCTTTAGCTGTTCCACAAAGAGATTCTTGACATTACATCTTCTCTCTCCTTTTCCTTTTTTTCTTCATTCATTCTCTTATTAGTTATCTTAGAAACACTCGGAATTATTTATGTCATTTAGGATTTACCTAAAAATGCAACAAGTGAAGGGCTAGATGTGTGTTTACAATAGTAAAAATAAGTTAATTTGATAAATATGTGAGTATATACACTATACGTGCATGTCGGATTTATAGTAAAAAATGTATCTGGCCAAGAACTAGAAGGAAAATTGATTTCAATCCCCAGAAAAGATAGGGAAATGTTTCCCAAAGAAGGAGTTTTATTTTTTATTGAGTCTTATGATGAATATTTTGGTTCTCATATTACAAAGAAGGGAGAGATTACGGGATTAGATGAATGGTTTTCCAATTATCCAGTCAAACAGAATGATACGATTATTATTTCCAAATACTCGGAGGGTTATTACCTTACAACAATGTCAGAAATAGTAGAGCAACAACAACACTTTGTAATAGAAATGGAAAGAATACTAGCATTAGAACCTGGTGATATTTTGTGTCCAAATTGTAGATATAATTTGGAACATGCAGGGAAAGGGACTAAAGATGATTCCTACATCTTAAAGTGTGCTCGATGTGGATTTACTTTGGTAAAAAAAAGTCATTTTGATATATAGGTGAAAATATCCATGTATTATATGCATTTTTCTTTTGAATGCATTTAATCTTCATGAAGCTTATGCTACATAATCTATGGATAGCTAAAGATACAGGTGAATGTCTTTTTCATCGAAAGTATGGTAGCATAGAGCATGATGAGAATTTAATTACTAGCTTCTTAAGTGCAATAGAGATTTTTGCACAGAACATAGATGAGGGTTGTGATTTTCTTCAAACTTCAAGTTACAAGTTTGTTTATACAACTGGGAAAAACACTGTAACTGTAGCATGCATCGACAATTGTGACGATGAATCACTAGTGAGACAAGAAATTTCTTCCATTCAAGATGAGTTTATTAGTAGATACTCAAAAGATCTTGAAGAATGGAATGGCAGGGTTGAACGCTTTGGAGCAATGAAAGGTTTCGTTGATGATCATTTACATAAATATGGAAAACCAATCAAAAACATGTTAACGTCTAGACTAGAGCTAGATCCCTCAATGGGGAAGAGAGACATGAATTTAAAGTTTAGTTTGCAACAAGATAAAGTGATTTCCCTCTTGAAATATAAAGGCGCAGCAACGATTGGTGAAATAGCAAAACTAATGAAACTCACAGAACCAGATACAGAAAAAGCTGCTAAAGCACTTCTTTATAACAATATTATCAGAGAAGTTGCGAATTCTTGAAACTATAATATCGCATTTCATTTTTATCCTAATAATATTCATCAGTTAGTTTTTATAATTACTTTTCAATATTCAAACAAACAAATCTAAGTGATAATATGCAAGTATTTGCAGAAACATTTCAGTTCCAAACAGAGGGAGAAATAGATATAATCGATTTAACACATGAACTAGACAAATTAGTTTCAAAATCAGGTGTAAAAAAGGGAATGCTAACTGCTAATGTTATTGGATCAACAGGAGCTTTGACTGCAATAGAATTCGAATCAGGAGTATTAGATGATTTTAGAAAATTGTTGGAAAAACTTGTTCCTAAAGGAGCAGGCTATAAACATGATAGGATTGATTCAAATGCGCATTCACATTTAAGGGCATCTTTACTAGGACCTAGTCTTTCATTAGCTATTCATGATGGGAGATTACAGCTTGGTACATGGCAACAACCAGTCTTTGTTTGTCTAGATGTGCGCCCTCGATCTCGTAGAATTGCTGTCACAATAATTGGAGAATAAAATAATGATTGCAGATTATGCAGTAATTCGATGCACTAGGTTGAAATGTGGAAAATTCTGTTATTGTAAAGCAAAACAAAAAACAAAAAAATGTCCTTATTGTGGAAGAGTTGTAAAATTAAACAAAATCAAATCAATACCAGCGGAAACAACAGTTCATGCAAGAAAATTGGTTCAAGAGTTTAATAGAAAACTTGGTGAGCTTACTGAACCTAGTTGGTATAAAACAGAAGAAACAACGGATTCAAATTGAACATTTGAAATCAAGATTACTAGAGTATTTATTTTATGCAATGCAGTCAAAATGTTTTTTTAGTAACTTTCATACTAATATTTAATGTTGTTTTCCAAGGGCACTATAGAACTACTCAGTGATTCACCTTTCAAACAATTTGTTTTAATGGAATTAGAGAGAGAGAGAATATATCAATCTTTCATTCAAATTGATGAATTAGTAGAAATAAGCGAAATATGGACAAGTTTTTCCAGAATATGTGCGGATTCTCTTTCTGATGTTTCTTCATTAGCAAATCTTCTTTATCAGAGATTCTTGGATGAATGGACACGGGATAAATCACAAATTGAGAGTGATAAGGATAGAAAAAAAAATCTAACATTCAAAATAGAAAATCTCCAAGAATTCCAAATGGAGCTAGCTATTCTAATGATCACATATGCAGATATTGTAAATACAGGAATTTTTGATACGGACCCATCAGCAGAATACTGTAGCTCATATATTGAAGGACATCATATATTGAATAGCATTTCACAGACTTATTTTGATTCTACTCACCCTCGAGCTTCAAGTATTGAAGAGATTATGTTAACCTTTCTCTTACTAAATCAGAAACATCAGTTAATACAGATACTTGAGAAATCTCCTCAAAGCGAAACCAATAAACGTTTTATCGAAGAAAGTGGTTCTTATGAACTCGCATATTCAGAATTTGAAGTATCTTTTACAGCAGAACTATTAAACCGATTAGGAAAGGATTGGTGGTGGAAAGATCCGATAGCATTGCATTTTGCTTTTGAGAAGAGTTTATCTCATTTACAAAAATCGTTTAGTTTCTATAAACAGTTACCTGAAGATCCAGAATTGAAGGCAAAACTGATTGAAGAAAATCTCATTCCAATTAACCAGGCCTTACGAGATAAAGAACTAATTGACCATTACTTCAGATTAAGCTATGAAGCTGCAAAGAATGATATCTTCATTGCAAGTGTGGAGTATCTTAATCTAGTTTTAGGATTAGAACAAGAAGCTCTTGAGATTATTTCAAAAAGCACTCAAACTTCAGAAAGAAACCTTAAACTGAAGGAGGAAATAATAAAAGATGAAAAAGTACACATATTTTTGCATAGTATAGCAGAACTAGCTTCAAAAACCTCTCAAATGATTGATATTATACCAACTGCAAAAAAAGATACAATTCAAGAATTAATCAAACAAATTGAAGAGATAGTGAATAGACCTGGTTTAAAGGCTAATATAAACTATGTGAGTAGTCTTCCTTTTGTTTATCTAAATTATGTCCAAGAGTTTAAAATAGCAATCTTAGAAAATATACCTTACCATAAAGCGACAGAAAGAGCGGAACAGAATTTTGCGAGATTTATTGAAAGGTTGGAATATGCTACTAATGATTTTGCGGTTCAACTAATGAATTTGGAGAAAAAGGGTAAAAAAATCAAAATAGAAGATGTAGAGATTTTGATAGAAAATATCAAGAACATAAAACTCGCTGCATATTTTCTCCCAAAAACAGAGAAAAAAGTTTACATTGTTAAAGATATAGAATGTTTAGAGTTTATAGCAGATTCAATTCATCTCGAACATTACCTAAGAGATAAGGAAACAAACGAAGTACTCGATCTAATTTATCATGCTAAAGCACATTATTATTCAACAAAAGCATTGGAAATTTCTCAACTTAGTGGAACATCTAATATAGATAGTAAATGGGTTGAACAGCGATATTCAAATACATTTATACAAGGACAAGATGTTGAGCTTAGATTATTTGAATTGGCAAGGCAATTTTTATTTCTTAATACTGTGATTGATAAACTTGCTCAGGGATACAAACTAGCTCATTCAAGAGAACCTTCAGTTAAAAGCAATTATCTTGCAATTATCAATAATACTTTCAAACACTTTGAATTATTTGACGCAATAAATTCAAGAATAGCAGCTGATTGCAAGGAACTATTGGAACACAAAGAGCTCTTTAAAATAGATGATTCAGAAGTCAGTTGGAATACTATTGAAATTAAGAAGAACTTAGCTGATGCATTAATTCATTTCTTAGAAGCTACTAAAAATGCAATTCTTGCATTTGGGGCTGATACAAACAAAGAAAACTATAAAGCAGCAACTTATTTCAATGAAGCAGCAAAATTAGCAACTAATTCTAGTGATATACTTCAATCAATTTCAGCTTATGAACAAACCTTTGTACAATTGGCTAAATCTACATACGAATTCAGCGTTTTATTAAAAGAATTGGAACGAAAATCACGAGATTCAACTAAGCTTCAGAAATTACCAATTGAGCAATTATTTGGGGTACTGAAGCAACTAACCTTTCTTTCTTAACAATTCATCGAACGATTTTTAAATCAGTATGAATAGCATCTTTCGATGACTAATTTTCCTTTAGATGAGGAAACCAAAACCAAAATGAATCAAGCTTTTGATTTGGTTGAAGCAAGTAGGGGGGAACCGGATAAAGAATTGGATCAATATTATATAACTAAAGACTCTAGCATAAAAAGAGCCCTTTTAGTAGATCCAGAATCCTATCATGGAAAGAGGATCATCTTAATTGGTGATATGGATTTAACATCACTCTTTATTGGTATGTCATCAAAACCAAAAGATTTAGCTGTTTTGGATATAGATAGAAGAATTCCTGAAATAGTTTTCAAAATGAAGTTTGATCACAAAATCCGAAATATTCGTTTCATAAATCACGATTTTCGCATTAGAATGATTGCTGTTCTAAAAAACCAATTTGATTATGTCTTTCTGGAACCACCAATGACAAAAGAAGGGTTGGAATTGGGATTATCAAGGGCAGTTCAGTGTGCGAAAAAAGATTCCCTATCTAAGATTTTTCTATCATTTGATATAAAACAAGAAAAAGAAAGTCTCGTTGAGTCTTTAATTAATAAAATGAATCTAGAAAAGGTAGAAATCAAAGAAGAATTCAACAATTATGATTATTCAACTCCCTTAGGTAAGAAAAATTCTGATTTATTTGTATTAAGTGTCAAACCAAATTCTGAAGAAACAATTCCTAATCATTATTTTGGTCCAACATATTATAGAGAGTGTATTAAATTCCCTCAACCTTACAGATGTAAATGTGGAGAGAATTATAGTATAAGAAAAGATGAAGAATTCACAACAATAAATGATTTGGAGGAAAGCGGGTGCTCTAAATGTGGATATAAAGGACCATTCCTTTATGGATCGAGTATTGAAATTGAATAGAATAAAAAAAATGAAAATCTCAATGGTGATAGAATGTCTGATACTACAAGAAAGAAAACAAAATGTGCAGTTTGTGATAGAGAACTTAATCTCTCAACTAAAATCATTGTAAACGGGTGTCCTTATTGTGGTTCTTTCAAATTCAAAACTTTCAGAGAAAGTACAGAAGACGATGAGAAGAAACAAGAACTAGAGCTTATTGTAGAGAAAGAGATTGGAGAAACAGACATTCAAGAGGGAGTGGAAGCAATAAGATTAACAAGTAATGGAGTATTTGAAGTAGATATTGACAAATTATTGAGTGAGAGTAAAGATAATCAACCAATTATAGGTAGGAATAAAGATGGTTCTTATTATATCAAACTGCAATCTAAGAAAGAAAATGAAGAAAATGAATAAAAGCTCTCACTTGTCAAAAAATTTTAAACTATTAGAATAAAAAGAAGAGCGAGGCAACCTTCTTGTCATCTAAAGAACAACAAGCAAAAGAGAAGAGGATATTATCTGGTATTCGAGAAATCTTGGAGTTTAGAAACTACAAAATCAAAAAAACAGATGAAAATGATGATTATTTAGATATTCATGGAAATAGAGTTGAAGAGGATGGGGAAAAGACAAATGTAATAGCTCGATTTCCAAAGAATCCTCAAATTGGAGTGAAAACTATCCGAACATTAGGAAAACTCCAAGAAGAGGAAAATATCGATAATGCAATGCTAATCGCAGAAGCTTCTTTAACTCATTATGCAAAGAAAGAATCTGTTAAGCTTGGCATTGAGATTATAAGTAGTTCTAATCCACTATTCAATATTTTTGAACATGAGGTAGTTCCTCAGCATTTGAAGCTTAAAAGCGGTGAAATACGAGCCTTTCTCAATAGATATCAGATTGAGAAACATCAGATACCAAAGATCCTCGAAACGGATCCAGCAGTCAAAGCGATACAAGCAAAACCAGGAGATGTAATTAAGATAGTTAGAAGCCCTATAATGGGAGAACAAGGTTCCTATTACAGAGTAGTTATCAAATCAGCATCAAGATTAAGGTTAACAGAAATAACACCTATAAGGAAAACAAAAACTCAACCAAAAACAAAACCAGCTAAAAAAACTGAAGAAAAACCAAAAACAAAACCAGCTAAAAAAACTGAAGAAAAACCAAAAATCACTCCAACAAAGACAGCTAAGAAAGCACCAGCAAAGAAAACTACACCAGCAAAGAAAACTACACCAGCAAAGAAAACTACACCAGCAAAGAAAACTACACCAGCAAAGAAAACTACACCAGCAAAGAAAACTACACCAGCAAAGAAAACTACAACAACAAAAAAGACTACAACAAAAAAGGATGCAACAAAGCCAAAAAAAACTACAAAGAAAAAGTAGTTTGAGATTTAAACTGATTTTTTAAAAGGGTTCAAAATGATTACTTTCCTAGCAGGAGGAACTGGAACCCCTAAACTAATTCAAGGTTTTAGAAAAATTCTCAGTGATAAGGAAATAGCAGTTATTGCAAATTCAGCAGATGATATATGGTTATACGGATTATACATCTCTCCAGATATCGACACTATCTTGTATCTTTTCAGTGGTTTACTGAATGAGGAGAAATATTGGGGAATCAAGAATGATACTTTTCAAACACTTGATTTTCTGAAAAGATATAATGAAGATATTTGGTTCAATCTAGGTGACAAAGACTTAGCTCTTCATTTATTCAGAACTGAAAAACTTAGAAAAGGAGAAAAACTTTCTCTTATAGTAAACCAAATAAAAAATCAACTAGGAATTTCAGCGAAAATTTTCCCAAGTTCTGAAAAACATATAGAAACAAGAATTATAACAAAAGAAGGTGAGGATATTCATTTTCAGGAGTTTTGGGTAAAACACAGAGGAAATGTATCTATTGATAAAGTTTACATCAAAGGGATAGAGGAAGCCATTGTCCCTTCAGAAGTTCTGGAAACACTAGATGAATCAGAGATTGTAATTATTGGTCCAAGTAATCCTATAACAAGTATAGGTCCAATAATAATGATAGAAGAAATACAAAGATGGTTTCAAAAGAATAAGGAAAAATGTATAGCTATCAGTCCTGTAGTAGGAAGGAGTCCACTTAGTGGCCCTACAGCTGGATTAATGAAAGCAGAAAATCGGGAATCGACAGCTTTAGGAGTAGCTCAAATATATCAAGACCTCTGCTCCTGTTTTATAGTTGATAATCAAGATAAAGGAAGAATCAGCGAAATTGAGCAGAAAACTGGATTAATTGTCGAAGCACGAGATATAATTTTCAAAGATATAAACGTGGCTAAGAATCTTGCCAATTATATCTTAAAAAGAGGAAATGTGTTATGAAAGTTGGAGTTTTAATTCCATATCGTGGAACTAGCATGGATAAAAGCAGACTCCGTAAGAGCATTACAAATAAGATTGTTGATGAATTACTTTATCAAATGACACAGCAAGTTATCACTACTAGTACAACATTGAGTGAGGAATTTAATACTTATTTACTTACTAAGAATGATTCAGTCAAGTTTGACGGAAATTTTACAATCTTGAAAGATCAGGGAGAAATGTTGAATGATTCTATTGAATTAGCTATAAATTCATTAAAAGAAGATATTATTCTTATTGTTATGGCTGATTTACCTTTAGTAAGGAAGGAGGATTTAGAGAGAATAGTAAATCTTCATAAAACTGGTATGGAAGTTATTATTGCACCTTCTTCTGATAATGGCACAAGTCTTTTATGCTTTAACTCGAAAAAACCTTTTAATTTTGTTTTTGGCAATAATTCAGCTGTAGAATATCAGAAGATATTTACAGAAAAGGGAATTAAATTCAAACTACTAAAACATGAAAAATACTATTGTGACATAGACAGATTTAAAGATTTGAGAGAAATAAAAGGATTTGATTTTATTCCAAATTGGTTAAAGAAAATAGTGGATGCAGTGGTATGAATGAAAGAGAAAATAGAAAGGATACAAAACGTATTGCAGAAGTATAATATTGACAGTTGGATTGTTTTTTGTCATCATTCTTATGATATTCACCTTAAATATTTATTAGAGAAATGGCATTCTAGCCCAACTCTAGTAAATGTTCCTCAAGAAGGAACACCAAGAGTGATTTCCTCTGTAATGGAAACAATGATGGTTAATGATGAGATCTATGAAGTTCAAAGTTATAAGAAAGGTGATGAATTAATAGAGTTATTGAAATCAGAAATGAATGGATTTTCAAAAGATTCTAAGATAGCTTTGAACTTTGTTGAAGAAGAAGAAGCTCTGCGAAGGCAGAGTTATGATATTATTACAAGTGGTACGTTTAAAGCACTCACAAATTTTAACCATACTCTAAATTACGTTTCCGCAAAGGATATAATTTTTGATATTCGTGCAGTTAAAACAAAGAAAGAAATTGAGAACCATAAGATTTCTTCTAAGCTTGCTGAAGAATTAATGATAGAAGTGGTAGAACCCCAAATAAAACCAGGAATGATGGAAAAAGAACTTGCAGCAATAATTGAATTCGAATGTAATAAGCGAGGGGGAGTTGCATTTGAAGCAATTGTAGGTTCAGGTCCTAATTCAGCTATACCTCATCATAAATCAGGTGGAGGAAAAATAGAACAGAATCAAGTTCTATTAATAGACTATGGATCAACCCATAATTGGGCAAATTCGGATATAACACACACTTATTGGATAGGTTCTAAACCACCTGAAGAAGTCTTGAGAGCTTATGATGCAGTTGATAAAGCAAAAGAAGCTGCTTATACAAAAATAAAAGCAGGAGTTTTAGGAGAAGAAGTGGAAGTAGCAGTAAGGGGAGTCTTTGATGAATTCGGGTATGATCATGAGAAACTCTTTATGCACTCTACAGGTCATCCAATAGGTATTGAAACTCATGATATTGGTTATGGAATATATAGAGGAACACCAATTAGACCTTCAAAACCACTACTAGAAAATTCAGTAATAACAGTTGAACCAGGATTATATTTTGAAGGGGAATTTGGTGTAAGATTAGAAGATGATTGCGTTGTGACAAAAGAAGGATCAATCAGATTATCCAATACTCCAAAAGAAATAGTCTGTCTCTAATCCTCTCTTTATTTTTATTTCATTTTTCATGTATTTTTAGCTACAGTTTCTTCTTTACGTGGAGTTCAAATTTACTGCTAGTAATACCCACGTGTGATGACAATATTATTTCGTTTTAAGGTAACTTGAACCTATGCATGACTAAGGTGAAATAAGTGTCATGGAGATTGTGGCTAAAATCAAAGCCAAAATCAATTAATTTAGGATTCTATGGAGAAGTAAATGCAGGTAAAACTACCTTAGCAAATAAGATTGGTAGAGATTGGGCAGATCAAGAAGTGGGTATTGTAAGTGAGATACCACATGAAACACGAAATATACAGAAACTTGAGAAAGTGAATTTTGCAACTAGAGGTACAAAATTAGATTTGACTCTAATAGACATGCCAGGTATTGCATCGTCTGTAAACCCATCAGATTTTATAAAACACGGCCTATCAGCAAGTGAAGCAATGGAAAGAGCTAAAGAAGCAACTAGAGGAATTGTAGAAGCAATAAAGTATCTAGAAAATGTAGATGTTGCATTAGTAATCATTGATGCGACAAGAACACCATTTGATCAGGTAAACTTCACAATTTTGGGTAATCTAGAACATCAGAAGAAACCATTCATTCTAGTTCCAAATAAAATAGATTTACCTGAATCAAATGTAAGAATCGTAAGAGATGCATTCGAAAATTACACTGTAATCCCAGTATCAGCTCTTCAAGGAGATGGAATAGAAGCTCTGTATGATAAAATAGCCGAGATGGCTAAGAGGGTAAGGTGACAAAATGAAGTATAGAGTAGATTTTATACCTTTCAGTGAGGTTCACGATTTAGCTCCTGATGAAAAGATTCGTTACATTCTATCAAAAGTGATGCGAAACACAATCTTAGTCTTAGAGAGTGGACTTACTCACTCGGAAGAATTGAACCTTATAGAGAAAACAATGGGAAAAATCGATTATGATGACTTTATCGGAGTTAAGTTATTCTCCTTCGATGCAGGAGACGATTTCAAGTGGACTAAGCTCTTTGGAAAAGGATCTAAAAACAAGATTTTTACCATCGTTGCACCAAATGAAGCTGTCTCAGTAACCAAAGATGAAAGAGGAATATTATCAATAAGAATTAACGATTAGATATCATCTATGTACTTTTTCACCTTTGATAACACATCACTAAACGACTCGTCCACCGCACTATCTGTGTAAACTACGCTTACGTTCTCAGGACCGTAAAGCTCTAACATGTCGGATAATATAACTTCCATAATCTCAGCTTGGACATTCTCGTCTACCTTAGACGGCATGTAATCTCTCTCTACCAACCTTCGGCGTAAAAGCCTAATCGAGCACCTAAGAACTATGCAGTGTGTCAAAAACAAGGGAGGGAGTTCCACTACATGACCATCCAATATTAAGGGAAGGGAGGAATCATTTTGCTCAATCAACTCAATCATTGTTTCAGTTATTAAATCATCATCAACCACATAAGTATCACGTTCTTCATCATAATAATCAAACAGAGAATGTTCCTTGGCATACTTCCCAACATCAATAACTGTAAAACCTTCTTTCTGAAACATCTGTGCGATGGTTGACTTTCCAGTACCTGGTGTCCCTGTGATCAGAATAGCTTTCTTCATTATGATTTCAAATATGAAGAAGATAAAAAGTTTAAGAAATAAGAGACTAAAAGTAATATTTATATATGCACATATATACATATATTCGCAGTGGATTAGATGAGTGAGCAAGCGAAGTTCTTTAAAGCATTGGGAGACGAAACACGGCTTACAATAGTTATGTGTCTTCTCAACAAAGATCACTGTGCTTGTGATTTTACCGGAGTGACTAAAAGAGAACAATCAACAATCTCTAGGCATTTAAAGGTGCTTCTAGAAGCAGGAGTTGTTAAATATAGGAGAGTAGGAAAAAATCTAATTTACAGTATAAGGGATGAGGAAACTAGAGAAAAAATCGAGAATTTCGGAATAAAAGCGATAATAGATTGCTGTGAAAGTTGCACAGTAAAGATAATAGAGGAAAGGTGAAAAAATGGAAGCAGAAAAAGAAGAGAATGATGGAATTACAATCACTTCTCAAAGTGAAAAATTAAAGAGATGGACAAAAAAGAAAAACGCTTGTTGTTTTAACCATTATCTAATAGATTACTCTAGTCGAATATTCTAATGAGGTGGAAAAATGGAACCAAAAAAAGAAAGAGAAGAAAAAGAAGAAGAATGCTGTCCTGAAGAAGAAAAAATGGAAGCAGAAAAAACAGAACATGAAAAACCTTGTTGCTAAACAAGTAGAAATGTGATAAAAATGGAAGCTAAAGAGGTTAAAAAAATAGTAAGAAAAAGCTATGCAAAAGTAGCTAGAAAGGGATCCTCTTGTTGTGGAGGGGATGCTAAAGCTGAAAATATCAGCAAAGCTATCGGGTATACTAAACTTGAATTAGATAGTATTCCAGAGGAGGCAATTTTAGGACTTGGTTGTGGTAACCCAACAGCAATCGCTTCTTTACAAGAAGGAGAAATTGTTGTAGATTTAGGATCAGGAGGGGGATTAGATGTTTTTCTAGCTGCAACAAAAATAGGTCCAACAGGTAAAGCGATTGGAATTGATATGACACCAGATATGATCGATTTAGCACGAGATAATGCAAAAAAGAATAATATAACCAATGTTGAGTTTAGACTTGGAGAGATTGAAAACCTTCCAGTTGCAGACAATTCAGCAGATATAATTATTTCAAACTGTGTAATTAATTTATCTCCTGAGAAGCTAAAGGTCTTTCAAGAATCGTTTCGAGTTCTGAAACCTGGAGGAAGGTTAGCTATATCTGATTTAGTGTTATTACGCCCTCTTCCTGAATCTGTGAGAAAAAATGAAAAATATCTTGCTGGATGTATAGCAGGAGCAGAGCTCAAAAATAAATATGTCGATTTCATAGAAGAAGCTGGTTTTCAAGATGTTCAGATAGCTACTGAAGAAGGATATCTAGAAGATTTTGATGATGAAGAAATTCTAGAGGATTTTGGTGCAGAAGAATTCGATAATCTTGAGGAAGAAAAGGAATACATTAGAAAATCAATACAAAGTATCACAATAACTGCTTATAAACCAAAAAAATAACTTTAAGGTAGGTAATTACCTACCTTTTTTATTTTAATATTTCATCTCCCAATTTGCTTTTACCTCTTATTGCTTTTAGTATTCTCATCCTTTTAGCTTCCCCAGCTTTTATTTTTCGGAAGTTATCACGTTGTCTACTAATCATTACTAAAGCAATAGCAAAGAGCAGTATAGCCAAACCAAGATTATATTCTGCCCAACCCATAAGCATTATAGGAGGGAGGAATAGAGCGATTACACCAACTAATAATGTTACTGCTACATAATTTATAGCAGAATATCCTACGAAGATTATACAAATTGGCCATAGAATTGCCCAGAAAGCAAGGAGTATAGGATTGACAACCAGTGTTGAAGCTATGACCACTGTAATACCTCGTCCTCCATGACCAGGTAAAAGATACACAGGCCAGTTATGACCAAAAATTGCACCAATTCCAGCAAAAACTAAAGCAAAGCAAGTATAAATTCCGAATTCAGGCCAGATAAATATCTCAACCATTGTATCATTGTTGACAAAATAAAGATTCTTTGTTAATAGATAAGGAATAGAAACTGCAGCGATAGACCTACAAACGTCTAAGATTCCTGCAAAAAAAGCCCAAAATTTAGATTCAGTTGCACGGTAAACATTTCTTCCACCAACATTTCCTGATCCTATTGTTCGTATATCTTTACCTAGTTTTAATTTCACCACAATCCAACTAAAGGGTATTGAACCAATAAGATAAGAACTAAGCAAAATCAGAAAATAAACAAGAGCGACATGCATGAATTTGATTTGAAAACGCTTTAATAAAAGATTTATGCGTTTCGTATTGGAAACTGCTTAGCAATCAAATTTTTATACATTGAATATTCTTCTTATTTGATGACATCGAAAATCTCACCACTCATCTTTCGCGCATATGATATACGAGGATTATACAACAAAGATTTAACACCAGATATAATGTATAAAATCGGACTCGCTGTAGGAACTTACGTTACTAGAATTCTTGAGGGGGAAAGTTTAGTAGTAGGTAATGATATTCGACAATCTAGCATTCCATTAGCTTATTCTTTTATATCAGGTGTGCTTGCTACAGGCATTAATGTTACCTATGTTGGAACCACTGCATTTGGTCAAACACTTTTTGCAGGATGGAAATTAGGAGGAGATACAACAGCATTTATCACTGCAAGTCATTTACCACCGGAATGGAATGGAATAAAGTTCTACCATAACGAGGGTGTTGGGTATTCTGAAGAAGAACTCATGAAGATTAGAGATCTTGCAATACAGAACGATTATGATTTCAGAGAGTGGGGGGAAGTAGGTGAAGTAAAGGATCATGATATTACTAATGAATATAAGGAGTTTTTCAATCAGAGGATTAGTTTTAAGAAAGAAATCAAAGTAGCTGTAGACTGTGGTGGAGGTAGTACTACTCTCTCAGTTCCAGATGTTTTTTCTAGTTTGGGACTTACTACTTACTGTGTTTTTTGTGAACCAGATCCTACATTTTCAGGAAGATCCTCTGATCCTAAACCAAAGAATCTATCAAAATTAGTGAATGAAGTTATAACAAATGAATGCGATTTTGGAGTTGCTTTTGATGGAGATGGAGATAGAGCAGTGATAGTAGACAACAAGGGTAAAATACTGTCAGCAGACGAAACTGGGATAATAATCGGTAAGTATGGTTTAGCACAAAAATCTGGTACAATTATAGTAAATGTGGAATGCTCAAAAGCCATAAAAGAACAATTGGAACCTTTGGGATTCAATGTTAAACAAATACCTGTGGGTCACACTTTTTTAACAATTGAAGCTAAAATAGAAAACTCGCCACTGGGGATTGAATCCAGTGGACACATAATTGTTCCTGAATATTTCTTATTTGATGACGCTATAGTTACACCCTTGAAAATAGTAGAAATATTGGACAATCTGGATGAGAAACTATCAGATTTAGTAAACAAAATTCCAACATATCCAATCCTAAAAGAAGAGATTTTATGTGAAGATGAGATTAAATTTGAGGTTGTTGATGAGTTAAAAATAGAATTATCTGAAGAGTATTCAAACATAAATACGTTAGATGGTGTCAGAGTTAATCTTGAACAAGGATGGGTTCTAATAAGACCTTCTAATACTTCACCTTTGATTAGAATGACAATAGAAGCCGATAACGAGGAAATAATTAGTAAATTCAAAACAATTTTTAGAGAAAAAGTTCAGAACATAATTGAGAAAATGAAAGATTAGTAGAGCTGGTATTCAAATGAACGACTCTTTTCCCGAGTTTTATTGTCCATTTAGTGATGAATGTTACGAGTGTTGTCTAGATACAGAAATGACGCTTTCAAATTTTGATGTTAAGAAAATAGAAGAAGGGGGTTACAATAGGAGAGATTTTTTAGAAGAAAAAGAGGGGTTTCTAATACTTCAAAACTTTGAAGGACACTGTTATTTCCTGAAAGATAAAAGATGTTCAATCTACAAAATCCGACCACAGGGATGCAGATTTTATCCTCTAATCTATGATTTTGAAGTAGATGAAATTCTGATAGACGAACTATGTACAAATCATACGGAATTTGATGCCGACGATTATGATTCAATATCAGAAGATGTAATAATCTTTGTAAATGAAATAGTTGAAGAGAAGGAAAAAAGACTCAAGAAAAAATTAAGAAAGAAATAGAAACACATGGTTTTACTCACGGAATCTATCCTCTAATTTTTGGAGAACAGCAGGAAGTGTTGTATATTCCATTTCACTTAAGGGAAGTCTACTTGGTTCAAAGGGTCCATGTCGTCTAATATATTCCGCAATTTCATTGCATTTATCTCTAGTAGCATCAAATGAAGGATCATCGAATAAATCTACTCCACCAATTAATTGACCATTCTTCAGTTGGAAACCTAAGCCTACTACTCTTGGAGGACCATCGAATCTCACACATTGACTATAATCTAAGGATACAGGCATAAGAGGGCCTCTATGAGAACCTCTCATCCAACCAGAAACCAAATGACCTAAAGTAAAAGCTTCTACGATTTCACCTACAGCAGGGAATCCACTTTGACTTCTTACGATAGCAACGGGATCATCCTTTCCTACATATTTACCTGCTATAAGAGCTAACTTATCTGTTGAAATAGCAGCAGCTCTTCCCAGATCGGGATTTTTACTATCAACGTATTTTGTTACATATTTACCCGGTGCTCCAATTAAGGCTAAAAGATCATACATCTCTTCAGGGCATACTAAGTCTACGAATTTTGCTTCATACACATCCATAACAGAGAATTTGAAACCGGCATGTAATTTTGAATCTATAATTAATCCTGCAGTATTGAAGGGATTAGCAAACATCTGAAAAATTGGATAATTAAAAGCACCTGGTTCTGTTTTATCCATTGCAAAAAACAATAAAGGTTCTGCAGGTCTCTCTTCGATTTCTAATTCAGCGCAACCAGGACCCATTCCTTTTATATTCCCTGAGAAAGTATCTTTCAGAAGATCTTGTCCTGCTCCATACAAACCGATTTCTCTTGCTTCTTTTCCGAGAATCATAAAAGTATCCCAAGCTAGTTTATGTATCTCTTCGCTATCAACACCTTTGTCATGAGTCAAGAGAAGCTCTGTATCGTCACCTGCATTGAATACAACGAAATCAAATATCAGATTCTCATCTTTTGCTTTTTCCATCATTTCTTCAGCTCTTACCATAAGAGGTTCATAAACAGTCACATGCCCTGGACTGGACCCTATATCTGCTTTAATCAAACTAATAGTTGTTTTTACCATAATTTAGCTCCACGATTAAGTTTCGAAAATACCCAAAATACGGGTATCTAATACATATTACGTTTGATTAATTTAAACTTTTACCTTTAAAGATGAAAAATGTGGAAAAAAGAAAAGAAAAAAGTATAAAATCACAGATTTTCTATTTTGAACCAGAGTTCAATTAAATCTTTAGATCCACCTACAAAACCTGCTCTCTGATGTAGATAGTGCATTTTTGTTAGTTTATTAATATCAAGTGGTTTAATATCCTCAAATTTTATTTCATGTCCATCAGCAGTGATGTAAAATCCATCACCATTAACTTTCGAGAGGATGTATAGATAAGGAATGATTTCATAGATAAATCTCAACTTTGGAGCAAAATAACCAAAAACACCTGTTTTTTCGAAGACATTATTCATGTCTTGAACCATGCAACCGCCATATCTGTTTTTACCTTTAATATCAAGAGCATCAACGAAAAGCTTCTGTTTAGCAGAATGATTATTATATTTTCCTCCCAGCCCAAAAACAGGATTCTTGGAGGGACTTATATCTAAACTATCTCGAACTACGTGAAATGCGTCACCATCGTGTATAAATTGTATAAAACCTATTTCAGTTGCAAGATCAAATCGAAGGTATAATGTAAAACTAACAGTTAAAGCTGCCACTGTATAACCTTCTTTGTTTATGATGTTGACAATTGCTCCTGGACTCCGTGTTCTAATGATTGATGACCCATCTATGAAATCACCTAGAATAATGAACTCGCCTGTTCCCTTCATTATATTATTTTCATCAGTTTCTTCTCCCAACAAGAGAGAGTAAAGATGAGTAGATAATCTTTGCATAAAAAGCTCTTGAGTAGCTATATCAAGGCTTAACTGGTCATCTCCAGACACATTGATAGTACCTGAATAATCATGTTTTCCCAAAATAAAAGTAAGAATCTGTTCTGGGACATCTAAGCTGATTGTTATTAGTTCTCTTAAAATTTCTCTTAGAGAATCCGGTTGAATTTCCTCTAGATAGGAATCAATTGTTTGATATTTTTTAATTGACATTTTCTCATACCCTAATAAGTTTTAGAAAGATTGTTTTCAGTGATATAATCTAAGCATACTACTGCAGAATCTTTCATTTTCAAAGCATCAATGAAAGCATTCATATCTACCTCAGCTTTTGAGATAATTGCTTCTTTTGTTTCACCACTTATATTTTCAACTTCATTGGAAAATTCTTTCCAAGCATATTTCGAATGCTTTGCAAATGTCTTGTGCTCGTCTACATCTTCCTTTCCATAGTTTTCTAGAACCCAGTTTCTAATTTTTCCGTATAACTCTGGTTCATAATCCTCTAGAATCTTTTGAACAAGTCGTTGCCAGAATGTGCCAATATTTCCTTTTGTTATATTTCCATGAGGGAAAGTTGAGGCAATAACTTCAACAGGTGTTCCAGTAATCCCATGTTGTGCAATACGAGTGTTAAAACCTAATTTCTTGAATTCATCAATAATTTCTACAGTTCGTTGTACATTTATTCCCAATTGAGGAACAACATTACCTTCCGCATCCACACTTACACCGTGTGTAGAACCGTTTGCTATTGCAAGATAATCAATTTTGATTTTATTTTCCTCTAAGGTTTTAACATAATGAACCGCTTCTTCAACAGATGTAAATTCAGTTATACCTATTTCTCCCACTTCACCCTCTAGACCATATGGAGATTCACCCATTTTTTTACCTAAGAAATCAAACAACATTAAACCTTTAGACAATATTTCTTTCAGTTGTCCTTCTACATTTTGTTCGTCTCTATCAAAAAGAAATGATGTATCTATTGCATAGCCTGTGAAACCTGCATTAACTCTGGCTTCTATCTCTTTCTTGAGATTGTCCATTTCTTCCTCAGTACCTTTCTTGAGAGTAAGATGATCTGCATGCAAAGCGTAAGCAAACCACTTTTCCTTTTCAGCAGCAGATTTACACCGGTCAGCGAATTTCTGAGGAGTATAACCTGTATAACCCCCACTAAGTGACATTTCACTTAATGCAAGCTCGAAAATCACTACAGATTTCTGATTCTTCGCAGCCCTTAGAATACCTCTTATTACTTCTTCAGTAGATCTTGGATTTATTGCTGCTATAATTGTTTCATGCCCTAAAAGCCCCCTAGCAATGTAGTTTAAAGGTAAGGGAGCTCTTGGTTTTTCAAAGTAAGTGTAAACATCTTTTTCTGAGACCATCTATATTCACTGCTAAAGGGGATAGTAGTCTCTTTAAGAATTTTTTCTTATACCCTTAACACAACATTTTATTTGAAATAGAAGAAAATGTTTAATGTAACGTGTGGTAGCTATGCCCAGTAGGAATATAGTGAACAAATTTGTTTCAATTATTTTTGTATTCCTATTGCTTATTTTTCTTAATCCCATTCAATCCTCTCAGTTAAATAAAACAGATGAAATCTTACAACAGAATTATACCTCTCATGATCCTATTCTTATTGAAGCTGACATCGATTTCATTTCAGGAGGATTTCCTGGATCAGGTAGCGCAGAGGATCCCTATAGAATTGAAAACTACAATATTACCTCAATAACTGAATCATGTGGAATAAATATCAGCACAACAAGTAAATTCTTTGTTATTCAAAATTGTTATATCGATTGTGTTGATTACGGTATCTGGATATCATGGGTAGGTTATAGTACTGTAGCAATTATCAATAATACAATCACCAATCACAATCTTATCGGTTTGAAACTTTGGGATGCATCTGGAGCAATAATAAAGAATAACTCAATTATCAGTAGTTATGATGGATTATTAGCAGAAAATTGTGATGCGATTAATGTAATTGGAAATAATTGCACACTCAACAACAAAAAAGGAATCAACATTAGGTTTGGTGAGAACGTAACTCTGGAGGGTAATTATTGTTCCAGGAACGAAATTGGTTTAGATATTCGATTTTTTAGAAGCGTTAAAATTTTAAATAATACATTTTTCAAAAACATCGAATCTGGAGTTAGGATTTTCAACATATTCAATGCCTCATTCATATCAAATACTATAAAGAAAAACAAAAATCAAGGCCTCTTAATAACTTATTCAGAGAGTGTAGAAATCAAAACAAATCATATAATTAACAATAGAAATGGTATCTGTTCTGAAGGATATTCTAACTCCGAAATCTTCAATAATACTATCTACTCGAACTTAAATAGAGGTATAAGATTTTATTTATCTGATAAAAATCGCATAACTTACAATAGAATTAGGAACAACTCTGCATATGGTATTTATTCGAATGCTTCAGATGATAATATTATCCACCACAATAATTTCATTGATAATAATCTAGGAGGCTTAAGTCAAGCATATTCAGATGGTGACAGAAATAATACTTGGTTTGACATTACTAGTTTAGAAGGAAATTTTTGGTCTAACTGGTTCGGGGGCGGATATTATCAAATTGAGGGATCAATAAGCTCTCATGATTTTTATCCATTAGAAGAACCAATTTTGATTCCACGTCCTTCAGAACCAATAGAACAAAACCCATATATTGTTTTCTGGGTGATAATACCTCCTATTCTCTTTATTTCGGTTGTTTCATTAATCTCATTTATCTTAAATATAGGAGTAAGAAAGAGAATAAAACGTCGATCTGTTAGAGAAACTTTGACTTACATTGAAAAGAAGAGAAAAATAGCTTTTTCTGATGATGTAGGTGCTGCACTTTTTAGGTTTGGAATGGAGGGTGGAAATGTAGTGAGTGACGACTTAAGATCATTAGAACTTAACTTAGAAATTTTCATTGGATACTGTTATGCAACCATAGGTTTAGGACAAAGGTATGAGACAGGAGTGTTTGGCCCCCTTCCTGCACCTTCTTTAAAAAAATATAATGTGATTATCTTCACATTTTGGGGATTAGATGATGAACCAAGTGATCCAAGATTAGAGGGGAAGCAATATTATCTAGTTGCAATAATTTATCCTGAATCACAGAATAAGAACATAGTTAGAATAAATACTATGAATGACAAATTCAGAAATTATGTTAAGAAGTTCAAATACCCAAATAGAATGACTATTGAAGATTTGAATCATTTCAGAGAAATAGTTTTTGTTTAGAATCTAAGATAAGGAAGAAAAAAAAGAGATTAAAGAGTAGTAAATGTCATATCATTCTATCTCTAATTGTGTCTTCTTTTAGCTTCTTTCTTTCTTCTTTGATACGCATTTTTGTGGCATGTTCGTAAGCTAATTCGTCTTTTGTATAAGGTTTCCCAAGAAAAACATATCTTATCTGAAAACGAATGGTGGTTTCTATTGATTGTAATAGCTTAATAATCTTGGGAGTTAATGGTCTTAGTTTTATGTATGAGTAAGTCATAGCAGCTAGAATTCCTACCCATAGAGGTAACAAATAGAGTACATAGAGCTTAATTCTATTATCCCATTTAGTTGGATTGAGAGCTTTGTTATATTCTTCAATGTTGGTGTAACCATCTTTATCAAAATCTAGTTGAGAGTCATCTTTTAATGGATCAAGACCATACTCAATTTCCCATCCATCAATCATGTTATCATTGTCTGTATCACTTACTGCATAGTTTGTATTGTAAAACAAATCCTCTGATACATCATCTACTAGATCACCATCAGTATCAGGATATCCTAAATGCTGATAACTACCTTGGAATGTCCACCAATTGCCTGATGCTTTGTTTGAAGAGGATGGAATTGTATAACATGTGACTTCTGGCGAAATGTAGCTTACTGTTATTAGCTCTAAAGAGCCATCATTGTTTAAATCTCCTAAACAGCTAGATGCAGCATAGTTATTTCTGTTGCAAACTAGTAAATCTTCACTATCCCCAGTTGAATTGATTGTTACGAACTTACGTGATTTTCCTATTACTATCTCATTCTCTGAATCTCCATCAATATCCGCAATCATGGGAAAAAGTTGAACACCGGTATAATTCCATAATTGGTTTCCATTCATATCTAGACAGTATAAAGTATCACCCAAATGACTGTAACTCGACCATGAACCATAAGCAAGAATTTCCGGGTCCCCATCATTATTAATATCACATATCGTAGGTGCTAACCATATCCCTCCATCCTCTATTGAAGCATTCCATCTGTGAGTACCATCATAGTTCAAACAGATTAATTTACGAAGCTTTGTAATTAATATAGCTAAAGTTCCATCATCGTCTATATTAATAACTGAAGGAGTGCACGAATAATAATAATCTTCTAAAACATAACTCCATTTAACGTCTCCGTTTTTACTAAAGCAATAGAAATTTCCATCAAATGCTTTCATCAAAAGCTCTATCTCCCCATCTCCATCAATATCAAAAGCTATTGGACTCCCAACAGGAGCGTATGGAGTTTCGAAATCTGAATTGAAAAAACTCTTTTTTCTTCCTTTATGATTTAAGAAAAAAGGATTACCATGTTCATTATTGACAATTATTTCTTTATGTCCATCTTTATTCAGATCAATTATACAGGGATACCATTGATGTACCCAGCCATCACATGCAGTTTTCCAAATAAGTTTACCTTTATGATTTATGCAAATAACAAAATTTCTTCCACCATTAGTTCCAAAAACTACATCTAACTTACCATCTTCATTTATATCAGCAATAGATAATCGTCCATAAGTACCCTGACATTTATACGCCCATTTTATTTTCCCATTCGAATCTATGCAATATATTCGCGTATGAGAATCTTCTCTTGAATAAGAGCTGATGATAACCTCGAATTCCCCATCTCTATCTAAATCAGCGATAATAGGAAAATCCGCAGAATTTAAGGAGACAGACCATAACTCAGAAGGCTCGTCATCAACTTGTATTGAGATATTTTGAGAGCTTGTAATATTAATCGAATGCACGAATAATGAACAAATGAAACTAATTACAATCGTAGTTTGTAGTTTTCTTAACAAATAAAATCCGTCCTTTGAATCTTATACTAGTTCAGTAGATACAACAATTTAAATTTATTTCACAATATTTATATTTTTAGTGAATCCATATAGTTTAATATCTTATTTTTTTTGTCTTTTTTAATGAATATTTTCCCAAAATAGGAGGATTAAGAATGAAATATAGAAAAGTTGGAAAATCAGGTTTAAAAATCAGTGAGATTTCTATTGGATCTTGGTTAACATACGGTGGTACTGTTGAAGATGAAATGGCAAAGAAATGCATGGCAACAGCTTTAGAAAACGGAATAAATTTTATCGATTCAGCAGAGATCTATGCTAGAGGCGGAGCAGAGAAGGTTATAGCAGATTTTCTTAAAGATGAGACTTACAACAGAAAGGATTTAGTAATTTCCAGCAAACTCTTTTGGTCAATGAACGATAAAGATGTTAACAGATGGGGTTTAGGTCGTAAGAATATGATAAACGCAATCGAAGGAACCCTTGAAAGGCTAAACACGGATTATATTGACATTTATTTTATGCACAGATATGATTACATGACACCATTACGCGAAACTGTTGAAATCTTGGACGAGCTTATTCGAGATGGAAAGGTGCGATATTGGGGAACCTCAGTATGGACAGCTGCCCAATTGGAAAGAGCAAATGCAATTGCAAAGGATATTCGAGCTCATAAACCAGTTGTTGAACAACCTCTTTACAACATGTTCGTTAGATATATTGAATTGGAAATAATGTCAGTTGCAAAAACTCATGGAATGGGGTTCACTGTTTGGTCTCCACTTGCTCAAGGATTACTCACAGGTAAATACAATGCTGGAATCCCTGAAGGAAGCAGAGCAGATAAATCTGAATTTTTGAAAAGGAATATTACTGAAGAAAATATTGCAAAAGTAAAGAAATTAGGAGAAATAGCTACATCTTTAGAGATAACGGTTGGGCAATTAGCACTTGCTTGGATACTTCGAAGACCTGAGATTTCTTGTGCAATAATAGGAGCAACAAAGCCTGAACATGTAGAAGAAAATGTTAAAGCTTCTGATGTAGTTTTATCAAAGGATATTTTAGAACAAATAGATGGAATTCTCGATAATGAGCCTGAATGGCCATTGACCTATAAACCCAATTTTTATCATAAAGATAAAATGAGATAAAAATCTCATTTTTTTACATAATTTTTTTATAGTAGTTTTTTTCTATAATAAGCCATTGTTGAATCTGTTTAAGTGGTAAAATGCCTAAACTAACACGTCGTCAAAAGATTTATTTCGGTATGGGAAAATTTGGAACAGCACTATTCATGCAAGTTGTTACAATTGCAACTGTTTATATCTATGGTTCTGCTTTTCAACTAGATTATAAACTAAATGCAATTGGAAATGCAGTTGGTAAAATATTCATAGCTTTTTCCGGATTTTTCTTTGGTTATCTTTCTGATATTTTGAAAAATCCAAAATGGGGAAGAAGAAAATTCTTTGTGTGGACAGGAACTCCAATCTTAGCGGTGTCATTTGTGATGTTATTTATCCCCCATTTTTTTATTCCATTGGATAAGGAAATCTTAGTTTTTGTATGGTTATTGGTTTGGTATGCGTTATTTAATCTCTTCTATGGATATATAACAACGCCTTATCAAGCCTGGATGCCAGAAGTCACAACAGAAGATGACAGAGTAGGTATGTCTGCTATTCAAAATACTACTAACCTATTTGCCACAATAGGCGGTTTAGCTTTTGCTTTTATTTTTTCTGGAATGCTTGATGAACAAATAGAAGAGGTTGGACCTACAGCTATTTTAGGTGAATTAGGAATTATACTTCTGGTAGCTGTACTTATTTTTGCCTTTATCGAGGTTTTAGCTTTCATTCCCGCATTATTAAGTATCAAAGAAGAACCTGTTGAAAGAAAAGAAAGAGACATTCTTAGAGAGTTCAAGATAGTCTTAACGAATAAAAATTATGTACTCTGGTTTATAACTCAAGGAATTTACTCAATGGGATTAACAATTTTTACAGCACTTACATTTGATCTCATAGGTTTTCTAGGTCTTACGGGTATGGGAGATTTTGCTATATTCGCTGCAGCGATGTTTGGTACAACTATGGTAAGTTTCATATTGTGGGAAAAATTATCTAAAAGAATAGGGAAAAGAATTGGTCTTCTAATCAGTTATGGATGTCTAATATTAATACTGCCACTTACCTTAGTTTTAGGTAATATACCTTTGATACCCAATAATGTTGAAACCTGGATTTTTGGATTACTCCTCGGTTTTGGTTTATCAACAACTTATCTATTTCCCAATGCAATAATTGGAGATTTAGCTGACGAGGATGAAAGAATAACAAAAGAATCTCGAGCAGGAATGTATACCGGGTTCAATTCCATTCCGTTAAATATCTTCCAAGCTACAGCCTATTTGCTAGTTCCTTTTATTTACAATCCTGAACCAGGGGCAACCTACTTGGGATTGAAATGGT
The DNA here is from genome assembly GCA_013166775.1 of Promethearchaeati archaeon. GTDB lineage: Archaea > Asgardarchaeota > Heimdallarchaeia > Heimdallarchaeales > Heimdallarchaeaceae > UBA460. The sequence goes on from JABLTJ010000031.1 coordinate 36,583, forward strand.
TAGGACCGATTGTTGCTCTATTTTTCTTACTCTCAATACCTACTATTATTATAGGAAATTATGATCCATTTATGGATATTATAAAAACTGGAGCTAAAGTTAAGAAGGAGAGTACTCCAGAAATAGAATAGGAGAGGATTTACATGGGTTTACTATTTGGAACACGTCCCTTTGAATTTGTAGATTTTTTTTCTTTATTCCAAGATGGAAAATTAGATTTTACAAAACTGAACTACATTGAAGTTGTTAATAAGCACATGAGTGCTGGCTTTAAACACTTCGAAATAAATGGTGATTTAGTTCATGTTCTTCCTGGAATAATTACGCCAGAGGTGATTAAGGTACTTGCAGAGATTAAAGAACAGAACGATATTTCTTTTTCAGTGCATTTACCTCTTTGGGCCATTGAACCCGCTGCTTTTGCCAGTCAGATAAGAAAGGCATCCGCAGACATCTTCATTGACTGCATTAATCTTACCAAACCATTAGATCCTGTTTGTTGGGTGATACATCCAACCGGAGCTCTTACCGTGGAATTCATCAATCTAAATTTGCCAGATTTTGCTAAGAGAGTTATGTTAAGTCAATTCTCATCATATGCAGCAGAAGTAATCAAGACTATAATCACAGAAACAGAAATTTCTTCTAGGAAAATTGCAGTAGAAAACATTGAATTTCCCTTTGAGATTATGTATCCAATAATTGAACAGCTTGACCTAAGCATTTGTTTTGACACAGGACATCAGTTAGCAGGTTTTTCAGGGAAAGATAGTATTATGGAATTTGTAAACAAATACTATAATCGCATAATTGAACTTCATCTGCATGATGGTGCATATCCACGGATAGATCACAAACCTTTAGGAACTCAAAATCTTCCGACAAGAGATTTGTTATTGAAATTAAAAGAGAATGAATTCTCAGGACCTTTGGTTTATGAATTAAATTTCGATGAAATATTACAATCAATGGATTTTGTAAGAAAAAATATTCCAGAGGTATTGAAAGAAAATTCAGGATAAAGGTAAAAATTTATTTGTAGAGTCTCAAATTAAGAATTATGTCTTTAGTAATTACAACTGAACTAAAAATAGACGCTAATAGATTCAAAGAAGTAGAAGAAGTTACACGAGAAGTTCTTGCAGACAATGGTTTTGGAATATTAACTGAAATAGATGCTAAAGAGGTTTTGAAAAAGAAAATCAGTGCAGATATTCGTCCGTATAAAATCCTAGGAGCTTGTAATCCTCCATTTGCACATAAAGCTATTATCTTAGTTCCAGAAATAGGATCTCTACTTCCATGTAATGTAATCATTTATGAGAACGAAGAGAATAACATAGTTGTTTCTGCAATGAATCCAAAAGAAGCAATGAGCATCCTTAAAAGCAATGAACTTAATTTAATTGCAAACGAAGTTAACGAAATTCTAACAGATTCTATCAAAGAAATCGAAAGAAGATTCTCTTAACACTACTTGGTTCCTAAAAAGAATATTCTAAATGGGTGAACTTTGGATTCCATTATTCCCGCCATAACAGCTGGATCTTGTTTTTGGAACTGGTTTGCTTCATCCAAGCTCTCTGCAGAAAAGACTGATACACCAAAAGTTCCTTCTTCAAGTATTGGTCCAGCTAGGAATAGTTTTTTCTTATCATATCTGCTTTTAAGGTATTGAAAATGTATCCCCATGACTTTGTTCTCTTCTTCAGTTACATCGTTTATGAAAGTTGGACGAGGAGTTACTGTACCTAGATATTGGTTTGTCGAGGTTTTATAAAGTGATTTTATATTAACTCCTTTTTCAGTTTCAACTTCTTCCACAGGTTCATTAAGAACTAAAGAAGCCCGAAAATCAAATAATGAAACAGGAAAGATGTTTTTCTTTGTATAAGGATCGTTGTCTACTATTTCCTCAGCTTGTTCTCTATCTTTACATTTGACAATAATAATCTCACAGAACTCATTTAACGTAGTACCTGCTAGAATTAGATTATCATTGTTTTTTAAATTCTTCAAGTACACAAGATGCTGGATTATGAGATATTTATTAACTTCAAGAGAATTAGTAAAATTTACTTCGGAGAGATTAAATAGATAAATGAACTCCTTTGACATAGGTCTTCTAAATAAGAATTGTAAGGTGATATTTTATTTTTCTTCTAGAACATATTTGTCTCCTTCGACCACTGGTGTTTTAATCGTTACTCCTTCAAAAGGATATTTTCGAGAAATTATATTATGAGGAGTTCCAGCATTTACTCTCAAAAGTGTATTTGCTTTACATATTATTACTTCATCATCAATTAGTAATTTTCTTTCCCCTCTTATTGTTAAATACCATTCTGTACTTTGTTTATGATAATGGCATACATCTTTATGATCATTCGCTCTCTGTTCTTCTTCTGTTGGAAAATTAACGTAAGTTAAGCAAAATTCTTCTGTATAGTAAAGAGCATGCCCAATACCTACTTGCCAAGTATTTTGGTTTTTCTTGTTGTTCAAATCAATAAAAAACCCTATTGAAGGATCAAGATTATTTTCTACTTCACCTTTCTTCATCATATCTAATATTTTACCAATAGCTCTAGTTTTTGAATCAATAATCTTTTCGTCTTTTTGATGAGGAATTTTCAAACCAAAATGTTGTATTTTTCCTTTTCCACCTATTATTGAGTGTGAAATTCCTGGTTGAACAAGTAAAAGACTACGTCCCTTCATAATGATAGGAACTTCATCTACTACATGCCAAAGTTCACCTTCTATTAAGAGATAGATTTCTAGAGAAATACTATGAGAATGAAAATTAGGATCTT
>JABLTJ010000009.1 GCA_013166775.1 Promethearchaeati archaeon
TATAGAGATTAAGGGGAAATAACTAAAAAAAATTGTTGAAACTATTTTGTTATCATTATATTCTGCTAATCCAGTTAGATTATAGGTACCTCTATATTCTATTGGCAGCTCTGTTTCATTAATTAAATTATCATATTCAGTTCCATTTATATAAAATTGTACTGAAGCACTAGCAGGAGAAATATAGTATTTTAATTTGGGTTCTTCTTCATATATTGAATTATTTTCAGGAATTATAAAATAAAAATTAAATAGTTGATTTAATGATTCTTGACTATTTATCATTTCTTTACTTTCTACAGTCACAGCATTGTAACAAAAAAATGAAGATAGCAACAGAATCAAAGATATAGTTGATAAAATTAAGATATCTCTTTTATATTTTATTATGACCACATATATCAAAATAGAATGTACAAAATCCAATACTTAAAAGTTCTTATTTGAAGAGAGATAGATTTTTGAGAAAAGTTTAAATATCTCGCAAATAAAAGTAGAATTTGCATTATTAAAATGCACAAAGAGAGGTTGAATATGACAAGAAAAAAACATTACTTCTTTTTAATGTCGTTTTTGATACTATTTACTTTGACTACAACATTAATACCATCGCAAGCCCATTCAAAAATTTTTGATCAAAACTTCAGCACAGAAGATCAATATATCTTTGTTAATTACAGAATAAAAGTTTGGTCCAATCAACATATTGAAGTTTATTCCACATATAGACATCATAGTACAAATCAAAGTATGTGTGCTTTTTACTATTTAGCTATAAAAATCGGATTTGGAGGAGGAACTATATATCATAATTCAGACATAACTCAAGAAGCACCAGGAGAAAATCAATATGCTTACCTTGATTGCTATGGTGATTTGGATCAAGAAGATTGGGAAACTGGTCGAGCTTATATGTCCATAAGTGTACAGATGCGAACATTTAGTGTTGAGTATGAAACAAAATTTGCAGTGTTTGGCTTAATCTTATATAATTGGTATGGCACAGGTTGGGCAATTACACAACACGATTGGGTAGAACTCAATACTGACCCGCTATTCCCTGATTATACATTCTGGCCCTAATAATTATTTTTCTTTTTTTTTCTTTTAAAATCATAGAACTTTTCCTATATTAGCTACTTGTTTCAATCCTTGCTCATAAGCTTCCTTCATTCTTTTTCTAAATTCCTCATCTAATTCTATCTGATTAGTTCCCTTTTTTTTCCGCTTTTTTATTTTCTTTTGATTTTTCCATCTTTTGAATGAAAAAAATTTTCTCATACATTTACATTATATCCATTCATTTATTTATATTTATTGAAATCAATGATATTTTACAGTACATGAATTAGATTACTTTTAACAATCAAGTATTATTTTATTACGAAGCAATTATCTGCTGATTTTTGAATTGCTATACTGAATCCAGGTTCAAATCCAACAACAGCTGTTTCAATTCCTTTTTCTTTTATTTTCATTAAAATCGGATTTATTCTTGCATGTCTTGAAGCAATAACAATTACATCAACTTTTCTACTATCTTCGATTGCATCCATTATTTCGATCGAGAGAAAGATATGTGTATCATGAGGAGTCACAATAGGTTCGTATCCACTGTTTGTAATTGCTTGAATCAGTTTTTGACCCGCGTGCTCATTTAGGATTACTTTTCTAAATACTGGTCTGCCTAGGTTCTTTACTTGCTCATCAATATCTTCTAGCTTTATTTGTCTGTCACCTATTTTTCTTAGAAAGTTTGGTCCATCAACAAAAATAGCAATCCGTTTTTCTCCCGTTATTCTTGCTCTCAAAGCTTGAATATGTGAGCTACTGAAGATTCTCTCCGATATTCTATCATAAAGACTCTTTTCATTAATCAATTCCGCTTCTTCTTCGACTAATTCTGACATATAATTCCTCAATAAATAAAAAGTGATGAAAGTGATTGATTTTTATTATGCTGTAGTTTCTGCTTTTTCACTCTCTTCTTCGTATGATAATGGTGGTGTTAAAAGCGCAGTTGCTTCGATTTGAGTTTTACCAGAGACAATATTCTGTTTGATATAACCAAAATAGTCCAATTCGTAGATGTATTTTGCAGCAACTTCTTCAGGAATATTAAGTAGTTTGGATATTTCTTCTTTAACAAGCGGTCTTTGAAAATCATTTAGAATATAGAGAATTCTGTATTTTGGATCGGTGTTCAGAAATGCTTCAACAGATTTTAGTGTTCTTTGAGAATAATCAATCTTCTTTCTCAATTTCTGTATATCTAGCTCGTATTGGTATTTTTCTTCAGAAGTCATTGTGCCTTGTTTTTCCATAACATCCAATGTTTGTTTGGTTGTTTTTAGCTCTTCTTTAGATTCTGCTAATCTAGCTTTGATATCTTCTATTTCGTCTTGTTTATCCAGAATTTGTTCTTCAATCTTTGTTTTTTCTAATGTAGCGTTTTCTGCCAAATCTCGTATTTCTTTCATCTCTGTCTCTTTTTCAGCAAATTGTAACATCATTTCTTCTGTTTGTTTCTGTAACTCATGCAGTTCCTGATCTTTTGAACTCACTGATTGTTGAAGTTCAACCATTGTTTCCGCAAGTCTTTCCATGTCAGAATCTTTTTGGTTAATTTGTACTCTAAGCTCTTCCACTTGACCAGATTCTTCTTCTTTTCCATCTGCTTTTTCTTGGATTTCTTGTAATTGTGCTTTAAGAGTATCAATTTGTGTAACCTTTTGTTGTATGTCGATCTTTTGGTTTCTAACTGTATCTTCATGCTCTGCAACTTGGTTTCTTAAATTGAAGTTTGTTTGACGTGATTTATCTAATTGTTTCTGAATATCATCAAAAAATTGATCTTCTTTAGAAATAGCTTCGGAAGATACTGCTCGCATTCTTGTTTCCATTTCTTCGACGTGCTTTGCCATTGCATCTCTTTCGATTTTCAACCTATTGAACTCAGATTGAAGATTATTTTTCTCTAGACTCAATTGATGTATGGTTTTATCTTTATCTGAAATGACTTGATCTCTTTCATGAATTATGGTTTCATCAACTGCTGCAACAGTTGATCTTTTTGATAAATCCTCAATTGCTTGTTCTTTACTTTTCATCGTTGTATGAATGTCAGTAAGTTCATTTTGTATAGAGATTGTTTCTGCTTTCAGATTTCCAATTTGATCATTAAGTTCGTCAATTTTCAATACATCTTCTTGGATTCGTTTTTCAAGTCCGGGAACTTTGTTAGCTTCTGCTTTATGCTTTTCCAGTGAATCTAACATTTCTTGAGTTATCATTTCAGCATTAATGTAACCTTGTTCAATTCCTTGTCTAATCTTTGATGTACTCTCTGTTACTACCATCAGGTGAATGTCTCTAAAGAGACTAACATAACTATCTTTGAAATTTCGTATTATTCCATCCACTTCGGAGACTGAATATTGCGCCTTACCAGGAGCTAGAGATCCACTTTTGATTTCTTCAGCTCTTGCTTTGGCTTGTTCTTCTACGTTAGTACGTATTACTCTCATTTCTCCTAGGAACTTTTTCACAAGGGAACGAACAATACTGAATGGACTTTCAGATTCTACAGCCATTTAACTCAGCTCAATCCTTTATCTTATAGAGGATATCTAGTATTTAAACTATAAATTAATTTCTGTAGTAAAACTGTAAAATTGATACTGAATTCGATTTTTTCTATTAATTATGTTAGATTTATCGTGAGATAAAACAAATTGTCTCTGAATTCGTCAATTTCATTTAGGAATCCAGTTAATTGGCTGTAAGAAATTATAGGTACGTCTTGATAAAATTGTAAATCATGGTCCCTCCAAGAAATAATAACTGGAAATAAATACAATTTCCTCTTCAAAGGCAGTTGTAGCTTTTTAATCAATTCATCTGATAGAAAAGGAAAAACTTCAACTATAACTTCTGTTCTTTCCTTTTGCTTTTTTACTGCTTCTTTTAGTACTGATGAAGATATAAATTTGTAATATTTACAGTCAATCAAGAAAATATATGGGTAATTATATGCTATAACATCTACTTCGTATCTTGTAACTTCATCTTTGAATCTGAAATTTGTTAAAACCGTGTAGTTCAGTTCATTAAAAATATGTGAAATAATTTGTTCAAACTTCTTCCAATCAAGTAGTTCACTTATTGCAGAAACGTCTATACCTTCTTTGATAAGATTGAATATTACCTTATTTTGTTCATCTTCAGAGAAATTTTCTGAACTAGCAAATTCTTCAATTGAATAGCCTATTTTTTGTAAGAAAGAAGAACACCTTGCTTTTTCCAAATCTGTTAATTTTGAAACATCCATTGTTTGTTTTTTAAAAATATGAAGAAGAATAGCACGTGAAGCACTATCAATACGCAAAACAATTCACCAATTTCAAGACTTCATTCAGGTTTTGCAGATTTGATTCTATGAATTACTATCTCTCTTGTTAATTGTTCGATTGGTTGAGCAATTTTTTGAACACTAAGAGGTCTAGCTCCTTTCTGCAACCTACCATACTCATCGAGTTTTGTCTTTATATCTGGGCTCCTCAATAGAGTCATTAGTTCGTTTCTTGCTTGTAAACAAGAAGTTTCTATAACTCGCATATATGCGTCTCCTTTGTTACTGGCAAGTTTTTTCTCAATAAGAAGATCCAAGAATTTTTCAGTGGGAATTCGTTCCTCTGCAGGTAAATCGATCTTATTTAGAACAATCAGAAAAGGAAGTGATTTACCTAAAATATCTCCCTTTAATGCGATAAGCTCATCAACGCTATCTACATTATCATCCCACATGTTTTTGCTAGGATCAAACATGAAAATTAAACCATCAGCTCCTTCTAGTACAACCTTTCTCTGTATATAATGTCTTTTTTGACCTGCTGTGGACCAAACTTGATAACGTAGTTTTGGAACACTCACACCTTGTCCTTTTGGCAACTCGAATGTGCTTTGGTCATAGAAAATTGTTCTACCACTTGGATCATCGATTTTTTTAAGTGAAGAATAGATTGTTTCAGGGTCTTCAACTTTTCTTAAAACATTATATACAGTTAGCATACTTGTTTTACCAGCGAGAGATGGTCCATATATAACCAATTTTAAGTAAGGTATTCCAGAACCATCGACTTTGAAGATATCTCTTATTGTGAGTTTGCTTGACATCGTTTTCATTGCCGCCAATTGTTTTAATTGAGAAGATTTCACGATTTTGCTTATATAATCTTTTCTGGTTAGGTATATGATTTCTATGTGATGAAATTCTATTAAACTTTTTTATCCTCTCATATTGGATTTTTGGTTAATTTGTATAGGGAAGGTGTTCTATAATCCTTTAAAGTTTATAATCCTTGATTGTGTTCATTTAATAGACTCTCTTCATCTTTATGAAGAGAAACTGCTAACTCAGCTACGACTCCATCAAGAAAAGCGAGAGCCGCATGTTCAAAAGCTGTTCCTTCAGGAGCTAGAGTACTATCTAAACCTAAATCTCTCCTCTCTAAATCTGATTTGGTTCTTCCTTTTAATTTGATAGTAACATCTCCTAATCTCCCTATCATACTATGCACATAACTAGTTAGAACAATAACGAAAGGGTTGTAAATAAGATAAGTTTCTAGCATTGCTTTAACAATAGGTGTCGTTCCAGATCCACTTATCACTATAATAGTATCTCCCTCTTTTAATCGCGGAACAGAACGAGTATTGGTTATAAATCTGCTTTCAACACCAAAATGCTCTAATCTTGTCTGTAGCATTTGCCCTACCATTGCACTTCTACCACTTGCTAGAATGTAGATACGTTTTTTTAGCGATATATCTTCCATTAACCTATCTCTAATTTGTTGGACATATTCATAGTGCTCACTCATATGAGCAATGTTCTCTTGTAGATTCTTAACCATTAATTCGAGAGCCTTAAAAATCACAGGTTTTGTAGCATCACTTGTTAAGTATTTGATACTCTCATAACCAATTACTTTCTTATCCTCTTTTTCCTCTTCCACTTCTTTCTTGTTTGAACCCATTCACACCACAATTATAACACATGAAATTGGATAGTTATTAGTTATTTAGCTATCCTCTAAGCTTCATTCTTCTATCCTAATTTAAACTACTCGGTCAAAAAAGAATTACTTGGTTATTTTTTTCCATTTGATTGATAATATACAAGAAATAGAAATATAAGTAAGAAAAGAAAATAATTTCTTGATTGGTTTGAGCTTTGGAGACAAAATCTGGAAAAAATCCAAAATAATAGCAGTTTCTGTTCTTGTATTTTGGTTGTTAATTGTCTCTATTAATGCTAGGAAAATCTTCAATATCACAGATTATGTTGCTGATGAAAGCAGTAACCTTTCAACTTCTAAAGGGTCAGAATCTCAAATTGGTAATAAAATTATATCAGATTTTAGTGAATTAAATAGCACTTTTCAGATTGTCGTTCACAATCCAGAAGGAAGTATTCTAACTAATGAAGTAAAAAATTCAATCACTCAACTAATTAACAGTATAACATTTAATCCGAAAATAGGTCCTTATCTCTCAGCAAAAATCCCTTATTCATCTGTTTTCGATGACGCGGATAACATGTTAAGATCTATCTTATCACTTCAATGGTTTTCAACTCAAATGGCATTCGCTTCAACTCACTTTATATGGGGTGGAGCAGAATTTTTTTCCAATGAATGGGTTGATAGTTACAATTTTACTAATGATGTAGAATTAGCTACTTCAATTGCTGAGCAAAACACAGACAATTTCATCATGCAATATTTAGATAATAATAATGAATCTAGATACGTAAACTATGCAACTAATTTTATTGAATCACTAGCAGAGAGTTTTTTATTTTACGCAAATTTAATCCCTCCAACAAATACAAGTGATGCTTACTCTTTATCACAAAGTATCATTGTTGCTAATAATTCTTTTTTTGATGAACTTGCAGATGATCCAACTCAACTAAAACTCTTAACAGTAATAGCTGACAATTTTATTGGTTTAATGTGGGAAGATGATGAGTATTTGTATTCTGAGTTTACAGATTTTCTTTTCAATTCGAGTGATGCTAGTAGTGTTAATTTTACAAAGGAAGTTTATTCAAATGGAGATATTGAAGGATTTGTTAAAGCTAAGAATAAATACTTGCTTCCAGTTCTAAGCAAAGAAATTGAAATCCCACCTTTATCCAAGGAAATTGTTGACACCTTCCTCTTGCGATATACTAACTATAGAAATGAAAATGATACAGTAGATACTACTTTAATTTCATTTAATTTAGCAATCAACCATAATACAGAGAAAGGAAAGGAAGCATATATAGAATTAATGGATATTATTCCTTTACTACAAGAAAGCTACAAACCTCTCGAAATTTTCATAACAGGTCTTGATTTGTTTATTGTAGAACTTTCATCAGATTATGAGAATCAAATAAATAGAAATGATATTATTGTAATTTTAACAATAATAGTAATTCTAATACTTGTATATCGGTCTCCTATTCTCCCACTTATCCAACTCTTTGTATTAGGTATTGCATTTGCTGTATCAAGATTAATTTTTGTTTTTATTGGGATTAGAATAGGAGGACTTGCAAGTACAAGCTTATTAGTTCTTAGCATTTGTTTGCTTGGTGCAACAACTGATTATTGTGTTTTCTTGATGGGGGATTACTTGTATAATTTGAAGAAAAACAAGAAAAAAGATGTAGCATTAAAAATAACCTTCAGACGAACTTTAAAGAGCATAGTTATTTCATCATTATCACTTACTATAGGTTTTGGCTCATTGATTCTAAGTAGCTTTCCGATGACTAGAGGTATGGGTATTGGAGGAACAATCGGGTTCTTAACAAGCATGATTGTTTCATTGACTCTGATTCCTGCCATTTTAGTGCTAATAAATGAGAAGTACCTAATCAAGTGGAAATTCACTTTTAAGAAGATAAAAGTACCATCATTTTCAATAACAAACGCATTGAAAAAAATAGTACAGAAGCGAAAAATAGTATTAATTGTTTCAGTAATACTAGCTTTGCTTGGAACAGGTATTTTCTTGATTCTACCTACAGATTATGCACAAATATCATCAGCTCCAGAAAGCTATCATTCTCGTCAAGGATTAGATGCTGTGAATTTATACATGGGAACGGAGTATATCAGTCAAATCACACTGCTCTTTGAAACTCCAGATAACGATGCTTTTCTGAACTCAAATGGAAGTTTGAATCTTATATCGATACAACATGTTCTGGTTTTGACGGAAGAGGTAAAAAAAGTCGCTAATATTTCATTTGTTATTGGTTTGAGTCACCCGCTTGTTTATACTTATCAAGAGAGTATTTCTAATAGCTCTTTATTTGTCCAAGAGGAAATTCACACTTTAATGAAAAGTTTTGTTTTACCCGATGCAACACTAGGAGTAGTTTATCTTGGATCGCAGTACAAGGAGGGAGATGATAGATTAAACAACCAGATTGCAGGCATTAGAGAGACCCTTAAGGCACAATTAGAAGAACGAGATCTTTCAACATGGAAAGTATATACAACTGGTGTCGCGTCTCGTATATATGATACAAATGAAGGTATTAGAGGTGATTTTAATAAGATTTTAGTTTTTACTTCTCTCACCATTACAGCATTATTAATTATATTTTTAAGACGGATTCTCATGTCTTTTAGAGTTTTAATAACTATTCTAATTTCATTAGGGTTAAGTTTAGGAGTATTCGCTATATTTAATTTGATTTTCTTCAATGGATCAGTATATTGGATAGTTCCTTTAATGTTATATGCTGTTTTAACAGCCCTAGGTTTGGATTTTGATGTTTTATTTTTGGGTGTGTTTGTAGATATTTACAAGAGAACAGACAATAAAGAAGAAGCTATTGTTGATGCAGTCGAACAGACAATGAGCAATATTTCTGTGGCTGGAATTATTATGGCTGCTACTTTTCTAAGCTTGATATTTACTTCGTCTGTTCACATGCAACAACTTGGTTTAGGTCTTGGAATAGGTATTCTAATCGATGTATTTGTTTCTAGATTATTTATTGTCCCTCCAGCAATAGTTTTGACTTTCAAACAATCAAAGATTAAGAAAGAAGAACAAATTGAGGAAGAAGGTGAGAATGATTAAAAGTGTGAAATTTATAATATTTATTCTATTATTATCGGTTCTAATTTCACCTTTAATAAGTATAAACGCTGAATCAAATTTCGATTTCAGAGAGATAGATTTCAATAACAGAGGTTATGAAATCGAATATGAAATTATCCAAGGAGATAATTTGGATGAGATGTTTGTAGATTTGGGATTTGATATAAAGGGTTCATTTTCTACAAGTATCTTTAATGTAATCCTAAAGAATCGCAAAAATGAAGATAGAGATATTTTCATGATAGAATCAAATAAATACATTTCTATGAGAGTACCAGTTTTTTCAATGGAAAGTTATGTGATTCTCAACAAACCTTTGGAAATTGAGTTAAATACAACCAGCGAGTTGTTAAAAGATTTTATAGGTTTTAATTATCAGCCAATAAATGAAGAGACTCTCCATGCTGAATTACCTTCAGAGTCTTCTATTGTTTTACCAAGCTTGTTTACTAATATAACAAGACCTAATTTTAGTGCATTAATTCAAGAATCAAATTACTTAGATTTTATACCCTTAATTCTTGGAAAAGATTATACTCGTTATGAGGCAGAATTTACTACGCTCGTTCTTAATCAATCATTCTCAATTAACATTTTCAATGAAGGTTATGACGAATTTACTATTTCTCTGGATATGGATATAGATCCCGCATTATCATTGAAAGCATCCTGGGATAAAGAAAGTGGACTATTAACTTCATTTTCAGCTCATTTCACTTATGGAAATAAAAGTAGTACTTTAATTCTCTCACTGAAGGAAGTTGAGGAGATTAAGTCTCCTGTTGAAATACCATTTTCTGAATTTTTTATTTCCAACAGCAGTTCTGATTACTCAATGGATTTTCAAAAGAGTTCAACAGAAAATCAATTAGAAGATATGGTATACTGGGTGACACAATTAAACCAAACTGTTGGTCTAAGATATCTCTTCACTAGAGCTGGTTTAGAGATGGATTGGGAGATGTATGTTTATGAAGAACGATATGATGTTTATCATCGAACATCTACTGATATTCATTCTACTTGGTTAACTTTTATGCCAGCGGCTTTAATCCCAACTTGGCAAAGGATGAATGGTTTAACAATATTAGCTAATGCCCTTTGGACGCAATTAAGCGATTCATTTGAGGGATATCAATTCACATTATCTGGAGTAACAACTACACTTTATACAATACAAGACGTAGAATTTCGAATGCAATATCAGGAAGAGAATTCTACCCATCACTTGATATGGGATATATCTGTGGATTATGTTAGTAATAATACTCAAGTAGTTGTACCAAAGTATTCAATTCAAGAGTATAATCTAAGTATGAATGGATGGTTAGCTTACTCCCAAGAAGGATTGCTCAATGGTTTCTCTATAGAGTTCCATGAAGATTATAATTCATATCTACAAAATATCACTGATTTATCGATAATGGAAATAGAAGATGATTATTATTACAATTATCTAATCGAATCTGAAACAGAAGATATTACTCGACCTGAGTTTCTAGTAACAGAAGAAACAGCAATGTTTTTTGGATTTAAGCAGATAATCTTTTATTCCATCTTTACTTATCCAATCTATAGAAGAATTAGAAAAAAGAGGGATTTTTCCTGATAAGAAACCAATCTCAGTCAAACAAATATATTCTTGACACTAATTTTTTTATCAGTGGATTTGAGAAAAATCCCTCAGATTTTAACGCATTCCTTAAGATTACAAATGAATTAGGTATAGAGCTTTATGTTTCTAACCTTATTATTCAAGAGATTAGATGGTATCTTAGGAGGAGAGTAAAAGAACCAGTTCAGATAGTTAGAGTTGCTTTAAAGGATATCAGAGATTTTAGGAATAATTTTAAAAATGATGAATCTGATCTCCCTCATTTAAATGATCTTTCCAATATAATATTAGCTCAAGAGCTAGGTGGGGTAGTTGTATCAAGTGATTTGAAATTGGTTAAAGCTTGTGAAATCGTTAAAACTCCAGTTCTAATAAGTTCTTCTTTTGCTTTTCTTTTGAAAAACATGAGCACAAAAAAAGAGCACAGTGATTTGTTTGAAAAACTGTATGATACTATTCTTTCTGATGAGATCAGCCATTCTGTTGGAAGAAGTCAATTGTATGATCCTGTTGCAAGAATAAAAAAAATACAGGAGCATGCGTTAGGTGTTCTTCAAAACATAACTAAACCAATAGTAATCCAAGTAGAACCTGCTAGAGATAAATATCATCTTCTAGATGAAGAAAACAGTCTAATTGAACTTATGAATGAGATAGAGTTTGAATTCCCAAATTATCTTGAACAATTAGAAAGAGGTGAGTTAGAAGTTCTTAGATTAGAATTAGGGGAAGTCTATACAGCTTTATCTGATTTATCTTTGGAATTAAGAGTTGCTTTGATGGACAAGGACAGTTATACCGAAGAATTAGCAGTTAGATTGAAAGCTAGAGTATTGTATTTACTAAGTGTGGTTGAGTTTACTCTATTAGATTTTGAGAAACTAGAAGGGCACTTGAATATAATTACTGAAATTTCTTCACTCTATCCTAAACTTGTTTCAGACATATTTATGGATATACATCTACTTCGAATGGTTTATTTTCTAGTCACTGACAATCATGAAAGGTTAAAAGGTTATTATTCTGAAAAATTCTTGTTTTTATGTGAACGACAGGAACGTATTGATTTAGTAAGATTGACTAGAGCAGTAATCCTTGCATCTACTGTGATGGAAAGTGGATTAATTGATAAAAGAGCAATAATTGATGGAAAGGATGAAATTTCCCTAATAATACAGATAGGATATATTCTACTTCAAATGAAGCAATTTGAACATGCATTGTTAATTTTACTTCAATCTCATTATCTAGCTGTTAATCTTGGAGATCACATACTAGCTAAGGATACATTAGAGCTTCTAGTAATTTTACATTATTCAGTTAAGGAAAAATGCACTGAAGAAATCTATCAAGGTATTGAGGATCTCAAAGAGCTTGGAGTTTTTGAATTACCAGTAATTAGTATTGCAGATATGGTTGAATTACAGAGAATGATTACACCTGATTTTGTTCCTGTAGACGATTTATCAGTTATTCTCCAGGATTGGTTCTATATCTATCATTCAGGAACAATGGTGAAAGAAGGAGAGATTTTTTCTTTTATTCTTTTGAAAAATCCATATTACTCACCTAGAATTGCACTACTTCTACGTTCGCAATTTTCATCTTATGATATAAGCCCTGGAAGACAAATAAAAATCTTTGAAGGAAATGTAAAAACTTCAATACCAAAGGTATCTACAGTTGATGGTTATCCCATAGATATCTTAATGGAAGTAGAAGAGAAAAATACGAAATATATCTTCAGAGGACCTTTTGGTATGAAATTGATTCTCTAACTACTTTTCCACTTTTGAATTATATCTACTAGTTCCTGGGATTCAAGTGGATATTTCTTTATTCTTTCTATTAATTGACTAATCTCATGTGTTTTTAATGTAGTAAGAGCTCCATTCTCCATAAGGGCATCTCTTGCCTTTGTAAAGGAAGTCACTAAATCCTCTCTATCACTTCCAACATAAACTACTGAAAGCAGATTTTCGTATATTTGTTCTGGAGGTAAGCTTTTCCAATCCTGAGTTACGTCTGTCATTTCAGCAAAATCAGAAGAAGAAACTACATAACCTTGACCAACTTTCTTGATATTTTCTTTCTGAAGAAGTCTAAAAATAGCTCTGTTTATTTGATTAGGATCTAGAATAAGTTGTTGAATTATATGCTCTTCAGATAACGGTTTTTCAGCTTTCAGCAAGAGCCCAAGGATTTTCTGATCGATTGTACCTTCCTTTCCACTATATTCGATAAGATCTCTTAAGGAGAGAACAAAAGCATCATTTGTTGGTTTCTTAAAATAAGCCATTAGTTTTGCAATAATGTCATTAGTTTTATCCGAAATAATTGGTTCAACTTGAGGAGTTGATTCAATTGATTCAGCAATTGATTGTACAGGAGCTGGTGTTGCTTGTTTTAATTTCTCAATTTCTAATTCCAATTGTTGAACAGTTTTCTGCAATTCATGCTCTCTGTCGCTTCTAGCTTTCTTATCCTTCTCGAAAAACATTCTTTCTTCTTCAACTCTATTTGAGTAATTAGCTAGCTCTTGATCCTTTTCAGTAATAACAACATTTATTTTTTGAATATCTGCATTTAACTCTTCTATTTTAGCAGATTGAACTGCTATTCGTTGCTGAAGTTGGTTGATAAATTCCTTTTGTGCTTGTTCTCGTAACTTAGCTTTTCTTGGATCATCATTTGAATCATCAGAGTCATAAGGGTTAAAGACCATCTTTTAAACACCTAAAAGCCTTATTTCTTTTTGAACAAATAAACTTATTCATTTTACTTGTAAACACATAAAATAGTAATAAGAATTTAGAAGAAAAAAAGGAAAAAATGGTGTTTTACTTGTTATTCCTTTTCAATCTAAGGAGACAGGATAGGCTTAGAATCATTATAATGAATAGATAAAATCCATTAAAAGAAGTTTTATCTGTTTCTGTTGGAGTTTCTTTTACCCCATATCCTGCTTGCTTCAGATATGATTTAGCAAGGGTTAAATTATATTCATATGGAAGTAGACTATCATCAAAACCTACGCATTTTTCAGGAACAGGTGTAATTCCTGGTGCACCCAAACCACTAAAGATACTAGCAATAAGATTCTTCCTTGGAATACAATGATTTATAGCCTTTCTTACAAACTTAGCTGCTTCGACTGTTCCTTTAGGAGTCAATTCCCCAGTTCCTATAATAGGATGTTTTAGGTTAATTGACATTTCTTCATGTTGATTGTCTCTAACTTGGATTCCACTGATTCCAGCTAATCCATCTATATCATCATAAGTTAGTACAGATTTATTAATTAGTTGTCTTGCAACACTAGAATATGTAAAACACACAACATCAATAACATCTGTATTAAGTTCATCTAAAGCATTTTGGAGATCATAAGAAGTTACGAAAGATAATTCATTTAATTTTGCATTAACACCACCAGAAGATACTAAATCACTCCAATAAGGATTAGGAACAAGACTAATTTTATCGGGACGAAAGGAATCTAATTTGAATGGACCACAAGATTTTACAAGGGAATCTTGAACATTACCTGTAAGAGGTTCCTCATCAAAGATAGAATAACCGTAAGCAATGATAGCAGGTTCAACAAGACTTCTATCAATAATACCGTAAGAAAGAAGACTTAAAGGAAAATTGTGAATAGATGTAAAAGTAAATTTTACAGTATCTGAATCAATAATCTCTATTGAGTCATTATTTTCAAACCAATTTACAAGTTCATTATATCGATCTGGATTTTCTAATTTTTGTGTCATATACAACTCATAAGAATATTTCACATCTTCAGCTAAAACTTGACTTCCATCACTGAATTTGGCATTTATATCAGTATCTACTGTTATGCTTAATTTGTTAGAACTAATAGTATAATCACTAGCAATTATTGGACTCCACAGATGAGTAAGAGGGTTTTTCTGAAATAAACTACCATAAACGCATTGCGGCCATAAATTGCTAAAATATGAAAAACTTGTTTTAAAGTTATTAGGAACAAAGAAAGTGGCTGGGACACCATATTTTATAATTTGATCTTCACTATTCATCCAGTTCTCTGCTCTGTGAAGGCTATTGCGTAGTAAGACATCATCGATTCCTGAAACTTCATTTCTAATAGCCATCAAAGAGTGTTTATAATATAGACATATTGCAGGAAGATCTTCATAAAGGTAAGATTGAAGTTGATGAGCAAAATTTTCTCTCTTTATCGGATTTTGTTCAACCATGTATTGATTTAGAATATTATCGAAGTTTAAATTACTATACTGATAATGGTTATCACCATTAGGTGTAATGGCTGCTGTTTCATATAATCCTTGTAAGTTTAGATCTAAATCCCAAGACCAGCCTATGTAGAGGATGTCATATCCTCCATTGGTATACTCTGGAATATAATCGTAACCTGAAAAAGGATAGGACCAGGTTCGAGGACCAATTTCAGAATATTTAACTATATTGTTAACAACTTTTATACCAATCTTTGATAATTCCTCTGATATAACTTCAGCCCAAGCAATTCTTGAATCTTGTGTATCAGAAATTAGAAACTGGATAGTAAAATATGTATCTTCTTCTACAGAATTAGCTAAAACACTAAAAGGTATAAAAGACAAGAAAAGGATAATAAAAAAACTTGGTTTCTTTTTCATTTTTTTTACCGTTTGGTGTATCAAAATCAATACCCTTTTTAGTAAATAAAAGGTTTTGTAAAACACATATTGATTCTCATTTTAGTTTAAACAATTCAAACGCAGAGAATTTTTTCTTAAAAAATTCAGTATTTAACTGAAATAAGCAAGAAAAGATTTATTCAAAAATTTTATTTTTCGAAAAAGAAGGTAAAGATTGATTTTCTTATTATATTCTATCAAATTTTAGTATTTCTCTGATGATTACTTCAAAATCAATAGTATTTTTTTCAACAGTTGCATAAGGCCATAGAACATTTTCTGTACTCATTACATAGTCTGCTAATGCCATAACATCTCCTACTCCGTACCCGAGTTCTTTCTTGTTTCTAGCTAGAAAGTTATCAAAGTTTCTCAACAACACATCTTCTTTTGCTTTTGCTCCTTTTGTTTCCTCGATTCTATCGGGATTGTTAAGTCGATCAAATCTTGTTTGCATTGAAGTATGGAAAGCTATTACAAAAATATTCTCTCTACCATAGTGTTTCTTGAGAACTTCTATTTCTGATGTTGCACGGATTCCTGAAATGAATACCCCAGGAACATCATCAGGTAAAACATCCACTTTTTTCATAAGACGTTCAGTGAAAAAGCTATCTGATATTTTCTTGCATTCATCTGTAACTTTCTTAATGTTCTCAGGAGTAAAATCTAATCCCCTACCTGTAACTTCTTCTAAAACTTCCGTACCAGTTTCATAAAGAGGCATTTTATATTCAGGTCCAATTTTTTTCGCATAAGTTGTTTTTCCACTCAATGGCAGACCAGATAATACTATGATTTTCATTTTGCTTCCTCAACTAATTTGGCCAGAGAGCACACTCTCTTCACAGCTAGCCATAACATAACTCTGAGAGGTCTATGATAAGCTCTGGCCAGAATGATTAAAATATAGATATATAAAAAATCGTTGGTAGAAGTATAAACATTTAAGAAAAAGAATTAAAGGAGTCTTTTTTCTCCTTCCAATTTCTGTATTTCAGTCACATTTTGTGTAACTTCTAGAACTCCGATGTATTCTCCTTTTTTATTTCTAACAGGGAAATATCTGATAAATATCATCATTTCATTTATTTTCAACCAGAATTCTGCTTTGTCTAGAGTGTTATTTTTGAAACCTTCAATTATCTCTAAAACTCTGTCTACACTTTTATTAGGATGACAATTTTCCACTAACCGTCCGATTACGCTAGGTGTTCTAACAAAAATTCTATCTGGTCCTTCACTGTAGAATTTTACTGTATCATCTATTCCAACAAATGTGATATCAAAAGGCAGATGTTCAAAGAGCATTTTCAATTCTTCTAATGAAAGTTTTCCAGTACCTAAATCGACTTCTCCATCCTTTATTGCTACTTCTTTTTTCACTTGCTCTTTTTTATCATTTGGTCTTTCAGGAGTAAAACAACAGTATCCAACTTCATCAAATTGCTCTCTGATATCCTTCCATTCAGATTCTGAAAACAGTTGCATTGCAGTAGGATATAGAACTTTATTTTCCTTAGAGAAATGACTAGATAGAAGCTCAGCTAAACCATGAGCATAAGTGTGAAATTGCTTTAGAAAATCAGAATATTCAATCTTTTCTTTATTATCCATTAATGAGTAAAGATTCTTTTCGATGTCTCTAACTCTATCGTGTTCCATCCACATAATCTTTGGAGGTTGAGTAACTCCATACTTCTCTAATACCGAAAATAGGATATTTTCTTCTCTTAAATAATGACTCTCTGAAGCTTTAAAGTGATCAACAATACTGATGATTTTCTTCATCTCAGTATCGATTTCACCAAACGATTTCTTATCCTTAATATCTTTATACAAATTTCTCAAGTTATTTGCATATTCCAATAAAATCGCGTGTTCTTGCATAAGGATATTAACAGGATGACCATCAGGTGCTAGATTCATATCTTCTGTTATTGTCTCTTGCATAACAGCTAGATGAACATCACACATATGATGAATCTCTTCAGCAGGCATCCCTTCTTTTATTAATTGTTCTTCAGCAACAGAGATTTGAAGAGGTGAAAGTCCTCTAATCAAATCCTTGAATTCCTCTCTAACTTTATCTGGATTTTCTCCAGCATGAAGTTTTTTTATCAAAGATTTCATCATTTCTTTATTATCATCTTTTGAATTACTGATTTTTTCGTGCATTTTTCACAACTCTTCATTTATTTCTGAATTAGATGAATTATAGCTCTACTAAAACTTGAGCTATCTCTTCTTCTCAATAGATAAATCTTTGTTTTTTTCAAATAAAATCTTGTTCATAAGAAAGAAAAAATTGAATTCAGAATATAGAATATTGGCTGAATGGAAGATTTTAAATGTCAGTAAATGTTCGAAAAACTCGACATTTAGACGGTGAGAGTTCTCTGATGAAACTTAATGAAGAAAAAGAAGAAATCAATGAAGAGGAATTCATAGAAGTAGATGTTGAGGATTTTGAAAGTGACGAAGTTTCAGAAAAAAAAATAGATCCAGAAGCTGAGTTATTAGAAGCAGTGAAAAAGGAAATTGAGAAACTAGTTGAGAAAAATAAAATAGATGAGCTAATCAAAAAATACTTTTCATTGTTAAAAGAAATCAATCAGTCAAATCAACTAAAAGAAGAATACTTGAAAACTGCACAAGTTGTACAAGCAGAATTTGAGAATTATAAGAAACGGGTTCAAAAAGATAAGGACTGGTCTAATTTCCAGAATACACAAAAAATTATCCAGAAATTTCTCACGATTTATGATGATATAGAGAGAACACAAGAAATGTTTACCAATCTTCCAGATGTAGGTCAAGTTAAAGACGCAGTAAACCTAATTTTTGGTAATCTTAAATCAGCATTTGAGTCACTAGAAATTGAAATCATTGATCCTCAAGAAGAAATTTTTAACCCTCAATTTCATGAAGTAGTTTATACCATAGAAAAAGAAGGGATTAAGAAGAACCAAATCATTGAGGTACTTTCAAAGGGATTCAAAAATGAAAGCACTGTTATTAGGCCTGCTAGAGTTGTAATTGCCAAAATTCCAGAAAACAAGGAAACAGAAAAATAATCTCGTTTTTGTTATTTTCATTATAAATACAAGCAACAAATTTTAATTAATAGTATAATTAAAATGTTTAATAAGAATACATAGAATTCAAACTATTTACATTATTAGTTCTATGAAAAAAATTGCAAGGTATGTGCATGAGCAAAGTAGGTATAGTTTCATATGGTTCATACATTCCAAGATACAGAATAGCTATAGAAGAAATAGCCAAAATCTGGAATGAAGATGCCGATGAATTAATCTCACAATTACAAGTTGTAAGCAAAACTGTTCCAGGTCTAGATGAGGATGTGGCAACGATGGCAGTAGAATCAGCAAGAAACGCTGTCAATAGGTGGGGAGGAAATTCTAATGATATAGGAGCAATATATGTAGGAAGCGAATCTCGTCCTTATGCAGTTAAACCCACAGCTACAATAGTTGCTGCAGCTTTAGATGCTGAAAAAACTCTTACGGCAGCTGATCTAGAGTTCGCTTGTAAAGCAGCAACAGCTGGTATGCAAATGTGTATTGGACTAGTAAAATCTGATATGATTGATTATGGTCTAGCTATAGGATCAGATAGTAGTCAAGCTCGTCCCCGAGATCCTTTAGAATATACAGCTGGTGCTGGAAGTGCAGCATTTCTAATAGGAGAAAAGAATATCATCGCTGAGCTGGAAGGCACCTATTCTGTAACTACTGATACACCAGATTTTTGGAGGAGAGAAGGAGCAGTTTATCCAACCCATGGTCAAAGATTTACAGGACAACCTGCTTATTTTCAACATACTATTGATGCTTCTAAAGGTTTAATGGAGAAATTAGGTTCTGAACCTTCAGATTACCATCATGTTACCTTTCATCAGCCTAATACAAAATTTCCACTTTCAGTAGCAAGAATGTTAGGATTTTCAAATGAGCAAGTAGAAAAAAGCCTTATCTGTAAAGAGATAGGGAATACTTATTCTGCTGCATCAATACTTGGTTTAGCTCATATATTGAATCATTCAAAACCAGGAGAAAGAATTTTCATGACTTCTTATGGGAGTGGAGCAGGAAGTGATGCATTTTCGTTTATGGTAACTGATGAAATCGAGAAAATTCAGTCATATCCTTATTCTACAAACTACTACTTGAATAGAAAGGAGATGATCGATTATGGTACATATGCAAGGTATAAAGGAGTGATAAGGTGAGATTCTGATGAAACAAAATGTCTACATTACTGGTTTTAGTTCAACGAAATTTGGAGAGCACTATGACAAAGCTGCTAGTTCATTAGCAACTAAAGCTCTTTTAGGATCAATTAATGATGCTGAAATTAAGAAAGAATCCGTTCAAGCAGCTTTCTTTGGTTCCTTAGTTTCTGGTAGTAATAGTCAAACATCTATTGGTTCAACTTGTATCAGAGAATGTGCACTACAAATACCTATAACCAGAATAGAAGCAGGAAATGCAAGTGGTGCTGCTGCATTCCAGCAAGCTTATTCAGGAATTTTAAGTGGACTATATGATTGTGTTGCAGTAGTTGGTGTTGAAAAATTAAGTGATTATGTAATAGGTGGAACAATAGAAAAAATTCTGGGAGCAACAATAGACTACCATTGGGAGTTCGAAATGGGCGCAACTTTAGCAAGCTTATATGCAATTCTCACAAAGGCTCATATGAAGGAATTCAAAACTACTCTTGAACAGCTTGCAGCAGTTCCAGTAAAGAATCATAAGAATGGTGTTAAAAATCCATTAGCACAATTTAGAAGAGAGATTTCTTTAGATCGATTCCTCAAAGCAAAGAGAATCGCTGATCCTATAGGTAGGTTTGATCCTGCAACATACTGTGATGGAGCTTCTTCAATTATTCTTTCTTCGTCCAAAATAATTGCAGAAAATCCAGATATCAAAACAAAAATCCCGATTGTAGGTCTTGGTCATGCTTCAGATACTTTATCTCTTCATCATAGAGATACACTTACTTCACTTCAAGCTACAAAGAAAGCAGCTAATCAAGCTTTTAAAATGGCTAATATTAACGCTAAAGATATTAATGTTGCAGAAGTACATGACTCTTATCCAATTGGCGAGATTTTAGCAATAGAGGATATCGGATTCTTTCCAAAAGGAGAAGGAGGGAAAGCAACAGAGGACGGATTGACCTCACCTGGTTCTGAGATAAGCATTAATCCAAGTGGAGGATTAAAAGCTAGAGGAGATCCATTTGGAGCTACAGGAATAGCACAAATTGTTGAAATCGTGAAACAAATGAAAGGTGAAGCGGGGGAGCGACAAACTGCTGATTTTAACTATGGTCTTACTCAAAATGTGAGTGGTACTGGTGCAATGACGTATGTTACCATATTAGCCCGAGAGGAGGTTGGAAAATAATGGAGCCCCCTAAAATCTGGAGAGAAAAACGAGAAAGATATCTTGCAGTTGGTATCAAATGTTTAGATTGTGAAAATAAAAGTTTTCCAAAATCAGAATTCTGTACTAAATGCAGTAGTAATAACGTTAAGGAATACAAACTTGCTGACACTGGTAAACTTCTCTATTTTACTCAAATTACACAGACAGCACAAGAGATGATAGAATACGCTCCTTACATTGTAGGAATAGTCGAATTAGATGACACATTAAAAGTAACAGGTCAGATAGTGGATTGCAATCTTGATGAAGTTAAAGAAGGGATGTCAGTCAGAATGGTTTTCAGGATATTAGCTCGAGATGGCAATGAAGGTTTGATAAGATATGGTTTTAAATTCGCACCATCTTAGACTATTTCTTTAACTTTATTTGTTGCATCGAATGGACCATTAGTCCAACTTCTAGAAGTGTTCTTTTGATTGTATCTAATTCATGAGCATACTGTTGATCTCCTCCTAAAAAGAATCCATGTATGCCTCCTTGGAATTTATCTTTAACAGTGATAAATCCCCATCCACAACCACTTTTTTTCTTATCACAGAAGACCAGGTAAGAGTTTTCCTTTGTTAGTTCAAGATTAAGCTTTAGTTTCTTAATAGTAGAAGCTGGTAGTTGATGAGAAATAGTAGTGTTCGAACAGAATGGACATTTTGATGAAAACATTGTCTTTAGTCTCTTCTTAGCTTCTTGAAATACTTTAGAGAACCAATAACCTGATGAAACTTTAAGCAGTTCATGAAATTCCATACTAGGTATTGGACTCAGCATGGAAATTGTAGGAACTTCTTCTATGTCTGCTATTTCTATTAGCTTTTTGAATCCTTTTACAGTAGTTTTTATTACAGTTGGATGTTCAAAATGCTTCTCAACAAAATCATTGTCTTTTGGGATGTAAGGTTGAAGATAACTAGCTTCAGGTTCTTTTGTAACTATATTGAAGAATATTGCTTTAATTGTAGTAGGAAATTTCACAGTTTTTGAACCAAAATAATAAACAGCAAAATCCATTAATTTTGGATGAATGTCTTCATCAGGTTCATCGACAAGAAAAATCATCATTTGATCTGTTTGTGTCAATGTCAAAACTAGCGGAGGAAGTGTAGGTTTGTTCAAATAAACTGATTTCATAATCCCGATTCTTCTAGAAGCAAGTAATTCTTCAATCTCCTTTACAGCTTGACTGATATTTTGTTCTGCTTCATACTCTGCGGGAGGTGATACATCAAAACCTTGATCCCTTAATGAAATCTCGAAATCCTCATTCCAAAATTCCTTTATCCATTCCCATGGTAGATATACTACATTCTTCTTAACATACCAAAGTTTTGATTCTCTGGTTTCTTCATCAAAATAATAGTAAAGAGGATGTTTCCTTGAAGATTTTTCCATAACGATTATGGGGATGGCCATCATTTTCTCGAATTTTTGACAATAGATAGGATCTGCACCCATATTTAGAGAGCGAATGCAGCTAAGTAGCTTCAAAGCAGGTTCTTGGAGTTTGAGTTCAATTTGTTCATCATCGCCAACAAAAGGATCGCTAACTGCTCCACTGCGAGCTCTAATACATAGGAGAAGATCGTCTTTGTATGCGCACATAATAACTCGCTTATAACTCTCATAATAGTCAACTCCCCTTGTATAGATGTTACACATTTCAATGGTAAATCCTTGATCTTGTAAATAAGCTTCAACAAGCTTCATGAAGTTGGTTTTGAACAAACTCATATCCGAACAGCTTTTGTTTTTAATGATAAGTTTTCTTATAAATCCGATTCAAAATTGAGTATTATACAAGTTTTTTCTTGTAACACTGAATCTTATGACTATTATTATTATTATTATAATTTTTAAATTCGTTCAAAAATTTAAGAAAAGATATCTTATTTCAATCATCAATTGAGAGAGTAGACATTAAATCACTCACTATCTGAAGTGTATTTGTTTTATCTTCTTCAACATTGATTTCGATAAAATTGCAAATGCAATCAGGGTGAATTATTACTTGATAAAAACTGTTTCTCTTTCTGATTGAGAAAGGATATAATTGACATGCCAATGGTTTGAATTCATGAACTTTACACCTCCCTTTTTCATCTAAGAAAGCACATTCTTTTACGAAAGGTTTTTTCCTTAGAATGTATGCTTTAATCAAACCATTCTCAAGATTCTTGCTAGGGATAAGTATTGGACTCAGTACTTCTATAGCTTGATCAATTTCTATTCCATTGTCCATCATATTAAGAATATCTTGTTCAGTAGCAGGAATATTATTTAGCTTGCAACAATCAGTACAAAAAGTACATTCAAAATAAATATCCAGCAAAACATCTATCGTCCCATCTTTATTTATATTAGCTATAGGTGTATTGCTGATATCCAACTGAAATCATTATTTAACCAATTTGGACTCAATAAAAATGTTGTTGAACAAGATAAAAATCGCTAAGACATGTTTATTATACTTTAGAGAAAAATAGTTAACAGCCACTTTTCTTTTTGTTGAAAACAATTTTATATTAGAGTTTTCTCTCAATACTGTGTCCCAAGAATCGGAAAAATCTTACTTTGAATCTTTTTGGAAGTCCAATCTTCCCACAAGAAATTTGTTTATTATCATAACAATTAGTTATGTAATTATTTCTATTGTTTCTATTGTAAGAGGTGAAATAACAGGTTTTATTGATGTCTTTACTATTTCTGATGATATTCTAGCCCGTGTTGGTCAATATAACTTGCTAGTACTAAACGGTCATGTTTACCAGCTATTTACCTCAATATTTGTTCACATCGATGTTCTTCATTTTCTTTCAAATTGCTTGTTTTTATTTATTTTTGGTTTAAGAGCTGAAGAGAGACTTCTTTCTTGGCATTACTATTTTATTTTCATAATATCAGGATTAATGGGAGGTTTACTTTCTCTTGCGTTTGGCCCAAATACAATATCTGCAGGAGCGAGTGGAGGAGTTTTTGGACTCCTAGGTGTTGCTATTGTCTTAGCTTACGAAGAAGATAAAAGAAAATCAATATGGAGTTATTCAGGAGTTGGAGTTATCTTTTTGGTCATTACTGGTGGAATGAATGTAAACTTCTTAGCACATGCAATAGGATTGGTATCTGGAATATTACTTTCTCTTTTTGTACTAAAGAAAAGAAAACATGAAAAACAAATTCCAAAAATTAATCAGCATACTGCTAAGAATCTAAAAAATCAGTAATCTTCTTTGTGTCAAATTCTTTCTTAATTTTCTTTGCAGTATCCCAAGATTCTCTAACAAATAGAGGAAACTTCTTATTCTCTTTATAGGTTCTTTTGAGAAATGAAATAGTTTTGGGATCGTTTGGATAACCAGAACCTATATCTATGCCCAGCTTGGAAGATAATTTTTCTAGCTCTCTGTCTCGCTGTACTTTTGCTATTATTGAAGAAGCAGACACAACTGGATAATAACTATCAGCTTTATGTCTGGAAATTATTTTTGCTTTTGGAAATTCAATTTGGAAAGCTTCGCCAAATCGTTTTTCGTTCACATCTGCTGCATCAATGTATATTTCATCAGGAGTTACAGAAAATTCTTTTGCAGCTTTAATCATGATTTTTTGTTCTATCACATTAAGTGTAAAATTCTTTCTTAATTCATCAATCTCTGCAGCAGAAACATGTTTGGCTTTAATCTCAAAAGCTATTTTTGAAAGAGTAGAATAAAGCCTTTCTCGGCTTTGTTTTGTCAATGTTTTGGAATCCCTTGCACCTACTTCTCTTAGTTTACTCTTGTCAGTTTCTTTAATCATATACGCGCATATTACCATTGGACCTATTACTGGTCCTCTTCCTGCTTCATCAATTCCTACAATGTATTTACTTTTAGGAGTCATGCTTATCACATATTAAATCAATGGAGAGCTATAACATCAGATAGATCTTGATAGGAAGCATTGGTTTTCAAACCTTGAGGATCAAATGAAGTTCTAGATGCAATATAACCCTTCTCTCTTAAAGAATCAATAATCATCTGAATTCCTATTCCAACTTTCTTGAGCCTTCTCAATACATATGGTAGAAAATAGAAAAATGGTGGGGATTCAGCTTCTTCTATCATTCTTGTAAGTTTTTTTTCAATCTCGTTTTTCGAAGGCATATCGCTTTCTTGAAGAACTGTCCTCAATTCTTCGATGTACTCTCTATAGTAAAGCTGCTCTAACCACAATGGTCCTGCTTTCTCTAATCTCATCTTACAAACTGGACAATCAGTAGACTCCATTATTTCAGAGATTTTAGCAGACTTAAAATAAGAACATTCAGTGCAGAAATATACAAAACCGATATTCTGATGTTGTAGATTCGCTTTTTCTTTACTCTTAATTATCTTAACTTTCACTCTTAGGAAGTGTTCATGATGATAACTTATTACAGGATCTATTGCTACACCAGTTCTTCCAGCACTAATCAAGAGATTATATAATAAAATACGTAATGCAACCTCATGGCAAAGGAAGTTTCTAGTTGGTATTGAGTTGTATATACGAAGGCATGCATTTGCATATTTACCACACAAAACCTGCAAATCAGTAGCTGTTACAAAAAGATAACCTTCGTTTTTCTGTAAAACCTGAATCGCGGAGTCTATAAACTGTATTGGTGATCCAAAAGGATCTATATCTATCACATCAATAGTTTCTTGTTTCTTGATGAATTCACTTATCGTAATTGAAGCATCTGAATGTTTTACTTCAAGTTTATCATCAAATCCGATTTCTTCTATGTTTCTTTGAATTGTTTCAACAGCTATTGGGTTTCTGTCACCTGTATAAATTTTTCCTATAATGTTAGAAGGCAATTCCTTTAGTATCCTATAGCTTCTAACTCCTGTTCCAGCCAAGGGATCTAGTATTGTTAGTGGTTCTGTTTTTTGTTTTGAAATCATCTTCAAAACAAGCAACGTTAGGTCTCTGTTAATTGTCATCTCTGGATTATAAAAAACTGATGAATCGTAGATTCTTTCGGCATCTTTGAAAATTATAAATTCTGTTTCGCCTTCTTTGGTTTTCTTCCATTCACCTTCTGAGAATTTCATATGTTTCTACTCTTCTGCATTTTTGTTTTCAGTGGTAATTAAATCCTTACCAATTACGTAAATCTCCGCACTTTTTTTTCGAGATGCTTTTGGCTTAAATAACTTTACATCTTTGAAAGTCTCTTTCATTCTCCTTATAAAATCTTGATGCTCACTACCTTGGAATGTTTTACATACAAAGCAACCATTTTCCTTCAATAATTTCTCAGAGAGATCTAGAGCACGATTAGCTAATGAAATCTGTATTGAATGATCTCTATTATAATCTCCTGAGATATTCGGAGCACAATCAGAAATCAAAACATCGATTATCTTAAAATTCGCTATAATGAAGTTAGCTAATTCTTCATCAAAAATATCTCTATTAACAATCTCAATATTTTTTTCCTTGAAGGGAGAGATATAAGCTTTATCAATGGCTATGACTTTACCATTTTGTCCTACTTTTTTAGATGCAATTTGCGACCATCCTCCGGGAGATGCACCTAAATCTACTACTATTTGCCCATTCTTGAATACTCTGAATTTATCATTTATTTCTAATAATTTGTATGAAGCTCTTGATCTGAAACCTTTGTATTTGGCTTTAAGATAAAAATAATCATCACTCAACAAGTTCACATACAAATTTAAGTACAACTAAATTGATATTATTGATAAGAGTTACGTCTTCCTCCCACATTAAAAAACAGACTATTACTCTACTTCATAGGAATTTTAACTCTGTCATCATCGTCAAGAATTTCATATTCTACAAATTGATATGGCTGAATTTTATTTGAATCGTCTTCTTCTATTAACCATTCGTTATACAATCTGCAAGAAACAGGATTTACAGGATTATTAATGCCACACTCATGAATTCTATCGCATGTAAAACATGGGCAGATCATTGTCAGCCATCCAGTAACTTCTTTCTTTGGAATAGTTAGAACAAAATCCTTTACGTTGCCTATTCTAATTGGAATCTTTAGAATCTTATTTGAATATAACAGTTCATCAATTTTAAGAATTATTGAATCATGATTTCCCAAAAGATCCAAAACTTCTCTGTATAACAATTGCTTATTTTGAGTTCTGTCAATAAGCTCAATAATTTCATCTCCAAGAGCACTACTATAATTCTTCTCAATCTTAATTCTCTGGCTTGGAATCATCTTCAACACACCTGAATTTTATTCTCTCTACGAATTAAATTGCACTATGAAGGATAATGTTCATTAGCAATCCTATCTTCTAATAAAGACATTGCTTTTTTACATATTTAAGTGTTGATACGTGTCGAGAAAATGTATTGCGAAAATATAAAAAAATAAATAGAAAAAAGCATATTTTTGCGACATAAATCATAGTATCTAACTACTGAATACTTTACTAATAAGAACTTCTGGATTTATTTTTCTGGTAAGATTTCTTTCTCTGCCTTACATTTACTTGTTTTCTATCTATCGTGTATAGCATAGTATTTTTTACGATTATGTCTGAGTACTGAGGCTTGATTCTAATACTTACATACGGTTTCTTAACAGGCCCAAAAATATCTATTACATCCCCAATATGCTCCATTTTTTCAGAGACAACATTAGAACCAATTTTTGGTAATTTTTGTGGATCGATTACAATTGCGTTTCCTAAATCAGTATAGTGAGTAATATTACCTAGTTTTCTTATTCGCGATTGATCCAATAATATCCCCTTTTTTGGAGCTTGAATAAAATATTCACAGACTTTTATTTCTTTGAAGTAGATTTTTTCTTTTTATCTGGTGTTTTTTCAACTTTCTTTAACTTTCTAGAAATATTAGCGACTCTTCTTATCAAATCAGTTTTGTTTTCAATCCCTTCAGGATTTATTATTACTCTTCCTTCGCTTGCCCACCAGTTCTTCGAATACTTTTTATCTTTTTCAACTTCAAAATCTAATTCTAAATATTTACATGCATAAACTATTTTTGATAAAGTACAATTCTCTACTGCTTTGTTTTTTGGTACTATTCTTCCTTGTTTTCTTGATAAAGATTTGTTAAAATATTCAGGATATAAAACAAAGTACCTTTTTCTTCGCAACATGGATCTTCCTTCCATTATTATCTAATTGTTAGAAAGAATTTATTTCTCTACCTCTTTTTTATCAAGTAAAACACCGTTTAAAACCCCATGCTGTCCTGGTCTGCTAGTTATTTTTGCTTTTCCAGCTTCTGTATCCACTACACAACCTTTTGTAATGATACGTCTTCTTGCATACTCTCGATTGGCTTTATTTTCTAGAACATTAAGTATTCTGACTTTCTGTGTTTCACCTGAGGATTGATCAAGAATATTTATAAATTCATCTTTCAAGAGTCTGTGTTTGTGATTTCCTCCTCTTGTACGGATGTGTTTTAGCTTTCTCTCACCTATTTGTGTCTCAGCGGGATAGCGTCCCATATCTCTCTTTTTCTTGGAAGAAGCTCTTCGAATTAATCCACCAGAGAGTTTCTTTCTTGACCTTTTTAACCATTGATATGGCATAGTCTCTTCACCTTGGATTTCTTCCATTTTGTTTAAATATAAGAGTTTCCATTCCAAAGTCAAATCATTGTAGAATTTTCTGATAAACTATCTTATGAAACAAAAACCTTGCAGTAATAGGAAAAATCTAAAAGTAAATAACACTTTTGTATATCTATGAAAAATAAGCTAGTGGTTCTATTCCTGTTTTTTTTACTCATTCCTTTCGCATTGATTAATTCAATTTCCTTACAAAATCAAGTAAATGTCAATCTAATTCCTGAAATCTATTCTAGCATAATTGATGCTGGAGAAGAGGGTTTAGGTTTTGTTAGATCTTCTAATTTAATTGATACTTACTGGAAAAAACCAATGAAAATAGAGGAAGTATGGAATAAACTAGGAGAATGTAAGAACAGAGCTTTAATTTCGTTTTTCAGTCATAAAGAAAGAGATCAATTTTACGAGAATCTTTCCGATACAGATGTTTATGTTTCTAGAATATACAAAGCAATCCCTGCAATTTCTATTGAGTATGTGGAGGATGCACTAGTTACTCTTGATTTTGAATCCTACAAAATAAAATACATTTATCCCTTAGGTTCCTACAGTTATTACACACCTCAGAATATCGATATGGACTTGAGTGGTCGAGTTGAATTAGCAGATTTACGTAAAGCTCTTGAGATTGACGCTTTGCATGAGATGGGTTATTCAGGCTATGGTGTGACTGTAGCAGTATTGGATAGCGGAATAACAGCTATTGAAGATGAAATACCATCTTTATACAAATTGAAAAATTATGATGAGTTAAAAATCGTTGGTAATGTCCAACCCAGTGCTGCTAGTATGAATGAAGATATCACTGATTTAAGTGGTCACGGAACTCACATATCCTCAATTTTAGCAGGAAATGGTCTGTTCATGGAAAACGATGAAATAGTGGATACAGATGATTATGGAATGGCACCAGATGCGAAGATATACAATGTTAAAGTTTTAGACAAAACTGGTTTTGGAGAAGATCAATGGCTCATTGATGGATTTGACGAAGCATTACATCCCAGTATTCAAGGGGTAGATGTTGACATAATTTCTGCTAGTCTGACATCTCTTACATTCAATGCAATGTCCGATCCCATTCTTGATTTAGTAGCTGAAGCTAATGATCTTGGGATATTGGTGGTTGCATCTGGAGGAAACTATGGTCCTTCTGGATCATCTATAGGAGCTCCTGCAATTTCTGACTTTGTTATATCAGTTGGTGCGACCCAAAGCCTGGATGATTTAGCAGTCTATACTTCGAAAGGTTTGAATCTTAATTTTTCATCAGGTATCGATATTTTAGCTCCAGGTAATGGTGTAGGTGGAGCTGATGCATACACTGGTGGTAAAGATTATCGATCTGGTACTTCTGTTTCCGCTCCTATAGTGAGTGGAGTTTTAGCACTTCTTTTGGATGCTTTTCCAGAATTAGATTCTCACCATAAATATGAAGCAGCTGTGTTAGAAACTGCTATTGATCTAAACAAACCTATTGTATCTCAAGGAAATGGTTTGATTGATCCATTAGAAGCTTATAGCTATTTAGACCTCAATAAAGATCTAGATATGTTCAGTCTAAATCCCAATAGAATCTCTCCTGAAAATCTATACTATTACGCTTGTGTTGAAGGTGAGAATACACAATATAGAGCAAAAATAGTCTCTTCTAGTAATCAGAATCTTACTGTTAACGTTATAAGTATCTCTAATTTCTTTAAATTCCCGTCAACGATTGAAGTAGTTGAAGGTTGGAATCATTTTGATTTTAATATTTCAATTCCTCTAGGAACGAAACTTACAGATGTTGGTGGGTCAATAATTTTTGAAAATGCTGATGATATTGAAATAAGGATGAATATTAACATCCAGACAAGATATCTTGGAGGTAAAGTGTTATTTGATGTATCCCATGACAACGATACTGGGGTTAACTCATTTGATGGATCCTCTCCAATTGGCACTCATATCTATTTATCTAGAAGATTGAAAGACAGAGGATTTCAAGTTTTAACTCATTCAAATGGAAGCTATGATTTCTCAGATATTAATATCTTGGTCATTTCAGATCCTGAATTGGGTTACTCATCAGAAGAACTAACAGCTATTTCTGATTTTGTTCAGGATGGTGGATCGCTTCTTTTCTTAGTAAATAGTATTAGATTAGTTGACAGTGGTTTCATTGAAGAAGAACCCATTATTTCCAGCAATTATACTGTTTGTGAACAAGTTCTAGAAATGTTTGATGTTGTCGTATTTGATGGGATGCCAATAGATTATGTTCCCTACAGAGCTGAGGTAACAAACCAAGCAGATATGTTAAATGTAGATGAATTCCTCTTCTGGGGATGGCCTGTTGCTTTTTCACAAGAGTCCACTAATGAGAATAATATTGTTTTAGCAGAAATAGAAACAAAACAATGGACTGTTCCTCTCAGTGTTGCGTTAACCACTGATATTGGAGATGGAAGAGTGATGGTTTTCGGATCAGGTTATCCTTTTACAGATCTTGGTCTTGTCTTTGACTCATTTGAAAACAGTCCTGGAAGAGCTAATCTGACTACTAGTTACAAAGATCTTTTCTTATTAGATGATATGAATAACCAATTAGTAAATGATTCGTTTAATTGGTTAATCTCTAAAAATAGACCTATGCTTAGTGTTCAGTACATTCCTGAAAAATTCTATACTAAAGATCAGTTTACTCTTCAAATTTCAATACAGAAAAAGGATAGTGCGCCATATATTGCACAGGGTGGAGAAATTGAAGGGACTATCATTTATCCAGATCATTCATTCAATCATTTCTCTTTGAGTAGAGTTCAACATCCTGAGTTGAGTATTTATGCTGTGGAATTAATTCTGCCTTACTATGGGCAATACACAATTTTTGTTCCTCTAAAACTTGAGGATCATACATATACGGATGGAAGAATTGAAATTTTTGGAAATGTTCCTTTATGGAAATACATACCTCTGATTAGAAATGTTGCAGGAGGTATAACTGCCTTCATTATCATTGCAGTCGTATTAATCCCAACTCTTCGTATAAGATTCCAAAAAACAGCAAAGGAAATATAAAACACTATATTGCATACTAATGAAACGTCTGTGTAGAACCTCACACACACATTTTCGAAAGGTTTAAATAGTGTGCGAGAAATATACACATAGAGAGTGTGTGAATAAAATGCACAGACATACCCTCTCTCACACACGTGAAGATGGTCACACACACTTTAGAATGTGGTTAAAATGCAAAGAGAAAGATTACCAAAAGGATCATTAGATGTTATTGGATTATTAGAAGAGAAGGGTGCATTAACTCAAAAAGAGATTATTGACAGTTTAAAACAAACAAAACCAAGAGCTGTAAGATATACTGTTCGTCAGCTTTTAGATAGAGCAGTATTAGTTAACAGAGCAAATTTTGAGGATATGAGATCGTCACTTATAGGAATCAATCCAGAGATGGACATAACGGTTCAAGATTTAATTACAAAGCAGAAAACAACTCAAGTCGTTACTGCTTAGTAACAATTTTATTTATTTTCCCAAGTTTATTAGACATCAAAATCTTTTTTACTCGTTTCATTTCTATTTCTTTAGGAATAGCAATGACAATTAAAGTGTTCGCCAATATCGCGGGTTTCTTTGTTTTAGATTTAGAAGATAAAATAACACGCTTTGAACCATATCCCAAAAATCCTGAAGAGATATCAGAAAGAATTCATAATTTATCAATATACAATATCTCTGAAGAGTTAAATAAGATTTTAATGGATATTGAAGAAGATCAAATAGAAACAAACAGCTCTGCGGTAGCAAATTATGCTCGAGGTTTCGGAAAGAAATGTACTC
Source organism: Promethearchaeati archaeon (assembly GCA_013166775.1). Taxonomy (GTDB): domain Archaea; phylum Asgardarchaeota; class Heimdallarchaeia; order Heimdallarchaeales; family Heimdallarchaeaceae; genus UBA460. The sequence goes on from JABLTJ010000009.1 coordinate 32,422, forward strand.
TAGATGCTAAATCATCATCTTATCAAATTTTCGTAGAAAAAATCCCTAATTTACTAATGGAGAGAGAGACAATTCAATCAGAACAAGAGTATAACCAAATAGTTAAGGAAGTAAGCTTACTTCTAACAAAGAAGAGAATAGCTCATAGTTCTCAAAGAATTGATAAAAACGTTGTACATGCAATTTTATCAATGGATGATATAGATAAAACAACCAATCTGTTTTCAACTAGAATAAGAGAATGGTATGGTATTCATTTTCCAGAGATTTTGAAGGAAGTACAAACACATCAGACTTTGTGTAAAATCATCACTAATATTGGAATCAGGGAGAATATCACTGAAGAAAGTATCAAAGATTATGGTTTTACCAGTGACAAAAGTCAGAAAATTGCAAGACTAGCTAAAAGCTCAATGGGAGCTAGTTTCGAGGAAAAAGATCTCTTAGTTATGCAAGAATTTGCTCAAAGAACTCTTGATTTGTATGAAGAGAGAGATAAGCTTGAGCACTGGATCGAGAGGGAAATTTCAAGAATTGCACCTAATATGCAATCCATAGTTGGCTCTGCAATAGCAGCACGTCTGATTGCTCTAGCAGGAGGATTGAGAGAATTAGCAATGAAACCAGCAAGTACAGTGCAACTTTTGGGAGCAGAGAAGGCACTTTTCAGAGCACTTAAGACAGGTGCCAAACCTCCAAAGCATGGCATAATTTATCAAATGCCTGAACTTCATAGCTGTTCTTGGTGGCAAAGAGGCAACATTTCAAGAGCTATTGCGGGAAGATTAACAATAGCAGCTAGAGTTGATGCTTTCCAAGGAGAATTCATGGGTGACCAACTTAAAATCGAAGTTGATAGGAAGATTGCTGAAATTAAGGAAAAATACAAAGAACCTCCAGAAGGTAAAAAACCACCTATTGATAGATCACAACCAAGGGGAAGACCTCAAGGGAGAAGACCTCAAGGGAGAAGACCTCAAGAAGGAAGACCAAAACAAGGAAAGAAAGGTGGGAAGCAACATTATCAAAAACGAAGGTGAGAAAAATGTCAGAAATAAAACAACACGAAATTGAAAATCTATTCTGGTTAACATTGAAAGATGGGAATGTAAGATTAGCAACCATAAATTTAGAACCAGGAAACAAAGTATATACTGAAAGATTAGTTACAATTCAAAATGTAGAATACAGAACATTCGATCCCTTCAAAAGCAAATTAGGAGCTGCTATTTTCCAGAAAATGCAAGCTTTTCCATTTTCAAAAAATAGTAAAATTCTATATCTTGGGGCTGCTTCTGGTACTACTATATCTCATATATCAGATATAATTGGTAATGAAGGATTAATTTATTCAGTAGAATTTTCACCAAGATCAATGCGAGATTTGGTTACTGTAGCAGAAAGAAGAAAGAATATAATCCCTGTTCATGCAGATGCTAGATTCCCTGAAGAATACTCCATGATAGTTCCAATGGTGGATATAATCTATGAAGACGTAGCGCAACCTTCTCAAGCAGAAATTCTAAATTCTAATGTTCAAACTTATCTGAAGAAAGGAGGATATTTCTTCCTAGCTGTTAAAGCCAGAAGTATTGATGTTACAAAGGATCCAAAAATCATCTATAATGAAGTTAAAAATGAGCTTCAAAGTTATGGATTGAATATTCTTGAAGTTATTGACCTTGAACCTTATGAAAAAGATCATGTAATGATAGTGGGTCAGAAGCAATAAAGCTGAAAATCCATACATCTAATTTTCTTTTATATCTGAAAATTTCTTTACCCAGTTTTTTACTAAATCAAATGCTTTTTTCATTTGATTCAATTCATCCATTGTAAATGTAGGTATGGTTTGAGCTGCGGGATGATCTTGATCCTCCTCAACAATCATAATAGCTCTTCGTTTTGTAAGCGAAGCTATATCTTGTGTTATACTAATTTTGTTAATCACTTTCTGACTTTCGTCGTCATCTACACAAACTAAAACATTCAATCCACTATGAATTTCGCGACTTTTGTGTTCTCCAAATGCATCGAAGGGAGAGAGTTTAGTCCAAAATTGAGATAGAAAACCTAATTCTTGCAGAATAGAGGAAATTTCTTCCTTATAGGAGGTAAGATTTTGTTTTGAGTAAGAGGGTCGAGTTTCTTTCTCTATATCTATGTTGAAGATTTTGATGCCTTCAGCGATTGGAGATTTCAGTATTTCTTCAAGCAATGCAGCTGTCGATGGAGGGGGATTTATAGAGTGTTCATATTCATATATTGTTCTCCTTGAAACTCCAACTTGATGTGCTAGATCAGCATAGCTTAGATTCTTGTTTAACCTTGCTTGACGTAGAAGTTTTCTATTGATTTGGACAAAGTATCCTCCTCTACTACAATAAACAAAAGGAGGAGCACCATGAGCAATTAAATTGATGAAGGTTTCAGAACTTACAACTGGGATTCCATAGCGTAGTAGTACTAGACCATCCTCCAATTGTGAAAATCTTCTTCCTCTTTCACCAACTATCAGAGGAGAGGCATTTAGAAAACTCGCAATATTTTTTAGCTCAAAGGAGTCATCTCTATTAAAATTATCAATATAAGGTTCAATCTTCAGAATTACTAATTGATCTCTTCCTTTTGCAATTATATCAAAGCATGCTCTGCTTCCAGAAGATAAACGGATAATATTATAACCAGCATTCTTGAGTTCAATTTCTACTTCTTGTAACAAAGTTGTACGGTTTATTGATGACATGAAGAACACCAGTTATTTCCTAATTCTTGAACAATTGTATACTATTATAAATTTAGCCCTTTTCACAAATGTTGCTAACTTAACTAAAGTTGTTTAGACATATATGGACCATCTAAAGTATATGCATATTTTCTGTAATATTCACGAACCCCTACACCTGAAATAACAGAGATTTTTGAGTAATCATTATCTCGTCCAAATCCCTCTGCTTTAGATAAGAGAAGTTTTCCATATCCTCTATGTTGCCACTGAAGAGAATCCTTTCCATCAGAACTAATTCGTAAAGCTTCTCCATAAACATGTAATTCTCTTATCACTATTGTGGGTTCAGTTTCAAATTCACTACGAACATGCTTATCGCTGAGCTCTCGAAGCCTAAGAAAGCCTATCAATATATCATTTTTTACGTCTTCATAAGACATGAAATACTCTTGTCCATTACTTGCTTGATAGGTTCTTTGAATAAAATCTATATCTGAAGGATCAATATTACCTTCTTCCTTTAACAGAAAATGCCCAACTTCTCTGCATCGAATGCAACGACATTTTTTATTTTCTTCTCTTAAGATTCGTTGAGCATCTAAACGAAGATCGCTTTTGTTAGGTCCCGCAGCTATCTGATGAGCTGGGATATCTCTTAATACTCTTTTAATTCTTACATAAGGTGGTATTTCTTCTTTTACTCTAGCTATTAGCTTAGCTGTCTCCTCATTATTTAATGGAGCATAATTTCCAGATTGGTAGTCAATATATAATTTAGTACCTGGGATCACCATAGTTGGGTATATTTTGATTTCATCAGGACAGTATCTGCTATCGTTAAACAAAATATGAAATGCTTGAACATCTCTCGCAAAAGTAGACCCAGGCAATCCAGGCATCATATGAGCGGTAATTTTGAGACCAGAATCTTTTGCATATTGAAAAGCTGAAATTGTTTCTTTTGTTCCATGCCCCCTTTCCATTTTTTCATAGACATCATCAAATACAGTTTGAACACCTATCTCTAATCGTGTAACACCATAATCGATCAGTGGATTGATTTTCTCAGGGACAACTTGGTCTGGTCTTGTTTCAGTAGTTAAACCTACACACCGATGAGGAGCTGTTTCATTGATTTTATGACTCTCCAATAATGATGAGGAATCAGATTCATTCATAGCATCAAACATTCTTTGAATGAACCATTTCTGGTATTCGATTGGTTGATGTGTATAAGTTCCACCCATGATAATTGCATCAATCTTTTCAGTTGAATGCCCAATTGCTTCTAATTGGTCAATTCTATCTCTTACCTGAAGATAAGGATCATAATCGTTTCTTATTCCTCGCATTGTTGTTGGTTCATAACCGGTATAACTCTGAGGTTTATCAACTTCTGGCCCTCCAGGGCACATAATACATTTACCATGAGGGCATTTCCAAGGTCTGGTCATAGCTGCGATAATTGCAACTCCAGATAGTGTCCTAACTTTTCTTTTCATTAAAAGGGGTAATAGAAGTTCTCTTTCCTCTTCTGTACAAACAGCTAAAATATCACTATTTCGAGGGAATTTTTCTAGATGGTATTTTTTTGAAATAGTTCGCTTTATTTGATTAAGGTCTTTTTTAGTTACATTCTCTTTTTCTAGTAATTCATGCTTGATTTCTAGAAAAGCATCATATTGAACATTCATGTAAAAAGCCTTACACTAGATATATGAAAATAGGTTTATCTGGATTTACGTTTGGCACCCATGCTTTGAGGTTGTCCAGCGTATTTTCCTAAAATAATTCTTTTCACATACTTATTTCTTAAACCCTTACGTGGGATAGGACTATGTCTTTCCTTAGAAGTAACCTTGGGTGTTTGTTTTCTAACTTTACCAGCTTTCTGAAGCGATCCGTGACCCATCAAATCACCATATTTATCTGAGCTAGTGGTTGATATCAAGTTTTTAAACTTATAGTTTTTGGTTTTGAAATCTCGTCAGAATCATTTATTATTTAGTGCTGTATTTTAGATTATTATGAGTCACGAGTAACATTCAAACCTTATTAGGATATACTTTGATGATTATGGCGATAGGGAATGGTTTCGATTACAAGACAGTCCAAGAGAACAAGTTGATTTTTATATTCATAATCATTATCTGCGAAAATACATCCATTCCGGAGAAAAGATTCTAGAAATCAGTGCAGGTCCAGGAAGATTTACTATTGAGCTAGCTAAAATAGGAGCAAAGATTTGTGTTGGTGATATTTCTAGTAATCAACTACAGCTTAATGAAGAAAAAGTCAAAACTGCAGGATATGAAGATTCAATAATTTGGAGGAAACAATTGGATATTGTAGACTTATCGGAGTTAGCTGATAATGAATTTGAGTCTACAGTCTGTTATGGAGGACCTATAAGTTATGTTTTTGATAAAGCACCACAAGCTATAACTGAACTCCTTAGAGTTACGAAGTCAAAGAACCATGTTTTAATTACTGTTATGTCACATCTTGGTTCCCTTCAGTTATTTCTAGGAGCTGTTTACAAACACTCACTTAATGATGGTTTGGAGTGTGTGGAAAAACTCATACAAGATGGAGATGTTATAGGAAAATTAGCTTCAAGTGGGCTTTATTGTCATATGTTTAGATGGTCAGAATTCAAATCTCTGTTAGAGAACTTTGATTGTGATATAGTTTCAGCATCTGCATCTCACTACTTATCCAATGTCCAACAGGATATTATTGAAAAATTCTATGTTCACCCAAAAATGTGGGAGATATTTCTAGATTGGGAGTTGGATCTTAGTAAAGAAGAAGGAGCTATTGATGGGGGTATGCACATAATTGTAGTTCTACAGAAACACTAAATTAAGCTTTAAACCAAATCCGTGCAAAAATTTAATAGTAGTTCACTTCAAAGGTTAACTATGGCAGAAAGTGAGTACCAAAGACTCAAAGATTTTCTTTTACCGTTCATAATTGAAAGATTTCGAAGCACAGCAGTTAATGATGAACTACGTAAAAGTGTTGAAAATATTGCAAAAGCTTTTCTTTGGTGTATTGTGAGTATTCAAAATAAAATGCACCTCACTGAGATAACAACAATTTCTGTAGCAGAAGCATTTTATGAGAGAGGATTATATAATCTACTAAATGAATTGGATATAGGAACAAAGAAAATTACAATGGAAGGGTTCTTGTTAGTACTTCCAGGGGAGATTCATAATTGGTTATTGTTTCTCCATAACAATGGTCAATTAAAGGGAGTTTATGATCGTTTTACTGGAACTTACGAAATAAAATAACACAAGAATCTTAATCCAAATTTTGAATGAACAGTTTAAAAAAAGGTATAAATGGAAGATTCCTTCAGATATTTTAGGAATCCCCTATTATTTCGTCTACATTGAGGTTAAGAATTTTTCCACTATTTCATCAACATTGATTTTGTTGATTTTACAGTATTTTTCTGAGATTATAGGTGGATGATTTCCTTGGTGGACTTTTCCTCCAAAAAATATTTTCCCAAAATAGATTGGATTTATGAGGATTTTTTCAATCTTAGCAACATCAGATTTAGTCTTTTCAGCTATTTCAGCTAGACTCTTCTCCTGCAGGTAGAGTAAAGAGAACATTAGTTTGACTTTCATAGCTTCGTCGTCTTTAATCTCTAATTTACCCTTTACCAGATTATATCCGTAAGGAATGGCATCACCTGATACATCTAATGTTACTGTTAACAAACCACCATCTTTTGCAACATCTTCATGTAACTCGGGGGGATCTTCAACTTTGACAATTTCTGGTTCAGGTACTGGTTCAGGCTCCTCTTCGTCTTCTTCGGCTTCTTCAATTTCCTCTTCGACTTCTTCGGCTTCGTCGATTTCCTCTTCGTCGGCTTCGTCGTCTTCGGCTTCGTCGATTTCCTCTTCGTCGGCTTCGTCGTCTTCGTCTTCGTCGGCTTCGTCGTCTTCATCTTCTACGACTTCTTCTACGACCTCATCAATTACTTCTTCTGAAACAGGTTCTTCTAAAACTTCGTCGACTGCTTCTTCAACAACCTCTTCGATATAATCTTCGACAACATCTTCAATGACTTCTTCTTCAGTTTCTTCTTCCTCAATCTCTTCTTCGGCTTTTTCGGCTTCTTCCTCTTCCTCTATTTCTTCATCTTCAGTTACTTCTTCCTCAATCTCTTCTTCAACTTCTTCTTCAACTTCTTCTTCCATTTTTAATTCAATTCCTTCATCAATTTTATCTTCATTTTCTTCTTTTTTAAACTTCAGAGCAGTATCTTTAGTCAAATCAGCAATTTGATCATCAAGTTTTTCTTGCAGTTTTTCCTTAAGTTTTGATTTGATTTCATCTTCTTCCAATCTGAAACACTCCTAAATTAAGGAAAGCAATTTCATTATTAAATATATATACGAAAGAGGCAAAAAGAGAAAAACAAACAAAAAGAAGTCTACCTATTGAAGAAGGTGTTTTTGTCGGGATAATAGCTCCTTTACCTATGATGTAACTGATATTTTCCACTCTTTCTTATAATTACCAAATAAGAAGAAACCAAGAGAACAATTATTGGAAGACTGGAATTTAGAAGAAAAAGAATTTCTGCTTGAACAGGAAAGTAATTCAAATAAAAATCACAATTTACTGTAAATAATATCATAATATTCTCTAATTATGCAAATTGCTACTAGAACTCCCGTTCCAGTTCCTAAAGGACCTAGAAAATCTGCTATAGATGCTAGAAATCCTATGAAAAAACCTCCTAACCACGCAGCAGTTGGGATATACTGGTTCAGGTATTTCTGAACAATTTTAGGATCCTCTCTAAAACCAGGAATTAACATATCCTTATTAAGAAATTGTTTAGCAACACTCAATGAATCCATTCCAGCAGTAATATACCATATCCGTGAAAAAATACCACAAAATAGTATCATCATTATAATATAGCCTACAACAAGAGAGGGTTTCTGGACAATTTTCTCAGGACCGTAAGGAGGGAAAAAAATACCAAAGAAGCCTCTCGGAGAAGAACCAGATATTAAAGTAGATATGAAACCTAAAGTAGCAAATAATATTGAAGACAAAATTACTGGAACATAAAAAGTATACAAACTTCTTATAGGATAACGAGTGGGAATGTCATCTTTTTTTGATTGAGCAGGAATCTCTATTTTTATTGAAATAAAGTAAATAACTATAGCAAAAACGACGAAAAGTAATAGGAAATCTACAAAATCATACGTTTTATATGGATTATAAAAGGGCGTTAGTAAGTCTCCTCTACCTATTCCTTGAAAGAATGCTAAGATACTTCCTTCATACCACATAAATCCACTTAATGTTTCTTGATGCAAACTTAACATTCCTTTAAAAATATTGTAACAAACACTGGCAAGTATGAATAGACTAGTTCCGGAACCCAAACCGTAACCCCTCTGGAGTAGTTCATCCATCAAGATTATCACAAACCCAGCAGCTAGTAATTGCACAAGGATAATCAATTTACTAATTATTGAGATACCCTCTCCATAAATACCACTGAAAGAGAATACTAAAGCAAAAGCTATAGTTAATACTATTGCTAGTACTTTAGTACCAATAGCATAGAGCTTTCTATCCTCCTTCTTAGTGAAGTCTACTTTGATTAATCTTAAACCAATTAGAATCTGAAAAATAACTATAGAGAGAACAATCGGGAGAATACCAAACTCAGCAAGACTACCTAGCCTAGAGGCAGAGATCACTCGGAATAAAGATAGGGGATCATCTAGATAATATATACTTCCGGGAAATCCAAATAAAGGTATGCTTAAGAGAGCAAAATAAATACAAAGAATCCCAAAAGTCCAAGCTAATTTACTCCTCATTATACTTGGTTTTGATTCTTTTGTTTTCGATATTCCAGTTCTCAGATTCAATTATTTCACTAGTCCTAATAGTCAATAATGTATATGAGTTTTCTTTAAAAGGATTTTCTAACAAACTTTGAATTAAATTCAAGAAGAAAAGAAAAAGGATTTCTATTTAAGCAGGAAGGGGATTCTGACTCGATTTTTGATTTCTGAATAACATTAATAAGAGTATAGACCTACAGCTAAATAGTTATCAAGTGGTCTAAAGGAAGAATCCTAATGAATTAGAGGTTAGAAGATGAAAAATAATAACACGATACTTATCACTGTAATGTTGATTTCTTTTATTATTCTCTCAGGTAATTCATTGCACGTGAGTAGTATCACTACTTTAGCTCGTCTAACATTGCAAACAGAGCCTGGAGAGCATTTCGACTATGCACTTTACATATCCAAATATCTTGAATCTATAGATATCGAAGTTCAAATTCAAGTACAAGAAGAGGGATGGTATGATAATCTATTAACCTTATCTAATGATTCTGATTTAGCAATTCTAGAAATAGAACAAGAACAAGACTATTCTTATGGAGACATTCTCGAAATTTACAGTGAAGAAGGTATGTTAGGAAATTTTGGTTGGAGTAGATCAATACCATATTGTAATCAGAGTGAGCAGTTATTAATGATGATTAATGAAACAGAAAATGAACAAGATAAATCAGAACTCATTAATGATTGGATGATAATAGTAATGGATAATATACTTCCAGTTTTGCCATTATTTATCCCAAGAAATAATCTATCAATAATACTTCTAGTTTTTAATCTTCAAAGACCATTTATTGGAGGAGATAGTAATTATTTGTTTTTATCTGCACCTGATAAAGAATCATATACGATTGGAGTCGCAATCAGAAAGGCTATATCTTATTGCATAGATAAAGAGGAAATGAATAACATTGTAAATGATTGATCGTATAATCTAACTCCATATCCAATAATTGATACTAATGGAGACATTGTAGAATCTGAAACAGATTTTGAAATCCAGTACTATAGGGATTTGGAAAAAGCGAAAGAATGGATTGCAGCTTGCAGTTATCACACTTGTATTGAAGAGAGTAAGTTTACTAATCTATACGCAATAATAGGACTATTTATGGTAGGAGAGGCTATTTTAAAGAAGAAAAGAAGAAGGAATAGAAAAGGAATTTCTGCCTGAACAGGAAGGGGATTCTGACTCTACTAAGGTACAAATGAATGTAATATTAATTCTACAGATTCATAACAGTCCCCGTCATTTTTTATACATTGAATTTTTATATGTGAATAACAACAAATATTGAATCTACTTTTGAGTAGATTCTGAAAAAAAAGAGTCTGAGAGATCTACGAAGAGAAAAGTAAATCAGAGTAATTGAATTCGAATATTTACAGATTCTTAATAATTAGGTGATTAAGTGAAAAAATCAAGAACACAAAAAAAATACATTTCAGGAATAAGTTTAATCTTAATGTTTCTATTGCTAGGTGTAGGTCAAGTTTCTGTTAAGGCTAGACCACCAAGAGGTCCAGGTGCTTACGGGTATGTATATGATGACAATGGAACAAATCCACCAATATATAATGCGAAAGTAACTCTAATTGTTGATGGCAATGTGGAAGATGTTGATTATACTGATAGTGCTGGATATTATTCTGTATTATATAGAACACTACTAATGGAACCGTATCCTGCAGAATTAGTAATTGAAAAAACAGGATTTCAAACAGAAGGAATAGGGATAACGCTAGAGCGATTTTTGGCAGTAAGACAAGATATCAATCTAATACCAACAGTTCCTAGTGTTTTCAATGCTTTGCAATCAACACTATATGTACCGACCACTAATATAGATAAAGGAGAAAGTTATACGTTTACCTTTGATATCCATAATACAAATAACTACTACACTTTGAAAAATCTCAAAATATACATTCATCTCAAAAATGAAGGATATTTAGTAGATGAGCAAGGAGTTTTTTATTTTGATAATTACTTAGACTATGATGGATGGTTTAGATACCCAATTCCAATAAATCTAGAACCATCTCAACAACAAAATGGATTGGCTTCTTCAATAGATAAATATTTGACTCTCTATAAACAATCTAGAGCTTGGCATGGTATTTTCGCTCTTAATATAGGTGAGTATGACATTCTTGGATTTTATCTAACAGGGGATGCATTTGCAGGAAATTATTACGCTGGAAGTTTTCAGACAAGTATTCAATCCTTAACTAAAACATTTTTTGTTAATCAACCAGTAATTGTTCCAGTCTTTACCTATACACTAGTTGATTTTGAATGGTTTAATTATTTTGAAACTTTCCCCCAAGAATACTTTAATCAGGTTAGTTCTAGATTTCAAACATACGAAATGTCAATTAGCTTCGATTGTTGTCAAACACTAGTCTATCCAGCTAACGAACCAGATCCCCCAAACAATATGGAAGAATGGGAAACGTATGGAAGAGAAAAAGCTGGAGATATGTTAGGACTTTCTGTAGGAGGTTGGGATTATACAGAAGTAGAGAATTACCAAGTATCTCAGAATAATCATGGTTTTGACAAATTAGCATTTTTTGTTGGTGAAAAAGAACAACACTGGGGAGTATGTTGTGGAAAAAGCTATATTGTTTGCTACTTTGACAGAGATTTGTGGAATGTAGCAGCAGCAATCGTTAATGCTGCAATTGGATACCCTTTTTTTCCATATGAACTTCCTGAATGGTGGATAGATAATCTAATTCAACATGAAATCTCTCACAGTTTTGGTGCTGAAGATCATGGGGATTGGGGAGATTCTTACAGTGTTATGACATATTTAGATATATGGAATCCAATTGATTCTGTATACGCAATTGATGCAATTCTTAATGGATTATATTGCTTTCAGCTAAACAATTGGTTAGATGATGATGTCACAACAATGTCTTCAAGCATTGATCTTTTCTGGTCTCCTTCAACATAGTCAGGATAAAACCTGCTATGTTTTATTTTTTTTTTCTATCGTTTTAAAAACTTGTAAAAAGGAATTTCTGCCTGAACAGGAAGGGGATTCTGACTCGATGCTTCAGAGGTTTTATAGTATTTCAATTATTTCTTATACGATTTCTATTTTTTCTATATCTAAAAATCAAAATTGCGAAGTAGATTAAAACAGCTGTAATATTAAAATCTGTTTTTTCAAATGTACGATATAACTCTTTATCGACTATTAAAGTACTGTTTGTTCCTTCATGAGTTACAGAGATTTCATCATCAGTAACATTAAGAAAAGACAAATAACTATAATAAGGAATTTCATTCTCATGAACAAGAATAACCCATATTGTATAATTTCCATTTGGTATAGTTTCTAATTGAGGTTCATTTATATGAATAATAAAAATTCTCTCCATTTTAGTTACTCCAGGTTCAAGGTGATGTTCACTTTCAGCAGGTTGAGGTATATATGGATCACCTACAATCCAAAAATATTGATTGTTTTCAAGTGTACAATTTCCTCTTACTAAAATTAAATTAGTGTTAGGTGTAGTTACAATTACAGTTGTTTCTGTTGGATTAATAATTTCAAGGGTATAAGTGAAATCAAAGTCTGTAAACTGAAAATTATTGGTATCACTTAAGATAGGAGGAAACGAAATATCAGTAATTCGAGTATAAAGAATAATTTCAGAGGTAGAAGCTAAGGAAAATTGATGAAATAAAGAAAAGAAAAGTAAGAAAGCTAGAAGAAGGGAAGATATCTCTTTGAATGGATATTTCATCTAGTATAATAAGTATAAAACATTAATAAAAATGATGATAAAAAAAACTGTGATTTAAAAGTGCATAAATATTGATTTAAAAAAGAAGGATTATTGAATGAATATAAATGGAATTTCTGTCTGAACAGGAAGGGGATACCCTTCATGAAACTTTATTGATCTCTCAACTCATGTAGCTAATTCTTTTTTAGGTTTATCATCCATTGATACTAAAACAAAAAGTTGACCATTGGGAAATTCTTCTTATGGGACGAGTATGAATGCTTTTATTGGATTTTCTTATCTGATACCATAGGAATTTGGAGTTCAATTCATAGTTTAATCTTTTCTAACAAAATGACTTTAAGCGTAATAATTATATAATTCTAATTTATTTATCATGCAAATTTCTTGGTAATAAAAATGATGACAACAACACAAGTATACGATAAATCATCTACTGATATGGTAAAATACAGTGCATTAATATTTGTCCTAGCACAAGCAGTGAGCTTTGGTATGGCTTTTATAGAATCTGACTATATTGGTCTAGTTGGAGATATAATTTATGCATTAGGATTATTCCTTCTCGGTACGGCTATACATAAAATTGGCATGTCTTTTCCAATTGCTAGAAGAGATGCGGATACAACAAAACAATGGTTGTATGTGTTCGGAGGTTCATTGCTTGTAGTTTACATCCCATTTGTAGGGCTTTTGGGTGCTATTGTAGCACTTGTTTCAAGCATTGTATGTTTTCTGAAATTAAATAATTTATTTAAGAAGATTACACAATCAGCTCCCCAACATGGACAGTTGGATTCTTGGGTTTTTCCATTATATGCTTTCTATGGACTGATTGCAGGGGTAGCAATTTTCATAGCAGCATTAGCGATAGTCATCTCCGGATTAATAACTCTAGTATCTCTGTTTATTTTAGCTTTAGTTGTTGGGATTGGCGGAATATTATTGGCTTTAGGAGTAGCTTATGTTTTATATCAGAATTCTCTGAAACTGGAAAACATAAGACAATCTATCGACTTTTCACAACTTGCCTCTACACCTGCACCAGGTGTTTATGCTCCAGCTACTACTCCAACTGTTTATACACCAGCTCAATCTCCAGTTCAAACCATACCACCGGAATCTGGTGAAGAAGCTACAAAATTCTGCTCAAATTGTGGATCTAGTATTATTGAATCTGATAAATTCTGTCCGAATTGTGGTGCAACGGTGAACTGATCCACAGTAGTATTTATTGCTCTAAAATTTGCCTTGCGAGATTGATTATCAGTCGACTTTCGTAATCGTATAGATCATAAAAATCTAAAGATCTACAAAACCACATCTTTAGATGATTCTTGGGGATAGGATCGAAGGTGAGTAAAAGAAACACTGCTTGGTAAGGGATTAGATGAGTGAGAGAAGGAAGATTATCTCTTAACTCCCATACATTATTAAATTTGTTCAAAGCTTTCCATTTCTCATCTTTGATGGAATAGAGATTAGCGAGATAAAGGTAAGGAAGAGCGGTTTCAGGATAATCGTTAATCAAATCCTTGAGAATAGTTACAGCAGGAGAGAGATGACCAGTCTGAATTGAATTAAGGGAAGTGTCAAGTAGAACTTGGTAAACCTCATCGATAGAGTCTGGTTGTTCCTCAACTATTATCCATGTCCTCAACATGATTAGTTTCGGTACACTGAAAGCGAAAAAAGTATTTAAGCACAAAGAAAAGTTTAGAATAATTCGGATAAGAAAAAGGATTTCTGCCTGAACAGGAAGGGGATTCTGACTCGATGCCTCTGGGGTTTTTTCATCCTTACGGATGATGGTTGGGGGTTCTGGCAGACAGAAGTTGTCTGTAAATCAGACACATCTGATTCTGGGGATTCGGGCTCAGGAGGTCTTAACTAAGCCCAATGGGGGTTCAAACCATCTAAAAAGGGGTTCAACCATAGTTCCCGAGATTTACCCTTGGGAAGGGTTGAAGCATCGGATTCTCTTCCTGTTCAGTTTGCAGTTTCCTCTTAGATAGCCTTTTACTAAATAACCCCAACTATATTATTTTCTCTTTGAAACTATATAAATGTTTTTCTGATTGTAACAGCACCCTCTACAATCGACAAAAATCGCGTATTTCACTATTTTTAGCTTTAGAAGGATTTTAGCTATTCTGCGAGCTAATTTCACCTTTTTTCCAATTTAATTTGATTAAAGATGACTTTCTCTTGTTTTATTGAATGTTTCTTCTCTTACCATCCTATTGCTCTCATCTATTCTCCTTTGTATTGTAGATGAAACATTGTTGAACTGATTTTCATCAAATTCGAAATTGAATAGCTTTGATAATTCCAGTAAAATCTGTTTAGCTGCGTAATAACTTGCTACTCCCGGATCACATTCAGCCAATAGTGAGAAACACCCATTGAATCCTTTTGAATCACATAATTCTAGTGTTTCTACTACAGTTCCGTATAATATTCCTTCATCCAGAATTTTGACACCATAGTTTGCTAGGAAAGTTAGCATTTCATCGTTTGTGGTAATCGCGAAACATCTGGCATCGTTTGCTGGATCTTTTAGTACGGGTAAACCTCCCACTGGAATGACATGTGATGCTCCTTGTTTAATATAATAATCTACTAGCGTTTTGAGAAAGTGTTGAGTGTTGCTGTAAGAGATAGGAATCTCGCATGACATTAGAGCAAGTTTTTCTGATTGAAACAATCTTATTGGATGTTCGATTTTACCATCTTTGACTATTGCAACTGGAGGAATTGAGCTTGAATGAATTACTGCAACATGTTCCATCTCTAATGCATCAATTAGGAATGCTGACAGTATTGTCCCTATTGCACCACTCCCACTAAAAGATTGAATTACGGGGATGTTTTTCAGGTTCACTTTTTTGATTTCTTTTATTCTGTCCATTTATTTCACCTTTGATTTAGTTCTTTTCCTATTAATAACAAGTATTCCTGTAACTAAACTGAATGCTGTAATTGTGCTTACTAAACTGAAAGATGCTTCTGTTTCATAATCCTCTGGATTCGTTGAAACATTATATCCGGCTAAATTAAGATAATTAATTGCTTCAGTGATGCTATATGGATAAGTTGTTACACTTGGATTGTAGAAATCAGAGAAATATCTTGATATTGGAGTTTCCGTCACATTGAATTTATTATTATGGAAAACACTATCCATATATGGTTTATCTACCATCGAAGCAAGAGCTCTTCTAATTGCTAATCCTTTTGAAACACCTTCTTCTTCTGTTGGGATATAATTGTTTGCCCCCCCGAAAATTTCATTATTCAGGTTGAAAGCAAGAAACACAAGGGAGTTTTCCAACCTAAATTGTGTTTTAAAATCAACAGTCTGATAAGAGACTTCTAAATCTGGATTCTTTCCAAAATCTGCTATATCAATTACTCCTCCTTCCTTCAAATCAAAATTCATTGCTGTAGGATCTGCATATGATTTAAGCTCAACAAATTCAAATTCCAGATTTGTAGGTAGCCCATCTAAATAACCAACACCATGCCAATTGTCGTATTTTTTAAGCGTCACAGAGAAATCTATCTCTGCTTCGCTGGAATTAAATCTATATTTTCCAGTACCAAATGGTGATATAGCGAAATTTGCATATCTTACAGAGCTGATTATTTGAGATATTGTACTTTCTGTATTCAGATAATACTCTGGGTAAGGATAAATTGATAGTTCTTCCAATGCAAATGCATATGGTTCTTTTTCTTCTGTGCTAGGATCTGAATCTATGAATATTTTGATACTCGACGTTCCATTAGTTTCATATGATTCAATCCAGTCAAAAATTTCATAATTATTATTTGCATCAGGGTTTGTATACATATCCAAAGTAAAAATCACATCATCCACAGTTAACAATTCCCCAGTAAATAGTTCATCATTATCTGGTTGCCATTCTACTCCATCTCTAACATGTAGTATGAGCGTTGTGTCATTTTCAAATATCCAATCATCAATAAGACCACGTTTAATAGGAGAATTTTTCTCATCTAATTCGATTAGTTTATCCATAACAAGAGAAAGAACTACTTTTTCTCCTCGTTTTATTGCTTTTATTGGACTAAAATTTTCCCACTCTGAGGTTCCAATTTTTAACATTGTATTTGATTCTTGTCCATCATGCAGTCCATCAAAAATCATATATGGAATACTATGGGAGAAATCCAGAACTGATGAAAAATTCTTTAAATTATCATAATATGCGAAAAATCTTGCAGGGGTATAAAGTGGAACCATTAATAGAATGTCTTTCATTAGATGTTCCTGCAAATCGTATAAATAATCTTGTCTTGCATTGAAATTCATTTCTTGCGTAATATTGGTTATATAACTTGCAGTTGTCCCATTATCCAGCACATTCTCAAAATTGAAAATATTCAAGAAAGAATCTTCTTTGAAAAAGAGATCGAGAATCGGAGAATTTTCCCCTTCTATTTCAAGTATAGCAAGATCAAAGTCCTTGTTTTCTACTACTTTATTCAAAAATACACTATATTCAGTTAGGTAATCTTTTACTTCAATCCCTATTTCTCTTATACTCTGAATTATCGAAGTTGCATAACCCAGGTAATATAATCTTTCAGTTCCTTTTGTATAAAAACGAAGAGAAGTTGTAAATACCCTTCCTGTATCGCTTGGTTCAGGTCTGAATAATATCACTACAAATATTGATGTAATAAGTAGAAGTCCAATTAGGATATAGATTAATTTTCGATTAAATGCTTTGTCTGTCTTACTCATTCTTCCTTACCATCTTTTCAAATGTAAAGAGATTTATTAACTTAATTTTCTTTCTCTTTCTGACTTTTCTCTAATTTCTTTCTCCCAACTCTCATAGCATTAAGAATTACTAACAATGAAGCGCCCATATCTCCAAAAAGTACAGCTAGCCATAATAACGAGTCCCCAAAGAATGTTTTTACTGCTATAAATGCTATACTCAGAAAGACCAAAATAAAGAATATGAACTTGATAAACAATGATAGAAAAATATTGGTTTGTATTGTTCTTTTTGTTTGTTTACCTAATCTGAAAAGATAAGGGAGACTAAACAAATTATCCGAAGATAGAACAATATCAGCTGTTTCAATAGCAATAGCTGTTCCAGCCGCTCCCATTGCAATTCCAACATCTGATAAAGCCAATGCTGGTGCATCATTTATACCATCACCAACCATTGCAACTAGCTCGTATTTTTCTTTAAGACGCTTCACAGAATCAACTTTTTCTTCTGGTAAAAGTTCAGCTTCATATGAGATACCTAATTCTTCTGCTATTTTATTTGCGACAGCTTCATTATCTCCTGTTAACATGATTATGTCTTTTACACCAGTTTTCTTTAGAGAAGATATCGCATCTTTTGTTTCAGGTCTTAACTCATCTGACATATGTATATGCGCTATAACAGATTTATCCTCAACAACATAACTAACGATACTTTCTGTTTCTTCGCATTCAAGATCATAAGCTTCAAATCCTAAAGCTTCGTTAACAAGTGCTTCACTCCCAATGTAGTAAACTTTACCTTTCCTTGAACCTTTGATTCCTTTTCCAGGAAGTATCTTTACATCCTTATATCCAAGTCCTCTAGTTCCATGTTCTTTTCCGTAATTTACTATAGCTTCCGCAATCTTATGCTCTGAATGTGATTCAAGACTGGATGCTATTTCTATAATTGTGTTTTCAGAGTATCCTTCCAGAGCTTCTATTTTGTATACTTTAAGGTTACCTGTGGAAAGAGTGCCTGTTTTATCCATACCGACGGCATTAACAGAAGATAATACTTCCAGATATTTACCTCCCTTTACTAAAACACCCTTTTTTGAAGCTCTTGTAATTGCTGTTACTACAGTTATTGGTGTTGAAAGTACTAATGCACATGGACATGAAATAACTAGAATTACTAAGCTCTGATATAACCAAGATCTCAATATTTCCAAGTCAATAGGAATGTTCATGAAAATGCCTGGTATCAAGAATACAGAGAGAGCTATAATTACCATTGCGGGTGTATAAAATTTGGCAAATTTCTGAATAAATTGTTCTTGTTTAGATTTTTGTTGTTCTGCTTTTTCTATTAGTTGCCTTATCCTTGCAACAGTGCTTTCCTCAGGCATCTGAGTTACTCTAATTATTATGTAACCATCAATATTAATTGAGCCAGAGAAGACTTTATCTCCCACTTCCTTGTAGATTGGTGTAGACTCTCCAGTTATAGGACTCTGATCAACATAGGATTTTCCCCAATCTAGTTTCCCATCTATGGGTATTCTTCCTCCTGGTTTTATACTAACTCTATCACCTACAACTAAATCTCCTATTGGAACTTCTTCGTGTTTTCTACCTTTTATTAATTTAATAGCGGTTGGAGGAGTTAAATCCATTAATTCTCGAATAGATTGTCTTGCTTTATCCATAGAAAAAGCTTCTAGCAATTCTGCTAAAGTAAATAGAACAATAATCTCTGCAGCTTCTTCCCAATATTGAATACTCATTGCTCCAATAACAGCTATAACCATTAGAAGGTCTATATCTATAGTTCTTGCTTTAAGAGAAGCAAACGCTTTAAGATAAATAGGTATTCCACCAACTGTTATAACTGGGATGTAAAAAATCAACACTAAGTAAGTGTCATCAAAATAAAGATAATCCATAAGCAATGCAATTATTAGAAAAAATGTGCCAATCAAGAAGAATAAAAGATTTTTATTATGTTTGATGTTAAAGAAAGATTTCCGCTCATATGCACTACTGAAACCATATCCTGTTTTCTTTATTGTATCTATGATTTCTTTTTCCGAAACTTCATCTTCATTATATTTAACGATAAGTTTCGTTGAAACAAGATTTAAAGTAACATCTTCAATGCCTGTTATACTCTCAATACTCTTAGTGACTTTAGCTAGACAATTAGCACAGTCCATTCCAGTCACTACTCCCTTTAATTCAGACATTTTTATCAATTCAATTTAATAGGAAGAACTATTAAGAATTCTTATTAGTCAAAATTCAATCTACTAAGAAATATCACTAGCCACTACTACTCGAGTTAATAAAAATGGAAAAAAATGGAAAAACTTCTAAAGCTTATCTAATTTCTGCAATTTCAGCGTCTCTGGCATTGTGGCTTTTATTTTCAGTTTCTTTTGTTGATAAGCTTTAAAACCACTTATTTCACCACGATTAAGTTTTAGAAAAGTATCTGTACTCATCGAGTACATAATATCTGGGTCATCAAGTTTTTCTTTCACAATTGGTTGTGGTATTCCTTTTATCAACTCTATTACATAATACTCGTCAATATCTGTAAAATGATACTGAAGTTTCTTAGTCCAGGTTTTAAAGAATTTTGCAACCTTTTCATGAGTGTATTTGTCCTTTTGTTTTTCTAGTGTTTCAAGTACTTCGTCCATGTTCACCATATATTACACCTTAACTTATCCGTAGCTGAAACGAACTCCAGTTCCACCTTTTGGTTCACTGAAGAAAACTGCGTCATATTCACAGGCATTCCAGCAAGCTCCACATTCTACACACTGTTTGAGGTTTACTGGCCGATATATTTTTCCGTCTGGTTGCCAAACATCTCTTGTACAGAATTTTGCACAATCACCACAACCAACACAATTATCTTCTAACACTTTAATGAATTCTCCAGTATCTCCTGGATAGTAATCTACTTTCATTTCTACCTTCATTTTCTTTGCCTCTCTTTGACTAATATTTCGAAATCCGGATCGACTTTAGCATAGGGTTGGATTAACTCTAGAAAATCATAAGCTTCTTGTATCAATTCGAAGTTTTCATCTTCTACACCCTTCATCCATTTACTGTGAATAGCGTTTGAAATAAAACCACCACCCATGATTACTTGTTGCATCATTTGGGTAATTTCTTCATCAGTTTTTGTTAAAATCGATTCTTTATTTACAGCTGCGATATAACGAAATGCTTGCATGAAGAAGTTTTCACCAATAAGCTCGTCATATCTTTCTGATAATTTTGATTCTGAATAATCTCCAGCTTCAATTGCTTCAGCTGCAGCTGTAGCAGCATATATACCAGTAAAGAATGCTTCTGGCATTCCTTCTCCTAAGAATGGAATAACAAATCCTCCTGCTTCTCCTGTAAGGATTAAACCGTTTCTTACTCTCCTTTCAATAGCTTCGTCATATTCCAAATGTAATCCCCAAGAGGTTATCTCTCCTCCTTCCAGCTTCTTCTTAACCACTGGAAGATTGAGGAAATTGTCCATGTATTTATTCACGTTTGGAAATTCATCATTGATGAGATTTTCATCCATATATCCCCCAGTTCCTACAGTAACAGTATCTTTCTTAGGGAATATCCAAGGCCAAGTTTTATGTTGAATTCCTGGGGATAAATAATATTCTATACAATCACCAAATCTCTCATTAATTACTTCTTCTCCTAATTTAACTGCAACTGTAACATAAAGGATCATATTCTGACCTTTTCGTTTAGGTATTAAACCAGCTTTTCTACCCACAATTGAATTCACACCTGCTGCATCAATGATTACTTTTCCGTAGAATTTTTCTCCAGAATCAGTCACAACTCCTTTGATATAATCATTTTCTTCTATAATATCCAGCACAGTTGTTGAAAGTTTGACTTCAGCTCCTGCTTTTCTAGCTTCTTCTGTATGCCAGGAATCTAGATGGTCTCTTCTGACCGAAAGCAATAAAATCCCTTCTGAAGGTATTTCATGAAAAACTGTTGTTCTTTCGCTATTGATATGAAAAGTTCTCATTTCTCTAATTTTTCTTTCAATAGGACATTCAGCAATATAGTGCAAATCTGGATCGAGTATAGCAGCACCATTTAAACAAGTTCCAGAAACATTTTTTTCACCTGGAACTTGGGATTTCTCAAGAAGTAGTACTTTCATGCCAAGTTCTGCAGCTTTTTTAGCTGCTGCAGGACCTGCACATCCAGCACCAACGACTATGATATCATACTCATTATTACTCATTTATAGTTCCTCCTTGAACACCAACAACGATAAAACAAACAATAAACTAGTTTCTATTCGTTATTGCTTCAGACAAGCCTCACTCTTATTGTGCTAATTTTAAATTTTTACTCGTAATTGCTAACATGTCTTTAGAAACGTAATTCTAACAAAATCTAAATAGATTCTGAAGGAGGTAGTTGAATAGAAAAATAAAAATAATAATTCTATTCAGAAACCTCATGGATATTCAAGAATTTAAACAAAATCTTATCGATGAAGCTAAAGAACTAGAGTCATATATTATAGAAAAACGAAGACACTTTCACATGAATCCTGAAACAGGATTTGAAGAGGTAAAGACATCTGCTCATATTGAAGAGGAATTAAGAAAGA
The DNA here is from genome assembly GCA_013166775.1 of Promethearchaeati archaeon. GTDB lineage: Archaea > Asgardarchaeota > Heimdallarchaeia > Heimdallarchaeales > Heimdallarchaeaceae > UBA460. The sequence continues at coordinate 54,237 of JABLTJ010000009.1, forward strand.
TTGGTTATGATATACAAAAAACTGCAGTTACTGGGCTTATTGCTACTATCGACTCAGGTAAAGAGGGGAGAACTATTGCATTGAGAGCTGATATAGATGCCCTCAATGTTACTGAAGATAACGATAAACCCTATTGTAGTAAAATACCAGGAAAAATGCATGCTTGTGGTCATGATGCACATTCAGCAATGTTACTAGGTGCAGCGAAAATAATTTACAAAAACAAAGATAACTTAACAGGTAAAGTAAAACTTGTATTTCAACCAGCAGAAGAAGGTGGAGGAGGAGCTAAGAAAATAGTGGATGAAGGCCATATTGATGATGTAGACCAAATCTTTGGCATTCACGTTTGGCAAGAAGGACAAAGTGGAACTATTGCAACAACAAAGGGACCTTTTCTTGCCTCAGCGGATCAATTTAAAATAAAGATAAAAGGCAAAGGTGGACACGCTGCCAGTCCCCATCAAACATTTGATCCAACTGCAGTTCTTGTTGATATCTATAATGCCATTCAAAAAATAGTTAGCCGAGAAATTGATCCCTTGGAAAAAGCAGTTATTTCTATTCCAATGATAGAAGGAAGTGATGCGCATAATATAATTCCTACAGAAGCTAAAATGGAAGGTACATTTAGAACTTTCAACAATGATGTCAGAGATCACATCTTGAAAAGAATAAAGGAAATTGTTGAGGGATACAGTAAAGCTTGGAGATGTGAAGGAAATGTTGAGTTTGAGATAGACGGTATCTATTACCCTCCAACCATAAATCATGTAGAAAGTGTTGATGATTTGATCGAAATACTAAAACCTCTTGATGAAGTAAAGGATGCAGGTCTGACAATGGGTGGAGAGGATTTTGCTTTTTACCTTAACAAAACAAAAGGAGCTTTTATTGTACTTGGGCTTTACAATGAAGAAAAAGGTATAATTCATCCTCATCATCATCCAAAATTTGATGTGGATGAAGATATATTATGGAAAGGAACAGCAATTTACTCGCTATTAGCTTTCTACGATATCTTTAAGCAATAACTTTCTTCTTTTCATTTCTAGATAATCTTTATTTATTGCACAAGGGAATATATGGTATATGTTAAAAAGACAAAAATCAACTAAACTAATTTTCATTTATTGTCTAATGCTTATAATAATATTTATTACACAGATTCAATCTTCAAGTTCATGGATATCATCATATGGATATTCAACGATTGTTGAAGCGGGAGATATAATTAGCTGGGAAGTTGAGCGATTTTCAGGTCCTAGTAGTTTTAACAATTTTAAAAATGGAATATATGTCACAAATGGAGTCTATCTTCCAGAAGGAAGTACTTTGTCAGTGCGTGTAAATTATCATCCTAATGATCTATACTACAAACATCCACTTCTCTTGTGGAACACATCAACAGATTGGTATGATTTGTACATCAATGATTCTAAAGAAATCTTAGAAATAACAATGAGTTCTCTAATGACCATAGGATTCTTAACTTTACCATATTTAGCACCTGTCAAAGCAGAGGTCAATGAGGAAGAGAAGAATTATTTTCCGTATTTAATAGAGCAAGAAGAAGCATATAATCATACAAGTACAGGCACACTTGATGAAACAAGTGAATATCCAATTGATTATGTTCGAAAGGAGATTTTTACAACCTTCATCAATTCAACTGATTTTAGTTCGAAATCTATAGATAATTACAAAAGAACACAGGTAATTTCAGAAAATTTGACTTATATTTGGACTCTGAGGAAAGAATATAACAACACATACGATATAACAACAGGAATTCTGAAGAAGGAAGAATGTATTATCAGCAATGTTACAACCACAATAGAAACAGATGAAAACAGCTCTTCAACATCAAAAAGTTATCACTGGTTCAAATACAACTTCGTCAGTAATTACACATATACTAGTCCACAAACAGATCCAACATCTTTCAGTTCAATTATAGTTATTTCACCGACAGTTCTACTTTGCTTGGTTCTATTCCCTAAATTCTTGAGAAAAAAAGGAAAAAACAGACGTCTAGACAAAGGGCGTGTAAGATAAATAGATACTGGACTTACATGCTGTTTTTCTCACTTTTAGGCTCTCTAATTAGAAAACTCCTTCGTCTAGAAATACTCTCCAGTTTTTAGAGGTTTCTCAAGCTTTAACCTTGCTGAAAGGTTACCTGTGAATTCTCAAAACCACCTTATTATGAAAGTCATCTTTAGGATAAGGGATTATACAAGAAGGTAGAGGTCTCGGTTTTTTTCGAGGTTTACTATTTGAAACCATTGGAAAGGAATATATATATAAGTAGAAGAGATAATCATAATTAAACAGAAATGGGTTAGAAACCTATAAAGTGGAAAAATGGGGATAAAATTGGATACAGAGGTCAACTCTTATGTAAGCTCGAAGATTGGTGAATTACTCAAAAAGTATACCAATCAGCCCAATCTTAGGAATGCTATGAATTTGGGTAGAGAAATCGCAACAGGCTCTGCTTCTTTAGAAGTAAAGAAATGGAGGTTTAGAATGGCTTTGGATGTTGTTACACCAGATATGGGTGTTTATTCTGCACTTATGGCTTGGTCTTCGATTACAACTCTTGAGGATAATGTTCCTCCTAGTCAAAAAATAATAGCAGTCAAAGAGATGCTTAGGAATCCTGATTTGAAATCAGAAGTGTTAGATGAAGTAATTAAGAGCATATTTGTTAGTAGGGAAGTACCAAGAGATCTCTTAAATTATATTGCTCCTGAAATCAAAAAAGCTTCAAGAATTTCTGCTGAACTAAAATCGTATATTTTGGATAAAAAGGATGCTGAATAGTCTAACATCTCAATTTACAAAAGATATTTGATATTAGTTCTACTTGTTTTCTATTAATACCTAGTTGCAAAAATTGATAATTTTGTATCTCTAGGGCTAGGATATTTTCAAACTTATCTGGTTGAATGATATCTTCATATTTCTCAGCTGTTTTTTCGAAACATGTTATCATCTTTTCATTATCCAAAACACCTAGTTTCCAGAAAACCAAACATCGAGAAATAAAAATCCCTAATTCATCTTGATTTTTTAGGATTTGTGTTTCATTTAATGCAAAATGATAGAAGAGGCTAGCTAAAATTTGAAAAATTTCATGTATTTTGTGAGGATATTTTGGATACATTGTAAGATTGTTTAATAGATCTCTAAAGGATTTTATATTAGTGATTATAGCTTGGGGAGGAGATAGTTCTTCATTTAAACAGCTTTCCATGAAATCACATAATTGACTATGAACTTTCTCTAATTCTTCTTTTTGATTCTTTGGAATTTCTTTTCCCAAAGGATATTCTCTTGCTAAATAAAACAATTTATGAGCTAATCCACTTAAGTAATTGAGCAGGTTTTTACTTGAGTTATCTTCCTTCCAAACATATGGAAGATAATCGATAAGAAGTAAATAACTGATATGCAAGTTTACATTCTCTACAAGAATATCTGTCAGAAATTCACTTGAAAGGTTCTGGATATTCTCCATGATTAAGTTTCGTGCTTTTGAAGAAAGTCCTTCTTCTAAGATATAATCATAAATCTGTTCTTCTAAATTAGTCATATTAATATCATTTTCTACAATGTATCTTATTTTTATTATGGTATAGCAAAATCTACATTGGTATATATCCAATCACCACAATGCTTTTTTATAAGTTGAAGATTTTTACATATGGATTTCTCTATCTTTCTGCCTTCGATAGAGATTGGTCCTCCCTACGTTGGACCCATGGCAGGTTTACGTCGTTACGCATATTCTTTAGTTCAATCTCTCGTTAATCAAAACATTGACATTCATATTGTAACAACCTCAGAACTGCTTGAGAACGATGAAATACTGGATAGAGAAAATGTTAACATTTACAATTTACCACCTCAGATTTCAGCTAGAGGTGCATATAGTACTCAAACCCATTTTTATGCTAAAAACCATCGTAGGTTTTCTAAACAAGCATATGAGATTTTTCAAACCCTTCAGGATGAGATAGGTTTCTCATTAATTCATGCTACAGAAGGAGCTGCATATGCTTTTGCAAAAGCTAAGAAAAAAAATAAATTAAGGATTCCAATAATCGTTTCTATTCATGGAGCCGTAACAACGGGTAATTTCAAATCAAGAGTTTTTGTAAAACGGCCATATTCAAGATTGTTGAGAAAAGTAATTGAAAGCAGTAATCTCATAGTATCAAGTTCCTTCTCTTTATTGGAAAAAATTAAAGGACTTCCGAAAGGTACTAAGGAAAAAACAGAAATCGTTCCTCATTCCTTAAACTGTAAGAAATTTTCCCAAATTCCTAAACTTGAAGATATAGAGGATTTCAGAGATAAATATGATCTTAATCTAGGAAAAGTTACTTTTCTTCTTCAAGGACCCTACATCACACGAAAATCACAGCATGAAATCATTGAATACTTTCCAGAGATTATTGAATATCATCCTGACTCCATTTTTCTCATTATAGGTGAAGGACCTTTATTATCAAAAATAAAGGCGAAAATTATTGATTTGGGAATTGAAGAATCTGTTAGAATTACTGGATATATAAATGAGGAAGAATTACATTTAGCATATCATACAAGTGATATACTTCTCTATCCTGCAACGGAAGCTAGTTTTAGTACACCTTTGATAGAAGCTATGGCATCTGGACTACCAGTAATAGCAGTTGATGCACCACCCATGAATGAGATGCTACCACCAGATGTTGATTGGCTCTACCCATCTAATCAGAAGGATCTCTTGGTTGAAAAGGTAGTTGATATTATTGAAGATAAAGAAGCAAATCAGCAAATAGCTTTTGAATCCAGAAAACATGCTCTAGAAATATATGATAATAAGATAGTTGGCAAAAGAATCAAGAAAATCTATCTTAATATTATAAAAGACTCAGAGTAGTGCTATTATTTGTTTAGAAATATTTTTATCTCATAAAACAGATTAATGAAATATCCTTAAATACTCTCAAGAGCAATATTGCAGTAGTATAAGGTGTTAAAGAAATGTCTAGAAAGAAATTCTTTTGTCCAAATTGTGGAGCTTCTATAACTCCAGATGATAAATTCTGCTTAAATTGTGGTCATAAATTGGTTGAGGAAGATACAATTCCTTCTCCTGCTCAACAGGTACAATATCAACAACCAGTTCAGCAATCTGGACCTTACGCCCCTGCACAGCCCTACGCTCCAGCTCAACCAATGCCAGTGGTGGGAGGTATTCCAAGAGAACGGTTTATGGAGCTTAAACCTTCATATTTAGATAGGTTTCTTGCTTTCCTAATCGATGATATAATTTTTGGTTTTATTGGTGCATTTTGTTTTATTATACCATTTTTCAAAGATATGATACCAGAAGCAGGAAAATCATTCGGTAAGTCTATCCTTAAGCTTAAGGTAGTAAATTACGATACAGGAAATCCAATAACTGCAGGTCAAGCTTGTGTTCGAACTTTGTGCTTTATCATCCCATTTGATGTATTTGTGCCATTATGTACTGAGGATGGAAGACGTATAGGGGATATGGTAGCTAACACAATAGTTTTGGAGGACAGATAAAAATCCCCTCCCCACAAAGGAAAAAAAATAGTATGACTTCATCTTTTCTGGAAAGAATCGACACTCTATTTATGAATAATAAATACTCTGAAGTAGTAGTTTTTTTTACAGAGAATATTGATAAGATTTCCAACCAGAAAGATAAAATAAGAACATATCATTTTGCAGCTAAATCTTATTACCACCTGGGAATAAACAAAGAAGCGTTTGATTGCATTCAAAAAGTGATAAATTCTATAAATGAGATTAGCTCCACTCCTAAGGAAATTATAGAGATTAATCTTGATTATGGCAAAATTCTGAGAAGACTTGGTCAAAAAAAAAAGGCTAAAAAAATCTATCAAGAGATTATAAAGAATTATGAAGAGTATTTGGATGATGAGCTTAACGCAAAAATATTACATAACTTAGCAAACATACACCTAGAAATAGGTGATTTCGATAGAAGCAAAGACTATTATCATCAAGCACTTGAAATAGATCAGAAAACAGACAATCTTAAAGGACAATCATTATCATATTCAGGTTTAGGAAGTCTGTTTTTTTACTTGGGTCAATTTGAAGAAGCTATTGAATATTATCAGAAAAGCCTAGAGTTTAGGAAAAAAACACAAGACCATATTGGGGAAGCTCTTATTTTATTGAATATTGGTTCTTCTTATTCCAATATCTTGAATCAAAAGAAAGCTGACAAATACTTAGATGAATCTTTAAAGATCTTTCAACAATACAATCATGATAGAGGTATTCAGGAAGTTCAAATTACAAGAGCGAGGATGAACTTCAACTTGAACAACTATCCTTTGGTTATAGAATCCTTGGAATTCCTGGAAGAATCTGAAGCACCAATTCTGAATAGGGAACAGATGGAACTTGTGAATATACTTATAGAATCTTTGATTCGAAATGAAGAACTTGTTCGAGCAGAGAAATTAATCGAAAGGAGCATAACACCTCTCGAAAAAGCTGAATTAGAAATAGATAGTTCCTTATATGAAGAATATGGAAAATTAAAACAATTACTCAGTTTGATAAAATTTCAATTGGATAAGGTAGAAGAAACTTTACAAGTTTTAGAGGAATTAGAAGAAATTGCAACTAATCACAATGATTTCCAAAGTCTTGTTGTTGTATTTTTCTCAAAAGCAAATGTACATTACCAAATCGATTCGTTAGATGATGCTATGTTATTTGCGAAAAAAGCAGAAACTATAGCTAAACGTATTCAGCATAGTTCTTTACCTCTTATCTTAGATATATTGTTTAGAATCAATGTAAGAATAAGCAATTTTTCTGAATGCATAAAATTGCTCAAACAGCTGAAACGAATTTCTGGAAGTGATTCATCAACAATAGAATTAGCTATAAAATCATTCCAGATTTTTGCGAATGAGAAAATAAAAATTATGTCAAAAAATTCACTTCAAGAAATGGATAGATTTCAATTACCAATTACAATTCTACAAATCATAGTAGGAGGAATTCTACAACAATCTCTGAAGTTTTCAGAAATATTGGAATTAAAGAGTGTAACACAGGATTTGAAAAATAACAGGGCAGGTATCCTAATTCCGTACTTCTTGCAAGCTAGTTTTCTTCTTGATGAAGAAAATTCAGAGATGGACTTTTCTAATGCAATATCTGAAAATAATTATGTAGAAACGATATATTCGAATGTTCTGCTTAAAAGAGTTTCAAGTAAGGAACTGAAAGAGATAATAAGTAATTGGAAAGATCAGGAAGAATTTACTCTTCATCAGAGTCTTATATGTTTGGATACAATTCTCTATGGTGTATTATATGATTTAATTTCAAAAGAGAATTTTAAACTGAATTTTTTAGAGGAGAGCATAACTGATGAATATAAGGATATAGTCAAAATAAAACAGGAACTTCTTATCAAAATAGTAGACATAAAGAAACCAGAAGATTTCTCATATGAAAGTAAAACATCTATGGGTTGTATGGTTTCGGCTATTTACAAGAATATACTACCAAAGATTTATGAAATAGAAGGAATTACGCAAGAAAAACTAAAAATCCTATTAGTTCTATTATCAGAACTCATTATAAGAACACTTGTTATGTTGTTTGTCAGGTGAGTAAAATGGAGGAAAGCAAAAAACCAAAGAGAAAAGAAAGATGGTTACTTTATCCTTATCGATTAGCTCACCATCCTTTGTGCTCGGAATTCAAAGATCATGTTTACATAATAAGAGGAATGGAGGTTTGTAGAGGATGTGTAAACATGTATAGTGGAGTCTTATTAGGGTTGATACTAATACCTATTTTCGATATTGTACTTCATATGAACTTCTGGATTGCTTTTGGCTTAAACTGGGGTTTATACTTATGTACACCTTTGAGCGTATTTCTTCATCCACCAAGGATTGTAAAAGATTTTAGCCGTATGCTCTTAGGTGTAGCCATAGTAAATACTTTCAACATATTAATCTTATCTTTTATAGAATTAGTTAATGGCTTCAATTGGGGTGCATTATCAGTAATTATAATCACTGCAGGATTGTATTATTTCAGTAGAAAATATTTCACAAAATTAAGAGATAGAAGAAATGAAAAAGTTTGTAGAAATTGTGATCAGTTTTATGATGTTCGTTGTGAAGGAATGAGGAGTTCAACAGATCGTGCAACAGCTTTATCCAGTCTTGAGAAAGGAGATGCATTTAGCGAGAAGTAAATTTTTAATGTTAGTGGTTTTCTAATGTAATTATCTGTTTAAATTCAAGACTAAAAATCGAATTGCATAAAGGAGAAACTCAATTGAGATATGTATTACCCACATCTATGACCGCATTAGATATTATAGGCTTAGCTTGTTTATTTATATTTGTGCTCTCAGCATTGGCATTAGCTGAAGTTTTGAGGAGAAAGGATAAAGTATCGGGAAGTACTTCAAGAAAAATAGTTCACTTATCAGTTGGAAATGTAATATTAGTATTCCCTTTCGTTTTCTCAAGTATCTGGTTTGCACTAATTGGACCAGTTTTTTTTATACCCTTCACTTACCTTACATGCCCTGGTTCTCCCATCAAGAAATTTAAATTGAAAGGAGTAGAAGAAGGACATACTTATGGAACAGTATTTTATGCAATTGCTCTAACTGTTTTAGTAGCACTATTTTTTTATCCAAAATCCCAGGGAGAACCAATTAATCAATACAACATCATATTATTTGGAGCATTTATGCCATTAGTTTGGGGAGATGGGATTAGTGCAGTTATAGGTTTGAAGTATGGAAATGATAAACCTTACACAATTTTTGGTGGTACAAAAACACTTTTGGGGAGTTGGGCAGCTGCTTTTGCTACATTCTTCGCAGTAACTATTAGTTGTTTAATTCTATCTCAAACTGTTGTAGTTTCTATTTATATTGGTCTTTTTACAGGTTTCATAACTGCAATAATCGAAGCAATTACTCCAAAAGGATTTGATAATCTAGCTGTCCCAGCATCAAATGCACTAGCATTATATTTACTTTTTAGGTATTTCAGTTACAATTTCGGAGGATTAGAAACTTCCTTACTATTAAGTGCAGTAATTACTGGTTTAATTGGAGGTTTAATACTAGCTGTTCTAGGGATTATTTTCAAAGCGTTGACTTGGGATGGTGCAATTGCTGGTTTCTATTTTGGTGTTATAATTCTAGGATTAGGCTCATGGACTTGGGGAATTATGTACTTCTCCTTCTTTATCTTAGGAAGTTTTTTTACATTTGTTGGTAAAAATAAAAAGAAATCAATTACACAGGAATTTGAGAAGGGAGATACAGCCCGAGATAGTATACAAGCAATGGTTAACAGCCTTATTCCAGCTATACTTGCTTTCATTTTTGTTCTACTCCAAAAGCCCATACTTACCGTTATGGCAGCAGGAGCTGTTGCAGTTAGTTTAGGTGATACATTAGGTACAGAAATAGGTTCTTTATCGAAGAAGAATCCTAGAGTATCGATAAAACCCTGGATTAAAGTGGAAAAGGGATCACCAGGTGCGATTTCATTACTTGGAATAGCAGCATCAGTTATTGGAGCATTAATTATCGGTTTCATCGGAATAGGAGTTGGTACTATGGAAAGTAATCTTGGATCTCATGATGTTTTACCATCAGCAATCTGGTTATTCCTTTTTTCTGCTACTACAGGAGGGATAATCGGTGCATACCTTGACAGTGTTTTTGCTTGTACTATTCAAAAGCTCAATAAATGCGGTATATGTGGAAAAATAACAGAAAAAAGTATTCACTGTCAGAAGAAGACAGAGTATCATACAGGTGCAAAATGGATGCAAAATGACCTCGTAAATCTTTTCAGTATTATCGCTGGATCACTTATTTCTTTAATCTGCTATCTAATTGGGATATGGATTTGAGTTATTTATCAGATAGACATTCAATAGCTGGAAGAAGAACACCTCTCATTACTTCAAGGCTTGCTCCACCGCCTGTAGAAATGAATGATACTTCATCTTGAAAACCAAATTTCTCAAATGCAGCAGCAGAGTCTCCCCCACCAATTATTGTGAATATTTCTTTCTCAATTAGATATCGTGCAATTTCTCTAGTTCCATTTTCGAATTCTTTCTTCTCAAAAACACCTAACGGACCTTGCCATATTACTTGCTCTGACTGACTCAAGATTTTTTTATAAATCTCGATTGTTTCTTCACCAATATCAACTCCAACATGTTCATCTCCAATTTCTGTTATTGGAACTGTTTTAATTTCTGTTGGGTAGTCTAATTCATCACACACAACTACATCACGAGGTAGGTAAATTTTTGTACTATAGTTATTTGCTTCTTTAAGATAATACTTGATGTTATCAAGACGAGTCAAATCACGAACAGATTTACCTATTGAATAACCTTTAGCTAAAAGAAAGGTATACGCCATTCCACCTCCAATAAGAACATTATCTGCTAAACCAATTAGATACTTTATAACATCTAGTTTGTCTTCTACTTTTTTTCCACCCAAAATTACAGTAAAAGGACGTTTTGGTTTCTCAATACAATGTGTTAGAAATTTCATCTCTTTCTCCATTAAAAAGCCATATCCCTTTTGTTTGAAATATGGACAAACACCATAGGTTGAGGAATGTTTTCGATGTGCTGTTGCAAAAGCATCAGTCACATAAATATCAGCTAAACTAGCAAGTTCTCCAGAAAAAATAGGATCATTATCTTTTTCTTGGGGATGAAATCGTGGATTTTCTAATAATAATATTTCTCCCTTTTTCAGATTCTTTACCATGTTTTCTACTTCAGGACCTACGCAATCAGGGGCATGGAATATTCTAACAAATGGTAAATACTCTTTTAATCTCTTATAAATTGGGGCTAACCTTAAATCTTCCGATTTCTGTCCGCCAGGTCTCCCCAAGTGGGAAACTAAAATAATCCTGCAATTCTCATTCAGAAGATAATGAATAGTGGGAAGAGTCATTCGAATTCTTCTAGAATCAGTTATATTTCCATACTCATCTAAAGGTACATTAAAATCTACTCTTACTAGAACCCTCTTATTCTTCAAATCTAAATCAGTTATCGACATCTTTTCGCGAAATTTTAGCATTCCAGAAAGATCTCTCTCACTCAAATTGGATTCTTCTTTTTGATCTGTGATAAGCATTAACGTTCCACCGTATTTCGCAAATACGTATTTGTAATATGTATTTTAGCAACTATAATCTATATGCATAATAAAAAGATTGCTCAAGAGTCTTATCCATCTGTTTTATTTGTCAAAACTACTGAATGGTAAAGAATTAAAATTCTATGATTTATTGAGTATTATGGAAGAGAACTTCAATGCAAGTTTGACTTTTACAATCCGTGAATTCAACTTATCAGATATTGACTTTATAGTAGAAATTTGGGTTGATATTCTAAACTGGCATGCTGAATTCGATCAAGAGTTCATTTTAGATCCTGAAGGACGAACGAATTTCAGGTTTGTACTAAAATCTGCTTTTAGTGATCCATCTCAAACAGTATATATCGCCTTACATGAAGAAGAAATAGTAGGATTTGTTTATGGATACATCAAGAAGCATTCTGGTTTTTTTAAGAAAAGGACAGTAGCCCATGTTTCCGATATAGCAGTGAAAGAGAATTATAGAAGGAAGGGAATTGGAACAGCTCTTATGAGACGATTTGAGCTTGATTTTGCTAGAAAAAATGGTGTAAACGGTTTATCTCTCTATGTTCATTTTAATAATGAACAAGGCTTGAATTTTTATGAGAAACTTGGATTTGATATAAAACTTGCTTCAATGAGAAAGAATCTTTAGATTTTAAAGAATTAAACCCAATCCCAAGTGATTCGTTGGTAGGTATGATCCATCTTTCTTTTGAAAACCCATTCCATTCCCGATTGCAGATATTGGTAATTGAATACAACCTTTAATTATTTCAACAGCTACTTCGATTTTGGTTTTAGGCAGCAAAGTGTCTTCTGTTTTAAAAGTGAAATCCCCTGGCACTGTAGAGACAAGATTTTCTGAAATAACGACTTCATCATCAATTATCAATTTCATAATAGCTTCAGTTTGTTCCTGAATGGACTCGATTCTTATTATAATTCCATTAATGCCTTCTTTGAAAAGTAAAGCGGAAAAAACTTGTTTCACTTCTGGAATTGCATGTCCAATTTTCTTACTTCTTGGAAGTTTTGAGTCAGGACTATACCCCCATATAATTGTCATGAATTTCATCACCTATGTAGAGAATATTACATTCAAGATATATTGCAACAACTATTACTGTTATTAAGTCTTTAATCAGTTATTGAAAGAATGTATACTACTATTTGAACTCTTTTAAAAAAATAAAAGGAAAAAAAGGAGGAAAAGAGTTTATCTTTTTCTTCTAATTAGTGCGTAAATTGTTCCAATTGCGACTAGTGGTATAATTGCGAATAGGAATGCAAATGGTGTATCATCAGCTGAGATTACTGGAATACCAAAGTAGTTGATAATGTTGTTTGTGAACATCATACCAAAATGTTCTCCACCATTATATACTCCAGTTTCAGTGTACATATTATACATAAATTTGTAATATGTATAGAATGCTTCACCTGCAGCGATAACATAGCTGTGAATGTCTAGTGAATGAATTAAATCTTCAAAGACAACACCAGGATAAAATCCATCGCCGAGTTCATCAGGATCTAGTGCATAAATATCATAGTCTCCATCAGTTACATCAGAATCATCAGATGTAGCGTTTTGACCATACCACCATAGTGTTTCAACAAATCTTGGGAATGCAATACCTCTCATATCCTTTAGTCCAGCAGATGTGTTAGCTAGAATTGAGCAAGGACCATGTAAGATAATACCAGCATCACAACCAGCTGTTAAAGCTTCTCCAACAAGCCCTACACCTGGTGTATTATCTGTTTCTGCATTTAGCGCACGACCGCTGATTGTTGCTGCAACACGATAGGATGCACCATCACTGTCAACAGGATCAGAGATTGATGTACCATCGAGTCTGATAATTGCTCCTAGGTAATCTAATACTGTGTTTATTGGATAGTTAGAGAAGTAACCACCGTAATCACTGTCACCTGAAACGACCAAAAGTCTGTTTTCAAGCATCATCCATCTCTTGATTTCTACAAGTTCTTCCATGGTGAAGTTGTAATCACTTTGAGTTAAGAACAGTATTGAAGCTTCGTTTGGAATACTCCAAGTCCATTTTTTGTCTACGCCTGTATCATTCAGAAGTATGACTTCATTCCCGGCTAATGTTATATTGTTAATTAACGGATCTAAATCAAACTCTGTTGTGTGAAATCCACCATGGTATAAATCAATGACAACTACTATGTTTGATACATTGATATATGAGGGTGGTGGAAGTGCTGCTGGAGATACCATACCGGCAACCATTCCCACAATTAGAATTGACGCTAGAATATATTTTCTTTTCATATATTTTCACCGCACTTTAATGTGCATTAATACTTGAAGTTAGACTTTCTTAAATGTTTCCCAAATAAATAGTGAAACAATCAATTAAAGTAAAACATCTTTTCATCAAACCATTGATTAATTTTTGAAACATTTTAATAATTGGAATAGATTTGTAGAATGAGGTAAACCATGAAGATATTTGCTAAAGTTATAAAGAACAGAAGAACTACTTTTATTATATTTCTGCACAATGATTATGTTTTACACTTCAATGAATGATTTTTTTTATTTTTTTGTGCTGTTTCATGTGAAGAAGTAAGATATACGTTTCAAAGAAGTTCAATCTGTTCAATCATGTTTCTGGAATTGGGTGTATAGTAATATTTTGTAAAACTCCGACAATATTACGTATGTTTATAATTTAAGCAAATCTAATCTGAGTATGAAGAAAAAACGAACACTCACAGAGCTTCAAGATGAGAAACAATAATTTGTTTGTGATTCAACTATGATTGATTTATTACTTATCAAAGATAACAAGATTATTAGTATCAACTCACAAACAGTCGCACAGATAGGGGATAGTATACTAGTTTCTGGGAAGGAAGAGAACATACCTTTTGTTCAACCAAGAAAAGATCCCAAATTACACATCTTACTTATGTCACCCATTGGGACAATTATTGATTCTTGTCAAGTTCGATTAAATGAAACTGGATTACAACAAGTATATAATTTTCCAATTACAGAAGATTTATTTTCAGGTTCCTATGTAATGCAAATTGATGGAGAGTTCAAGAGACGAGATAAAATTAACATCAAGACAAATATGCAATTGTTGAACAGATGGATTTTCTCGTATGGAGTTAATATAACCAATCCGAACAATGTTCCACTAAACAATTTTGTATTAGATGTAATGATTCCTCCAAATATATCTCCCATTCAGCAAATTACTAAACTCATTTCAAATTTCAAACCATCAAAGCTTATAAGTGATAAAGATGGCAATAGATGGTTAAGATTTTCTTTTCCACAAATCGATCCCAATGAGACGATAAAGATTGCGTATAGAGCTTTTGTTATCACAAGATTAATTGCATATGATATCACTCGTATAAAGAACGAAGAAGATGTCAAAGATGATCTCTATCCTGAAACGTATTCTATATACACAAAACCTGAACCATTTATTGAATCTACTCACCCATCAATTCTAAAAATAGTACAAAAATTTAATTCCTATACTCCTTTAGGAAAAATTTTTGCTTTTCTTAAATTCATCAAAAATAACTTTGATTATATTCCTCTTGATGGTGATTTTGGTCCTATTTTTGCACTAGAAAATCGTTATGGTGATTGTACAGAGTTTGCAACACTCTTTGTTAGTTTATGTAGAGCTGCTAAAATTCCTGCAAGATTAACGACAAGTATAATCTTAAATGAACTGGAGGGGTGGGAATACCATTCCCAAGCAGAATTCTTCACTAAGGGGATATGGTTTCCAATTGATCCGACACTTCAGCAAGATATTCGGTATCTCTATAGAAATCCGAATTGCATAATTCTTCAGAGAGGTAATACTCTTGGAGACTCTCCAACAAGAGAAATAAGATATCGATATGATAATATAGAGAATTTAGACCTAAATGTTCGTACACACAAGGAAGCTGTTTTTGATAAAAATCGAATTGTAGGAAAGGTATCTGAAACACTTTCTGAAAAAAAGTTAAAGGATAAAGGCTCATTTTTTGAACACGTTTCATGGAATTTTTCGATACCTAGCCTTGATCTTGAGCAGCAAGAAAAAAGTATAGAAATTAAAGCTATATCACCAGAAACTGCGCCTATACATAAGCCATTCAGCATTCCAGTTCATTTATACAACAGAAATGATGAGGATATCATTGGAACATTAAGAGTTTCATTTGTTAGAGGGGGGATTTACACAAGCCAACTTTATTCTATGAGATTGAATGAAAATTCTCATGAACCTAAGATGATTGAAATCCCAGCAACTAATTTTCTTGGGAGTACCTTAATCGAACTCATATTCCAGGATGAAAATGGTGGAAAAATAGGCTACGAACAAAAAAAGATTCTTTTCCAATAAATTAGAAAAAAAAGAAAAGAAAAGAAAAGGAGGGAATTAAATTCCAGTTATTGCTTCTGCTCTTGAACCTAGTATAACATTTGTGATTATCAAGCTCAATACTTGCAATATCATTAGGATTACTCCCAATGCGCAGAATATTTGGAATTTAAGTGGATTCCACGCCATATACCATGTCAAGGTTCCAGCTCTTGATTCAAAAATTAGGAATATTGTCGTAGAAACCTCAGATAGACAGTAAATAAAAGAAACCAAAGAACCAGCAAATACATTCAAAGAAATTAAAGGAATTGTTACTTTGGCGAAAGTTTGAACTCTACTTGCACCAAGGTTAAAGGATGCTTCCTCTAGAACTTCATCTGTTTGTTGTAATCCTGCAAACGCAGATCTCACTGTGAATGGAATTTTCCTGACCGTATAACTCATTACTAGTAGAGTAACTGCAACTCCAATGAATGGATCGAGTCTGAGTGATGATGTAACATTCGCCATCATATTATTGAACCAATTTGGATTTCGTGATGCAATTCCGCTCCAATCAAAGGATCTATAGTATCCTATGGCTAGAACTATTCCAGGTATTGCAATTGGAATAGTTACCAAAGCATCTACAAGATTTTTTCCTCTGAAATCTTTTCTGGCTATAACATACGCAGCTAAGGATCCGATAATAACAATCAACACCGTAGCTATAACACTATAAACAAGCGTATTTACTACAAATGGTGGGATATTATACACAGATGAAACAAAGATTACTTTGTAATTTTCAAATGTAAACTTTATATCCGCTGCCGTTCTCGGGCCTAGAGTTTTCATGATAGACATCAAGAAAACTCCAACATGTACTAATAATGAAAAAACAAACAGAATTATTAGAAATGGATAAATAAAGAGCAATTTCCATCTTGGTTTTGAGATCCTATACTGCCCAGCTCTTCCTTTACTAATCATAGAATATTTTCGAAGAGATACATATTTACGAATCACAAAGAATCCGATTAACGCTAGGATAAGGAGAATACCACCTAGAACGCAGACTTCTGGCGTGATTACTGAAGTTCCTGCTCTTGCATATTTTTCAAACACATAATAAGTAAGATAATTTCTAGCGGCATTATCACCCATTGCTGCAAAGATAATAGGGGTTCCAACATCCTCCATAGCAAGAATTAATACCAAAATGGATCCTGCACCTATACCTGGCATTGCAAGAGGTAGGGTTACTGAAGTGAATAATTTGAAGCTACCCGCACCAAGATTTTCAGCAGACTCTTCCATACTTGGATCAATGTTAATAAATGAGGAAAATGCATTCAAATAGATTAAAGCATAGAAGTGGGAAGTCTGCACAAAGCAGATAGCAACAAATCCAGTCAGAATTATTTTAGAACCAAATAGAGGAGTAAGTATGAAGTTATTAATAAAACCTGAAGGTCCAAGAATCAAACGAAAACCCATTCCTGAAATGAATGGGGGAATGATTAACGGAGCTAAAGCTAACATACTAACTATTCTTTTTCCAGGAAATTCATACCTAGCTAAGATAAAAGCAAGAGCTGTTCCGAGTAAGATTGAAAATACAGTAGTACTTACACCTAGTATTATAGTGTTTAATACCACACCTCTGTTTTTCCCACTGAAAGTGAAAACTTTTATTTTTGCAGTATCGTTATAATTGGCAATTTCTGTGAGACTGGAAGGAGAGGATATATAAAAGATAGTTGTACCCCCTTTCTCTTGAGCGAGAAAAATCCTGTTATTTGCTGCGTCAATAAAAACATCTTGAGTTCTAAATTGTGCAGTTTCATGTCTGGTTGTTTCTATGATATTAGAAGTATTAGTGACATCTAGTAATTTAATTCCATAGTTGAAGCTGAGATCATTAATTATTGTCACTACAACATAGTCACCTATTAAATCCACACCAGCAGATTTTTCTCCATTTTCTGAGTTTTCAAAATCACCAATATATGTGATGTTTTCAGGATCACTTACGTTGAGCATTGCAAAACCATCATTGTGAGCAATATATGCAATATCATTTTCAACCTTGATATCTTGAGTCCTTAGATCACTATCCTGTATATCAATGAATTTTGTATAAGTTTTAACATAATCTGGTTGAGATGGATCACTAATATCATAAACCATTATACCGGTAGAGTAACCTACAACATATACATAGGCATCTTGAATGGCTAAATTATAGACATCTGTATCGATTGAAACATTTGCTATTATTTCAGGGGATGTAACATCGGCTACATCTATAATTGTGAAACCTTTTCCATTATTATCAAGAAAAATTAAATCATCATATATTTGAATGAAATCTGTGGTATTTGCAATCTCAGGAAGAAAAGTAATAGGAACAAATTCATCTTCAACAGTAGATAAATTGAATACTACTAAACCACTTAGACCTCCAGCAGCAAAGAGATAATCATCTTGTATTACCATATCTGAAAATGAGGAAATTTCGTCAAAGTATTCAGCAATTTCTACTATATTATCCGTATCTGAAATATCCAGAACTTCTATTCCTTGCGTTCTTTCTGAAACGAAAACTAGATCGTCCTTATATTCAAAAGAAGTTGCGGGACCACCCAAGTCCTCTTCACTTTTTTCAAAGAAATAACTAAATTCTTCTCCTCTGAAATCAAAAAAGATAGGATCAGTGAAAACATTACTAATGGGTTTCCCTGACCATGCTCCTTCGAAGTATACAGCTCCTGAAAGGACTGTGAAAAGGGGGATTACCATCCATACAATGAAGACAAAAACTACAACTACAATAATAAAATTTGTAGATGGATCTCTCAAAAGCTTCTTATATAGAAAATCGATAACTGAACGATTAGTTTTTTTACCTTTTTTTCCCGTTTTTTCTATTTTTGCTTTCTTCTTTGAATCTGTCATTTCAAACATTCCGTTTTCTTATTCTCGAATGTTATAGAAATTAATACTTTTTGAATTTTCTCCTTAAATTTATAAAAAACATTGAAGAAATAATCAAATACTAATCAACTAATGAGAAAAACAAAAGAAAAAAAAGGAAAAAAGAATTATTTCTGTTTTCTTCTTCGTATAATAGTTAATGCTGCCATGAAAATTGTTGATATAAGAACAGGAGCTATAATGAATGGAGTTTCTTCGTCTTCACATGTTCCTTCTATTTGACAAATTATATTAGCATATCTAGCTTTTGCCATAGAACGCCATTCTGTCTCTAATTCAGAAGCTCTTGTTGCGCTACTTTGATATTCTTCATTCAATGTCAAAGCATCTGCCATGGTATAGGGTATTTCTCCCATTTCATAAGCTAAATCTTGAAACTGAGTACCGTTTATAGTTTCATCATCTAATGCAGTAAGAAGAGTACCCCAAGTATTTCTTAGGTTATTATGTAAACCTGCGATAGTTTCATGGAAGTAGTAAATTGTAAATTGTAGCAAATCAGTTTCGAGATTTTCATCAAATTCTATCCCTTCATTGGCAAGAGTATCATTGTAAAGAGAATAAAGATCTGTTCTGGTTTGTCCATAAGGTGTTTGAAAGGCGTCTGCTACTGCAGGAAGTCTGTCTAATCCTTCATGCATCCAAGTATTTTGACCTTCTAGTGAGAATAGATACTCAAAAAATGCATTAGCTCCATCGAAATTGTCACAAAAAGAAGCTATTGCAATTGGATCACCATTAACTATAGATTGACCTTCTGGGATTATATATTCGGTATTAGGATTTTCTCTTTTAGCTATAACACCATAAAAATCAATAGTCATACCAATACCAACATCACCAGTAACTACTGCTGCTCTAGTATCGACAGAACCAGGATAGATACCTGAATTAGCACCTATTCTTGTAAGAATAGACCATCCTTCTTCCCAACCAAAAGCTTGTAGTATAATTGACACAATTTTGGTGTTAGATGTGGTAAGAGGGGGATCTCCAAAACTAACCGCCTTTATATTTGGACCAAGATAGTATGTAGGTGTTGCTAATTCTTCCCATGTATTAGGAACAGGAAGACCATAATCATCTAAGAAATCATGATTTACTGTAAAACCGAAAGAAGAAATTGCATTTCCAATCCATATGAGATTATCAGAGGCATCATATGATTTAATAGCTAAACCAGCTACTTCATCAGGAACAACAGCATTCAGTAGATCAATTAGAGTTTGATTATCAATGTGATATAGCAGACCATAATCGTCCATAGTATTGAACAGAGCAGGACCGCCACCCCAAGCTACATCAATAGATTTGCTAGGATCTTCAAGAAGTTTTTTCCAACCTGCATCTGTCGATGCTGAATTAAACACTAAACTAGTAATTCCAGCGTTAATTGCGTAATCTGAAGCTAGGAAGGCAGATGTAAATTCATTGGTTATTGTTACGTCGTGTCTTGTTACAAATGAAAGAATACTTGCTTGATCAAGATTTTCAGATGCAACTACACTATCATCAACAACAGCATTAGTCATAAGAATTGTCATACTAAAAGTTAAAGTTGTAACTAGTAATACAACTAGAAATAGTTTTTTCATTTTCATTTTATCTTCAACCTTTTTGTTGATATCAAATTAATATCAGATTACGTTCATATTATCAGACTATAAATTTTTTGTAGTGATGAAATAATCTTCTGAGTTAGTTAGCAAAATGTCTATACATATAACTTTAGATGTTTTTTTATCACTTTAAGCTTAATTAATTCCTCTATTGTCAAAGAAAAAAATTCAATAATGGGAAATGAATCTTTTTCAAGATTAATAGAAAATTGTGATTTTATGAAAAGAAAACTCTTAGTTTATACGTTAATAATAACATTGATTTCTTCTTTCGTTGGTTTCAATCAATTAGTTGAAGGTTCACTTGAAATTGAAGTTCAACAGAAAAATCTAGCTGATTTTCAGATTCCTCAATTCGATAATACCGTTATAATTACTTGGGATGGTGCTTCATCCAAATATATGGACAAATATCTAGATGATGGATCACTTGTGAATACTCTTGAACTTTTAGAAACAGGATATAGACAAAAAATCAGAATAACGTCTCATAAAACAAGTACTGATCCAGGTCTTTGTACTATAGAATCAGGTTATGGCCCTGAAATCCATGGAATAACTTACAATATGTGGGGTGAGGGTACTATAAAACTTTCAATACCAGATAATCTTACTATCTCAGAACGATTAAAAGACACTTTCGGAGATGAAGTTAAAACAGGCTTAGTTTTCGCTTGGGGTCTAACTGATAATATAAATTGGACTTATATAAATCAGGCAGAGACAAGAGGATCAATATACGATAACAGCATGAGTGAAATAGATTACCTGATAGCTTCTGCGAACCTTTCTTGGCAGCCTGATGATCCTGAATCCAGAGCAGCAGCTTATCATGGTTTTGATGAAGGACTTGGAATGTACAAATCACCCGTATTAACATCAGATTATCTGGGTCAGAAAGCTGCAGAATGGATTCCTACAGTTAAGAATGATAGATTCTACTTGAGAGTTCACTTAACTCAACCAGATCAAGAAGGCCACGGGTACGGTGATAGTTCTTCAGAATATAAAGCTGCTCTGAAAGAATGTGATGATGCAGTAGGTTTGATTTTAGATGAACTCGAAGATGCAAATATTCTTGATAAGACCTTAGTAATGGTTGGAACAGATCACGGTATGTATGGTACAGGTCATAATGCAGGTCCTTGGCCAGATGTTGCAGATGATCTGAATGAACTTGTGTATGTAATCAGTCATGATTCTATGCGACATGAAGAATCTATAGCAGTTAGCCAACAAGATATTGCCCCTACAGTTCTTGCAGCCATGGGAGTTGATCTATCTCTACTTACTCCGGCTTACATTGATGATGCTGATACTGGAATTCCTTTCTGGGAAAAAACAGATAGTACAGACCCTAGTATCAAAATTGTTTTTTATAAAACAGATAAAATGGATAATTTTGATATTCTTTCTAATGATATAGAGATCAAAGGAAATTTTGACATAAAATTAGACATCAAAGAATGGAGTCCACTAAGAACTGCGACTCTGCAAATTAGTGATAATACCATTAATGCAGATTTTAATTCATCAAGAAGAGTTGATTGGTTCGATGTAAATCCTAAAGATAGTGGAACAGGAGTTCAATCCCTAATCTTCACACTTATTGATCCATTCGGAAATGAAGCTACAGAAGAATTTAGCCTAACCTTAAAAGCTCCATCAGCTTTTTGGATCTCAATTTTACCGATACTTGTAATAAGTACAGTTATCACGTTGAAACGAAAAAAAAGATAATTTTTTTCTTTCTTTTTTTATTCTATTTGTCCCCAAGTGAGAAATTTACCATCTTTTCTTTTAACTAATACTGTACCAAATTTTCTCCATTGTTCTTCTCTGAATCTTGTCATTCGATAAGCTTCTTCATCTTGAACCTTTTTTGTACCTTTTAACAATTCTATTTTTTTCTTTTCGTCATCAAAAAACAGTTTCCGTATATATTTTCCTTCTTTAGGATCTTTTTGTATATCTTCAGCAAGATCCATGATTTGCTCTACGGGGAGAAGAGAAAAAAATGATTGATGTTCTGTAAAATAAACGGAGCCAGGACAAACTTTTTCATTTTCGGATTGTTTCTTACATTCTGTGCAAAACACTAGTTGACATCCATTACAAATTTCCCACCCTTCCAATGCAGCTTCTTTTACTGTATTCATCTTATTACATAAAGCACATCTAATGTAGAATTGCATTGCTTCCGTATTCTTCAAATCTTTCTAAACTCCCTAGCTATTTTACGCCTTTCCTTTTCTCCAAATTCTATCCTCACTCTATAATTATACTTCCACTCATTTTGTTTTCTTTCAATATAGCCTTGCCTGACTAGTTTACGAATTGTATTTTCAACAAAATACTCTTTCATTTTACCTGTTACAACGAGCTTTTCTTTAATTTTCTCAGTTGTAATTGGTTCTTTCGATTTACCTTCTATTAGTCCAATAATAGTACCAAGTACAGCTAATTCACCTTTTTCTAATTCTGATGGAGCATAGAAATTAGAACGTAAACAATACCATCTCTCTCCTTTAATTTCATATTCTAATACTTCTAACCCAAGAACCTCAACAAATCCCTTATATTCTTCGAGTGTCTCTCTCAGAGTATTTATATCAAACCTTGTTGCTAGTAGTAAATCCATCTCTGAGCAACCGAATACCATTGTTTTCTCTTTAATCCATTTCCTGGATAAAATAGTTGTGAGTTCTTTGAAAAGTTCTCCTTTATCCGAATCAGCTATTGTTGCAGGGAGTTTGATAATGTTCATTTCTTCATCTTCCTCATGAGAAGAAAACTCCTCTTGAGGTGGCTCTTCCATCAGATTTCACCTTCTTTTTATTTTTTTACTGGTGACAGCAAAACTGAGCTTGAAACTCCCTCGATTTGATTTTCATCAGTAAGCTCTTCAAAGAGTAATTTATCTCCCTCAAGAATGACTTGAATCTTTTTTTCACTGATCATCTTTGATAGAAGCTCAGCTTCAATTGATGATAACATCACATTAAGTGCTTCACGATTAAACTTTTTCCCTACAAATTTATCATAGATATCTCTTTCAATACTCATATAATCACTTTTGCTAAAAATAATATTCTTCAACGGAATGACATATTCTTTATTTTTGGATATGAAACTTTCAAGTTCTGATTCTGATTCCAAAAGGATTTCATCTGTTTCAAGAAATGTTCCTATATCAGACACAGGAATAGAATTCTCTCCTTCTATAGCAAATACTGCTTGACTTAATTTCGAAACCAGAAACGCGAATTGTTCTAATCTCTTCTCCGGATACAATAATTGTTCTAGATAGCTTTTCTCTCTTAGTTCACTCATGTCAATGAAATCACTATAGAGAGCTGAATCAATGAGATTTTCTTTTAGATTTTTAAGATAGAGATATGCATCAGAAACCCTTACTCTATCATCTTCTGACTCTTGAACTCCTACAATCGTTTTTACTTTTAGAGATCTCGAATATTTTTTCTCTAGTTCAAATAGAGTTTGGAATACAACCTCAGCCCAATTGCTAATTTCATCTACTTTAGAACCTTCAGAAATCTTTCCATCATTTACTAAATCGTGATCCGTCATTCTCTCATCTCTGTTTTAGTAACTTTGCTTTCAATCAATACTTTGTGTGAGAATTCTTTCGAAAGATCTACATCATCTAACATTGGAGTTATTAGGATAAATTGTGGAGTGATAATTCTGTTCTCCCTCGCTAAATTATAAGTAGCAAGAGCCATTGAAAAAGCTAACGCTCTATTCTTTTTGTCAAGTTTTTGAGTGAATTCATCTATTGCATGTATAGGTGAATGGTTAATCATATGAAGTGCTAATATTATAGCCTGAGCAATTAGTGTTTTTTCTCCTCCAGATAATTGACGATAGCTTCTCTTATCACCTTTTGTTTCAGCTTCTATAATTAATTCAGCATTCCTTTCTTCATTGTAATTTGTAATCTTAACTGATATTGTGTCAAAAGTATCCCGCAACAACAAGTTCAACATTCGATTTAAATGAGAGATTATATTATACAATCCTCCTTCCCATTCATCAATTCGTCTTTCTAAATCTTTTTTAAGATTCTTTAAATGAATCACATTTGCTTGAGCTTCTTTTTCTATTTCATCTACTATCTTTTTCTGATTTTCAACGCTTTCTGATGATATATCGGGAGTAATCTCTAATAATTCCAATTGCCCTTTAATCTTATTATACTCTGAAAATATTTCTACTCTATCTTCTCTTATTTCTGCAGGAGTTTCTCCTTTTTCTTTTGCAAACTTGAGAAGTTGTTTATTTCTTGTTTTAAGTTCTTCTACTTCCATAGATAGAAGTTCTATATGCTTGAGTATTTTCTCTCTTTTATCTCTGAGGTTTTGAAGATTTTGGGATACTTTATCTATCTTCTGTTTCTCTTTGTCAATAATCTCTTGTTGGTTTTTTAGTTCCTTTTCTGCTTCTACTAGTTCATTGTTTAATATTGTAATCTTCTCTTCTAGTTGAGAATTTTCTTCATTATCAACTTCATATTGTGCTTCAAATTCAGTTTTCAGATTCTCTAATTTGAGAAATTCTTTTTCCAATTCATCTTGTGTTGCAGTCCAAGGTTTAAGTTTAGATTCCATCTCTCTTTGGTAGACCTCAAGTGATGAAATGTATATAATGTATTCTTGCTCTTTGTTTTTTAGTCCTTCAATTTTATTATATAAGTTATCTAATTGTTCTCTAATTCTCTCTATCGATTGATATTTACCTAAATCCACTCCTAGTTTCACATTATATGGTTGTGGAGGTCTTCCAAAAGCTTCCAGAGAGAGATAAAAGCTTGAACCATCAGCTGTTAGAATATTAGCTTTTGATTGTCTAGCAAAATCAGTTAGAATATTAGGAGATAGATGAGGTAATGCAAGAACTATTTTGCAGAATTTTCGAAGGAACATCTTTACTTGAGGAGGAGATTCTACTAGATTAACAACAAAATCAATAACGCCATCTGGTTTCTTATCTAATTTTTGACTAAACAAATAGTCAGGTTTAGGCCCTTCTTTTTCTTCTAAAATCCTTCCTACAGTTATATTAGGTTTATACTGAAAGAATACCTCATCATAAATTTTCTTTGCTTCTTCATAAGCTTCTTGAGTTGTAGCAACAAAACTATAGAGATATTTGCCAATTGCAGATTTTATAACATTCTCATATTCTTGGAACTCAGATTTTATCTCTAATACTTCATATAAAGGACCAATGATCTCATCCTTGAAGCTGGATGTTCTAATCCGTTCTTGGTATGTAATTGTGTTTTTGATTAGGTTTCTTTCATAGTTGCTTAAGTTACCGTAAATTTCTGATCTTTCATCAATCCTCTTCTTTATTGATTCTTCTTCTTCTATATTTTTTTCCAATTCAAAAACTATTGATTCTTTTTGAAAAATTAGTGCTTTCAATTTAGATTTAAGATTATCTAATTCTTCCTGCAATTGAATTTTCTTTTCCAATCCCTCACTTGTATTAAGATTTTTGAAATCTTTAATCTGCTTAACAATCTCTGATATTTTTTTTTCTAAATTTAGAAATTTCCTCTCCTTCTCCTCTTTTTGACCTTTCAGCTGATTCAATTTATCTGACTTTTTTTGTAATTTAATTTTGAAATCTAAACTTATTTCCTCTAGTTCTTTACACTTAACTAGTAAATCTTCATGTTCCTTATTTTTGTTAAATGCTTTTTCCTTAGTTTTTGAGAATTCAGTTTCTTTATTCTTTAATTCTGACTTTACCTCTTTGAATTGCTTCTGTGATTCTAAGGAATCATACCAGTGAAGTTCTTTTTCCACTTCTTCATATCTTGTGATCAATTCTTTTTTCTTTTGCATTCTTTCTAAATTTTCTTCTAGCTTGGAAAGTTTATTTTGTTCTTTTTCCAATTGTAAAATTAATGGAGAGATTTCTTTTTCTTTCTCATCAACACGTTTCATTGAATCCAAATAGCTTGTAAAAATTTCCTTCAAACCCGTTGCTGCTAAAAGAGTGCTTAGTTTTTTATGAGGAGAACCGTCCGCAAAAGAACTTAGATAACCCTCTTCTGTAAAATTAAGCATTGTATCCTCATAAATTCCTATGCTTTTCATTAATCTTTGAACTTGAGCTCGAGTAATATCCTTCGACTTACCTTTTGCAACTATTTTTCTTTTTATTCTTCCATTTGCTGATATCTCAATCTCAAGAAAGAAGGATTCATTGTTTGCTATCGATATTAGATCAGGATCAGTTACTGTTATAAGTCTTTGTTCAGATAAAGAAGGATTATTTAGCTCAAGTTGTATGGAACATTTACTACCAAACTGTCCTACTAAATCTTTTGAAGAACCTAAGGAAACCCTACTCGGAGTGTGCCCTACTGCGAGTATTAATGCTTCCAATATTTGTGTCTTCCCGCTGCCATTTGCCCCTGATATAACCGTTATTGGTAGTTCTTCAAGATTTAACTCTGTTTGTTTATGCATCTTGAAGTTTTGAAGCTTTAGGCTTTTGAAGATATAGTTATCTTGAGCTAAAGTCATTCAGTTATCACTAGTTTTACCTTTAGGATTCTAGCGACAAAACAGTATTTAAAACAAGCTATTATACAGAACAAAAGTCAAAGTAAAAACAATAAAAGAAAAAGAAAAAGAAAAAGAATTAAGGTTTGATTTTTTTCTTCAAGGTGACTGCAACTGCTGTAACAAAGATTGTTCCAATTGACCAGAATAGTGCATCATATGAGCCTAATCTGCGGGTTTGATCTCCTCCACCGAAAACATCAGCTCCTGCTGAGGTTCCTGTTTGAGTAGACTCTCCGTAATCTTCCCAATCTTGTTCGTCCTGAGTTTGACCATTCATCGAATACAATAATGGAGTTTCAGTTTCGTCTCCTTCAATAGGATCTTCACCAAGTTCGTTAGCAAATCTGCTGTCATATATGATATAGATACCAGGAATAAAACATCCATGGCTTGTTAGGAACAACCATCTTATGATAATTGTTATTGATTCACCAGGTAGTAACTCAATTCCTTGGAACAGAATTATACCCATTCCGTGAGAGATTCCATCAACTATGTCTCCTTCAGAAGAAGATCTAGTAATTAGCTCCATTTCAGTAGCATTGTAGAATTGCATAGCAGTAATATGTGTAGCGCTTTCACCTACGTTAGTGATTACAATTGTAACCTCTAATTCCCAAGGTGCATCTTCAGGAATAAATATTGCTGCATCGACAGAAATTTCTAACACTGGTTGTGGGAATGCGGGTCTCATTTCTTCAGTTGCTGGTAGAAGTATAGCCCAATCCATATTAGATAGAACTACTTGATGAGTTTCTCCTGCTCCTTCAAAGATTGCATATAATCCTGGAGCAAAATCAACTTCTGTATCAGCAAGTGTATTTTGACCAACATCACTGTCGAAGTAAACAATAGCATAAACAGAATGAATTCCTAAGAAAGAATTAGCTTCAACATATGCAGAATCACTGTATGTTACGCCTTCTGCTACTATTCCAACGTCGTCATAATAGAATATTTCTGGATCTTTAATTTGCCAATCATTACCCATTGTTCCATGAACAAGATATAATTTAACATTTTCTGCATCCAGATTACCTGTATTTTCTATTGAGTAATCAACTCTTACAGGATCACCTACTGTGTAACCTACATCATCAAGAGATACTTGAACATTCAGAACTGCTTCATCGTCGGCTAATTGCAAGTTGATACCATTGCTAAATCCAAAGTATTCAAATCCCTCAGGATCATTATAGCTAAATCTTGCTCCTCCTGAGAACCATATGTCTAACCAAGGATCGTAATAGCTTATTGGACGACTGTATGTGAATGTGCTTCCTGGATCTTTATCACCGAAAATTAACCTTAATAGATCATAACCTGTTCTTTTCATTGTAGATAATTGTAGAGCAGGATGTGGATCACCTAGATATACTGGTGCAACACCCATAACGCCAAATTGAATATTATCGGTTGCTGGAACATTATCTAAAGCCCAACTGAGTGTCTCAGTTCCTCCATTTCCTGCTAAGAAAGGTATTGTTGAATTCAAGAATACTTGTTCATATGAGTCTGATCCTATTTCACCAACATCTCTTGTACTAATTCCAAAGTCCATAAAATCTGGTACAAATATTGGAACTAATTCGTAGAGTAAATCATATAGTTCATCTCCTGCAGCTACAACAGAAGCAATAGCTTCAGTTTTATAATTAGCTAAAATAGCGTTAATTGTTGGAACAATATCCAATACTGAGTTGATAGGATAATCATTAAGATTTATGTCAGCAAGAAAATCTGTTGCTTTATCTACTAAGATTTGTGGAAGACCATCTGGAGAAGTTAATTTTGCCTCGGTTGTAACATCGCCGAATACCCCCATTACTTCATAAAATGCTAGATCTGTTTTTACAACCTCTTCTTTCATTGCATGGTTGTAATCTACCCATTCAGCTGTGGTATCATTAACATACCATCCATCAAGTACTAACACTGTTTGAGTGAAAACCAAAGGTTCAGTATATGATGCAAATAAGGCACCACCAAAAGTCAATGTTACAGTAGCATTTATTTCTGTAAGAATTCCTTCATCAATAGTTACACCTGGAACAAGTGTTGGTAAATCTGGTTTTGTTGCCATGAAATTTAGAAATTCAGGACCCAATGCATATCTGATATCAATATTTTCAGCATCTTCAGGTCCAGTATTTGTTACTGTATAATCTAATTGCAATCTGCCATCCATATTAAGCATTGTTTGATTATATTCCATATTAACTGATACTCTTGGAACAGAGGCTAACCTAGTGTGATCAATATTATATGTAACTATATAATCCATTGCTGGTCTAGGAGCTGCCCAAGGTACATTTAATACCCAATCCATTTTACCTGTAATTTGAGGTGCAAAGTTATTAGGTCTTGGATCCATTGAGAGTGGATTGATTGTATATGGGAATCGGAATTTAACGGTTGAATATATAATCCAAGGAGTTATACTTGGTCCAATAGTTGTACCAAATAGATTGTGTGTTGATAGAGTATAAATTCCTCCACTTTCAGTTATCGCATCTTCATCAACATAGTAAACTCCCCTAACAGGATGTTTAATTCCTTCTAGGAATGCTTCACCAATGATAATTGCTTTCACTGGAGATGAAGTAACATCTGATGAGCTGATTTCGGATACTAAACCACCACTGATATCTGTTTGAATCTCTGATAACAAAGTACCGAATAGAGAAGTTTCCATTCCTCCTGTAAAGAAGTAAAGGAAGTTTCCATTATCAAGTTCTTGAGCTCTTGCCCACATTAAACCAACGCCATAAGTTGATGCAAAAAGTATTGCAATATTCACGGCTTTAGCGAGACTAGCATCAGGACCCAAAGAAGCTTTTATTTCAACAACTAAAGTTGCGTTTTCAGGAGCTCTGAAGGGTCTTCTCATCAAGTAAGGATGGTAGTTAGCTTGATCTGAAGCAATAAAATACCAATTGACTACATTACTATCAAAGAAAGAGCTAGAGGTTATAGAGGGAGCAACAGCGCCTATTAATAACAACTGAACTAATGCTGCGGAATCAATACCGGCAACAATGTTCATTTCTTCAATTAAAATTGGACTATCAGCTAATTGGCTTGAACGAAGACTGGATGCTGAGATCTGTGCTTGTGTAACAGCACCACTTACTGTAAGAAGTATAATTGTCAAACCTAATATGGCTGAACCCAATATTGCCTTGTTTTTCATTTTAGACCTCCAAAAATTTTGTCTAATATTATTTAAGCTAAATTCTTAATATAAGTATTATTTTAGATTCCACTAAAGAAATAAAGTTCGGGAAAAATCGAAGATGCTGAAAGAGGGTTTTAGTCGCTATTGTACAAAATTTCCAGCCATTTTTACTTATTTTTCACCGCCAAAAAATAGCAGTGAAAGAATATAATTATTTTCGTATTATCACAACATTAATTTTCGTAGTTGAGCAGCTGCTGTTTCAGGTAAAGTCCCGTTGATAAATGTATTAGTACTTGTTTCAACTGCTCCTAAAAGTTTTATAGATTTCTTATTCCTTTGTGGAGTGTGGAGTTTAAAATACATATGAAAAGCTGTTGAACCTTCAGAATTAATTGGACCCTGGTGGAGAGAAAGAGAATAGCTTACTTCTTTTTCAAAAAGTTTGTTCAAAGCTTTGATTGCAATTGGAAAGAAACTCAGCATAGAAACCATTTCACTTCTTGTACATTGATGAAGAAAACTTATGTGTCTTTTTAGATAAATGAACAAATCATAAGAATATTTAGCAAAATAGGGAATTAAAACAACTATATTTTCATCTTCATAGATTATTCGATCTTTGCCCTCTTGTTCAGTAGCAAGATAATCACACATCATACATTTATTGTGATTCTTTCGATACTCAAGAATAGTTTTCATTTCCCTCTTCATATAATCTGGAATAAAAGGAAACGCATAAATTTGTCCATGGGGGTGAAGTAAGGTTGCTCCTACTTCTTCTCCATAATTCTCAAAAGGCAGAATATATTTCAAGTTCTTGTTAGAACCTAGCTGTTTAGTTGCTTGCATCCATGCTTCAAGAATCCCCATCGATTCATCTACAAGTAATTCAATGAACTTTGAATTATGCATA
Source organism: Promethearchaeati archaeon (assembly GCA_013166775.1). Taxonomy (GTDB): domain Archaea; phylum Asgardarchaeota; class Heimdallarchaeia; order Heimdallarchaeales; family Heimdallarchaeaceae; genus UBA460. The sequence goes on from JABLTJ010000009.1 coordinate 85,161, forward strand.
TCTGTATATACAACTAATTCACAACAACCGTATCCACTAGTTTTTTCATAAAAGGAGTCTTTCTTGTATTTTTTGTATTCTACATCTTTTGAAAGAGCGGGAAACTTATTAGAAATTCTAAGAGGTTTAGTAAAAGTAGGAACTTCTTCGGATCCTGAACACAAAGGACATTTACTACTATCTCTATCTGGTCTGTCCTGCCTTATTTCTGAGAATATAACAACCTCACCTGTAAAAGGATTTTTTCTTATTTCTCGAACACTCATTGAAAGAAGTAAAGTTCAGTTGTTATTTAATTTCTTCTAATACTCTGAAGTAAGCATTTTTGAAAAACTATAATCTTTTCTTCTAATGGAAAGGTAGTTTCAAAATTCCCAAAACCTTTATAATTCTTCGTAGATGTTCTTTCTTGTGTATTCTACAGTAATTTTACATGCAAATCTACAATATGCTGAAATTCCGGTTGAGGAAATTCCAAATGTGGTTCACCAAAGTTACATACCTGTTTTAACTTCATTGTTAGAGATTCCTAAAATTGAAGTTGTTCTAAACTTCACAGGTGTAACTTTAGAGATTCTCAATAATGAATACCCCGAAGTTTTAGACTTACTAAAGGAAGGAATAGAAAAGGGAAAATTCGAAATGACAGGAACGGGATATTCTCATCCCATCTTTCCACTACTTCCAATTGAAGACTCAAGAAAACAAATAGAGTTTAATCTTCAGGTTATGGAAAATACACTTAACTACAAACCAACTGGATTCTGGTTACCAGAATTAGCATATGATCCAACGTTACCATCTTTATTGAAAGAATATGGATTTTCCTATATATTTATTGATGAAGAATTATACAACACTAGTTCTCCTCTTCTAAACTATTCTAATCCGAACAATTTGCCCTACACCTCTGCTCATCATTATATTACAGAATTAAATAAGTCGAAGAATTTGTTAGGGAGATTACTAAAATTTCGTCGAGCTTTATCAGAGCTTAAGAAGCGTAGTAAAAGAGCTAATTTTGCACCAGTTGAGTTGAAAGGAGCTAAAAGTACGATTACAGGTTTGAAAATTCCTTCTGTTTGGTCGATTATTACTTCAGCAAGTATGTATGGTTACCCTTTCGTTTCCTTTAGGAAAATTGCTAAATTAATTTCAAAACATAGAAAGCAAAACGGACTAGTGATTCCATATGGTACAGATTTAGAGTTTATTGGTTACAGAAGTTTGGTTGATGGAAAATTAATAACACCAGAACAACTTAGAAAGCTTTTGATGAAAATTCTCAAAATCGAGGGTAATGAGATGATTCTTCCAAAGGAATATATTAAGAAGTGTAAACCTACAGATTTAGGGTATTTGAAGACAGGCAGTTGGGCTCAAAATCAGAGACTTGATTTATGGACAATGGATGAAGATAATCAAAAATTAGAGAGGATTTGTGAAGAAATTCGTTGGTATTTCAGACAATTTCTTTCAGAAGAAATAGATGAAAGAATATGGAAGCACCTATTATTAGCTGAAAACAGTGACGGAAGAGGATGGGATCCTATCCCTGAGAGAAGACTTGCTTGTTTTTCACATGCTTTAGAAGCACTTAGTCTTGTAAAGGAGCTTTATAGAGAAAAAAAATTCAAATAGATTTAGTAAAGTAAGAAGAAAAACAGCAATACTTATAATGAGCTTTTGGTTATGCTAGACATTCGCTATTAGCAAAGATGATGGGGTAAAATGCAAATAGAAATATTCATTCATGAAGAAAATTGTGACCACTGTAAACCAACACTGAAATTCTTAACAGCAGTACTAAGTGCTCTTAAAACAGAAGAAGTTAAGCTAATAGTACATCAAGTCAGCAAAAGTAAAGAATCAGCAGAGAAAAAAGGTATTCCGTTAAGTCCCTTACCTGCGATTTTGCTCCCCTCAGGTTGTGTAATCTCAGGTTCTTTATCACATGATCTAATTGGGATTTTAATCTGCAGTCTTTTATCTAAATCAAAAGTACCAATACAATCAAATGATAATTTTGAATTAACCAAAAAAGAAGCTCAGACTTTGTTAGAACTAGCTTCAGCTATGATAGAATATCAGGCTGCTTACACTCTGAGAAGAGACAGATCTTACACTTTCAGTATTAAAGAAACAACTGATAAAGTCCCTCTAGAAAGATATCAACAATTAGCTAAAAACACAAAAATGATGATATTAACAAACTTTGAGAAAAAACCTGATACTAAACTGTATGAACTCGGTTTAGATCCCAATGTTTACCTTGGACATATTATCAGGGATAACATAATGCTTACAGCTAATTTGATAATCTGGAGAGATAGAGCAAATCATGTAAGTTTTTTCAGGGTTAAAAAAATAAATGGTGATAAGTATATTGGGAAATGTTCTTGCCTTCTTGGTGATGGAAAGCAAATGATTCGAGAATTCTTCAAACCTTTCTTTTTAACATCTGCTACTATAGATTCAGATGGTTCTAAAGGTTCTGGACAAAACAGAATCGTTGCTAGTGTAAAAGAAATAAGTAACGATTTGGAACAATTAATCAGGAGATAAAACTATAACTTTTTCTTCAAATTTCCGAAACCATCGCAGAGTCCATATTTTAACATACACTCCCCACTTTTAGTGATAAAATACTTACAATAACCCCCCATAATAGGATGATATTTTTCGCAAGTGGCATCTGGATTTTCGTCACTCGAATCTTTGCCGCTTGGAGGAAGTGGTATATCGACCATTTTTCTGACCTTATAGAGATATGAAACTCCCTAGATTATATAACGTTTTTTGTAATTATATCCAACCTATCTTTAGAAATAGTTAGGATTTAATCTTTCACAGTTTGGACACTTTTCATCGTGTTTATCTAAAGGAGTACTGCAACCAGAACACTTGAATGGTTTCTCTATCTCATTCACATCCTTTGACTTATCCTTGTCAGAAAAATGTTCAAACATACTAAGGACAAATATAGTTGAAGATATTAATAATTATTGCGGAGATTTCAGTCCTTTTATCTATTTTGGATACTTGTAGTTGAAATATGCACAGTCACAACTCTTATTATAGAACATCTTTCAAATTATGTTTAAAGATATTGAAATGACGAGGCGAGAGATATGGTTAAATTAATCATAAAAATAGAAAAAATATTAGATACGGAGCCTGATTATTGCTTATTTAATTCAGAATTAGCTCAAAAATACGAAATTATGCCAGGACAACTCGTAGAGATTTCTCCTTTCAATGTTGGTCTGAAAGTATATACAAGTGACAATTATCCAAAGAATCAAGTAGGAATATCAAGTAAAATCTCAAAAGAATATGGAATTCTTAAGGGATCAGAAATTGTAGTAAAGGAAATTACAAATGAAAACATTATTCATCTTCTTCATAAAAAAATGAGGGGAGACACTCTTAAAGAAGAGGAGATATATTCAATCTTTAAATCAATAGATAAGAATTTGATGCATCCAACACAAATAGCTGTTCTTATGTCTTTGTTTCAAGTTCAAGGATTAACATTAGAAGAAACCACATCTATAGCAAAAGCAATTATTATTAATTCTCAAAAATTAAATCCGAAAAAGAAGCCAGTAGTAGATAAACATAGTATTGGCGGTATAGCTGGCAATAGAATTACTCCAGTAATGATACCTATACTAGCTGCAGCAGGTTTAACAATTCCTAAAGTATCAACAAGAGCAATAACTTCTCCCGCAGGCACTATAGACGCTGTAGAATTATTGATGCCTTGTGAGCTTACTCTTGAAGAGATGACATATGTAGTGGATAATGCTGGAGGGTGTATAGTAAGTGGTGAAACAGTAGGTTTAGCTGATGTTTCGGATAAGATTATTAATGTCCTCGAAACAATAAAAATCGATCCAAGAGAATTTATGGTAGCAAGCATACTTTCAAAGAAAATTGCTGCAGGATCAGAATATGTTTTAATTGATTTACCTACTGGGAAAGGAGCAAAAGTTGTTCACAGAGAAAATGCTCAAGAATTAGGAAGTCTTTTCACTACTATTGGTTATGCTCTAAAAATAAAACTGGATTGTATAATTAGCCCAGGTGATAGACCAATAGGTAGTATGATTGGTCCAGCTTTAGAAGCTAGAGATGCTCTGAAAATACTAGAAAATCAAAGTGGAAGTAGCGATCTGATGAGAAAAGCGCTTTCACTCTCAGGTATAATTTTTGAGGCTCATAACTGGTGTCCAAGAGGATATGGTTTTGAATATTCAGAAGATATATTAAGAAGTGGAAAAGCCCTATCAAAATTCAGGGATATAGTTGAAATGCAAGGTGGAAATAGAGATATTACAGAAGATGATATTCCAAAAGCTGACTATGTGGAATCTATTGTTGCAAAGGATGATGGTGTAGTTTATGGTGTAGAAAGTGCACAGATTTCTACAATTGCTAGACAAGCAGGAGCACCAAGCGACAAAACAGCAGGTGTCGTGTTGAAAATAAAAAGAGGAGAACGATTCAAAAAGGGAGACACTCTATTTGAGATTCACTCTTCATCTGAAGAAAGACTTACTTCTGCAATAAAACTTGCAACCTCTGACTTTGAACCTATTGACACAGAGAAGATGATCCTTGAGATTATTAGAGGACCAAAGGAGTTGTAATCAGAAAAATGATCAATAGTGGGGAGAAGGATTTCTGCTTTCGAATCTTTAGAAATTCTACTTCTCTTGATATAGATTTATTACTTGAATTTTTGAGAGAAAGAAGCTCCAATAAGGTAATACTTCAGATTTTAGACCCCAACCTCCTCATTAGTGTAAAGCAACTTCAATCTGCAGTTTATCATACAGAAAAATCTTTTGAAAGTAAGCGAAATATTGCAAGAACTAGAGCTAATGAATTTCTCATCCGTTTAGCAGGTAAAAGGCAGATCTCCAACGCATTGAAGCTTCTTGGTATTAAAGAATCTAGTCAATATTTACTCATTATAGCTTTTGGAACAACGTTAGAAAATAATAAGAAAGAATTAGAGAAATTTGTAAAGCAATTTAGTTTAATTGAGTATGAAGCTAAGAATAGTCTTCCAATATCAAAATTGAAGGTCTTAAGCACATATTATGAATGTCAAGAAGATTTAATAGAAATTGAAAAAACAGCTTTAGAGAAAATTGCTTCTGTAGAGATTCTATAATTAGTATGATGGAATCCAAGCTTTCAATAACGGTAATCCCATCTCTAGATATTGTTTAACAATTTCAGTAATTCTGTCTAGTTGTTCTTGCTCTTTCTGTGGGGAAGAAAATATCAAAGGTTTTAATTTATGAACCATTCCAGTTAAAGATCCAATACCTGCAGTACTGTAAGCTATTTTTCCGCTTCCAGTTCTAAAGAAATGATCAGATTCTACTAACAATTTGTTAAACCAAAGCGGATGTGCAGACATTATTTTGAAGCCATCACTTTTGGGATAAGATGTTGATTTAGATATATGTTGATTAAATTTCTCAATTGCAGTTTTATTTGGATGAAAAACATTCCTACTGATTACACCCTTAACATAGGTTTGAACTGTTTCAGTTTGCTCAATAATATGAAAAGGTAATATTGTTGATACTTCAGTTATTGTAGCATCAATCTTATCAGACTGGTAAATTTTTTCTGCTGTATATATTTTTCCTAATAAATCAAGTGGTAAGCAGATACCATTTATCTCAAGATAGTCTTCTAAATAATTTCCACTGTCTACAGCAAATTCTGAATAATATATTCCAGGTCCAAAAATAACTGCAATTCTCTCATCTGTTAATTCCTTAAAGGTTTGAGTTTCATCAGTTAGCATAACAATGGTGTCTCGTCTCAAATCCAATACTGGTTTATCCAGATAGACACCCTTAGTTGGTGTTTCAATGAGTTTAGTCCAAGAAGTAATAATTAGGAGAGAATTAAGATGTCGGGATTCCATTTCTTGAAGTCGCATATTTCTCTTTTTATTCTGTAGTTCTAGAATTTCTGTGTCGATTCTTTTTAGAACATGTTCTGCTTCTGGAAGACGTCTAGGGTAACCTTCATCTGACATAAATGCTATAAGTTCTCTTAGAGGAATATCACCGGTATCAAAGTCATAAAAATTCCCCCCAGTTCCATAATATTCTTTTAAGAGTTCTAGTAATTGTATCCTAAGATCTACTTCTTTGTATTCTTCAGAATCTTCGACTTTGAGAGACATAATCTATGCATTCTTCCACAAATTTTATTGTCGAGTATATTACATTGGTTCTCTTTATGTATTTATTCTTTGTGACGATAAGCTAGGACGTGGGATACTCACCTGTTTCAATTAAATGCGAAGCAGATTTGATTGCGAATCTCAGAGCATCTTCTTCAGATGAAGAATTGAACAGAGAATGCAAGAATGCGCCATTAAAACAATCTCCAGCACCAACAAATGTTTTCATTGTTTTTAGCTTTAAAGTAGGGAATTTGATTACTTTATGATTGTAATATCTTACTTCCTTAGAAGTATGAAAAACAATAGGAAATCCAAGATGCTTAGAGAGTTCTTCTGGAGTTTTGTTAAATATAGATTGAAGTGCTTTAAGTTCATTTTCATTAACAGAAAGATATTTCTCACCTTCGAAATTATGTAGAAATTCTAGGAATTTAGCGAATTCTTTGATTCTTAGAAAATGAGAAATGTCGGATGGATCAATAAATATTATGCCATCAAAAGCAGCATCCTTAATTTTACTAAGAGTATCAAAAGGAGATGGCTGATTTTTCATATCTTCAACCAGTTCAAAATCTACAAGAGAGATTAGTAAGGAGCTTATCCACTCAATAGATGTAGGATTCAGTGAGACATTACTTATTGATTTTATTGGACTGTTTCTATATCTCTCCACAAGTTCTTCATTCAAATGCTCATACGATAAGAAACTCCTTACTGAGTTAAATTGAGTTTCTCCGTTCTTTCGATTTAATATAGCAGTATAACTTACATCTGAATTCTTAATAGGGTAAATTTCAATTGGAATTTTATTCTCTTTTACTATTTGTTCAAAAAAAATTGATGATGGTCCGACGTATGTAACTTTGCGACCTAGATGTGCTAATGCTCTACAAAAATTAAAACCATTTCCTCCAGGTCTAAATTCAATTTTATTATTTCTATGATGAGAACCAATTACAGGTATTTCTTGGATTAATTCGTTTGTTTCTAGATCATAAGGCTGAATATCAATATCGATAAAAGTTAGATCAAAACCTCCAAAGATGGTTGAGATTTTTTTCATTTGTTATCATCTCACATTTTTTCTAAATAATCTATTCCTATCACTTCAAATAGACTTTCCAGACATTTTAGAAAACAATAAACAATGAGCAATCTAGAATCTCTGAGAGTATCTGGATTTGCTTTCAGAACAGGGCAAGAATCATAAAACTTGTGAAAAGCTGCTACTAAAGAATATGTGAAGTTTGCTACTGAATCTGGTCTCAGGGATTCCGCTGCTTTCACTAGAATGTATGGAAGTTCTTCCATCATTTTGATTAATTCCCACTCTTCCTCTTTTTCGATATCAAAATTCATCTGTTCAGCATTCGAGAGTATTTCTTGTATTTCAAGACTATTCTCTTTTGCTTTCTTAATTATATTCAGAGCTCTTGCATAAGAATATTGAAGAAATGGTCCAGTATTTTCATTAAGATTAACAGCCTTCTTAACATCAAAAACAACTAATTTCTTTGGATCCATTCTTAGGATAAAATATTTGATACTACTTGTTGCAACTTTTTCCGAAATATTTTTAGCTTCCTCTTCCGAATAATCTCTCTCTTCTAGAAGAATGTTAACTTCATCTTTTACTAAATCATACACTTCATCAGGAGTTACATATTCAAATTCTCTTCCAGCCATTTTACGTCCTACCAGATTCACAGTCTCAAAATCAAAGTGCTCGATTTTATCTGCAATATCTGGTTCTCCTAAACCGTAGAGAGCTAGTTTTACAGTGAGCTGGGGGAATTGCTGCTCTTTACCTACTACATTGTAACAGTAACTTGCATTAAATTTTTCTAACTTATGAAGATGGTAAGCTATATCTCGACAGGGGTAAAGAGTAATTCCTTCAGAGTTGACTATTATTGAAGAAGGCATTTCGTATTTTAGATTGTATTTTTCCTTGAAACCTAGATTTGTACCAATTTTATCATTATCTAATAATCTGGCTTTTCCATCATGAATCAAGAATTTGTTCTTCTCAAGTTTTACAAGAATTGTTTCAACTTCACCTGACCATGCAACATCTGATTCCCAATCAAAATCATCATGAAAGATATTAAACAAATTTAGAGTTTCTACATGCCCTGCTAATGCTTCTTGTGTAACTTTTCTGAATTTTGAAACTAATTCTTTATCTTTTCCTTTTTGATATTCTATTACATACTCCATAGTGAGTTGGTTTAAATCTGTAATTTGCTTCGAAGTCAGTTTTCTCAACTCGAGATAGACATCTGGGATTCTTTCTTCCAAAGAATTTTGAACTCTAAATAATTTATCAATGCTCTCAAAAATTTGTTCTTTCTCTGTTCCTCTAAGCTTATGATCTTTTAGAACTTCTTTACATTTACTTGTTTCTTCAAGAGAAAGAGAATATAAATTATCCTTGCTGGTTCCCTTAATACCGATACTGTTTAAATGCTCCTTCAGTTGCTGTATTTCTAGAAAAGTATTCATCGTTGCGTAGATTTTTCCTATCCAGAGATCAACTTTAATATTTGGCTCAATCCCTTTTTCTTTCAATAAGTGATATCCTATAATCAATGGAGCTATCTGTCTCCCTAAATCATTTACATAATATCGAAAGTTTACTGCAGCTCCCATGAATCTGAATAACCTACCGATTACATCACCTAAAATTGAATTACGAAAATGACCTATATGTAATGGACCTGTTGGATTGCTCGAAGTATGTTCTACTATAATTCGTTCTGAAGATTTGATTGTACTTTGCCCATATTTTGCATCACTTAAAATCTTAAGAAGAGTGTCGAGTGAGAAACTCTGTTTATTCAGATATAGGTTAAGAAAACCTCCCTGTATTTCAACTTTATTAATATATTTAGGTTCTGAGAAAGATTCCTGAATAGCAATTGCTAGCTCTGAAGGAGGTATTGATAGTTGTTTTGCAACATTAAACAACGGAAAACTAATGTCACCTAAATCAGATGAGGGAGGTTTTGACCATATTAAGGAAGTTTTCAAATCATATTTATCTTCCAAAATTTTCTCAAGGATGTTCTTTTGATATTCATAAATTCTCTCTGTCATAAAATACATGTCTCCTACTAATGTATTGAAGTCCTAAATATCTATACTTGGAAGCTTATTCTTACTTCTTCAAAGCTTGACTAAAAATACTTAAACTTTCCTTCTATTAATTTGTTTTACAAAAGTTTATATTTTTTATAATTTGGGATGGGATAAAGAGAACAGATATATAGATGTTTTCTGAGTTCAATTTAATTATTCAAATATAGAATGGGGATTCAAATGGTTAAAGTACAGAATGTTACAAAAGATGAATTTGACAAAATACTTGACAATGAAACAAAACCAATAATTGTTGATACATGGGCTCCATGGTGCGGTCCTTGTAAGAGTATTGAACCTTACTTTGAACAGCTTTTCGATAAATATAAAGAGAAATTAAGATTTCTTAGAATGAACATGGACGAAGAACCCATTTTTGCTCAAAAGTATATGATTGCTAGTCTTCCCACTTTCATAATTTTCAAGGAAGGAAAACCCTTTAATTCTATGATTGGAGCTAATCGAGGAAAACTTTTGAAGCTAATAGAAGAATCAGTAAAAGAAGATTGAAGCAGTTAAATTTTTAGGGAGATGATTTCTTTATTTTTAGTAACAGCTATTTGTGTGAGTAAATGCATCAAGAGAGAAAGAAGCTAACTTTTCCCAATGGTTTGTATGAATACCTTGTAAGAATGGCGAATACAGCTATAGGAGAGAACTTCATTGGAATATCCTTTCCAATTCTCGAAATAAAATTCCTGAATCTTAGAAGAAAAGGTAGTCCAAAAACTGTTGATTGGTTATTTGAAGAATTGAGTAAAAGATTAGTGAACATCTCTAAAAAATATGATTTAGAAATTGGTCAAAGTTCACATCGAAAAGATGTTATGATAAATTTTAGAGTGGAGGATAATTATCGTCAAATTAACATAACGGGTTATCATCACATTCCTTTGAAATCATTTGGGAATATCTTAGCAATTGCCCTTTGGAGTTACATAGTTTTTATTTTTGGAAAGAAACCAAGTGAAGATGAAGAAGCACGTAATCTCCATAAGAAATTTACAGATGATCTTGATGAGTTTCGTGAACACTGGAATAGAAACTCCAGAAGGAAAACTACTCTTGAGGAGAAAAGATCGTGCTACATATGTGGTAAACCAGCTTATTCCTACAACCAATGGTTTTACAAATCAAAGAGCAGTGTTGAAGAAATACTTACACCTGTTTGTAAAAAACATAGTAAACTTCTTGTATAACGGAAAATTAGGAAAGTTTTTAATTTTTGAAAATAGTTTTACTTAATGATTAGAGAATTAGAAGATGAAAAGAAAACTAAATTATTGCGAATACTTAGGGATATTTCTCGAGAATGTAGTTTAGGAGCTATTGCTGTAGTTAGTTTTGAAGGTCAAGAGTTGGCATTTTTTGCAGAAAAGGGAACTGATCAAGTTATCATGTCAGCATTAGCTTCTGCATTAAATGCAGCAGGACAAAAAACTGTAAGCCAGATTAAATGTGGAAATCTTGATCAGGTCATTATTAAAGGTACAGAAGGATTTGTGATTCTTCAAAATTTAGATAATTTCATAGTATTAGCAGCTTCTAAGGAGATTTATAGTTTAGCTCTAGCTATGAATGTTTTAGGTAAATATGGAAAAAATGTTTACCAGATTCTTACTTCTTAATTGGTTTGCGTCTTGTTACTATTAATAAAGCAATACATGCCATTACAGAAACTTCAACAATTACTGGTCCCCAAGAAACCATTGCTAAGATATGTATTGGCCAACTAGCTTTACCAAAAGAAGATCTTATTGCTAGACGATATTTACCAGGGGGTAAATTGTAGTTTTTTGGTATAAATGAAAAGGAATAAGATCCGTTTTGATAATCTTCATAGGTTGAAAATCGAAAAATTGAATTGCTTTCAGTTTGAATTGATAAATAAAATTTCAATCCACTTAATGGTTTATAGAAATTATAAGCGTGTATATCTACCTTGAATAATTTGTTTGATTTGGTTTCTTCTGTATTCAGAGCATACTCTATCTCGATTTCATCTACTACTGCTGAAGTTAAAATGTTCTCTAGTATTTCTTCATTATTTCCAAAATATAGTGATTGCATATCTTCTTCATAATTTGTAGTAATATCAGAATAAAGGTAAGGTGAGCTGAGGAACATATTAATTGTATTTGATGCAATTATTAGTGAACCTTCATCTTCTCTTTGGTCGGATATAGCAAAACGATTTGCTATTAAATTTATTAGATCATCATCTTTTGTTACATTAAGAGGACTTGGTAAGTACATGCTGAAAACGCTATTTGGACTTTCAAGAAGCGAATGAGATAACATAGAAACATCAAGAATTTCATTTGTTAAACCAGTCATAGAATATGAGATATTAAAAGGATTCAGTAGAGAATTAATGAGATTTAAATCTGAATTAATGGTTGGAAACAAAATAATTGCACCCCCGTTATATTGTCCATCCTCAGAAGCATAATCTGATAGAAGATTTAGATCTGCTTCTGAATATGAGCGATACTCTGAACTATTAGGATTTATAAGAGCAATAGCTTCAAAGTCATTAAGATTTAAAGAACTCAACTTTGTTAAAGAATCTCTTGCTAAAATAGAAGGAATCAAGCCCACTCTTTTTGCTATTGTCATGAATTTCCACAAGGAGCCATAGAGAGAATATTTGAACGTATCACCTAATTCATCACAAATAAACAGAATCCTCCCCTCTGCTTTAACAACTTCATAGGATAGTTGAATAGATACTGTTTGATTATTTATCTCGAAGCTAATCTGATGTCTATGGGAGCCTAAATAGGAATCCTCATGCGAGATTGTAACTTGAAGATCATATTGACCGATATCTGGATCTTCAGGTATTTCGGTTATAGTTACAAATTCAGAAACACTTGATTGCATTGAAATTTTAAGATTATCAGTTTCTTCGTTAATAAATAGACTAATTTGAAAAGTGCTTTCAGTATTCTTAAAAACAGTATTCAAATCAAAAGGAACTATTGGTGGCCAAATGAAAATTGGTGGTGGATCATCAAGATAAGCGCTTGCAGCTGAGCAATCCACTAATCCTGATCCTTGGTAGAGTTTAGGAATTGCTCTTTTAATGATACTACTAAATGGGGAAATCATCTCAATGTACTGTGTATCAGCTGTTTCCAACAATGAGGATTTAATAATAGAAGGAGGAGAATTTTCATGTTCTTGAAGCAATAAAGAACAAATTCCAGAAACTACAGCAGTTGAATAGCTTGTACCTGAAACTCGTTTAGTTGTGAGACCATCTTTTGAAGTTGTATTTAGCATGACTCCAGGAGCCAAAAGATCAGGTTTTAATAACGTATTTGTAAGATCAACTGAATCAAAAAGAAATTGGCCATCAATTTCATCGTAATTCTCTACAATTGAGCCAGCACTACTCAACTCATATAATACTTTATTATTATCTATAGCACCAACTGATATTGCTTGACTAGCAATTCCTGGACTTAAAACTGTAAATAAATCATTATAACCAAATTCATTCACATTTCTCGCATTACCAGCTGCCACACAGACAATTACTCCTTGTTGAACTGCAGAATTTATTGCAATAATTTCAGGAGATGTTACATTAGAAACAGCTTTTCCAAGTGAAAGATTAATTACATCAACTTCATTTTCTAACGCCCAATCAATGCCCTTTATCAAAGTTTCAACAGATCCTTGAGCTGCATGAGAAAGAACCTTTCCAATCAGAAAATCACAATTTGGAGCAACTCCTTTATCAAAACCATAAAGTCCGTTGCTCCCTATAATTCCTGCTACTTCTGTACCATGACCATTATCATCCTCTATATTTGTTGAATCGTCAAAGAAATTCTTAGCTTCAATTATTCTGTTTTCTCCTTCCATAGTTTGATTTAAAGCAGGATGATTTTGCTTAATCCCAGTATCTAGAATAGCAATCTTTGTTGAATTTCCATAAAATCCTTCAGCCCATAATGGTGGAGCTCCTATACTTGTTGTATAGTCATAAACATCTCTTGTCAGATTCAAGGATTGAATATGTGAAGAATCAGAAGAAGCAAAAATGGGGGAGTTAAACCAAAGATTCTTAATGATATTTCTTTCAATCAGTCTCAATATATCAGTCTTGGTAATCGTTAAAGCGACACCAGTATAAGAATTAAAAATCCAGAGATCTTTTCCCAAGTGATTTAAGTACGATATATATTTGGAATCTGAAGGTTTAAACAAAACTCTAAATTCTTCTTCCGATTCTGCATTCTTTAAATCTTTAAGAAAGACTTTATCCTCAATTACTACATCCAAAGATTCAGAAGGATTTTGAATATGAAATACTGGTTGATTTCCTTGTGAGAAAATAGAATATGAAAATAAACAGAATACAATAAAAAAGGAAGTCCAAATTGCTGAATATATTCTATGTTTACATCTCACATAAAAAAGAAAGCAGTTAAAATATAAAAGTATAAGGTGTGAAAATGAAAGAAAAGCAAAAATTTTTCTCAATAAATTATAAGTCCTTGAACAGCTCAATAATATCCTGAAGATTATTTACAATGACATCGGGACTAGTATCATCACTTAGATTCACTAAATCATCTGTTGAAGTTACTCCAGAAAGAACAAGGAAAGAAAGGATTCCTACTTGATTCGCACCCATTATATCAGTCTCAATGCGGTCTCCAAAAAACACCGCTTCTTCTTTTGTTGATCCTGAAATTTCCAATGCAGATATATACATCTGAGGACTGGGTTTTCCAATAATTAACTCTACTTTTCTTCCAGATAATTCCTCAAGCATTGTTATCATTGCACCACCACCAGGAATTAATCCCTGTTGTGTTGGAAATGTCATATCGCCATTAGTAGCGATAAATTTCGTTTCTTTGTCTTTATTTTTTAGAATATTGATAGCACGAGCAAGTTTAACATAAGTTAGATTCCTATCCATTCCAGTAACAACGCAGTCTACATTGCTAAAATCTAAATCAAAAATTGCTTCGTCATTACTTTCTTTACCAGAATTCATAACCTTCAATCCTAAACTGCGAAATTCTTCTTTCAGTCCCTCTTCTCCAATTATGTAAGCATTCAAATCTGGAGAATGTTTTGAGAAATAAGCAGCGGTTAGGTAAGCTGAGGTCAATATATTTTCTATTGGTATTTTTATTCCTAGATTTTCCAATTTCGCTTGGAATTCTTTTCTTGTTTTTGTACTATTGTTGGTTAAGATGAAAATCTTTTTCTCTTTCTTTTGTAATAAAGTTAAAAATTCAATAGCACCTGGTAATGCTAATTCTTCTTTATAAAGGACCCCATCTCCATCAAATAGAAACGTATCTTTTCCTATGAAAGGATTATCACTCATATTTTATTACCCTAGCCTATCTGTTATGTTAGTTCCATAAAGATATT
>JABLTJ010000091.1 GCA_013166775.1 Promethearchaeati archaeon
ACCCATTTATGAGGTATGGGAACTTGAATGGATCCACAATATCAAAAGTGAACGGATGCACTTTCGGATAATCCAATCCCAGAAATGATATCCACCACAATCCTTCTTCGAAGGCATGATAGTGTTTTCTGAAAAATTCCCTGATTATTGTATCATTAAACTCATCAATTTCATAATTGAAGCCTAATTCGCTTGTGGTTATATCCAATAATCCTGGTGGTCCTTCCTGGAAGTTGTGGAAAGAAGTTTGTACTAGTGTATTCATGGTCCAAATACCACTTAATCCCATTCTGAATTCATCTGTTGTTGCTGAAGCATTGAAGCGCTTGTACTTGGTTGTGTAATTATCTCCCAGTAAAGGTGTTAGTTCATCCGAGATGTAAGCGGTTGTTTCTAGAATTCCTGTGGCTACACCATCTTCCCAAATAGCAATTCTTTGTGAGCGAGCATTTGACATATAACTCCCATCGTCAAAGACGTACCGATAAGGATTCATAATGTCTGCTGGGTCAATAAAGATGAGGAATTCCTCGTAATCATCCTCATGAAATTGGATGTTTATTGGAATTGGAAAATTCTCTTTATCCCAAGTAAAGATATATTGAATACAGATTGCTGTTGCTAATCCTTCATCTGGATCCGGACCAACTAATACTCGAGCGTATGTTTCATTCGCTTCTTCTGTAGCGGTTGTTTCATCTGAAAAGTAAAAATACGGTTTACACCCATCCGCTAGAAATTCTGCAGTCACACCGGATTCTGAATCCAACACTTCAATCTCCAACCAAACTTTCGCATCACCGATATCCGTTAATCCGGAAATATTCTGCGAAGTTGGTGTGGTTGTTTGGAAATGATAGAGTCCCAGTGCGTCGTCTGGGTCTGGAAAAGTATCGTCATCCCATACTTCCACTGAAATATCCAGTGTTAAACACCAGGCTGTAAAGGCTGTTAGATTTACATCAAGTGTTTCGCCATTATTCACATCTGTTCTTGCTGTTTCAGTAAAGTTACCATTTATTGTTACATTGAAATAAATTTCACCTGCTCCAATAGTGTCGTGATCATCATATATTGTGGCATTAATCAATGTCACATTAACTAAATATCTGTCAGCACTGATTGCAGGAACCAAATCGTCTCCGGAATAAGCTGTTATTCCTGGTCCGGTGAACGAGGATATTTGGTCCAGTGTTTGATTCACATCTAATAAATCAGTCATATTCCAATGATTATCATCCTCTAAGTGGAGGTTTTTTCCGAATGGAAAAGTGATATCTCCTGATAGACTGCTCATCGGGGTGATAATTGGTTTATTGATAATATCAGAACTTGACTTTGCTGTTGCATTTAGCCCAAAACCTAAGCTCAAAACTAATATTGTAATTAAGAAAAGACTACTCCTCTTCTTCATGTTCTACCCTCTAAAATTCCTCTGAATTGGTTACTAATACACATGTGTCTATTTGTATTTTTTGTAGAAGAAAAAGTAGAAGCAGTTGCCAAGCATTTGGTGTTGGAATTTGCTTCTCAAATATCTTTAATGAGATCTAATCATTGTCAAAAATAGTATCAACTACTCTGTCAAGGACTTCCTCTGCAGCTTCTTCTTTCAAAGATTTACTACTGCTTCCCGATTCACAACATGCTCCACAGCAACAACCACAACATCCTGTCAGTAAAGTTCCAAGACAAGTAAAAGGCCATGTAAGTAATTTCCACCACTTAAATCCCTTGGTTTGTTGTTTTGGTGGAGAAGGAGGAGGAGGTAGAGATTGCGGATCCACACTTCCGATTGGTTGTCTTAATGATGCTCCACAATTTGGACAATTGTTAAAATTAGACGAAGTTGACTGCCCACAACTTGAACATACTATATCATTTTGAGAAGTACTTTGTTGTGGCTGAGCTAACTGTTTTCCGCATGATTTACAAAAATTATTTTGATCTGTATTCTCTGCACTACAATATGAACATATTTTCACCAATTTTAAATAAACTCCACAATTTTTAAGCATTAATTTATTTGTTTTACTACTAATGAATTTTTCTGATAAATAATAAAAGAATTGATCCAAGAAAAGTTTAAATTATTCAAGGAAATTGTGAGATAGAACTGTGTTATTGGGGGATCTTTATGAGAAAAAATTCTGGAATCATTAAGAAATTAAAAAAGAATAAGAATGGTTTTTGTCTTGGGCCAATACGAATTCTATATGAAATAATCTTAATTTTCAATTTGCGTTTTGATGGGGCTGATGATTTATGTGAAACCTGCTGTGATTGCGGAGAATGCTGTGGTGTGTGTGCTGATACAAGGAGGAAGGAATCCCCTGGCTGTCTTGATTGCTGTTGTTAAAGCAAACAAACAATATCGCCTACTTGAAAAGTGTTGAAAGAAAAGTAATTATTTCTTTTCTTTCTCTAATTCCTTGAAAACAAATTCCAGGAGCTCATCGTGATTCCTTACTTCCGACTCATAATAGACATCGGGTTGCACTTTGACTTCTTCACAAGCATTCCCAGTATAATCTATGCCCAGACAAGGATTAAAGCGAATTGCTATTTTAGAATTCGGGAGAACGTAAAAGATTGTTCCACTGCTTACAGCTTCACCTTTAGTAGCAGTTCCATATAATGTTGCGAAATTAGTTTCTTTGCAAAAGAGGGCAAAAGCAGCAGCTGCTGACCAGGTAAAATTATCAATGAGTACTGAAATTTTAGCATTAAAATCAAAATGATTTGCTGGTTCCACATTGATGGTATAATCGTAGATGGTAAAATCATCAGTTATTACTTCTGGGGGTAAGAAGCTAAAACCCTCTTTGGCAATTATTTTATCAACTTCAGCTTTTTGTCTAAACAAGTTAACATAAGCACCTTTTCGATACCCGACATACATCTTAGAGGTTGATTTTTTCTTAATTAAGGGAGCGATGATATTATCTTGCCAAACCTGTTTCCAACCACCAGAATTCCCTCGAACATCAATAATTAGATGATCAAAATCTTTGACTTGTTTATAGAAAGCAAGGAGAAACTCAGACCTCTGCTCATCCACATTATCAAGCTCAAAATTTTTGAATCGAATATAAGCTATTTTCCTCCTCGGCCATATTTTGGTTGTTAACCATTCAGATGGATAATTAAAAATCCCCGAGTACTCATAATCCGTTGAAGCATCGAAAGAGACTTTTTTTGTTTCTCCTTCAGTTGTTTCGAGAGTAAAAATTGCTGAAGCGCCAAAAAACTTTGGATCAATGTATAACTGATAGGGCTTCTTCCGTGCAAAATCCCATTTAATGATTTCTTTCTCGAAGGTATCCTTTATAGCGATATCAATTGGGGTGTCGTTCACTGCAGTTACTTTGGTACCATATCCGTATTTCTCCTTCCAAGAACCATGACCATCGACAATAACATAATTACCCTTTGTATAAAGAATTAGAACATCAAAATTTAAGCCAGTTCTCTCGAGGTAGCCTTTTTCCATTAT
>JABLTJ010000050.1 GCA_013166775.1 Promethearchaeati archaeon
GGACGATTCTAGAAGTGAGTTGATTATGATCTTTCACGATTCAGCAGTGTACTGTTACTTCAACATTTTCGGAATACCGCGCGAGCTTAAATTCGAATTTTACAAGGCAGTAACAGGCTTAGAATTGACACAAGAGGAATGGGTTAACACAAAAGCATTAAGAATATTGCAACTGCAAAGAGCCATGCTTCTGTTAGGCGGGCCAGATCTTAAATGGAAACCAAAAATCCACGATGAAAACCCACCCAGATTCTACGAACCATTACCTTCTGGACCTTACAAGGGAAAAACCGTTGATAAAACCAAGTTTGAACAAGATAAGAAAGAGTATTATGAGGCGGTTGGCTGGGACGAGAACGGTATACCAAAATCCGAGGTTCTTAAAAGACTTGGATTGGAAGACGTGGACAAGGCTTTAGATAAACTACGTTGAGCTTCAACTTCTTACATCACTAACTAAACCAACGGCAGCTTGAAATGTATGGTGCTCCGGCCTAGATCCAAACCTTGGTTTAAATCTTTGTTTTTAGCTTCATCCAGAAATTCAAATGGAAAGCCATGAAAAGCGCGTAAAGGAGTTTACACATTCTTTCTGGATGATCTAACATTAATTACTTTTGTAATGAAACTGAGGTGGCTTGGATTTGTGGTGTTTTTTTCGTACGTTTGCGCACCACCACAACTGCGGTAGACAGTAAAGGGTCTTCTGACGCGGGAAGAAAATTGTCGGGTCTACCCTTTTATTATGGGTCGGTGGAAGATTCAACAGCTCACAGTATGACGAGAGGGAAGTTTTGACACTTCATCGACACTGGATAATGTTAGATTGGCGAAAAATATTTTTGTAGCCGATTTGCGTGCGTGATTGGAATCCCAAGTTCTCCAAGAAAAGAAGTAGATGCCCACAGAATTTGCGCAGCGCGTCCCTTAGCGATTAGGCTTTTTACTTTCGCGAGAAGCTCTTTTCCATTGCAAATTGGATTCGATTCTGAGAAATTCCCTACTTGCATATCAATAATTAACAACGCGGTATCAGCCATGTTCTTTCACTTAGACTCAACTAGAGTCATTTTTGGCTACATAAACCTTTCAATCGGTAGGCTTGCTGGATACTGCATTGCATTCACGCTAAAGGCAAACTAAAACTATAGAACCTGCCTGGATGCTTCCTTATACGCCCTTCAAAATCCTAATTAGGGTTCAAACAGTGCCCTGACTAGGGTTAATGGTGCTCCGACCGGGATCGGAACACAATTTTGCCAGCAAAAACACGTTTGAAACGCTTAGCGGGATCAAATCAACTTTAGCGTTCGCTATGCAGAAGAGAAAAGCTTTTAAAAAATCAGCACAGTCATACCCTAATTTATGATAGGGATGCCTGATTATATTGGCACATTTGCTTTCGGAGTTAAGATAGGTGTTATTCTACCCGGAGATGATCTTGTAGAGGACGTTTACAAAGCTGTGAAAAAATGCGCTGAAGATGGTCTAATAGAAAATGGGGATATTTTGTGCGTTACCGAGTCTATTGTTGCTCGAGCGCAAAATAATTATGTTACGAAGAAGGAAGTTGCCGAAGAAGTAAAGGAAAGATTAAACTTAACCGAAAAAGACAACCTAGGCATACTCTATCCTATAGCTAGCCGAAACAGATTCGCTCCAATTCTTGAGAGTTTAGCTAAAGCAGTTCATACTGGAAACATTACTATTCAATTTTCTTTTCCAAGAGACTGTGTAGGTAATCAATTAGTGCCGGAAGGTCTTGATGTACAATTGAACAAAGATTTATATTCAGAGGAAATAAGTTATGATGAATTAAGAAAAGTGAGATTCCATCACCCAGCCACCGGTATTGATTATGTCAAACTTTACAGTGAAATTGTAGCAAGAGAAGGCGCTAGACCTAATATTTTTGTGTCTAATAATCCAAAAAGGATAACTAAATATGAACCTGATGGCATAATCGTCTCATGCATTCATGAAAGGGAGAAGATACTCCGAGAAGTAAAAAAAGTGTTTGATAACGCAGTAACATTAAGAGATCTGTGTAATGACCCCAAGAAAACTGCTTGGTCTGAATGGGGATTATTGGGCTGTAACCTGAATTCAGATGATCAAATAAAATTGGCTCCTAGAGAATCTTTCGAAGTTGCAAAAAACATTCAATCTAAAGTATGGAATGGAATAAGGAAAAGAGTAGAAGTAGTGATATATGGTGATGGAGCCTATAAAGATCCTAGTACAGGTATTTATGAATTAGCTGATCCTGTTTGTTCATTTGGTCACACTAAAGGTATTAATACAAAGAGAGAAGGCATTAAATACAAATATTTTGTAGGTATGATGAGTTCGCAAGGTAAAAGCAGAGAAGAAATAGAAAAGCGTATTGAAATTGAAAAAAATAAGGCGTTCAATATAGATGACGATTCTATGGAAGGCACTACTCCAAGAAAGCTAGAGGATATAGCTACTAGTCTAGCAGATTTAGTTAGTGGCTCTGCAGATGCAGGAACCCCATTGGTTATCATAAAAAATTTGATGTAATATGCTTTTCTGATATTGTGCGTACTGCTTGACTATTATGTAAATAAATAGAAATTCACTGTTTTGTAGATTATATGCAGTGAAATTAGACAGAGCAATTGAAATTAGAGATAATGGATTCTTACTAGTAAATTTGTGCTCCAATTCCAGTCTTATCTAGGAACTACTCAATTTTGGCCTTTTTAGTTAAAATAGACCCAAAATAATCCCGAAACTGGAATGCTCCGGCCGGGATTTGAACCCGGGTCGGCGGCTTTCTTCCACTGTTTTGTGTCGAGAGGCCGCTATACTTGACCGGACTATACTACCGGAGCCACAGGGTAGAAATTGATGTTTTGTGGTCTTGTTTTCATTAACTAGCCTTAAATTAAGGTTTTCTGTATTACTGTTGTTTTGTGTATATTGTTGTGTATAGCCTTATCTTTCTGTAGGGTTTCTTTATACTCTGTTGGTAAAGTTTTATATCTGCCTGAGTAAAACCATTCGGTTTCAAATTCTTGGAAGAAAAATAGTGCCAGTGTTCATGACAGCAACACTACTAGCAGTCATAGTCTATAAGAGGAAACATCAACCTCAGAATAAAAAGAGAGAAGTTTAGTTTTATTGTGTCTTTTTATGAACTCTCTAGAATGTTTGTGAATTCGGTAATAGAAAAAAAGAGGGATCAGGAGAGTGCTTTCAGGTTCGCTTTGTCGTATATCTCTTTCAGTTTCATTGGGTTGTAGTTTACATAGTGTCTCCGTAACACTGTTCTTGGGATACGACCACAGAAAGCGTTAATGTATGCTGCTGAGACTCCTAGCCTGATCATTTCGTTGTTAAACCAATCCCTAAGATCCTTAGGTGTTATTTTTATTCCTGTTTTAGCCACAGCGTTTCTAATAGGTTGTAGAGTTTATAGTGCATGCAAATTCCTCAAGTAGACTTTTTGTTGAATTGTAACCAAAATAGATTTATAGAATAATTTCAGTGGACTAAATGTTTATGTTTACAGAAAAGTGTTAAATTGAAATCAATTAAATATTAAATAAAGGTGATTAGCATCTCTTTAACGACCCTTTTTGTGGCCTTAAAAAAGTCAGAAGATTGGTGGACAGTTTGGTTAGGATTGATCCTTTTCGGGGTTAGTCTATTAGGAATAATTACTACTGTGCCTAAGCCAAACCGCTGGGTTACAAATCCTTTTAACTCATTTTCTGCAGATGGGTTTATTTCTTATCTTTTGTTGACCATCATTCTACTTATTCTTCTTTCAATATCTATCAAATCGATTCAAAATAGATTGTCAACTTTTATTCCGGCCTTTCTCCTATTTTCGATGTTAGGATTAGTTGCCCAAGTAATATCTAAACAATCTTTTGTGGGAACTTATGGTTTGGAATATGTTCTTTGGGCATTAATTATTGGATTAATAATTAGCAACACAATCGGTGTACCCGATTTTTTAATACCTGCAATAAGAACAGAGTTATACATAAAAATAGGATTAGTGTTGTTAGGCGCTGAGATTTTATTTTCCAGAATATTAAATTTGGGAATACAAGGCCTGTTGCTTGCTTGGGGAGTAACACCTCTTGTCCTATTCCTTATGTACAAATATGGTACATCCGTCCTAAAATTGGATAAGACCCTAACAGTCCTAATGTCAGCTGCAACCTCTGTTTGTGGAGTTTCCGCTGCTATAGCTATTGCAGCAGCAACCAAAGCTAAAAAGGAGTTTCTAACCTTAACAATTTCAATTTCTTTATTATCCACAGTAATATTACTGGTTTGTCTACCTGCTCTTGTTAGACTTGCGGGAATCGATTATATAATTGGTGGAGCTTGGATCGGGGGAACTGTTGATTCAACCGGTGCTGTTGTAGCTGCAGGAGAATTGCTGGGAGAAGAAGCAATGGAAGTAGCTACAGTAATTAAACTCATTCAAAATGTTATGATTGCTCTAATAGCATTTGTTATTGCATTTCTTTGGGTCACAAAGATTGATAGAACCTCAAATGACAAACCAGGTCTAATTCAGATCTGGTATAGATTTCCAAAATTTATAATAGGATTCGCCTTTCTTTCAATACTCTCTTCATTTGTAGTCCTACCCATAATGGGCGAAATGATGTTGACTGACATTCTTAAATTAACAGGAAGCATTCGAACTTTTCTTTTTGCAATCGCCTTTTTGAGCATAGGCCTAGAAACAGACTTCAAAACCCTTAAAACACAGATTTCCGGGGGGAAACCAGTCCAATTATATATTGTAGGTCAATCGCTAAATCTAATTCTCACATTAATCTTTGCATGGATGTTATTTGGTTCTTGGTAACTCTAGTGATTGATATTGCAGTAATACCAAATTATCAGCAAAATTAAGTTCCCAAATGCAAACTTAACACTTTGGATATTCAATGTTGTCCCGTCAAAAACTTAGAAATTTGCCGCTCTCATCATTCTTCTATACAATCACATAGAAGATTATAGATTTCTTTGGAGGATTTACTGATTTCATTTGTTCTTTTTTTAATAGTTGCCTTTTTTTTCTTAATTATCCTTAATTTGGATTGTGAGCGAAAACTTATCCATATTCCAACAATTGTTAGTATACTGAAAAATGCAAAATTTAACAAATCCAAAAGAATTGATTTTTCAACAGTAAAAACTGACAATATATATGCAATTATCGTACTCATTGTAGGACCAATAACTGTAAGTGCCAAACCGTTTCTAAATTCAGCCATTGTAGTCCTTTCTTCTGCAAGGTAATTTCTCTCCAAAGCTAATAAAGTACGGATTTTTGCTAGAACTTCTTGTTCATTAACTTCGTTCATTTTCATCTCCTTCTGATTATTTGAGTTTTGGCTTCTAATTCAAAGGGAATCTTAAGTCAAGTAGCAAACTAATAAGAGTGATATTCAGTCTGCTTTAACTTCAGTTTATTGCTTCTAAATTGGAACTATTATTCTTTTTAATTCTGCAGAAACTGACTTATTTTTTTCCAAATATTCCTCAAGAGCAGATATTGCATTTATTTCCAGACTTTCACGATCTTTACCATACTTTTCTGGAACACCTTGGGTTGTAACAAAACATACGCTATACGTTTTTGACCCATTCACTCTTTTTCCATTTACAAAAAACTCTTGAATCCTCTTTCCCTCAGGATTTTCCAATTTGAAATAAATGTTTAAACCTAAACATCTTTTCACATACCCCCCCATTTGTTTGTATGGGTCACAAGAAAATGTACGTTCCAGATTCTCTTCCATCATATCCCAAAGATCTGCTCCAGTAATTTTACAAATTGAAACTTTAGGATTAGTAGGAATGATGTTCCAAAGATCATTCAACACTATTGGTCCAGCTACAACAGGCGCTCCGTAACGCCATCCATTAGAAAACGCTATTGTTTCTCCACTAACTTCAATCAATCCTTGAAGCAAAAAGTTATCCATTGTAGATTCCATTACTTGGTTACGATTGAGGGCAGTTTTGGTTTTTCCTATAATAACACTTAGCATATTTCGATGATTATCTAAAGCTTTGTTAACAATAGAATCAACCGTTGGATCTGGTTTTATTGATTCTTCAACCTTGATTAATTTATGTTGAAATTTATGAATCCGACCATTCTTGACTTCAAGATCTAATCTGCCGACAAAAGAACCGTGACAACCCGACTGCATCAATATGCTACCATTTACTACTACCGCCTCATAAAGACGGTTATGAGTATGGCCACTTAACAAAACATCTATTCCATCAACTTCTTTAGCTAACTTAAACTCTTGTGGATACCCCAAATGAGATAAAACAATAATCAGATCTACTTTCTCACTTTCGCGAAGTTGCCTTATATATTTGGGTAATTCTTTGTTTCCTAAAGTAAAGTAGATGCCTTTACTGAAATTTTTAGGCATTGTTTTATCCACAATTGTAGCTGCAATCCCAATAATTCCCACTCGGAGATCATCAATTTCAATTATATGAAAGGCAGGAAAGACAAGTTTGTTCGATTTTTTGTAATAACAATTAATTGCAAGCATTGGAAAATTGAGCTTATCAACTATGCCTCTAAGTTTATCGGGACCATAAGCAAATTCCCAATGCGCGGTCATTGCATCTAAAGCTAGCTCATTCAATATAGGAACTAACGCTTCACCTTTACTATTTACTGCAAGAAATGTACCATGAAGTGTATCTCCGTTGTCAAGCACAATCACTTTTCCATTTTTTTCATTTTTTACTTCTCTGAAAATAGTTGCAATTCTTGCGTAGCCTCCGGATTTTTTATAGACTGCCCTATCTCCAACCCAGAATAGTTCATTATGCAATTTAAAGTAGCTATGGGTGTCATTGATTTGTAAAATTGTTAAATTCATACTCTTGGACATATAATTATCCCAAATAACCTAAGGAACATAAATAGGTAAAAAGCTAATTGTGTTGTAAATCATTTTTCCTTTTTATCGCTAAGGGAATTTAATATTTAATTCATCAATTTGATTTTTTAACAATCTTTTTGATCTCTTCAGTTGCAGCTTCCAGTCTTTTAAATCCAACAATTTCTCCAATTTCTTTACTTTTCTGGAATAATTTAACAGTAGGGGTTTCTTCTACTCCAAGTCCCTCGGCAAGTCTAAGATTTTTAACACTTTCAAACATGTTAATTCTAGTAAATTTTAATCTACCACCAAAAATCTCAGAAAGCGTTTCATAAATAGGTTTGAATTTTTTACAGTTACCACAAGATTTTATCCAGAATTCGACTACTACTGGGTTATTGGATTTAATTTCATCATCAAAATCTTCAGCCTGAATATCTACAATATTCTTCATTTCAATGAACCCAAAAGACACAGATACTGACTTTTCCCTTCTGGTTTTTAATTTTATGTAAAATATCTTCCCATTACGTAAGCCCCAAGAAACATGCCAGCAATACCGATTAAAGCTGGAAGATTCCCAATTCCAAGACTTGCCATAGCTGATCCAGGACATAACCCTGAGATTCCCCAACCTACGCCAAAAATTATTGCACCAATAATTGTCCTTTTGGTTAATGTTCGGGTTCTTTTCTTGAATACGCCACCCAATATTGGTTTTTTCAAGACTTTGGGTACAATATTGATTGTTAGTGCTGTTACTAGAGCTGATCCGCCAAGTAGTAACAGTAATCCCAGATCTTTTAATTGTAAGAAGCTTAGAACAATTTCTTGTTTTGACATTCCACCGAAGGCTAAGCCAAAACCAAAGAATATTCCCCCTATAAACACAAAAACATGTTTTGATTTCAAGGAAATACCCCCAGACTTTGGATAACAAGTGCAGTCAATATTCCAACGGTTATGAAAGTGAGTACAGCAAAAAGTGAAGTTGTAGATAGTGACGCTAAACCGCTTATACCATGTCCAGAAGTGCACCCTTTAGAAAGTCTTGTTCCAAATCCTACAAGAAAACCCCCAATTGCAAGTCTCCACCATTCTACTGATGTTGTGAAGAAACCTTCTGCCGCTAATGTTATTGTGTAAATGAATGCACCTAAAATAACTCCTACAGCAAAGGTGATACGCCATCCTCTAGAATCGAGATACTGTTTTTGAAGAAAGTATGGTCTTTTAGAAAAAAAGGATATTGTAGTACCAAAGAAACTGCTTTGTGTTGCATGGAGTCCTGTTACAATGTAAATAAAACTTACACCCACGCCTATTAATATTCCACCAATAATATATGGAAAAAAACCTAAGGGAAACATAAAATAATGTATCAATCGACTTTTCAAATAAGCTTTTGCATAACCAAAAATCTACAAAAACCAAAATCTAATAACAAATTCCATATTATAATCATGATGATTATTTTCGATTTCCGCAGTCAATGTGATAATTAATATATTAATTCAATAAATTTACTAATAGGCGTTAGTTATGTTGATTAAAAAAGTTAAATCTGAAGGGCTATCTCACAATTCATATTTCGTAGGTTCAGAAAATGAAGCAATAGTAATTGATCCAAGGCGAGATTGCCAAATTTTTATAGATATAGCTCAGCAAGAAGAGATGACGATCAAAGGGATTTATGAAACACACAGAAATGAAGATTATGTGATTGGTTCTATTGAACTAGCACAACGCACTGGAGCGGGGATCTATCATGGATCAAAACTAGACTTCAAATATGGTCAACAATTACAGGATAGACAAGAATTCTTTTTTGGAAAAATCAAATTAATTTCATTAGAGACGCCTGGCCACACAGATGAAAGCATGTCTTATGCTTTAGCTGATCTAGACCTAAGCGAAGAACCAATAATGGTATTTACTGGAGATACATTATTTGTTGGAGACGTTGGACGCACAGACTTATATGGACCTAATGAAGCTCAACGATTAACTGAAGCCCTTTATGATAGTATTTTTAACAAACTATTACCTCTTGGAGATGACGTGCTTATTTTTCCTGCCCATGGTGCCGGTTCAGTTTGTGGAGGAGACATAAGTCAACGAGAAGACAGCACCTTAGGAATAGAAAGAACCTTTAATCCACTTCTACAGAAAACACGAAAAGAGTTCATAAATCATAAAACTACTGAACGCCATACTCGTCCCCCTTACTTTTTAAAAATGGAAAAATATAATTTAGAAGGTCCACCAATATTCAACAAGTTACCAACGCCCCCACCTCTTATGCCAAAAACCTTCTTAAAACAAATGAAACTCGGCGCCGTTATAGTGGACACTCGTCAACCCCCATCATTTGGTGGAGCGCATTTAAAAAACTCCTATAGTATTTGGTTGGAAAGAATTCCTTCGTATGCAGGTTGGACTCTACCATACGATAAACCAATTCTCTTAATTTTGGAGGACAAAACTTACCTAAATAAAGCTGTTTGCTACCTTTACCGACTAGGCTATGATAATTTAACAGGATATCTTGTGGGAGGGATAGAAGGCTGGTACAAACAGTCTTTACCCTTGGAACATTTTGGGTCAATTTCTGTACATGAACTAAAAAATTGGTTAAACCAAAAAGATGACTTGTTCATATTAGATGTTAGAGAAGATGAAAAGTGGGATCAAGGGCACATCTCAGGATCTATTAATATCTTTTCAGGATACCTTGAAAACCGGATTGAAGAATTACCAAGGGGTCGCCCAATCATAGTGTTCTGCAATGTGGGAAATCGTGCTAGCTTAGCAGCAAGCATTCTGACTCGAGCAGGATTTCAAGACGTCCACAATGTGCTCGGTGGTATGATTGCTTGGAAGAACGCTGGTTATGAAATTACCACCTTATGAATATGTACACTATAATTAATCGACCATTATTTCCAGTAATCTTTTCCATCACAGTAGCTTATCATTAAATCAATATCAACAAGTTCTTTTGGATAGGGCTCAAAAAAGGATTGACTTAACAAATAATCGTCTTTGAACCTTAAAAGCCATGAAGTGGAAATTCCCGTAAGTACACTTAAAGGAATAACCCCTGATTTATAATCATCCAATGATTTCAAGAAAAATTCTTTCTCTTCACCAGAAAGGCTCTTCGAAAAATAGCCCATACTGTTCATTAAAACATTAATTTGAGAACCACATCTAGGAGCACGTTTCAAAGCCTGTAAAAGATGTTTTTCATAATCCGTAATCAATTTAACTATATTGTATTGATCTCTTTTAGCAACTATTCTTCCGAGAATCCTCATTTCTTTTTCGTTATACGCCTTAAGCAATAACTTATTTTCTGAGTGAAAGTTTAGAACATCTTTACTTGATTTTGATCTTTTGACGTCTCTAAACTTAGCTAACGTGTAAAGTTTTGTAAGGAAATTGCTCTTTATGTTTGGATTTCTAAGTCTGCCTTCATCTTCTATTGCTAAATGAGAAAATCTTTCCAAAACAGCCATTCCGAAAAATCCTGGACCTTTACCCCTTAATGCATCACCTGGATTTGGACCAGAATATCTTTTCGCATCCTTTATGGCACTCGTTGGTGATCGCCCTTTTAATATGAAGCCATCCACTTCAGGTAAAGAATCTAAAAAGGAATTTACAAAGGCATCCATCTTTTCAGTGAAATCTAACCCCGTTTTCGGTTGAATAAGCTTCATTTTATCTTCTTTCATAACAATGCGTAATGCATCTCTAGGTGTTCCTAAACCTATCTCAACTTCAGGACAAACAGATATTAAATTGACATGTGGAATGAGCTGTTTAACAACATCACTGGCAATCTTCAACCCATTGTATCGGCATGGTTCAATCTCAATACATCTACTAACAACAACTGTTGGAGTAACAAAATCTCTCATAACAAAATCAACTTACAATAATCTGTTTTGGATATAAGAAGGTAACCATGAACAGACAATAATACATCACTAAGATAATTTCTATAAAAAAGGGAATTAATAAATACGTCTTTTAATGGTCAGTGTTATTCTTTCTTTTCCATTAGTGCTATCACGACAGCGCCTATTCCGATGATGATTTTTAGCACTGCATGCCATTCTGGTTCTGTTCCCATGTCAGAAACCCCGGGCAGACCTGCAATCCCCATCACAAGAAGTAAAATACCCACGATAATTAAAGTTAATTTACAATATTTCACAGTTTTCACCCCCTAAACTGCTTTAGATACTTGTTTAGAATGCTTTATTTTTAATACTTTCCGTATGTATAGCAAATTATAGGGAAAGGTTTAATTGAATATTTATCCTTTTTATTAGATGCTGAAAAGCATTTTTTGGGGAGGTGGAGTATTTTGAAGTGTGGACTTTGTGGAAAAGAAGTCGATAAACAGCCTATGATAACATCTGAAGGTAAATGTTCAGTTTGTGGTGCAAAACTCAAACCAGCATAAAGCAATCAATCAAAAAGAATAAAGTTTGAGTGATTTTTTTCACTCACAATCTTTCTTTTTTTTAAAAAAGGGGGGAATTTTTTTTGGGGTTTATTAGAATGGTGCGAAGATTCCTATGAATACTAGCCACGCTAAGATTGATTTTGCTACAAAGCTTAGAATGATATAGAATCTTTCTCCGTATAGATAGTCTTTCCAACGACTAACACCTTTGTATTGTAATACCATGTTAAGGGCAAAGATGTTGAAGACAATGAAGTATATGAAAAGAATCATGTAAACAAAGGTAGGTATTTCTGCGTTTATTGAAGAAAGTGCTCCAATGAAGTATGCGTAGAGGACGATCCATGGGAGTCCACCGGAAATACATCCGAGTATGAAAGAAGTCCAGTTTGTTTTTTCGGTTTTTTGGTTTATCAGTTCCATTAAGTATCCGAACATTATCATCATTGCGTTTAATACGAAGATCATTGTCAAAGACCAGAAATCCCATACGCCCAAAAAAAGGGCAATTAGCACTATCATTATTGAGCTAGAGAATGCATATTCATACCATCGGTATGGATTCATTCCTTTCTTCAGGTTCTCATTGTATTTATCATTCTTAATGAATGCAATGATAAAATGAGCTAATGCTGAAAGTAATGGAAAAGATGCTACAATAACTCCAAGATACCCGATTGTAACCAAGACTTGTGGGTCAGGAGTGACATCTATTCGAAATGGTGGACCTTCAATTATTGTAAATTTTGTGTAGAAAGTATAAAGACTACGTTCCCACTCGAGCTGAGTTCCTAGGACAAGCATTAATATTCCTTGGATTAGATGTAGCACAAAAGCAGCTGCATTGAAGCGTTTCAGATATTTGAAGGAAATCGG
>JABLTJ010000002.1 GCA_013166775.1 Promethearchaeati archaeon
TGTCTCTGATGGACCTGCAGATCCTACATGGAAACCTACACTAGAATTTGGTGCTAGAGGAATTGTAACTATGAGAATTGAGCTGATATCTGCTGATTCTGATGTTCATTCAGGTAATTTTGGAGGTATTCAACCTAATCCTGTTTGGGATCTTGTGTCTATTCTAAAAACCATGCGAGACGATAAAGGAAAATGCTTGATTGAAGGTTTCTATGAAGATGTTTTTACTCCAAGTGAAAAAGCAATAGAAGCTGCAAATGATTTAGCTAGAGATCCAGAAGATTACAAAAAACAATTAGGAATTACCTATTTTGGAGGAGAACTAGATAAACCTCTCGAACATAGAAAAATGTTTAGACCCACATTCAATATCAGAGGATTCAAATCAGGTAGTATTCGAGAAAATGCGCGTACAATTATTCCTAGAGAAGCTGTTGTGGAAATAGATGCTAGATTAGTTCCAAATCAAAAACCAGAGAAGATTAAGCAATTAATTCTAAATCATCTAGAAAGACTAAAACAGAAATCAGAAAGAATGAAAAATATTATTGAAAAATGTATAATCACTTCTGAAACTTCATTTTATCCTCTCTTTACTCCCTTTGAATTTCCGTGGACAGAAATCATTGAAGATTCAATAAAGGAAGGATATGGAGAACAACCATTGAAAATACCTTTAGCTGGCGGTAGTTTACCTCTTCAACCATTATATGAAGTAACACAGAAACCTATTTACATAATTCCCTATGCTCAACCTGATGAGAATAACCATGCCCCCAATGAGAATATGATGGTTGAATGGTTTGAAAATGGAATCAAAACCTGCATTAATTTATTGGATAAACTTGTGTAAAATCATCTTGGATTTGAAAGCAGAAACATATTTATCAGTAAAGGTTCATTTACTATACCTAAGCGTAATCCTAGTAAGAGAGTTCTTTTTATTTTTAGTTTTCTTTACCTAGGTGTTTGTTCATATATCTTTTATTTGTTGTTAAGGTTCTTAGATCCATCAACCACAGAGCCAAGAAACGTATTTTTAGGTTTATTTCTTTATCCTGTGTGTGCAATTTTTGCTTTTTTTTTTATTCTTTTATCGTATATGACAGGCTGGAGGTTAACAGTTTACGGATTGATACGACAACCAGAAGCAAAAGATGGTCCAATTGAAGATTCATTGGAAAAATCATCAATTTTGAGAAAGCAGAGTATTGATACAATAATTTGCTATAGTTGTAGAGATGTCTTCATAGAAAAAGAAAATGTATGCGATAAATGTGGTGCACCAAAACCAAATTGCATCGTGTGTGGATTAGATTTATCACCTGAAACTGATCCTTCTGAAAAGGTAATAATTCTTCCCTGTTGTTCGGTTTATGTACATACTGAACACATCCTTGAATGGCTAGAAATCAAAGAACTATGCCCGAACTGTAAACAAAAGATTACAAAAGAAGATCTTTTGTCTATCTAATAATCTCACCAGTTTTGTTTCAAATTTATAAAACAAGAATTGTCAAGTAAGGCTTTATCTTTAAATATTGAAAAAACCTCTTGTTTTTGATATGTCAATTAAGATAAGTAAATGTGGAAACATTTGTGCTATATGTCCATTGTACAAAGAGAATTTACTTACATTAGAAGACAGAAAATACACTGCTGAAGGTTGTGGTAAATATATCAACTGGAATCCTACTCCTGATAAATTGAAACAATGCTGGGGTTGTCAATCAGAGGAAGGTTTTATCTATATTCCAAAATGTCCTATGAGACAATGTGCTATGTATAATTCGGTAGAAAATTGCGCTTATTGTTCTGAATTTCCTTGTGAAGATTCTCCGAAACTGAGCAGAGAGATGGTTGAAAATAGACTTGAAGAGAAAATACCAGAAGAGGATTACAAATCATTCGTCAGACCCTGGGAAAGTACTATTCATTTAATTAAAATCAGAGAAAAATTATCAGATGACCAGATTGTTCAGAAAAAACCTTATTCAATTGATCTTAATATAGTAGATTTTCCAAAAGAAACAAGTCTAACGAAAGATAAGAAAGAGGCGTATAAAGCAATTCATAATTTAATAGAAACAATAGAACCTTTGAAGGATTTAACATATGCAAGAGCTCATCTTATGAAGGAGTACAGAAAATATTTCATAAAACTTCTCTGGGTATTTGGATTATTTGGAGATCTAAAGAAAGACGAAGGAGGCGCTAGTTTAGTTCTAGGTCACAAAGAATATTTCCAAGAGATGAAAAAAGGAGCTAGATATTATAGTAATTGGACACATCTAAAAGGGAAGATGTTTCCCATTCTTGAAAAGAAAGGTGTAAAAGTTGAACTTATTCCTGAAACTAAAATTGAAAAGGTCTTAACTCCCACAAAGAGTTTGAAAAAGAGTGGTGGATGGACTCTTAGAATGTCTTTTGGTAAAGAGATGAGAGAAATTGAAGGTCTAAAATCCTTACAAAGATATGTTTCACTTCTAAATGAAAATAAGGGTAAAGCTGCTTACAAATCTTTCAATAAGGCAGATATGCGAATATTAACTGAAAAAAAATCTTGGTGAAGTGAATGAATAAAAATGAAGCAGATGTTAAGATTGTAAAAGCTTCATTGGATGATACAGAAGAACTAACAAAAATAAGCAAGCTTTCATTTGATGATGATACTCGAAAACACAATTTAGGAGAAACAGGAGGTCCACCTGGATATGATTCAGTAGCAGCTCAAAGGAGATGGATTAAACTCACCTTTTATTATAAATTCATAGTTAACAATAAAATCATTGGTGGTATGTTTGTAGAGTCTGGTAAGAGATTCTATCAACGAAGTTCTAAAAATCATTTTTACTTTACACGAATTTTCATTCATCCTGATTACCAAAATCTAGGAATTGGAACAAAAGCTATGTTCTTCATTGAGAAAGAGTTTCCCTATGCTACAAAATGGACATTAGATACACCAAGATGGTCAAAAAGAAATCATTATTTCTATGAGAAACTAGGTTATGTTAAAGTTGGAGAAAAAAAGGAATTTGAAGATTTTATCCTTTATCTATATGAGAAAAATATTAAAAACAATTGATTTTATTAAAGTTTCTGACAGTTAATACAAACATAATTATTTGATCCAGCAACACTTATTTTCACGATTAGAGTATCACAGTTTGAACAAGGTGAATTTTTGTTCTTTGGACCAATTAGTCTCTCATATTTTCCATGAACTCCATAGAGATCCTTCCGTTCAGATCTTCCATTAAGTCGAATTGATTCACCTATGACCCATCTAATTGAATCAAATAGATTTTTTCTCTCTTGACTTGTTAAGCTAAATGCTTTGCGTTTTGGATGAATTTTAGCTCTATAGAAAGCATCATTTAGATAGTAATTCGCTACTCCAGATAAATTACCGTCATCCAACAATGCAGCCTTGATTATCTTCTTATGACCATCCAATAATGCATTAAAATCATCAAAAGTATATTCATGATCAATTGGAGATTTTCCAATTTTTCCTGGATACTTCATAGTTTCCAGTTCATTCTCCTTGGCTAGCTTCATCAAAAGAAATCCTGAACATTTCAAAGTGAAGAAAGATCCGTCTGAAAAATCTAACTGCAAGTGGTATTTCTTTGGAAGAGTAGTCTGATTTTCATGATATAGAATATTAGCTCCCATCTCTGGAGCAATAGCTAAAATCAGATTAGAATCTAGTTTAACAAAAATCCATTTTGCTTTTGCATAAGATGAAACAATTTTTGTGTTAATAATCCTATCAATGAATTCATCTGGAGTTACGTTCATGAACATTATATTGGGATTGAAATTATCAAAATTAGCACTTGTTATTTTCTTTCCAGCAAGTTCTCTATCTATTTGCTTTGCTATTAGCAATGCTTCTGGTAATTCAACCAATTATTACACCTTAAAAAACATAATTAAGGTTTTAATATAAAAATAAGAGCTACTCCTTAATGTTTTTTTTAATTTTCTACTATTTTATGAATAATGCTAGATATTTCTATTCCACTATCAAGCTCAATAAATGATTTACTTAATTTAACACCTACTGATTCTAAGTAGTATTTCATTTTGTCATCTAATTCTGATAAATCAGCTTTAGCTAGTTTTTCGAGAGTGTTGTAACCAATTGCGAAGTAATGTTTGACTGTTTTTCCTCTAATATATGGCATTCTAGTAAAATCAGCTTTATTTACTATATCAGAAATGAAAGCTTTGGGAATTCCCGTTTCCTTCTCCAAATTACTTCTCATATTTTCAGTGTAACCTTGATCTAGAATGTCAAGAGTAAATCTTATTCCGTTTTTTCTCAAAATTGCTATGTATTCTAAATGTTTCTTATCTTCCTTTTCTACAAGTTCTCTTAGATAGCTTTTTGTAGGATAGTACCAATTGAAAAGATATTTCAGAACCCTGATTATCTCTTCTAAAGAAAATTCGTTTTCTTTGACAAACAACTCGAATTTTTCTTTTGTATCAACAGCAGAAACAAACTCGGATATACTTTTTATCTTCATAGTTTCTAGTTTTTTGTAAGTAATGTTTAGATTTTCTAAGTAGTTTTGATATCTCTGTTTTGGGTCACAACCTAGTAGCTTAGTTGTATAATTCTGCATCTCTAACATGTTCAAATTGTAATGATCTTTGACGAAATTATATTGTATAACAGCAAGAATGTTTTCTATTAACGTTTCAAAATTTTTAGTTGGTTTTACTAATTTCTCTACTTCTTCCCATTTAATATCCATAAGAAAAAAATAGTAAAGCTCTATTTAATATTGTTGTTTTTTTTCGATTTTTATTCTAGAGAGCACTTTTTTATAATGAAAAATTCCTCATTAAACATAGGATTGTGTTGTTGGTGACCATCAAAATTACTGGTGCTAAAGAGAACAATCTCAAAAGCGTAGATGTAGAGATTAAAGAAGGTTTAACTGTAGTAACAGGTATCTCGGGATCTGGTAAAAGTTCTCTTGTATATGATACCCTCTATCATGAAGCTAGAAGACGTTATATCGACACTTTTACACCAAGATCCTTTGGTAGATTACCTAAAGCTGATGTAGATAGTATAACAAATCTCAATCCTGCGATTGCTGTAGATCAAAACGTTCTGAATCGTAATCCTCTTTCCACTCTTGCTACAGCTTCAGGTTTACATCCTTTTCTAAGAATATTGTATGCAACACATGGTGAAAGGTATTGTCCTCAATGCCAAGAAAATTTGATTGTTTATTCTGAAGATGCAATCATTGATTTAATTAAGAACAAACTAAAAGAGAATATAATAGAGATTTATACTCCGATTACAAGATTCTCAATTGGTAGTCATGCAACTCTTCTGAACATGATAGCTGAAAGATTTGCAGCAGAATCTATAATTGTAAATGGAAAGAAATGGAATGGAGAAAAACTCAAACCTAATGAGAAACATTCGATTGAGATAAAGGCAGGTGAATTGACAAAGAATGCTAAATCACAGCAAATTAGGAATGTTATTCAAGATGTATTTGAGTTAGGAGGGAATCTTATTGTTTTGAAAGATAAAAACAAAAGAGAAATACTTACTACTCGACCAATTTGTACAAATTGTGATTACTGGTTTGGTGATTTGGAAACAAAATATTTCCATATGAAATGCGAGTATTGTGATGGAAAAGGTTGCAATGAATGTAACAGTACAGGATTGTATCCAGAAGCATCGGCAGTGAGATGGGAAGGATTGAATCTTCCTGAATTACTCACATTATCAGTCGATGAAGCTTATTTGAAGTTCAAACAAGCATTCTTCCCAAGAACGACAAAGAGATTGGAGGAAGAAATTAATAAGCGATTAAATGCTCTTAGAAAGGTAGGTTTAGGTTATTTACAGTTAAATAGAACTTCACCATCATTAAGTAGAGGAGAGAGTCAAAGAGTTAGATTGGGAATTATATTAACAAGTAGATTAGAAGATATGTTGTATATCTTAGATGAACCAACGATAGGCCAACATCCACATGATGTTGTCAAATTCCTTCCTGCCTTTAGAGATTTAGCAGGTCCTGTTGTATTTGTTGAGCATGACAGAGTTGCCGCAGCAGTTGCAGACAATGCAATTGATATTGGTCCTGGTGCAGGAAAAGATGGAGGAAAGATAATCTTCAGTGGTTCAACTTCAGATTTGTGGAAAGAAGAGAGTGCCACCGGAAGATTCTTCAGTTTTAGAGAATTAGTTTTAATACCGGATTTACGTGAAAAACCTGAAAACTTCTTTGTAATAAATAACGCATTTTTACATAATCTCAAAAATATAGATGTAAAAATCCCACTTGAAAGAATAACAGTTGTTACAGGAGTTTCAGGTTCAGGTAAAAGTACACTTGTCAAGCATATACTGTATGAATCTCTGCGAAGAGAAGAAACTGTTGGTTGCAAAGAAATTGATGATTTAAAAATCAAGCCTATTTTAGTAGATCAAAGTCCCATTGGCAGGAATCCTAGGTCAAATCCTGCTACCTACACTAAACTATCAGATATTATAAGAGATTTATTTGCAGAAGCTTCTGAATTTACCATCTCGCATTTCTCTTTTAACAGGCCAGAAGGAAGGTGTGAAAAATGTGAGGGGATAGGAGCAGAAGAGGTCAAATTACCATATATTGCACCAATCTGGCTACCTTGCGAACAATGTCATGGAAAGCGTTTCAAAGAAGAGGTATTAGAGGTTAAGGTTGATTTCAATGGTAGAAGTTTAAGTATAGGAGACGTTTATGAATTAAGTATAGAAGAAGCAACTCCTTTGCTTTTAGAAAGTATATATCTATCAGATAGCAATCGCAATAAAGCTAAGACCATCCTACATGCTCTAATCGACATCGGTTTAGGTTATCTTCATCTGGGACAAGCTTCACCAACCCTTTCCGGAGGAGAAGCACAGAGAGTAAAGTTAGCAAAATATCTAGGAAGGAAAGATCTATCAAAGAATCTCATTTTGCTTGATGAACCATCAACTGGTTTACATCCCAGTGACATTTCAGGATTATTAATTGTTTTAGATCGATTAGCCAGAGCAGGTGCAACTATTGTTATTGTTGAACACAACACAGATATCATAAGAGCTGCGGATTGGATCATTGATCTTGGTCCAGGAGCAGGTCCAAAAGGTGGAGAACTCATTTTTTCCGGTTCTGTTGAAGAATTGGTTAAGAACAAGAAATCACTAACAGCCGAAGCTCTGCGAGAAGAACAACATATTATCCCAGAGAAGCTAAAACAACCAGTAAAATCCTATAAATCTGATACAATTTCTATAAAGGGTGCAAGAGCCAACAATCTGAAGAATGTTAGTCTAGATATTCCAAAAGGACAATTAACTGTTGTTACTGGTCTCTCAGGTTCTGGAAAATCAAGCTTGGTCACAGATGTTCTTGAAAGAGAAGCTCGTAGAAGATTTCTTGAGAGTTTATCTATTTATGAAAGACAAAGTACAAAGGAAGGTCCAGAAGCCCCAGTAGATTCTGTCACAGGGCTTGGAGTTACTGCAAACACTCGTGTAGGAGGAACATATTATTCTTGGAGAATTGATCCTAGGTATAATGTAGGAAATGCGAGTGGCATCATCAAGTATCTACTAAACTTAGTCTCTTTCTTAGGAGAAAAACAATGTAATATCTGCGGGGAGCAAATGATTAGAGAAGAGTGTCGTTTATATTGTAAGAAATGCAATGAAGAGTTCATAATTACACCAGCTCACCTCTCTCCACTCAGTCTTCAATCTCATTGCACAAAATGCAAGGGAATTGGTAGCTATGGGTTACCCAATGTTGACAAATTGATAATACATCCAGAGAAACCTCTTTGCGGTGGAGCTATGTATTCTCCAGGTTTTTGGCCTTTTGGCTATTATTGTAAACAATACAATCACCCTTACTACATTCTACGAGCTATGGCAGAGAAGTATGGTTATGATCCTGAAAGAACTCCATGGAACGAAATGTCTAAAGAAGCTCAAAATGCTTTTCTCTTTGGAACAGAAGAGATATTTGAATTTGAATATGAAACAAGATCTGTAAGTAGAACAAAAAGGAAGAGCAGATGGTGGGGACCTTTTAATGAGTGGGGAGCATCATATTTCCAATTTGGTGATTTGTATGAAACATATACGGATCGTCATATCTGTGATCAATGCGATGGGCAAAAATTAAGAGAGGAATATCTTACTATAACTATTAAAGGGAAGAACATTCATGAACTCAAACAACTTACCTTTAGAGAGCTATTGGACGTCCTGAGCAAATTATCCAAAGAGGAATTTCAGAACCAAAACCATTTACTACAATACTGGGAAAGAATAAAATTACGTTTAAAATACCTCATCAAAGTTGGATTAGGATATCTTAATGCAGACAGATTAAACTATACTCTGTCAGCGGGTGAATCAGAACGTCTAAGACTAGTAACAGCCCTAGGAAGCGATTTAACATCACTCACAGTTTTGCTAGATGAACCAAGCAGAGGTCTTCATCCTTCTGAAATCAAAGAGATGGTTGATGTTCTACAAGAGATTCGAAATAACGGAAATTCTGTGATTGTTGTTGAACATGATCCTGAAATTATTCAAGCAGCTGATTATATTGTTGATATGGGTCCGGGACCTGGTATAAAGGGAGGGAAAATAGTAGCTCAAGGTAAAATTGAGGAAATTCTGTTAACTGATACTTTAACTGCAAAGTGGTTGAAAGGCGATAAGAAAACAAAACCATTTTACGAAAAGGAAGGGCAAAAAGAATTAATTCCAGGAAGAAGAAAACCTAATGACTGGATTATTATAAATGGAGCAAGTGAAAACAATCTGAAAGGAGAGAATTTTGAGATTCCTTTAGGTGTTTTATCTGGTGTCTGTGGTGTTTCTGGTTCCGGAAAGAGTTCACTTGTTTTTGACACACTTGGTATAGCTATTACACCTGAAAAACACACAACGTCTCTTGGGAGTAGAAAAAGAGATCCAGGAAAACATGAATCTATTAAGAACGCTCCTGAACAAGCTTTGTTGATAGATCAAACAAGAAGGAAAGTTTACAGCCCACTCAGGTTTTTCGGTTTAATTAATCCATTAACAAAATTATATTCAGAGAGTGAGAAAGCAGAAGCTTTGGAGATGACTGCAGATGATTTCAAGAAAGGTTGTACAGAATGTCATGGAAGAGGAACATTTAGAATAGAAATGGGATTTCTCCCCTCAGTTATTTCAACATGTGATATTTGTAAAGGTACTGGTTACTCTCCAGAAACATGGAAAATCAAACTACA
Source organism: Promethearchaeati archaeon (assembly GCA_013166775.1). Lineage (GTDB taxonomy): Archaea > Asgardarchaeota > Heimdallarchaeia > Heimdallarchaeales > Heimdallarchaeaceae > UBA460. The sequence goes on from JABLTJ010000002.1 coordinate 9,316, forward strand.
TGGTTATTCCTTACCTGAATTGTCTTCTTTATCAATAGAAGAGGTTTATGAACTGTTCAAGGAAGATGATGCAACAATCGCTAGATATCTTAAAACAGCAATTGATGTAGGACTTGGTTATTTAGGTTTAAACCAGCCAACTTATACAATGTCAGGAGGAGAAGCTCAAAGATTAAAAATTGCTAAGGAATTATGCAAGAAAGCTAAAAAAGGTGCATTATACATATTAGATGAACCTACTGTAGGTCTTCATCTGGAAGATGTTGAAGGATTAATCAAAGTACTTCAACGCTTGGTAGACAACGGTAATACTGTTTTGGTTGTTGAACATCATCCACATGTTTTAGCTGCTTGTGATTATCTTATAGAGCTTGGTCCAGTAGGAGGACCAGAAGGAGGGTATCTTATTGCTAAAGGTAGTCCAGAAGAACTAAGTGAGCAGAACACTCCCACTTCTCAATACATTAAGAAAACTCTGGAGGGAAAACTATGACATGGATACCTTTATTGTTGGGAGACAAATCACCGTCTCTTCGTTTGTTAGTTCTTAGAGAGCTTTTACACAAAGATGAAAACGATGATGAAGTACAAGAACTGTTAAAATTACAAAAGCAAGATTCACTTATTACAGATTTATTAAAATTTCAGCAAAATGATGGTTCTTGGCTTACTTCTGAAAGTTTAGGGTTAACGATGGCTAATCCCATCCTTAACACAACCCAAGCACTCTGTAGACTTGGTTATCTAGGATTTGATAAGAGTCATCCAGCAATTGAAAAAGCTGCAAATTTTCTCTTTTCCTTTCAACTAGATACTGGCAGTTGGCCAGGTGTTACTAATGCATCTATGGCTCTTTGGATGAAAGAAACCACCAAAAAGAGTACAGAACCATATTTTGAACATCCTCATCACGGTAAAGTTATTGCACCAAGTTTGACTGGTTTTCCACTTAGAGCATTAGCAATGTGTGGATATGCGACTGATCCTCGTGCCGAGAAAGCTTATGACTATTTACTCACGCTTCTTTCACCTGATGGATCTTGGCCATATATGATCTCACCTGATGGAGATATAGCTTATCAAGTAGTTGGTTATAGGAAAATGCCTAATTCTAGATATGGATGTCGAACTAATACATCTATAGTACTCAATAGTTTTGCGTATCATCCCAAAAGAAGAAAATCTGAACAAACAAAGAAAGCATTGGACCTTTTATTAGCAAGAGAAACACGAGAAAGACAACATCTAGGATATGAAACTGCAAGAATGATTGGAGCTGAATCATCGCATGGATTTCTAACATATTATGCAAGATTTGATGTTGCAATGGTTCTTGATTTGTGTTGGAAAATAGGTGCCACAAAGGAAGATCCTAGAGTAGCTGATTTGATAGAATATTTCATAGAAACTCAAGGTGTTTATGGATTATGGGAATATGAATCTAAACCACAAGCATCAAGATGGGTAACATTTGATATTCTTAAATCGCTTTCTAGAATTGACGAAGCTGGAGAATGGGTTACAACTCAACCTCGTACTAGATATGAATCGTACCCAAAGAAACCTCAAAGGCATTAGATTTCCTAGTTTATTAACTGAAATCTTTTTAGAAACTCTAGTATATAATTATCAAATTATGGTGTAGAGAATGAAAATTGAAGGAACAGAAGAAGTAACAAAAGAATTGTTGGAGAAGACCTATGCAGGTTATCTTTCAACAATTGATGAAAATGGTTTTCCTTATATCAGAGCAGTATTCAATTTGAGAAGTTTAGAAAAATTTCCTCATCCAGCTAAGGTAATTTCTGATTATGATGATGATCCCTTTACGGTTTATATCTCAACGAATACTTCATCTACGAAAGTAAAACAGATAGAAAAGAATAGTAAAGTTGCGATGTATTTTGCTTTACCAAATGATGTTAAGGGTGTAATGCTTCAAGGAGAAGCTGAGGTATTAGATGATGATGAATTCAAAAAGAATGTCTGGATGGAGAGTTGGACAATGTACTATCCAAAAGGTCATACTGATCCTGATTTCACAATAATAAAAATAAAACCTTCATTATTGAAAGGATGGTTTAGAGGACACCTTTATTATGAATTTAAGGATGAGTAAAACTTTTTTACAAGATGTAAAATAATCAGTTGTAGAGTTTATGAGAAGATTCCCTTATGGAAGAACAACATTACTAAGCACTGGCTACTTTACTTCAAGTCTTACTTGGTCTGTGTATAATGTTTATGTTCCACTTTTTGCTAGAGCAAATTTGATAGCTGTTATAGGAAACAAACCTATCATTAATACACTAGTTGGAGTTATCATGATACTTGATAACTTTGCAGCTTTATTTCTTCAACCGTATATTGGGGAATTATCTGATAGAACTTGGATACCAAAATTAGGTAGGCGTATGCCTTTTATTATGCTAGGAATACCTTTAGCTGCAATATTTTTTGGTTTAATCGGAAATTACCATGATATCTTTTACATGTTATTGATTTCCATCATTGGTTTTAACATATGCATGGCTTTCTACAAAACACCAGTTATGAGTCTGATTCCTGATAATATTCCTACCCAATACAGGAGCCAAGGATCAGGGGTGTTAAATGTTGTAGGTGGATTAGCTAATCTCACAGGACTTCTAGTTTCTTCGTATTTCTATAAATATTATTCCCCAAAAGTTGCCTTTTGGGTTATTAGTGCAATTATGATCGTATGTTTAGTGATTCTAGTTTTGGGGGTTAGAGAGAGAAAGGATGTGGAAATAGAGAAAAGTGAAGAAAGAATAAAGATATTGAAATCTCTAAAAAACATGTTTACTGAAACTGATAAAACCCTCCTTTTTGTTCTATTCGCAGTTTTCTTTGCTAATGCTGGTTATTATGTTGGAGAAACATTCCTAAGTAGCTATGTTTCAGTAGTTCTAGGATTCTCAGATTATGCTGCAGCTGTGATGCTCGGAGTATTTTTTGTTTTTGCTGTTCTTTCTGCAATTCCAGCAGGCTTTATTGGCCGGAGAATAGGTCCTATAAATGCTTCATTAATAGGTGTAGTTGGTTTCATTGTAGGAATCACACCTATTGCAGTAATTAGTATAGTTGATTTAGAATTAATGAGAAAAATACTAACCCTTAATTATTTGACGTTTGGTTGGGAAGCTGTTTTATATAGTTTTATAATTGCAGGAATTGGTTTTTGTTATATCCTTGCTTCAATAAACAAAATTGTTGTTATTTGGGATTTAGCTCCGCAAAAAAGAATCGCAACGTATATAGGTTATTTCTATGTTTTTACTTCTCTTGCAGCTATAGTAAGCCCATTTATAGCAGGTATGATTTTTGACTTTGTTAGTTATCTTTCAGGCAAAACGGGGTTAAAGTCACTGTTCGTTTATGTAGCATGTGCGTTTTGCATAGCGCTTATTTTTGTCTCTCGAGTAAAAATTCTATTTGATAAGGAATTAAAAGAGAACAGAGATAGAGTCGCAGATATTAAAGAAGAAAGAAGAGAAATTAGAAAAAGAACAATGCTACTTGAATCTCTTCTTTTTGGTCAAATTCTTAGAATCAGAGCAACAAGAAAATTGAGAAGACTTCAAAGAAAAGAAATTCAAGAGCTTAAAGAAGATTATTCAAATGCAAAAAAAGATAAGATTGATTTCAAAGATGAAAGAAGAGAAATGAGGAAATCTCACAGAGAAGAGAGAGATTCATTTAGAAAGCAAGAGGAGACATAATAGAATATTTCATCATCTTTAAAAACGAATTTTCAAATAAGAGCATATGAATGATGAAAAGCATTACCAAACCTTTACTTTGAAAGATGGTCGGGAATTAGGTTATGCTGAATTTGGTAATCCTGAAGGAGCACCTGTTTTTTACTTCCATGGCTGGTTAGGTGGAAGATTTGATCTCCATTTAGCTGAGATTCTCGGAAAGAAAATTAATTGTCATCTAATTTCTTTAGACAGACCCGGTATTGGATTATCCAGTTATCAAGAAAATCGAGAGATTCTGAACTGGCCAAACGATATTGTGGAATTAACTGACCACTTAGGAATAGGTAAATTCCATATTTTAGGGATGTCAGGTGGAGGCCCATATGTTGCAGCCTGCGCATACAAAATTCCAACTAGGTTGTTTTCTGCAGGAATAGTAGGAGGAATGGGTCCATATGAGGATACAAAGAAGATGCTTAAGAATCCTAATAGAATTCTCTTTTTCCTATTAAAGAAATTTCCATTCGCATTAAAAATAATATTGTTTCCAATGTGGAAACGTTTCCGCAAAATGGAATTTAATGAGAAAACAGGTAAATTACTTGCTAGACAAGGAATGGAGCTACCTGAACCAGATAAGAAAATTTACGAAAATTCCACTTTTCAAGAGTTTATGATTTTCCATTTAAAAGATATTCTGCAACAAAAATCCAAAGGTCCTTTTCTAGATGGTAAGTTGTTTACCAAGCCTTGGAATTTCAAATTAGAAGACATTTCTAAGGATTTGAAATGTTATGTCTGGCATGGAGAATTAGACAAGAATGTGTCAATTGAAATCGGTAAATATGTTGCTTCACAAATACCTAACTGTGAAGCTATCTTTTATCCTGATGAAGCACATATATCACTTGTAGTTAACAAAATAAACGAAATATTGAATAAACTAGTTGAATAAAATTCAACAAATTGCTCCTGTAATCCTTTTTTATGGAATTTACTTGAAGAGCTCTCCACTAACATATTCATTATACATACTCATAGTTGGAATCATAATCGTTCTAATTGCAGGATTCCTATTGGGAAGAAAACAAGGATTACTAGAAACTCTGGATATAGAAAAAGAATTAGAGATTTAGAATAGAATAAGAAAACAGTTATGCAAGAAAATCAAGGTTGAATCTCTATTATCATCTTACAGCAACACTCTTTCTTATTCGAAAGCCTTTATTTTAATATAAAAATCTGATAGTAAAACCTTTTAATTCTCTCTCTTATCTTCTTCTCAATACTGTTTAGATGGTTTCATGAACTTAAAGGAAAAGTTTCTCGGTGGACTTGTTGGAAGCGCACTAGGTGACAGTATTGGGCAACTTGCTTTTTCTCATTCTAATTCTGAATCACTGAAGCAGGAAATTGAACTGCTATCAGTTTTGAATTATACAGATGATACTGCAATGGCTCTTGGTATAGCTGAATCTCTTATCATAAATCAAGGTAAGATTAACAGTGAACATTTAGGAAAAACTTTCCATGAAAACTACCTACGTGAACCAAATAGAGGATATGCAATTGGACCTCCTTCTATCTTCTCCATGGTTGAGAAACAAAATCTTACTTACTTACAAGCAGCGAGTAGATTGTTTGATCGTCAAGGTTCATTCGGAAATGGAGCATCGATGAGAATTGCTCCTGTTGGTTTGTTTTTCTTTGATTCAGAGTATCTTTATGAAGAGGTTATAAAATCTGCAATTGTAACTCACACACATCCTCTTGGAATTGATGGAGCAGCAGTATTAGCTAAAGGAATTAGTATGGTTATTCCGATAATTCCTGATGAACAAGATGAAGCACAAAACTGGGATTATTTTATCCTCCAATTGCAAAAATTCGCTAGGACCGTTGATTTCAAGAAAAAACTAGGTTCGCTTAAAGAATTAACCAAGAAAGATGAAACACTGAAAATAGCTTCATTTATTCTTGGAGCAGATATAACAGCTCATAGATCTGTACCTTTTGCACTATATTCTTTCATTAGTAATCCTCACTCCTTTGAGGAATGTCTTTTAGATTCAATTCTCACTTCAGAAGATAGAGATACAATAGGAGCTATGGTAGGAGGCCTTCTAGGAAGTTTTCTTGGCATTCAAAATGTCCCTTCAAAATGGAAGAATAAGCTAGAAGATTATGAGTATATTGAAGAAATTGCATCAGAACTTATAATACTAAAAGAGCTATAAATCTGTGAACAAATTTCAAAAAAGAATTTTTGTAGTAATGGAAAAAGATTTTTATAAAAAAACATAGTCTTTTCTTCTGACAGCTATGACAGTACAAGAAGATAAGAGTCAGAAAAGTATTGAAAATACAGATAAGGAGCGACAGGAGTGGAAAACAAACTGGCTATTCGTAATAATAGCTTCAATCCAATTCTTATCAATGGTTGGACAAATCATATTAATAGGCTTCTTTTTTGAAAACCACAATATTAAGTCTCTTCCTATCATTGGTTGTGTAATTATATCAATAGCTTTTGTTTTCTTAGCTTCTGGTAGCATTGTTCTTTATGAAAGAGTGGAGAATAAGGAAAAGAGAAGACCAAGAATTAGATTTGAAGAAAAGGGAATCTACACAATAATAAGACACCCCATGTATCTTGGATTAATGATATTATTCATTGGAATGATGTTTATCTCTGATTTAAGATGGAGTTCAATTTTAGCTTTTCCAAGTATAATCATTATGTACTATTATATGATTAAGGAAGAGAGTATATTTATTGAGAGATTTGGTGAAGACTTCAAAGAATACATGGATAGAGTTCCAAGAATGGATATTTTCCTGGGCATCTATAGAAAAATAAAGAAACAATACAAAAAAGAGTAATAGAATCGTATAACGAAAAATAAACCTAACCTAGTGGCAAAAATTAGAAAGAAAAGAACTAAAGAAAATTATATAGATGGTTCGCTTTGAAATTGTGGTTTAGCTATACCCTTTAGTGTGCTTTTGATGATTTGCTTTACTAGTTTTGAAAAAGCTACCTGAACATTATCTCCAAATTTAGCAGAAGTTTCAATATACTGAACATCAAAACCACTCCAATCTCCCAATCTTTTAGCATAATTTTCTCCATATTTTTTAGGAATAGTGTTATAGAGAGAACCTCTTAAGTCCATCTTATTGCCAATCAAAACTATTGGTATTTTTCTATACCCATTATTCTTCACTAATTCCGCTACCCAATTGGCTAAATTTTCATAAGATTCTGCTCTTGTGAGATCGAATACAATTAATGCACCTCTACTTCCTCTATAGTAAGCTTCACGAACAGCTGAAAATCTAGGTTGACCAGCAAGATCCCAAATCACAAGCATTACATCAGATTCGTCTACTTCCAGATTCTTCACTGCAAAATCTGAACCTAATGTCATATTATACTTTGTAGAAAAGGCTTCACCCATGAAATTTTTTCTTAAGGAAGTTTTGCCTACTGCTCCGTCACCAAGTAATGTGATTTTATATTTTCTATCTATCAGAATATCCACCCAACTTTCAATATTCTATTAAATAATGTATATGCAGGTAAATATAACAGTTTTGGTCATGCAAAAGTAGTAATTTCGCTTTAAACACAATTCTTTCCGGATTAGATGATTTGTGTCGAAAGTTCAACTATGGTTTTTAGTGCAGAAAAAAACACACACCTAAAGAAATTTCGCATAGAATAGACAGTTGTATAAACTATCAAAACAATCTCGAGTATAAATTACAATTGATATAGTAAACTATTTCTATTTCTCATCATTATATTCGGTTTCCAGAATATCCATAATTAAATCATTTCTATATTCTCCTGCTACAAAAGAGGCTTCTCTTCTTACACCTGTTTTCTTAAATCCTAGTTTCTCGTACACATAAATTGCCCTTTCCAGAAACTCGTATACATGTAATTCTATCCGATGAAGATTGAGGATATCAAATCCAATTCGTAATAAGCATTTTACAGCATCTGTCCCATATCCTTTATCATGATTTGCAGGATTATATATCGAGATACTTAGAAATGCTCCACGACTTACAGTATTAATCCTTTTAAGAGAACATGCTCCTAAAAATTGACCAGATGTTTTATCACTTATAGCAAATGTAAAACCTTTCCCTTGCTTCGCATCTTTTGTGGTTTGTTCAATCCATTCTTCTCGTTGTGTTCTAGATTCAGGTATAAATATCCCTCTTCCTATTCTTGATTCATATGTATTCCAATGTTCCATTATCGAGTCTATATCTTTGCGTTCTATAGATTTTAAAGTTATTTTTTCACCAATAAATGAGGATTTTTTTGCTATCAAATCATCCATAGTTCTTGTTTTTGATGTATTCTTAATATTACTTGTTATCGAATCATGAATTTGAAAATAGTTATCCTTAAATTCTCAATCAATGAACTTAACATAGCATCTTTGAGTGATGATGTTGACTAGTTTAGATTTCAAAATCCAAAAAGTAGAATTAGATGATTTAAATATTCTTAAGGAATTTATGAAGAAATTGAATCTCGTTTATGAAGAAATCGAGAAACATTTAGAGGATTTTTTTATCATAAGAGTAGAGAATAAAACTGTTGGTTGTGCTGGAATAGAGCATTATGATGATGTTGGATTACTGAGATCAGTAGGAATAGATGAAGAATTACAAGGCAAAGGATTAGGAAAAAAAATAGTTACTAAAATGATAGATTATGCTTTAGAAAAAGGGATAGTTAATCTTTATCTAATAACAAATTCTGCAGAGGATTTCTTCAAAAAATTTGATTTCACAATTGTTTCGAGAAGTGAAGTTGACTCAAGGATTCAACAGACCTACGAGTATACAACAGGTTGTGAAGAAACAGCATCTGTTATGGTAAAAAAAATTGAAATAATTTAGATTTACACTTCCCTACAACAAAGTATAAGAACGAAAATACATGCTCTTTCATCGTGTCGCAAAAAATTAATCTTGAAGAATGTCTGGTTGATGGTGATACTGGAGTTATCACAAAATTCTGCTATGATTATTTTAAGAATTGTGACTATACAACAGAGTATAAAATTGAGGCAGTATGTCAGAACGGTCTAACAAGGCTCTTTTGTGGATATTTCAAAGGGCAATATGGTATTGTAGAAGTGGAGATAATTGGATTGTATCCGAATGAAATTGAAGACATCGAAAAAGATCTTATTGCAGTTATTGAAGAAAAAATTCGAACTATTCCGCGAAAAAGAGGTCTGCAAAATTTTAATTACGAAATAGGAGGAAACAGAGTTGTACTTCGTTTATACGCCTGTGTATCAGAGGTGTGCGAAGATAAAGAGAGTGTTCTACAATCTTTAAAAGAACTTTCTCCAGCTCTGGAATTTCTTGCAGATTATTTGCAAAAAAGAAGAATCAGATAGAGTTAAAACGTTATTACTGCTTCCTTTGCTTCTTTGCCACTCATAAATTCAATATCTATTCTTCCAATATTTACTCTGTTAATTGATTTCTCAGTTAGTTGCTTCTCAATAACCTCTTCTGGATTATCATCTAGTTTCTTTATCATATTGACCAAAACCTGTTTTTTCTCATCAAAATCTGTGAGAAAACCAACCTTTCCTCTGAATTGTACTGTAGCATACAGATGATCACAAGATCCTTGGATATACCCTTTATCTATTAAAGCTTGTCCCCAAACAATATTATTCTCTTTTAAAATATCAATTTTTTTCCCTTCACTCGCACAATGAAAGAAAAGACAATGTTGATCAGGATCATATCCATGACTCAATGTAACTAGATATGGATTATTCTCTTTACACATTGCAATAGTTATATGTTTTGAGATTTGAAGAATTTTCTTCATCAAATTGATATCAGTGATTGCTTTCTCTTTTCTCCTAATTCCTCGCAATATATTCACCAGTTAAAAGTGATTAAAATAATCGAGTAATTAAACTTTGGTAAAGAAAAAAATGGAGGAAAAATCAAATCTAGATAGGAATTGTGTACATCATAGTTCCTAAAAGCATCAAAGTCGCACCTGTTAATTTTATGTATGGACATAGTTTCATTGGTAAAATCGAAGTTTTTGCACCAGTGAAGAAAGATAAGATAGCTAAAACTATTAGCATGCCTACACAGCCCAGATTCCCTATGAAAAATGCAATTTCAGATTGGTCGCTAAATATTGCTAGGAATAGAGGTATTAATCCAAGGAAACAAAGAACTAAACCTTCTGCAATCCACTCCATTGTTATTATTCTTCTATTATCTTCTGAGAGGTTTCCAAAACCTTCTACAATACTTTTCGTAGGGAAAAGATGTCCTACTCCCCAGAGGAAAATCAGAATTGAACCTACATATAGCATAGCTATTTTTAACATTTCAATCATAGGAAAATAATCAAAGATGCTTAAAAAGCTGATGTAAAATCAAAGAGATTAATAAGTGTTCATACTTCTCTAATTTGTATGAGAATTCTTGGAAACTGTGGTCAATGTGGAAAATCTATTCAAGAAACGAATAAGACTTGTGGTGCAACCTATCTTGTCTGTAAGAAATGTAAGACCTTAATACACCCTCATTGTATTGGAGAGCACAGATTGATGCATAATAACCAAGAATATTATGCAAAACATAGCAGTAAAGAAGATACCACACTACTATCTAGAATTTTTAAAATATTCAAAAATCTTCTTTCTCCTTAAAGAGAACAATGAAAAAAAAATTAAGGAAGAGAATGTTATTTCTCTTTTATTGGGAGGTATAGGTCAAAGGGAAGCTTATTACCATCTTGCTCTAAAGGATTTAAGTTATGTTCCAAGCACTGATGCTCTCCGAAATCGTATTTATCATTGTTTTTTATCCACATGTAAAGCTCTTTCCAAGCATCGCCAAGTTCTTGAATTCCAAAACAGCCCTTCACAACATATAATCCTTCTGGAATATTTTTTACAACTACATCATCATCGACTTCAAAACCTTCATCTATTGTAATCCAGAATTCATAACCATAGGGATTATCTTTGCTTACAATAAACTCACCCTTATCATGATCAAATTTAGGATCTGGATTGTTAAAACCGAAAATTTTGTGTTTCTCTTTATTTTCATACAAACCTTTAGAGTTTGCCCATGCATAGATTTTCTTCCCCGCTTTTGTTTCTGGATCTCCGAGAAATTCTCCCATAGCGTGGAAAGATGCAACCCTCATTGCTGGTAATTTAACTATTCTAAATTCATCTTTTGCCATTTCTTTTTCACTACCTGATACAGTGTACTTCTTTATTATCGTCTCATAACGCATTCTCAGGGCTTCTTGTCTTTCTTGGTCTCTGACTTTTATATCAAGAAAAACCTTAGCTGAAGCTTGAAATAGATCCTCACCATCAACTGATATACTATAACAACCTCTGTTTTCCCTTTCAACCAAAGCATAGTCAACCAGCATATTAAGATGATTGGCTAAAGTAGTTTTCTGAATATCCATTTCATCCAGAAGATCCTTGAATTCTTTATCTTCGACTAAAAGTCTAGCAAGAATTTCAAGTCTAGTTGGATGATCTAAAGCTTTGTGTAAATTAGTTATCTCCTCAAGAGATTCTAAAACAAACAGCTTCAATGCTTCTTTCGAACTAAAAGACATTTTACCCATGCATGTACACTTATCCTATATCATAAACTTAGGTTGATGAATTTTTGAATACCAGAATTTCGGAATTTATGAATATATAAACTTTCACCGAGAGTATTTTAATTTTCCTTTTAAGATTATGTGTTCTCAATTCATACAATAAAAAAGTTATGATTTCCAAATTCATCAGAATACTACTTTAATTTTGTAAATAATAAATCTTAATATTCTAATCAGAATCAGTAATTAATGAAGAAAGGATTAAAGATTTTCATCATTAGTTTCAGTATTATTCTTGTTGTTGGTATTGCTTTCTTTAGTACAGTATTATATTCATATAAACAAATCAATTATTCAATTGGAGATACAACCTTAGCTGTGAATATTACACCTCATATTTTATTTGATTTTACTGGATTTATTGTTGCTAAAACACCCCTAGAAATAAACAATGGGGGTTTGTATGATTTTCAAGATATTGTTATTTCAATAAAAATCTTCGGACAAGATTTTTCAATTAGTAGTTTAGATGGAATACTATTAGGAGAGGGGATTAATTCACTAGGAGATGTAGAATCCAAAGAAACATGGTCAGGTTTAATTGAAGTAAATGTAACACAAGAAATCCCAATTTTAGCGATACAAGATGGAGAATTGAAAATTGATATAGAGGTTAGTTTAAAGATATTCTTCTATCTTTTCAAATACAATTTCAATTATGCAACATCCCAGATTATAGAATGGGATTCACCGTTTGGGATATAATTTTGAAAAGGATTATACACTCAAGTGTTCAGTTCTTTCTATTATTTCATTTTGAAGGCTTTCTCCAAGATTGATGAAATAATCACTATATCCTGCAACACGAACTATTAAGTTTCTGTATAATTCAGGATTGTTTTGAGCTTTCCTTAAAGTGTCAGCAGAAACAACATTAAACTGAATATGATGACCATCCATCCTAAAATAGGATCGAATTAGATATAGAAGCTTAGAAATACCATCATCATCTGCTAGAAATTGTGGAGTGAATTTTTGATTTAACAATGTTCCTCCTGTTTTCAAATGATCAATTTTGGAAGCGGATTTTATAACAGCTGTTGGCCCCTTAGTATCCATTCCTTGAACTGGAGAAACACCTTCGGATAAAGGTTGAAATTCTTTTCTTCCATCTGGTGTAGCTTTAATTACACTACCAAAATAAATATGAACGGTTGTAGGGAGAAGATTGATTCTGTGACACCCTCCTTTTGTATTAGGTCTTCCATTTACACTCATATAGAATTCATTGAAAACTTGTTTCATTATCTTATCAGTATAATCATTATCATTCCCATACTTTGGTGTTGCTCTTATCAATTTCATCCAGAGTTCATTTCTTCCTTCAAAATTGCTTTCTAATGCCTTCAACATCTCTTCCATATTAATTATTTTGTTTTCAAAAACGTTATATTTTAAAGAAGAAAGGGAATCAGTTATTGTACCTAAACCAACTCCCTGAACATATGTAGTATTATATCGAGCCCCACCATCATTGTAATCTTTTCCGTTTTTGATACAATCATCTACTAACAATGACATGAAGGGTGAAGGGAGGATAGTAGCCCATAATCTTTCAATGATATTATTACCTTTAATCTTTATATCAATGAAGTAGTTGAGTTGAAGTTTGAAAGCTTCAAATAATTCATCAAATGTTTTAAACTGTGTAGAATCTCCTGTTTCCAGTCCTATTTTTTTACCAGTTCTTGAATCTTTTCCATTATTGAGAGTTATTTCCAAAACCTTTGTTAGATTAAAGTAACCAGATAGAATGTAACTCTCTTTTCCAAAAGCACCAGTTTCGACACATCCACTTGCTCCTCCGTTTCTTGCATCAATTATAGATTTACCTTGTCGAAGTAATTCTTGGATAATTGCATCAGTATTAAAAATTGAAGGTTGCCCAAAACCTGTTCTAACAATTTTGAGTGCTCGTTTAAGAAACTCATTAGGTGTTTTCTTGCTTATTTGAACCATCGAACTTGGTTGCAAAATTCTCATTTCTTCAATCACATCTAATAATAGATATGATAGATCATTAACTGCATCAGAGCCATCTTCTTTTACTCCCCCAAGATTAATCAAACAAAAGTCAGTATAAGTATTACTTTCTTCAGCTGTAACTCCAACTTTTGGTGGAGCAGGTTGGTTATTGAATTTCACCCAGAAACATTGTAAAAGCTCTTTTATCTCCTCAGAAGTATTTTTTCCTTCTTCTAAATCCTTCTTATAAAAGGGAAAAAGATTCTGATCCAACCTTCCTGGATTGAATGAATCCCATGTATTGAGCTCTGTGATAACACCTAAATGTATGAACCAATAATGTTGCAAAGCTTCCCATACAGTTCTTGGTGCATTTTTAGGAACGTAATTACAAATTTCAGCAATTTGCTCTAATTCTTGTTTTCTCTTTGAATCTTTCTCTTTCTTTGCTAATTCTTTTGCCTTTTCTGAATATCTCTCTGCAAGAATGAGAACAGCATCAGCAGCAATTTCCATAGCTTTGAGTTGCTCTTTTTTACCTAGAGCTTCTGGGTCGTTATCGAAGTCTAGATTATTCAAAGCATCAGCTATTTCATTTTTGAAGTCTTGAAAACCTTTGTGAAAAATATGTCTTCCAGCAACTGTATGACCTGGAGCTCTTTGTTCCATAAACTCAGTAAAAATTCCCGCATCATACGCTTCAATCCATTCTTTGTCCATGTTCTCAAATATTAAATCTCTAATTGATCTTCCTTTCCAATATGGTATGATTCTATCTTTTGTAAGCTGTCTAGTTTCTTCATCAACTGAAAACGATATCTTTGATCTGGTATTTAATATTTCCAAATCCTTCATACTATGAGTGCATATTTCTGGATAAGTAGGTGTAGCTGCTGGTTCAGGACCTCTTTCTCCAACAATTAACTCTCCATCATTAATGCAGATTTTTTTGTTTTTTAGTAAAAATTTGAAAGCAAGAGCTCTAGCTACAGGAATAGAAGTTTTATCTGTTGCACTACTTTGATAAAAATTTGTTAGTAAGAGTGCTCTTTCTAAAGAAAGAGAAGGTTTAGCATTAATGCTTTGTTCTCTCAGCTTCTTTACTCTCTCATTCATAACCTATCCACCTATTTTTACTTTTAATCCGAATAGTTCAAGCTGATTTTTGATTTCACTCATCCTTTCGTCTGATGGGGGTGCAATATTACTTAACTTATACGTTTTTCCTAATCTATTATATTTTGCTTCGCTCATTTTATTATAAGGTAGTATATCAACCCTAATTATAGACTTGAGTTCTGATAGATATTTACCTATCTGATTAAGGTTTGCTGAACTATCTGTTATTCCTGGAACTATTGGAATTCGAATTATAATATTTTGTTTTTTATCTACTAGAAATGATAAATTCTGAAGGATTAAATCAGTAGAAACACCAGTATATTTCAGATGTTTCTCCATGTCAAGTAGTTTCAAGTCATATAGAAACAAATCTACATCATCAACTATTTTCTCAAATATAGATTGTGTTCCATACCCTGATGTATCTAAGATAGTATGGATACCTTCTTGTTTGCTAAGTGCTAGTAGTGATTGCAGAAATTCAGGTTGCATTAGAGGTTCTCCACCCGAAAATGTTACACCACCATTTGATTCTTCATAGAAAACTCTATCTTTCAAAATTTCATCTATTACTTCTTGAGAACTGATTTCATCTCCTATAACATCTTTAATGCATTCATCGTTTTCTTCTAGTTGAAAAGGAGAAATAATTTCTTCATGCTCTTTTTTTTGACCCTCTGGATTAGCACACCACCAGCATTCTAAAGGACAACCTTTGAAGAATATTGTAGTTCTTATTCCTGGACCATCATGAATTGCAAAACGTTTAATATCAAAAATAAGACCTCTTGTCTCCTTCATGATGATTACCAGAATAAATCTATCGTCTATATTTAAAAGAATTCTCACTCACAATATTCCTTTACTTCAGTAATGCTTTAAGTGTGAGTAAAAGTAAAAAACTACAATGTTTGATATGAAATTAGAATAGGTGTTTCGAGATAGAAGGAAGATGTTTCTAAACGTGTCAAAAAAAATACAAAAGAGATTGAATTATGAATAAATAATGAGAGAGTAAAAGCGATATATACATCTCGAGCTCCAGGATTTATGAGAACAGCAAATAGTATTATAAGGGATTCTTTTTGTCGAAGAAATAATGAGACGTTGTTTTGTTAGCGAAGTGAAAAAGGAGTTTTGATACGGAATAGGAAAGTATTAGGAGGAGAGAAGAAAAGATTGGAGAAACTAATTGAAAAAGTCTCGAATCGTTATAATTTTGTAATCGAAAAAAGAGTTTCAGAAAAGATAGGGATGATTACAATCATACATCCTTTGGAGAGTGATTTAGAGATTTTCACAAATTAAAATTTTATCAGTTAGATAAAAAACCAGTCAATTTCTATTAATGTCAACTTCTCTTAATGTAAGATTTAAATAATTTGTAAGGTATTGAAATCAAATGATTATAAAAAATAGCATCTTGAAGAGGTTGGACAAAATCTATCTCAATTTTGACAAGGGGAAAATCAAGAAGTCAAAAAACCTAAGATTCATTCCACATCTTGATGATAGACGAGGAGGTAATAGAGCTTACGGTGAATGGTGTCATGTAATTGGGATTTTTCAAACATTAATGTTTCATCATTTAGATAAAAAGACAAACAACCTTATTTTGGATGTAGGATGTGGAACAGGATTACTTGGTGTAGCATCCGAACCCTTTCTTGGAGAGAATGGTCTCTATATTGGAATTGATGTGAGGAAGAAAAACACCGATTTCTGTAGAACTAATTATGTTGGGAACTATGTTTTCCAGCATCTTGATTTACAGAATTTGCGATATGCTCCAGATCAGGAACCTATTAGAAAACAATGGCAAGTTGAAAATGAAAGTATAGATATGATTACAGCCCTTTCTGTTTGGACTCATTTAAACGAAGCTGATGCAATATTCTATTTCAAAGAGATAAATCGTGTTTTAAAAAAGAATGGAAAAGCAATAATTACTTTCTTTGTTCTTGATGATGATTATTACAATAATCTTGATAAGAGAACAGATGATACTGGAGTTTATCACAACTTTCCAAAAAGTCGCTATACATTTGATCAGCCATGTACAGAATCAAATCATTGGTTTCATCCTAAATGGGTCAAGCAACCTGAAGATGCCATTGGAATTACAAATGAAGGTATTGAAAAGCTTGTTGAGAATACTAATCTTAAACTAAAGAAAACTTATGTTGGGAACTGGAAAGAACATCCTGGTTTATATTTTCAAGATATTCTGATTTTTGAAAAAAAATAATATCACAGATATTAAAGCGTTAGAAAAAAAAGAGAATTCACGAAGTTTAAATAAACCGTGATATTTGTTTTTTCAGATTAAAAATGATTATTGATGGACATGCACACGCAAGCGGAGAATTCAGTGAACCAGAAAAACTAATCTCAATACTTGATAAATTAGGAGTTGATAAAATAGTTCTTTGCCCAGGTTCTTTAGAAAAAGATGCTATTCCTGATATCCCTAAAATTAGCTATTCTCCAATCAGTAAGATTAGACATTTAATATTCCTAGCCAACAAATATTACTTGAAACATGAAGTTCCAGATCACTATTTTGAACAAGGGAACGAGTTAATTAATTCATTCAGAGAAAATCATCCTGATAGGATCATACAGTTTTTATGGGTAAATCCATCAAATGAAGATACTATTAATAAGATAAAAGAAGCTCTAGATAATTGGGAAATAAAAGGAATTAAATTACATCAATGTCTATCTAGTTTTTCAAACGATGGATCTGGAATGCGTAAATTAGCAGAAATTGCAAGAATTAATAATCTTCCAATTTTCATACATATTTTCTCTCGCGAGGAAGTCAGAAAACTCGTTAATCTTGCGCGTGAATTTCCGAAAACAAATTTTATTATAGCTCATTTCATAGGGATGGAAATTGCTAAGAAATATGGTAAGGATTTGAAGAATCTATACTTCGATATCTCTACTTACTTTATCATTTCAAAAAGAAGAATCAGATATGCAATGAAGCATTTTGGAGCTAATCGTGTTATAATGGGTTCTGATTCTCCATTTGGTGAAAGAAACCTTGAAAATAATATACAAAAAATCAGAAAAATGAATATAAGTACAAAAGAAAAAGAATTGATTTTGGGGAAGAATATTGCTAATCTTCTTAATTTGTAATTGGTGTTTATTCCTTTTTTGGAGTTACATCTATTAGCTCATATTCTCTTGAACCGAGTTTAAGATCAAATGCACTCGATAGCTGTGTTTCAACAAGTTTTGGTCTAGATTCTGCATCAACCCAAACACTGAACAAACCAAATTTTTCACCACCAGGACTCATTGCATCTGGAATAGGTTCAATTCTACCAGCAGGACTATCAATCCCTGTTTCAGCT
The DNA here is from genome assembly GCA_013166775.1 of Promethearchaeati archaeon. Lineage (GTDB taxonomy): Archaea > Asgardarchaeota > Heimdallarchaeia > Heimdallarchaeales > Heimdallarchaeaceae > UBA460. The sequence continues at coordinate 27,207 of JABLTJ010000002.1, forward strand.
ACAGAACCAGGCATACCAGGAGACTTTGTTACTAAATCTACACCTGCTTGATCAATTGCTATTGGATCTTCAGAGTAGAATATTCCTATGTCTGGAACAAGTAAATGCCCTCCTGTTGTTGCACAATCACAATGAGCTGTAATATCAATCGCTATATTGATGTATCTAATTCTATCTTCTCCAATTCCTTTTACTACTCCTGCAGCATTATCCATCATACGTTCTACTTGCTCTAAGCTTGGAATCCTTCTTCTAAGAGCAAAAATTCTCTTTTCTTCAATTTCCTCTCTTTTGATACCATGATGGCATTTAGCAAAACACATTACACATGCAATGCAATTATCTGGATCATGAACAATCTTATTATTTTCATCAAAAGATAAACATTGAGTTGGACAAATACGAATACATTCTCCACATGCTGTACAATTATCTGGATTTTTAATGTAGATATTTTCTCCTCCACCATAGTGAGCTCCACCTTTTCCACCCACACCTACACAACCAATTCCAAGTTGCTTTAATGCACCACCGAATCCTGCCCCACCATGTCCTTTGAATCTAGCAGTAATAATTACTTTATCTGCCATCCTCAGTCCCATTGCTAAATCTACTTTTTTAATGTACTTTCCGTTTTCATTTGGAACTATGTAAACATCTGTTCCTACTGTTCCATCATCCATGATGACAGGAGCGTTCAGAGTGCTAGTATTAAAACCATGTCTATTACCTACTGAAAGAAAACCTGGACCATTTGCCATTGTAAATTCCTTGTTATTTTCATCCCAACCTAATCCAACACCTTCACAAACCCAGGGAATTCCTCCTGCTTCTCTGACTAAATCCACAATTCTTCGAATATACATAGGTCGTAAATGTCTGGTTTGATTTCTAGAGCCAAAATGTGTCTTGATTGCTACTAAATCATTTTCTTTTATCCAATCTTTGAAGTTAATTTCCTCATGATTCCAGAGCAGAGTGAGTCTATCAATTAAAGAAAAACCCCCGTCTAAATCATCAGTATTAACCATATATACCTTTGATTTTTTCATAAAAATTAGAAATATAAGTTACTTATTAATTTATATGTTTTCGAGATTTACTCTAGATATTTTCTGGCAATATTATTGCGATTTTACAGACTTCTCCTTCATTCATAACTGTTTCTAGAACTTCTACTTCTACAGGCTTTTGTAGTATCTCTTCCCAAATTCCTTTGTAAAAACCTGCCCCACAATAACAATGATACATTGGTAGTTCATTATCTAGATTATCCATAGCTCCCCTAATCCTTGGACAATGACAGTAGATAGCTCTCTTTTTAACTGGAACTGATTCTTCAAACCAATCTTTAATAAAAGCACTTTTGGGAATCTTTGTAGCAATTATCTTTTTTTCTTCAAGAACTCCAGCTTGACCCATATTTCTTTTGATAATCTCTTCTTTGTATTTATCTTCAAGTTTTAATGTTTCTCCAAGAAAGTTTTCGAATTCTTCTTGCATTTTTTGATGAACTAAAATCAAATCCTTTGTTTCAGCATAAAGCTTTTTGAGATGCTGTAATCTTGCTCTTGGATATTGGCACGCACATCCTGTCATTATTTTCTTTTTCGTTTTTTCATCAACAAAGGAATCAAGTTTTGCTAGAGCTTCCTTTGTCCACTGAAAAACAGCATTGCGATCAGTTTCGGAAGAAAATTTATCACTCCCTAGAAGTATTTCATCACGTGTTTTTTCTCCAACTTCATCATCTAAACACATAGAAAAAACTCTTAACCAGTATTTATCAAAATCAAATTCATCAGACATGTTGATATCTCCAACAGCAATACATCTACCTAAGTGAGTATATAGCAATTGAAATTATTTATAAGTATTAATAAATTCTCTTCTATAATGTCTCCTGAAAACTACAGTATTGAAGTATTTAATCCACTAGAAGCTTCAGATGAAGTAATTAAACATTTTTTTGATATAATCGAAGAATGGAATATTGAGGAAGATCCTGATGAACCTTTGATTCCAAGAGAATCCTATAAAAAATTTCTACTTGATCCTCACCCTCATTCTCAAAATTACAGATGGTTAGTTTATCCTAAGGAAGAAACAAACAAAATTGTAGGCTACGGAAATCTAATTGTTAATTTGGAGGGGCATCCAAATTATGAAGAAAATAAGCACATAGGGTTCTTTTCAATTTATGTTACTAGAAATTTAAGAAGAAAAGGGCTAGGAAGCAAAATTCTTCGTGTTATAATTAGTAAAGCAAAGGAGTTGAATAGATTATCTACTTTTCACTGTGGAACTTCAATTGAATCTGGATATGAATTTCTTTCTTATTACAAAGGGACAATTTCAATAGAAAGTGCAGAAAATAGACTCTACATATCAGAAGTAAAATGGGAGTTGATGAAAACGTGGAAGAAGGCGGGATTAGAAAAAGCTAAAGAAAAAGGAATAACTATGGAAGATTTTTTCGAGTGTCCAGAAGAAATAATCGGAGAATATATGCATATATACACTGAAACCATGAAACAGCAACCTTTAGGGGAGTTGGAATGGAAACCGAAACACACTCCTGAATCCAGAAGACTTGATGAAAAGCGATTAGCTGATAAAGGATTAGAGTGGTATACAATGATCACAAAAGAAAATGATAAAGCAATTAGCGGTCTAACAGAGTATTTTTATTATGAGGACACACCACACAGGATAGAACAAGGCTTAACTGGAGTCAAAGAAGAATACAGAGGAAGAGGTCTTGGGAAATGGCTTAAAGCTGAAATGCTATTTCGAATCAAAGAGAGATTCCCAGATGTCAAATTTATATCTACAGGGAATTCAACTGAAAACGCTCCAATGTTATCAATAAATGAAAGAATGGGTTTCAAAGAATTTAGACCAAGTAAACTCTACAAATTGAAACTAGAAGAACTAGACAAACTTGTCCTAAGTAAGAAGAAAAACTAGCAACCTTTTTGAATTTCGTATTGTTTTTAATATTATGAGTGAATTCTATATTTGTTTAACTTTTGATGTTGATGCAGAAAGTTCTCAAGTTAGAGAAAATGCTGAACCTGTTAGCATTTCTAAAGGACAATTTGCTATAAATAAAGGTATACCCAGAATTTTATCTCTACTAGAAAAATATGATATTCAATCTTCCTTTTTCACCTGTGGATGGGTAGCTGAAACCTATCCTGAAACGATAAAAGAAATTTTAGGTAAAGGTCATGAAATTGCCGCACACGGATATTTGCATGAACATCTTGATAAATTACCTCTAGCTGAAGAAAAAGAAGTTCATCTGAAAACAAACAAGATATTGGAGGATTTAACAGGAAAAATCAAAGGCTTTAGAGCTCCATATTGGAAGATATCAGAAAATACTTTGAAAATAATTAAAGAACTAGATTACATTTATGATTCATCTCTTATGGATGATGATCAACCCTATATTTTATCCATTCCAGATGTTGCAGGTTCTTTAGTTGAATTTCCCGTTCAGTGGTACATTGATGATTGGATCATGTTTGAAACTCATCAATATGCACCTTATTTGGTTTTAGAAATTTGGAAATCACAATTAGATTCTTACATTAAGATTAATGAAGAATCTAATCGTTTAAGTGTCTTCAATCTTACTTGTCATCCTTCTTGCATAGGTCATGCATACAGATTAAAGGTTCTAGAGGATTTGATTTCATACATTAAATCCAATGAATACGAATTTACCAAGATGGAAAATCTTGCTACGATAATTATGAAGAATATAGAAGATATTGAGTAAAATTCTTTAGGAACTTTATATATTTATTAAATAATGTCCAAAAAGAATCGTTCTCTCTGGATTCAGACTAAGAAAACTAGAGGAGAAGGTTTTTACAAAAAAATTCCTAAAATTGGCGCGGTTTTCTACGAGAAATTAATGGACAGTGATATGATAAAAATCCAAACAGAGGAAATAGCTTCTGAGATTTTATCTAAAGTAGATAACGGTAAAATATTGGATATAGGTTCAGGGCCAGGTATATTATTAAAGAGAATCAATGAAATAAATCCCAAACTTAATTTGTACGGATTAGATATATCCAAATCAATGTATAAGCGAGCGAAAAAAAATCTTGAAGGTTTGGAAATAGAACTAATACTTGGCAACATAATGGAAACTGAATTTGATTCAAATTATTTTGATCTTGTAACTTGTACTGGAAGTTTTTATCTTTGGGATAAACCTATAGAAAGTATAAATGAAATTCATAGAATCTTAAGAAACAACAGTAAAGCCCTGCTTTTCGAAACATATACAGATTATGATAAAAACAAATTCAAAGAATCTCTAACTGAGAACATGAAGAAAATAAAACTACATAAAAGACCTGTAGCAAAGAGACTCTTGAAAAAGCAATTGAATATAACTTACACTGTTAAGGAAGTGGAAAAGATTCTGAAGAAATCCTTATTTACTGATAGCTTTTCAATTGAAAAGATTATTCTCTCAAATTTACCTGTTTGGTTAAGAATCTCTTTATGCAAGAATTAATTTACAGATCGTACTCTTCTTCTCCAAAAGGTAAACTAAGTTGTACTTTTGGCTTGTATCCATGACCTACAGATTCTGTTTTTAGTAATAATTCTTTAAGTTCTTCAGATATAGGATGACCGCCTAAAATTATATTAGCACCTCCTTTTTCTCTACTTCTTCCAGTTAATCTTTGCGATTTAACCACAGTTCTGAGTAATTTGTTTCCCTTTACTGTAAAATGGTTATCTGCAACAGCTCACTTGTTTGTTTAATTTTAAACAAAAAAAAGGAGAAAATTTAGAAGCTTATAGCTTGTATTTTTCCTAGATATTTTACTACGGTTCCATATAATCCAATTATGGTTCCTATGCCTGAATAAACAAACATAACATACTTGTGCCATTTTGATAAGTTGAAACCGAACATTGCTTCGTATTTTCTTTTGTATATTCTCATTGGAATATTTACTGCTTTCAGAACGGTGTAATTTTGTTCGAATTCTATTCGTAGAACATTCATTATGTCTGTTGTCCATCTTGTAGGTGTAATATAAAATTCCACAATAATCTCTTCATCTTCTGGATTGAAGTATGTTGTTCTTTGAGCAGGAGCTATTACAGCTACATTTCCAATCGCAATTGGTCTGATAATCAAACCACCTTCTGCTAATCCACTTATCCTTGTTGTTGCTTCGACTACTTTTTCTCCTAGTTTTGAAACTGTAAGAGAGAAATATTCTGCTTCTTTCTTATCTAATTCTAAATCCCTCAGAGCGAGTTCTTCTTCGAACTCTTCAGCTTTAATCAGAGTGATTTTTAGTCTGAACACTTCTTCTAAACACATGTTCTTTGGTAATTGAATTGAAAGATCTCGTGAATGACCCTGTTCTTCAACAATTACAGGTTTAGCTTCGTCAGCTATTTCTCTTTCAACCTCATCAGCAGGTTCAAGTGTAGATTCAGCATACATTTCAACTTCTTCTTCATCAGCCATTTCAGGTTCCCAAGTTTCATCCTTTTTCTCAGGAGGAGGACCACCACCAGTAAGAGCATCTTCAAACAATTCTTCTTTGTATTCTCCAGGTGGACCAGCTTCTATGTCAGTAGGATCTATTGCTTTTTCCCTTCTTGAGACCATTTTTTCTTTTCTCTTAGCTTTTGGTTTTTCATCATAATAGTCATCATCGTAAGATGGGGGAGGAGGTGCTGGAGAAGGTAAGGACCTACTAGCCGCTGCTCTTCTACCTTTCTTTCTATCTAGTCTAGATAAAATAGGTCGCGATCTGGGTCGTATAATCCTATCACCAAAATCAATTTTTCTTGCAGAAATACTTATGATTATTGCTAAGATACTTGTTAGAAACAAAATTATCGCAGCAATTAACCAACCAATTCCGTCAGCCATAAAGCATTATCAACTCAGTTTTAAATAAGTATTTTGGCTAAATTTGAACCATAGAACATCTAATTTGTATGCATAAAGCTTTTACATTATATGGTTTTTTTCTAGATATGATTAAAATTGCAAGTATTCAAATTGCTCCAGTTTTTCTAGATGCACAGAAAACTTGGAAAAAATTGGAACAAAAGATTATTGAAGCTAAGTCAAATAGTGCTGAATTAGTTACTTGGGGAGAAACATTGATTCCTGGATATCCGATATGGGTATCACCTTCAGGAGGAGCTAGATTTAATGACAAAGATCAAAAGAAAGTATACGCTAAATATTGGGAAGAAGCTATTAAATTGAATAACAGTAAAATAATTGAAGAAATGAAACAGTTAGCTAAGAAATTAGAGATTATGTTCATGGGGGGAATTGCTGAAAAGGAAAGCGGTTCAATTTACTGTACATTATTAACTATAGGTCCAGATGGGGAGATTAAAGGTCGTCATCGTAAACTAAAACCTACCTATGAAGAAAGGTTAGTTTGGGCGGATGGAGATAGATTAGGACTCAAGACTCACAATTTAAAGAATATAAAAGTTGGAGGGCTAAATTGTTGGGAAAATTGGATGCCTTTAGCTCGAGTAGCCTTACATCTTCAAGAAGAAATCCTGCATGTAGCAGTGTGGCCGGGGAGTTTAAACTTAACAAAAGACATAACTCGCTTTATAGCCCTGGAGGGAAGATCTTGGGTAGTTTCCACATCTGGTTTAATAAGACCTACAGATTTCCAGCATCTCGATGAAGATATTTTTCCAATGAAGCAAATTATGGAATCTCGAACAAGCAATTGGAAGAATGGTGGATCAATGATTGTTGATCCAACTGGAAAAATAGTGCAAGGTCCTTTAGTTGATGAAGAAGGAATTCTCTATGAAGATATAGATCCACTAATGGCAATTCAGGAAAGACAAAATTTCGATATTAGTGGTCACTATTCAAGATTTGATATATTTAGCAAACCATAGAGTAGGAAAAAAAGAAAAGAGAAAAATTAGGGTGTAAAAGTATACGATGAGAAATGCGATAGTTCCACTATTTCACAGTTCAAATTTTCAATAGAAGTCCTATAGGTTTCACAGAATGTTTCTTCTTCTCCTGCTAAGAAATGAATTGGAATGAAATAAGATGCATCGATAGCGTCAAGAGCAAAAACCACATCCATTCCTGCCATTGTTTGGCATCCAGGCCCGAGAGGAAGCATTGCTACATCAACTAAACCTGCAAGTTGTGTGTATTCGGGAATATTAGCTGAATCTCCAGCATGGAAGAAAGTCATGCTACCTGTATCAATGAGATAACTAGTGTAGTTATTTTCTATAGGATGACTCGAAGGAAAACCTCCCAAAGCAAAAGTATACATGTAAAAGCATGTTATTTCAACAGAACCAACTTTGAAACTATCCCCTGGAACAACACCTAATCCATCATGGTGTGTAATGTGTGAGGTTAAATAAGTAGGAAAAACATTCAATGTATCACTTTTTTGAAGCAAATCGATTGAAGCTTCATCATAATGATCACCATGGTCATGTGTGATTAAAATTGCATCTGCAGGAAGATCACTGTAATTGTCAGGTAAATTGATTGGATCAACATAAATACGTACTCCGTTAGCTTCTATCATGACTCCAGCATTTTCCAAAAGGTTGAAGTAAATTGAATTGTCTCTAGTCAATAACACTGTTGGTACCGCTATTGCAGCTGTTACAAGTATTACACTCGAACTAATTATGAAAACTAATTTTGTTGTCTTTGTTAAAATCATAAATCTAATGAAAGTATAAGCACTTATATAGTTTCAGAGAAAAAAAATCAATAATTCCTAACTAGAGCCTTTTTTCAGGTATATTAACAGAATATCCTCCCTCTGTATGACCTTTTCTAAGTGCAAAGATATTGTACCCAACTCCATAAACATGAACTTTAGGAGTTGGTATGATTTTCAGAAAGATATAATTCTCTGCTTCTTCTGAATCTAAATGCTTCGTAATCATTCGAAGAACTCGTTTTTCAGAAAAAATTGCTAGTAATTCTTCATTTTGAAAGGGTAAGATTTCTACCTTTCCATTAATTGTTATTGTGCTTGAAGGAGCAAATCTAATATGATGATGAGGATATGTTATTATGAAAGAAACTTGAGGATTTCTTTTAATATTTTTAGCTTTCTTATATTTCGTAGATGTTACTACATATAAGGCAAATTTCGATTCAGTTGGAGAAACTGCGTAAAGAACTCCTGTTGAATGAGGAGTGCCATCTTGATTAATAGTATTTATAATCCCAAAAGTCTTACTTCGTATCATATTTTCAATGAATGAAAAATCGATTTTTTTCTTTTTCATTACGCACACCAATATTTATTTATTAAGCTAGTCTGATGGGTAGATGTATTAATAGCATATAAAGCATATTGAGACACTCACTTGCTTAATTTCAGCTCAAGGTAATAGAAGAGGATTAACTTGGATAAAGAAAAGAAATTACAGTTAGTTTTTATTGCTATTTTTTGCATTTCGATGGTTGTGATTATCTTATTTGGAGTATCCATTTATTTCTATCCAGGAGGGCATTGGCAAGATTCTTCCGCAGAAGGCTTCAACCTACTGTAAATCCTGTTAGTGACTTAGGTAGATCTACAGCTTATAATGGAGAATCAAACACTATTTCATTTGCACTCTATGCTAGCAATTTAACTTTGATGGCAATTATAGTATTGGCATACTACTCAATTATCTGGAAATATTTCCAGAAGAAAAAGTCAACAAAGTGGTTGAGCATATTTGGATCACTTTGCAGTATTGTGCAGTCAATTCTTTACCTAGGTATTGCATACTCACCAGCAGATACACGAATAACAGCTTATATGAAGTTCGTCTATTCTGGTCCAGCTTTTCTATTTGCAGCGATACTATGTTATACAATTGTGTTCTTTATTGAGAAAGAGTTTCCAAGAATAAACGCTTACTCATATTTAGCAATGGTAGTTGTTACAATTCTACTAGTTACAGCAGTAATTGTGGGAACAATCTATGGCCAACCATTATATTCGATGACACGTCGAGGAGGACATACGATATTCATTTTCATTGTGACTTTCGCTTATGGATTGCTAGGAATCGGTGCTTATCAATACGAAAAGAAACGAGCACTTATTCAGGTAGAAAATTTAGTTAAGAAATATGATGATTTATTTGCTGTAAATGACATATCTTTGAAAATTAAAAAGGGAGAAATCTTCGCTTTTTTAGGTCCAAACGGAGCAGGTAAAACTACAACCATCGAAATACTTGAAGGTATAAGAAAAAAAACTAGTGGTAAAGCCTACGTACTAGGTAAAGATATCGACAAGAAGAAAGAACTTGATAGTATTAAGAAGGTTATAGGAACGCTCCCTCAGGAATTTAACACTCACCAGAATTTAACTGTCAAAGAAAATCTTCGATTCTGGAGTAAGATGTATGAAAAATCTCTTCCAATAGATGACCTAATCGAACTAGTTAAACTTACAGACAAGGCTAAAGTGCGATACAAGAACCTTTCAGGGGGATTGAAAAGAAGACTAGGGATTGCTATTTCACTAGTCAATGATCCAGAATTGGTTTTCTTAGATGAGCCTACAACAGGATTAGATCCTCGAGCTAGGAGAGAGACTTGGGAAGTGGTAGAGAACTTGAAGAAACAAGGAAAGACCATTTTCTTAACAACTCATTATATGGAAGAAGCACAGGTCTTAGCAGATACAGTAGCAATTATTCATAAGGGAGATATTATTGATATTGGAACTCCAACACAATTAATAGATAAGCATGGAGGGGATAACAAGGTTGTTGTTCGATGTAACAATCAAGAAGTACGCGATCAGATATACAGTATTCTCTTTGAATTAGGTCCAGCAGAGAATGAAGATGGAGACATTGTTATTTCCTCAAAAAGAGGTGGTTTATCTAAAGTAGTTGACTTATTGGATGACAATAAAATCCCCTATTCAGATATCATTTCTCAGAGACCTACTCTTGAAGATGTATTCTTGACCTTAACAGGTGAAGTGTTGATAGATACTAAAGAATTTGAAGCTCCAACATAAGGTGTGATTATTTGTCAAAAAAAAGAAACTATTTTACAAAAATCAGGTTCAGCTTAAGAAAAATAATAGGGTATACAAGTACTACTGCTTTAACCTGGATTAGATCAGGACCTGCCTTATTCTTTACTTTCATTTATCCAATCGTAATGATTCTTCTATTTGGTTATATATTCAGTGCTGGAGGGGATGACAGTTTATTTACTCTGAATTATATGAATGAAGATGTTTATCAAATTGGAGATCAATATTATAGTAATAATCCAGCATCTCAATTGCTATCGAAATTAGGTTATCAGAACGAAACTCTAGCGAAAGAACTGAATTTGAATCTTCAATCAGTATTTTTTGATACTTCCCACATTTCTGCAGCTGATTGGATGAAGGAGAACAGTATTCCATATTTACTCATAATACCGGAAGGGTGGTCTTCTGCGGTTAATGAATCAAAAATTAACAGTTCTGCCCCTATAGCTAGTGTCCATTACTATTTTGATCCTTCTTATACAAGTTCTATAGAAGTGCAAACTATTATAGATAGTGTTTTGCAAGAAATGAATTTAGAAGAGTTTAGCATTACAACATTTATACAAATCGAAACGGAGACTACACCTAGTAGAGAGGGATTAGAATATATTGATTTCTATGTTCCAGGAATCATAATGGTAACAATCTCAACAGCTGGAATGATGGGATTGGTTGGTACGGTCACTGAAGACAGAGAGACAGGATTAACCTACAAGCTCTCATCAACACCCTTGAAAAAATGGGAATGGAGTTTATCACATCTACTTTGGCAAGCAATTATGGGTATCATTGTAGCAATCTTAACAGCATTAACAGGATGGATTGCATTTGGTTTCAATATGGCAACTATTCATCCTTTAATGATTGTTGCACTCATATTTGGTTCAATGACATTTTCTGGTCTAGCATTAATTCTTTCATATTTTGTACGAAGAACTGAGGCAGCTATGGCAGTAACTATGGCTTTTGTTTTCCCACAAATGTTTCTTGCAGGAGCAATTTTTCCAGCAGAATTGTTGCCAAGTTACATGCAAACAATCGCTAAAATATTCCCACTTTATTATATTAGTGAGTCACTTCGAAATATGATGCTAGAATCTACATTCCATAAAGTATGGTTGAATTTAGGAATAACAATAGCAATGGGTATTGTTTTCTTCATTGTTGGTTCTTTTATTACTAAATGGAGGAAGGAGTGAGGAGGTAATAGCATGACTGAACCAGATACGAAATCTCATTCTGTGAAAACAGAGAAAAAGGTTCTAGCTAATTTCAGTATAGCTCTGAAAAGGATAGGAGCATACGTTTCCGCTGCAGTTTTAGATTTTAGAAGATCACCTCTCACAATGTTCTTCACAGTAGCTTATCCCATTATACTCATATTATTGTTTGGAGCTATATTCTCTGATACAAACGCTTCTTTTACTTCCTATGAATTATATATACAGAGTGAAGGTGATGAAGGATTTCTGGTTCAACCTACTCCTCCAGTTTTTCTGAACTTTACTAATACTCTAATAACAACAATAAGTGAAATTCAAACTAATGATAGTCAACCTCTTTTCGATGTCAAATATATTCCATTAAAGGATGAACAGAATAAAGCTATTGATCCTGGAACTTATCTAGAGGAAGTAGAGGGGTACATTTGTCTATTAATTCCAGAAAATTTCACTCAAAAAGTCTTATTTAATTATCCAGTTGATCTAAGAATTATCCTAGACAGAAACTCCCAATCAGCTTCCATTTCCTTAAGCATTATTAACAGTATAGTCTATAATTTCAATCTAGCCGTGAATAATTCTCAAACTAATCTAGGAATGGAAACCTTTGATATTTATCTGGAAGAAGAAATAGAGTATTTTGAATTTCTTATTCCTGGAATAATCGGTATAGCTATAATGAATAATGCTGTCTTAGGAACTATTAATAGATACAGCTATTTCAAGAAGTTTGGTTTCTTTAGGAAATTATCCACAACACCAATGAAGAAAAAAGATATAGTTTTAGGAGAAACTGCTTGGCAGCTCATTCAAGGAATAATTTCAATAATAGCAATAATTTTCATTGCTTGGTTAGCTTTCAAACTTCCTCAAGGTGATTTTGGGTGGATTGTAAGAGTTCTTGATTGGAAAATCATACCAGTTGCAATAGCTGGTGTAATGTGCTTTACGGGATTAGGGATGATAGGGGCTAGAATAGTAAATAATCCTGATGCTGGAACTGCTGTAGGGAATTTTATATCCTTTCCAATGATGTTTCTTAGTGGAGCTTTCTTTGATGTTTCAGGAGTGCCTGTTATTAATGTTATTTCAAAGATGTTACCTCTAACATACATGGTAGATGCTTTGAGAGCTTCTATGATAACGAATAACGTAGCAATAGCATGGTTAAATATTGGTATAAGTTTGGCATTTGGTGTTGGTCTACTAATGATAGGAATTTTACTAACAAAACTATCAGAAAGATAATCAATTAATATTATTTCAACCCATATTTTTTTAAGAAGAGAATACTTATTCAGTATTTTTAGAAAAAATATCGAAAAAAATTTGAATGTTCTTATAAGTGTTTGAATTAATTTCTAATTGATGACACAGACAGATAGTCTGGTAATGAAAGGTTCGTCGAGTAAAACTTGCATAAAAATTAATTTATCTTATCAGCAAAAAGCAAAACGATCAACAATCATAATTATTTTCGGATGCTTTCTATTTTTTGTTTCAGGTATTTTAAATTTCACTGATGAATATCTTAGAGGTTGGTCTCTCACAAAACCTTTTCTGGGATACTTACTCTTTGGATTCACTGTAACTTGTTTAGTTCCAATTGCTATAGGTATTAAGGAAATTGTAACGATATCCTTTGCTGATTCATCGAGAAAATATGCTAAGCAAGCATTTCAATGGTTGCTTATTTATGCATTAACTGTACTTGTCAATATTATTGTAATGGGCTGGCCAATCATGGCAATTTTTGTATCAATAACAATTGTTTTTGCAAGAATATTGGGATTTTACTTCTTATCTAAAGCCTTCAAGAAAATAAAATACTTATCAAATCTCAATGTTGGAGGATTTTTGTACAATCTTTACGGAGTATTTTATGTCATAATTGCTACTCTAGGAGGTTTAGGATCTTTATTTAGTGATGACTCCATAACAAACCTTGTTTTCATTTTTAATGGAATCATTGAATCAGTATTGATAATCTTGCTTAGTATCAAAATCGTATATGATATTTTATTGATTCGGAATTTCAAGATAAAGGGAAAAACAAAGGAATCTAGTATTCAAAAGATACTAGAGAGGCAAAAAAAGAGTAAATTCTAGAACAAGAAAGAGGATTTTCGTTATTAGTAAAATGATTAGAAAAAAGTTAAGATAATGAAAAATATATATTCTTTAGCCTATAATTAACATTACAATTTCAGTTGGTAGATATGAACAGTCCAGAAAACCAAAAGAAAATGCAAGAAGAGCTTTTTGATCACATAGAAAATTTTTCAGAAATATTAAGCAGAATAGGACACAAAAAACGAATCATTATTCTTGCACATCTTTTGGATGGACAAAAGAAATTTTCCTTTCTAGAAGAAAAAACAAATTTAAAAAAAACCGCATTGACTCATCACATTAATCTTCTAACAAGTTCCAAATTGGTAAACAAGATTGATAGAGGATTATATGAAATAAGTCAAGATGGGAGAGAATTAATCCAAAGTACTTTAAGAACATATATCTCTTCATCTCTTCGAACATTAGAAATTGCTAGATCTCTTCAAAAACGATTCTTCTTTGATTATAGGTTGGATGAAAGAATTACAAGTAAAATGAAACAAGTATCCAGCAACCCAGAATTTATACCACATCCTATTACTCTGATTGGAGCTATAGGAGGAGTGCTAAATTCTCAAGGGATTAAAATAACTAAAGACGAATTAGCAGGTGTTTCAGGATACTGTTTTCTAACAATTGTTAAGGAAAATAGTTTATGGGTAACAGCACCAGAGAGTCATTATTTAATTGAGTCTTTCCTCAAAGCTTTATCAAAGATGGGATGGAAATTCTCTCGGTACATTGATAGCGGTTCTTTACCTTCGGATGATGATTTCACGAAACCATTATCTGATGAAGATGAAAGAAGAGCTCGAAAACTTTTCAATTTAATTAAGAAAGAAATTGATAACGATACCCCAGTCATTCTCTGGGGGATTCCAGTACCTGAATGGGGAATAGTAAGAGGATACAAAGATGAAAACTATATAGTAAGTACTTATCGTCAGATGCAAGAAGAATATGGTAATCAAATTCCATATAATAAAATTAATGCTTCAGGAGCTGTGGTAGCTCTTACAATTGAAGATATTTCAAGAAGAAAAGAATACAAAATTGATTACAAAGAATCAATACAGAGGGCAGTTTCAATTGTTAAAGAAAACAAATACGGATTTAATAGATACATAACAGGGCTTGAAGCATATGAAAGATGGGCTTCTTTGTTACTAAATGAAAAAGATGAAGGTACGAAATATTTTGGGAACGCATATCTTATTCAGTATTTTCTAGCAGGAAGAATAAGTGCAGTTAAATTTCTAAGAAAACTCAACATTAATTCAAAAGGAAAATCACAAGAAGAATCAATAAGTAGAGCCATCAAGGAATACCAAAAGATAGTAGAGGTTTATAAAGAATTAGCGAAATTATTTCCACTTGCATATGGTGAGATTCTTGATCAACAAAAATGCATTAAAGGAGCTGAATTAATTAACAAATTGAAGAAATATGAAGAAAAGGGAGTTAGTCACCTTGAGCAAGCTCTTGAGAGATGGAAATGAAAGAAGATTTCAATTAAATTATATTTTATAAACAAGGAATGTTTCAATAAATACTTGATCCAAATGCTAAACATATTTTTCGTTCAACAGCAAATAATTTTGAATACTGAACAACATGGTATCTACTCCGTTTCTTTTTTTATAGCTTGCATCAAGAATTGAAACTATCTCGCAAATATATTTTTAATATCATCTGAACAAAGCAGACTCATGTAAGGAGTCGAGATCAGAGAGTTAAAAGGAGATTTATTATCAATAAGTAGAGAAATGTGTCAATATACATTTTTAAAATTCCAGTTGTTGAGCTACAAACCCGAGAACCACAATATCAGCAAGATACTTATGTTGCAGCATTATTTGAGCATAATATTCCAATGGCAACAGCTGCATGCATCCCTTTAACACAAAATGTACGAGGTAAGATCTTTAAATGTGGAGGTGTTGTTGATGTTGCATTATATCCAGAAGGGAGAAGGAAAGGATATGCAAAGAAGTTGCTAAATCACATCTTGCTCAGGATGAATGAGGAAGAACAATTGTTTTCCACTTTATATCCATTCAAAGAGAGTTTTTACGAGAAATTTGGTTACATCACTTTTCCACAAGTTAAAATTGCTAATTTCTCTCCAAATGTTCTTACACATCTGTTATCAGCAGAAATTGAAGGAAAAGTAAATCGTTACTTATTGAAAGATAATTTTGAAGCATATTTAGAAATTTTGCATAATATGCAAAAGAAAATACACAGGCTTGCAATCAAGCCAAAATATGCATTACATCAAGTTAAAGACAAATTTAATGCATGGTTCGCACTTGCTACAAGAAATGGAAGAGAAACTGGTTTTCTTCTTTATAATGTAACAAAACCTTTTGAAATTTTAAAAGTCTTCAAATTCTATTACGAAGACTCTGAAACAAAATATCTTTTGCTAAAATATTTAGCTAAACATGTAAATCAATTTAAAGAAATGGAGTTAGAATTAAAAACAGATGAGCAAATAGAATGTTGGTTTGCAGATTCAGGTGCTGTTGTAAAAACAAAAAGTTTTGCAGCTAGTCCTATGGGTCGAATAGTTTCTGTAGAAGGTCTTTCAGGTATGATAGTAGGAACAGGAAGATTTTCAGCAAAGATTATTGATTCTAACTGCGAATGGAACAATAATGCATATCTATTTCAAGTGATGATGGTGATTTAAAAGTTAATAAAACTGATAATTACGATTGTACACTAACTATTCAAGGGCTTTCTGCGCTTATTTATGGAGGATATGACACTAATGATTTTTCATTTAGAAGATGGTCTAATGCAACACCTAACATTCTGAAAAAGATGAAAAAACTCTTTCCCAATGTTTTGCCTTATGTTCATAGCAGTTTCTAAAAAACCTATATAGAATAATTCTTTGAATAGATGATAATTAGCATTTTATGGCGTAAAAAGGAAATAAAAAAAGAAAAAGAATTAGTATTTATTACCGCAATTACCACAGAATTTAGCATCAGGAGCGTTCTTACCACCACATTCAGTACAGAACTTTACAGAGCCTTTCTTCTCATCGTCTGTAGGGTCTCCACAGTGAGCACAGAATTTTGCTATTGCTGATACTTTATTTTTACACTGATTACATTCGATAAAGGCTGTTTCTACTTCTCCTTTTTTCTCTATTTTTTCAGCTTGTTTTATTTCGCTTCTTGAGAATAGATTGTTTACCATCACTGCACCTGTTAGTCCACTTCCACCTTCAGGAAGTGCATCAGCTACTTGAGCCATTCCTGCATATTGTTGGACTTGGCCTGCTGATACACCAGATCTCATCCAGAACAGTCTGTCTCTGTATTCTGGAGTTGTATCTATACCACCAAACTTCAAGTTCTTTAGGTTTACACCCATTTCCATTAAATCGCCTTTAACTTCTTTTTCAATGAAATCAGAAGTTTTACCTAGATTTGACATTACATCAACTATACCTTTTTCAGATAATTTGCTGATTACTGATTCAACTACGAATGATCTAAAGAAATCATTGAAAGCAGCTGTTGTAAAGATGTTTCTGTTTCCTGCTATTTCAAATGCGAATTTTTGAGGATCATTTACCTTATAGAAATAATCTCCAAAGAATTGCAATGGTGCTAATTCTTGTGTTTGACTTCTTCCACCGAATTTTCCTTGAAAATCACTCATTGATAGAAAAATCACTTGACAGTTAAATGGTGATTTGTCGAATCCAACTATTTTTGATAGAAATGTTGTCAATAGTGGAATATTCTTTGTTTTCATAAAGTGTCTTCCGGATTTAAGAACATCATAAGCGATAGAGTCTTTGATGAATACTGCGACTTGGTTAGGCATTACATTGACCTGATCTCCCCAGTTTATTGTATCTCGGGGATGTCGGTACATTATTTCGTCTCCACGTCCTGTTGCCCATTCAATTACTTCAACCATTTTTATACCTCTTTAATTTTTAACCTTAATCGGTTCTAAATCAAAATATTGTAAAACTCACTTTTAAAGGTATTTAATGTGTCTCCTCTACATCGGTTTCTTGCACATCTGACTCTATTATTAGCTCTTCGGTTTCTATTTTTTCTATCTCTTCTTTACACATGGGGCATTTTGGATTTAGTCTCAACCATGTACGTAAATGGTTTTCATGGTAAATATTGTCACAATGTTGGCAAACTGCAACTTGTGTTCCTTGTTCAACATATGAATTGCAGATCTTACATCTTGGTAACATTTTCGCGCAATTCCAGCAATCCATTCTTTGACTTGTATTTGGATAGTTACAATATGGGCATCGAAGTATCACTTGTCTTTTCAGTCTTTTAGTTACTTTGGTTGATGTTTTATATAGAAACGTTCTAGCAGAACTTAGATCTTCACCAAAGTATTCTCTCCAATCTAAAATGGGTTTAACAAAAGCTATTAACCAGATTAAAGAGGATATTGCTAATATTATTTCTCTATCTAATTCTGTAAATAATCTTAGTACAACAAAGAACACTATTCCAAAGACGAACAAGATCAAATAATTTCTTACAAAAATATACTTGAAAGCTCTACCAATTACTTTTAATTGGTTCCATATCCATCGCATAATACGTTTGAATCTTTCCGGATTGTATAACCATTTGAAAAATTTCTTCAAAATTCTTGGTATCTGTTTAGTTACCTTCCACCAAGCTTGCGTTATGGTTTCTATTATTCTACCTATTGTTTTGAATATCTCTGCTAGTTCTTTTCTAAAGTGGAATATCAAGTTGATTAAAATCAATCCTGCTCCAATAATGTAATAATATCTTTTTTCAAGAAGAGGTAGAATCCCAATTGCTGCAAGAATGATAACAGTTAATCCAATTAAAGTGAATATATTCCAAGGAGAACGTACTAATTTCCAATTTACTCTTTCCCACATTCTCTTTAGAGCTTCTTTCAACCTTTTCATCATTTGCAAGAATTTGATGTTTAAGTCATAAACTTCCATGAAATATCCAAAAATTATCACTAGTATTCCACCTAACATAATTAAGAAATAAGGATATTCTCTCTGGAATATTGCTATATTCATGATAAACATAAGTACTGGGAAGTAGAGAAGAATAAAACCAAGGAAAGCAGTTATTGCTCCTAGTACGAAATCCTCTATTCCTTTCCTTCGTAATCTTCTTACTATCAATCCAAAACCAAGTATCAATACACCACAAATGAACACTGATAAAACTGCCCTAAAACGCCAATCATCCGTATCCAGTTGAAGAGCTACAGATAATGCGATTGTACTTACTATTCCTATAAGAGAGATAGCTAATCCTATCCAGAAAATAACAATATCTGGATTTCTGATTCTTTCTTCTTTGAGTTTAGATTTATCCTCACTCAATCTTGCCACCTCTCCTTGATTTTCTGAGCTAACTCTCTGGAGCTTCCAGTTCTTAATTTTTTGAATTGACGTTGAAGCAACAGAAAAGCAACAATTGCTAACAAAATTAGCCCTCCTCCTATCCCTGCCATCATTCCGTGAGCTAAATCTCCGATAGGTGTACGTAGAAAATCAACTCCGATGATTAAGGAAAGACCATAAGCAGCAGATCCTAGTACAGTCAATAGCAGAACTAGCCAGATAAAATTATCAAAAACATAGATTACAAATGTCCTTATTGTTAGCCAAATTGAGTCTAATATTTTCTTGATTACCTTTGGTATCTTCTTCAAGAATTCCCAGAATCTCTTTGGATGGAAAATCCAATGACCAAAAAGTAAGAATAGTCCACCTATCGAAATAGTGAGTATTGCTGTAACATTCCAGCTTCTTGTAAATCCTATAGCTAAGCCGGATATTACAGCTGTTAAACCAAAAATTCTGAAGATAAGAACTCTCTGTCTGTATAATGCTTTTATCATTCTTTTGAACACATTATAAACAAATCTCAAGACAGCTATTCGTGAAAGTAGTAAGCTAAATACAATTACAACAATTCCAATCCAGATTAAATGATCTGTAACAACACCAAAGCTTATTCTTCCTCCTTGCCCTGCATATATTAGAATAAACCAAATACCTACTGCTGCACCTATAATCCTTAGAAACTCTTTTAGAATAATCCCCCAGTGTTCTCTGATGAATTTAGTTAAGGCGACCAATCTAGTCCATATTCCTTTTAGAACATTTCTAACAAAATTATAAATTGCTTTTAAGGAATTATAGAAAACATCTATTGCGATGAATCTAATACCTCTCCATACTGTTCTATAATGATGAATTGGAATGTATAATACACTGACAGCTATAATAACTGCATACAACCATTCAAAGCTTTTAGAAATTTGGATTGAGAAATAAATTATTAGGATAATAGCGGTAATATCTAATGTATAGAGAAGAACTTTTAACCAATTTTCTTTCAAGAATCGCAGGGTATTAACGAAAACTCTCCAAAGATATCTAATTGGTCCTGTCAACCATAAAAGAAAATCTTTCAGTAATAAACCGACATGTTTGAAGAATCTACCAATCAATCTGAGGATATAAATACGAGTTAATGTTTGAAAAACTACTAAAAATAATATTACCCAACTTGTATAAAAAGATGGTTTTACGAAATACCAGAATATAACACTCAATGCAACAATTGTTGCTACTCTCATGAATTCTTTGAGCGATATCCACCAATATTCCTTAAAGAAATTGTAAATCGTAATTACTACTTGTTTTAGTAATCTAGCTGCATTTTTCAAGAAATTAAGTAATAGAACAGGTTCGACAATTATTCGAGCAAATATGAACATAAATGCTCCAATAGCTATTAAAGAGGCAGTAAGAGGAAGCCAATTTCCATATTTCTCTATTGCCAATTCTAGTACAGCTCCTAAGACCACCAGGAGCAAACCAGTTACTCTAACAGAAGCCTTCTTATATCGGATGATAAATCTCCAGACCTCTATTCTGGAGAAAACTTCAGCAATTAAAACAATACCTGCTCCAATAATATAATAATAAATCTGTAAAAAGATCCAGAATTCCAAACCAGTCAAGATAATTATTCCAAATCCTATTGCAAAGAAAATAAGTCTATTAAATTCTTCAAGAATCCTTTTCCAGTGTTTTCTGAAGAATTCTTCTATTTTCCTAAGTATGAATTTAGTAGCCCTGTAGATAGCTTTTAGAATGAAATGTCTTGTAAAAGTTTGAGAGATTATAATAAATAATATTACCCAGCCTGCATAGAAGTTTGGTTCAACAAAAATCCAGAATACAATACACAAAGTGATGGTAGCAGCTATTCGTAAGAATTCTTTCGATATTATCCACCAGTGTTTGCCAATAAATTTGAAAAAAGAAACTAGAGCATCCCAAATCCCTCTTGATACTCTCTTTACAAACATAGCAATTTTGTAGAAAATTCGATAAAAGATATCTACTACAATAAATCGTATTGCTCTCCATATTCTTCTGTGATGATGAATAATAGGGTAAACACAGCTTACTGAAAAAAGGATTATTTTCCAAATTGCCATTTCCCAAGTTACTGCTATATAGATAATAATTGCTAAAGAAACAACATCAAGGGAGTATAGAATAACATTCTTCCAGTGAGTTTTGAACCATCTGAAGAAGGAAATAAGCGTGTTCCATAAAAATCTTATGGGTTTCTTTATTAGTTCCCAGATTCCTTGATCCAGAAAAGTTAACTCAAAGAATATTCCCACTAAAATGGCCCCTATTCCCCAATAAACAAAGAATGTATCTCCGAGAACAGAAGTCAGAAAATTTTCTCCAAAAGAAATTTGCTTTATAACTGAGCTTAAAATCAACAAGAAACCTATAATTATCAGAAATACTCCAATTTGAACCTTCTTTCTCACTGTCAGATTATATCTTAGCATTTGAGTTGCTAGATAAAAAGTGATCACAACTGACACTACTATTAATGAAACTGATAGTATGTTTAATAAAACCTCAAGTGCCACAGATCCTTCTAAAATCAAAGAGAAAACAAATATCGCTACAATTAGAACAACAAATAGATAATAGAAAATATTCGACAAATAACTATGAATATTCTTTTCTTTTTCTACTTTCATCCTATTGATATAAACGTTCAGTTATTTAAAATATTCGCTTAAAAATAAATTAAATCTTTTGTTTAATGAATTGCATATCAAGTAAGCCTTATATCTCTAAATGCTTATTTTTTCTTTAGTGAGTTCAATGTCTGAAGTTGAAGTTTTTCCTTCGCAAAATAAAAAAAAAGAAAAAATGCAAAAACGATTCACAGTAAATAAACTTTCAAAGAAACACTGGTTCATTATATCAGCTATTTGTGCAAGCTTCTACATTGGTTGGTTTTTCATAATACGATGGTCAGGTTCAAAGCCTGGAGCAGCAATTGGACTGGTCTTCGGTGTGCTCGCAACTTCTGTATTATCTGTTTTTCTCTCCTTATTTCTATGGAGAAAAGTGGGCAAATGGACTATCAAGAAACTTGTTGTTGAAACTTTAAAACAACATAAAGATTTCAACGATTCCAGAATGCTAGGAGAGGAGGAAAGCTCTGAAAAGAAGAAGAAATATACTATCCGTAGAAAATTAATTGCAATTCTATTTGGTATTAATATTGATGATGGTGTTTTGTATTATGTTGAAGAAGGGAATTATAATGCGGATATTTCAAGTGTAAGGTATATTCTCAAGGAAAAAATGTTTGATTTAATTGCTGCGTGTTTAGGTGCAGGTTTCTTAATTGCAGCATTTGCAAAGATATTCGTAGTCGAAATATATGTGGGAGTTCTTGCGGGTTCAATTGTAATTCTTTTGTCACCTATCTTAGCTTCGTGGATCTTACCAGTAATTTGGACATTAAGAGATTCAAGAATTAAATATATGACACCTAGAATGAACAATTATGAACTATCACAGAGAATAAGAAGAAGTATTCTGAGTAGATTTCTTGGTTTCTCAGGTTTGATAGCAGGAATAGGTTTCTTGTATGACATATTTGCAGAAATTAAGCCAAGAAATCATCCAATTTTGCATTTTCTTATGGCTATAGCAGCTCTATTAGTCATTATAATTCTTCTTGCTGGTACTGCTTCTCTGGTCACAATGATTTACCTATCAAGATTCCATGAGAAAAAAGTTAATGATTTGAGAGATGAGCTAAGTGAGTTTCTCCCTCATGGAATAACCAATGTTATGTTTACCAAAGCAAGTTTCATCTAGCAGTAATTTGAGCATTTTACAATTCAAGGTAAAGGATGATGATAATGCTTATCTACATCCCTATATTCTTTTCCATCAAATATTAGATATTCTGCATGCACATCATGTATATCTCCATATTTTTGATACCAAGGAGATGTTCCTAACAAGGCCCATTTTTTTGCTGTATCGGGGAGAATCGTAAGAGGTACTTTGGTTTCTTCTGTAATCCTAATTGACTCAATTAAAGCGAGGGTTGCTGTTAATATCGCTGAGGTCGGTGTTTTTCTTAGAGATGAATGATTCCATAATTGTGTTTTTCTAATTATTATTTCGATAATTTCATTTGGAAAAACTATCCTATCCAAGTTCGATTCTTCAATAAGTTTCCAGAGTATTTCTTTATACTGAGATTCACTGAGTGGATATTCTTTTACGATATCATAAACATCAAAATCTTCTTTTGTAAAATCTGAAATTTCTTTTCCTCCTGATATAATATAGAACATGAGATCATAATCAGGAAATCGTTCTTTTAATTCCGATTTTAATATTTCAATATCAACATCTATCTCATCTAAAAGCAAGACAAAACTTGCAGATGGTGTATTTTTCACGACCCAAAAACTTACCGCATCAGGATTATTTTCTGGATTGTGGTCTATCTTTTTATATTGACCTTCTTCATCTTTCCAGAATTCAGATCTATAAACAAAAGGTATCTCCAATTCCTTACATTTTTTCATAAGTGAATACATAATTTGAGTTTTACCTGAACCCCAGTATCTTCCATAAAGATGCACGTTTTTCTCAGGCAGAATATTATCTTTAATCTTCACTAGATTATGCTCTAAAAGCTTAACTATTGAATGATTCACCGTGAAATCATGTCTTGCAATGCAACATTCCGGATTAATGAGAGGTTGATGCTGAGGATATTTTTTAGCTATTTTATCAGCTTCTTCTCTCAAAAGACCTATATTTATGTTTAACATTTCCTTTTCCTGATGTGGAAACTTTATTTTCGGAATTATGTCTTTTCCAAAAAGTAATTTTCTAGTATTCTTGAGATTAAGCATATCTTCAGGTAACAAACAATGTGAATTTTGAATGTTAATGTGCCAGAGATTATCTTTCGTTCTGATGTATCCTCTAGAAAATGAAGAAGCAAAAGCTGTTCCTAATTCCCAACCAAATTCATCTTGTATTTTATCGTAAACCAAATCAATAAGTATTAGATTCTCAATTGAATAATCATCTTTTTCCAAGACAATTACTAATCCAGTTTTATCCTTCATCCATTTATCAAATAGAGCAATTTCTTTTGAGAATTCATAAACAGAGATAACATTTGGAATAATTGTCTTTAACATTTCAATAAATGCTTCAAACAATTTATCACTGTTATTCATTATCTCCACATTCAAAATACATCTAAATAAAATTCCTCAGTTCCATAAAGACTCTACTAAAATCTGCATGATCATCTGTTATTTTAACTAAGTTCCATAAGTTAGGTAATTTTTTACCTTTGGTTTCAAAAGCCTTTTCTAGAGTAAATAGGAATAATTTTCTACTATTTTCAACTACTTCAATGACACTTATTAAAGAGATATTTTTCTGCCTACAACTTGCCACTTCAACAACAAAATCACCTAACACACCATAATATTCATTTGAAAACCAATATGCGGCTTTTAGTTTTCCCGTGGTATCATTATTCTTTAATGAAAATAATAATCTTGGAAAATGAAGTATCCAGTTTGCTGCATGATTATAATCAGGAGATTTTGAAGGCTGGAAAGGGTATTCTTTACATAATTTTTCCATTTCTGTTAAATCTTCAATAAATTTTATCCAAAAACAATCAAGGGGAGGAATGGGAAATAACTTGATAAGATTTTCACCATAAAGCACTTCACCTTTATTTAGAATCATGTAATCATCAATGAGAGTCAGTGGGTACTGATTAATTATTTCTTGATTTAAATGATGAGCGACCATTCCTTCTAGATCGTTATAAATAATTCTTGGATTTTCAAGCATAGTGAAGGGTATGAAATAAACAGTGAAAATCTCTGCAAATTCCTTGTTTAATTTATCTAACCGAGAAAGTATGTCATCTAGAACATCATAATCGTTTTGCCACAATCCTTTTTCAAGAATAACTACAACATCTATTACACTATATCTCTTTGAAAAATCATCTAAAGTAAGACCACCAAAAAGAATAACTGAGCGAGTAGCTAAAGATGTAGCTACGAGTTCTGTAAAAGCTTTCAGAAACTGTTCAAGCTCAGGATAGCGGTCATAGGTGACCTTCATAATATGGTTATTGTAAATAATGGTTATTAGCTTTTCGTCTAAATCATCTAGATTTTTAGGATTAGAATAACTTTACAGCAAATAATAGAATTGTAAGAAAAAGAAAGAGAGAAAGAGAGGAAAGACTATACACTATTGATAATTAGTACTTCCCAAGCTGAAAACTGCTCAATATATAGTGAGATTGTAAAATCAACACTTGATGGTCTATCACGATAATCGAAAGCGATTGTTAGATGGATATCCAATAAATTAGAAATAGGATCAACACCTGGATTGACTGGGAATTGTTCATCATCACCTATTGCACTTCCTTCAGATAACCAGAATTCTTCCTTCACATCATCAAAGATACTATAGACAAAATCTATTCTGCTGTTTCCGCCCCAACCAATCTTCATTTGTGTAACATTTAGAGTAATTGGCACCATACTTTGGAGATAGAATGATAAATAACCTCTTCTTTGCCAGAAGAAACCTCCTCCACCATCAATAGCAGCTGCACCATAGATTCTGAATACCTCATTATCGACTTCAGCTATAAGAGGTCCAGTTGAATTTCCATTACCTGCGAATGACAAATCATAGACTTGTGCAGATATTGAGTAATTATCATCAGGTAGGAGGAAAGTATTAAATTCTAGTACCCATTTCTCTTGGTTTTCTATAAATACTGCATCTCCTTCTACACTATGTTGATAGAGATAGTAAAAGGAACTTGATAAGCTAATGAAGTAGATATCGAATCTGGAGGTATCAATTCCTGAAGCATCTGAAGCAAAAACCTCTAATGTTACATATTCTGAGAGGAATGTATTATTTTCAGGAGTTATAAAATACGTATTTGGCATTAAATTATCTATAAGAGAGAATGCTTGCCCATGGCTGTTCAAATTACCTGCTTCATCTTTTACATAAATTGTAAAAGCCAATTCATCTTCTGCCATTGTAGCTGTTTTTGCACTAGTTAATTCATAATCTGTTGTTGCATCGGATATAGAAGTAAATACTGACTCATATCCGTAAACATCTCCACTCATAACAAGAGTCTGATTAATAAGTTGTGCACCTGCAATACCTAAACTCCAAGAAACATCCAAAGAGTCACCAGGATTAATTACACTTTCACTCAATGAGAGATTCACATCGATTTCTTCATTATCTATTCCAAAAGTTCGAGTCACCTGAGAGTTTTGTCCAAGAGCATCACTAACATAAAAAATAATCTCATAATTATCTTGGTCAACATACAATGTAGAATCAATATTAGTGGCAATTGTTTGATTTTCTAGAACAACTGTTCCGCTTGGTAATGCAAAATCATATGTTATGATCGAAGTTTTAAAACCTCCAGTAGCGATTGCTTGAGGATCTATTATTCCACTTGCCCAACTGTCTTCAATTGGATTGAGAATTGTGAAATCAAGTGGTTCAATATTGTCAAGGTGCTTAAGATTGTCCGGAGCAAAAGCTGTGAGTTCATCATCATAGACAAGTTTTACTCTAAATATATTCTCTCCAATTTCCACATAACTTGATGGATCAAATGTAACAACTAAATCAAGTCGTTCTGCAGGATTGACCGTTAATGGAAACGGAATTCCTTCTACAACTGCATTACTTATATCTAATGTATCATTGGTAACCTCTGTATCTATTGTAACATTAATTTGTGAAATGATTGCATTAGCACTTCCTGTATTTTGAACTGTAACATAAGCAACATCAACAACAGAATCCCCGTCACTGTCAAACCATTGTATAGTAATTAAATCAACATTTGCGCTTCCTCTGAGCATTGGAACTACAATAAAATATACCATTGCACTTGCTGCTACTACCAAACTGATTAAAAGTATAGTAGCAACTACTGGTGAAACTGCTCTTCTTTTCATTCTAAATACCTTCTTTACAATACCGTTGGACGGTCGTTATAGTAATTACGAATTTAAAGCTAATAAACTTTGTTGCTGTACTAGTTAAAAATGACAGTTAGAGCGAATAATTTATAAAAACAATTTATCGAATGGAGCTTGAAGTAAATGTCCCAAGAGAAAAAAATTTCTGTTAGAGAAACTGTTTATAAAAAGAACGATGATCTTGCGGAAGAAATTCGTAAGAATATGAAAAACAAAGGAAAATTGTTTTTCAATATAATGGGATCAATAGGAGCTGGAAAAACATTATTGCTTGAAAATTTAGCGGTGAAATTATCCACGCATTATAGAGTTTTTGTTATAAACGGAGATATAGCAACTACAATTGATGCCGATCGAATTGCCAAACATGGAGTAAAAACAGTTCAAATTAACACAGGTGGTGGATGTCATCTTAATGCGAATCTTATTGCTAAAGAACTAGAGAAAATCAATATTGATGATTTTGATATATTTTTCACTGAAAATGTAGGCAATCTAATATGCCCTGCTGCTTGGGATGTAGGTGCACAAATGAATATCGTTGTAGTAAGTATTACTGAGGGTGAGTACGTTGTAAAGAAGCATCCTATAATTTTCAAAGATGCCGAAATAGCTATTATTAACAAATGTGATTTGGATGGTTTAGGATTCGATTCTCAAGTTTTGGAGGAAGACGCATCAAAAATCAAATCAGGAATGAAAGTCATTTGCACCAGCGCTAAGACAGGTCAAGGCATTGATGACTTCATTGAAGCTCTTGGAATAGAAATACCTAGGGACGAATAACATGCATGAATTTAGCCTTGCTTCTGCAATAGTAGAACAAGTGAAAGAGATAATCGAAGAACATAAGGCTATAAGAGTAAAAAAAATTAGTATTTCAGCTGGTCCATATGAACTGATAATACCTGACCTTCTGCAAGATTCTTTCAAAATAATTACAGATGAACTTGAAAAGTTCAGGGAATCAGTTTTAGAGCTAATTAGAAAGCCTGCTAGAATAACATGTTTAGAATGTGACTATAATGGTGAACCTGATTCAGAAGGAGATGAGGAGTTTGCTTTTAATTTCAAATGCCCTGAATGTGGATCGAGAGACACTCATATTGATAGAAGCTACTTAACAATAGAATCAGTAGATTTAGAGCTACCAAGCTAACTATTGACACCTCTTTTTATAAATGAATTTGAATTTGGAAAACTATAAAAGACTCCTTACGAGTTATTGATATATGAGAGCCATCGCAGTTGTTGGTTTAGTATTATTAGGAGTTATTCTAAGTCCACTTGTTATTGCTCTTGGATTATCAATTGCAGCTATAGTTTTGCTCATTACAATTTTCACATATATTTACAGATTTCTAACTTTCGCGGAATTCAGAAACAAAAGAAATAGAAAAGAAATAAAGGAGTAACGAAAATAATCTTTCAGTTATATTTTAGCTCCAAATGTGTCTATCAAACGAAACTAATCTTTTACTAGTTTTATTAACTAGAATATCATCCTCAATACGAATACCAAATTTATTGGGGATATAAATACCAGGTTCATTAGTGTGGACATTCCCAGAAAGTAATGGATCTTTATTACCCTTGACAATATAAGGATTTTCATGAACTTCCAAACCTAATCCGTGACCTAATCTATGAGTGAAGTATTTTCCATAACCAGCATTATCAATAACTTCTCTCGCTGCAAAATCCACTTGTTCTGCTGGAACGCCAGTTTTGGATTTTAGAAGTGCTGCATCATTTGCTTGTTCAACTACATCGTAGACTTTTAGGAATTCTTCTGAAGCCTTCCCAAAAACAGTGGTAACAGTTATATCGGCAAAATAATATTCACACATAGTTCCTGCATCTATTAAAATCACGCTATTTTTCTGAAGTTTCTTATTTGAAGGTGGTCCATGTGGCATTGCACTGTTTTCATCGATTTGTACAAGAGCCCAACTAGGCTCTCCAGATAAACTAGTCATTTCTTTTTGAGCTCTTTTCAGAATCTCTAATTCAGTTAATCCTTCTTCCAGATTCTCGATTGTTTTCAAAATTCCTTTAACTGTATTTTCTCCAGATATTTCCATCCTCTCTATTTCTGCACTATCCTTAATTGATCTCATTTTTCTTATTAAAAATCCGCCATCTATGAATTCAGCTTCAGGATATTTTTTCTTTAGTCTTGAATAGATTTCAAACGGTGTTGTAGGTTCCATAGCTATTTTTTTCACATTACAAGAAATAGCATCTCTTAGGACGGCATAAGGATCTTCTTCTTCCTTCCATGTTACGACATCATCAAACGTAGTAAATTTAGTCATTCTCTTTTTTTCGAAAGATGGTGCTATTAGGATAGAATCATCATCTTTCTGAATTATTCCGCAAACTAATCTTTCACTAATTTGAAAAGCACCTTTAAACATGTACAAAAAATCCACAGAGGGTGGAATTATGAAAAGATCAATGTCATTCTTTTCAATATCTTTCTTTAGTTTATTTTCTCTCTCTTCAAAATTTAACGATTTCACATGCTTTGTTTTTTTAGTTCTATATAGTTTTTTTGTAAGAAAATCATAAACTACTAAATTCAGTATTAAACCAACACCTCAATATTTAATGCAAATCATTTAAAACTGATAATCAATATTGAAGCTTATGCATCTTTCATTATTGAAAACACGACCATTCAACAAGTTTGTTGAAATGGAACTTGAAAGAGATAATTTGTATAAATCTTTTAGAACCTTAGATGAACCAAAGGAAATTTCCACCTCCTGGATTACCTTTGCCGAATCATGTTCTCAAAACCTTTCTGTTATTAATAGCCTTGCAGATATGGCTATACAAAGAATTTATGATGTTTATATTGATATAAACCAGAAAAAAGATAATCCACTCGTTCTTCATGAATTACTTTATGGAGACTTCAGAAATCAAATAGCAGTTCTGAATCAATTTGAATTACAGTTAGGAGTTCTAACCTATGTATATTCCCAAGTCCGTAACAGAGGTGTTTTCAATCATGCTCCAAAAACAACTCAATATGAATATTATATCACTGCTAAAGAATCTATAGATACTATTCTTTATCGAATCTTAAATAATGAAATTCCTATAATAGAGAGTGAAGATTTGACTCCTTCACCCTCTGTTTCTGATTTGCTTCAGGTCTTAATGCCATTAGTTCAATTAGAGAATTTGAAAAGACTAATTCCAATTTATGATAGTCTTCCAGATTATGAAAATGATCCCAAAGTCTTATCTAAAAAAGGAGAGTACGATTATTTACAAGGAATTACACTTGTGACACATATTATAGATATTGCAAAAAAAGCTTCTAGAGATTTCTGGTGGGCTGATCCCATTTCAGAACTATCTATTCTAAATCATGCAAAAGAGCATTTTGAGACAGTGATCTCTTTATGGAATAAAATCCCTGAAACATTAGGAAGTAGAGCATTAGCAATTCAAAGCGAGTTTTTACCAATTGTTGATGCTCATAGTGCAATCTCTCTTGTTCAACACTTCAAATTATTAGCTCAAAATGCAATGGAAAGTGGGGACCTGAATCATGCTGCCCTTTACTTCGGAGAAGCAAAGAAGGAATTTGACAAAGCATGTAATCTTCTGGAAAACTCAGATAATCCTGAAAGTGATCAAATCCATAAACAAATTCAAAAAGAAGAATCAGAATTAGAGATACTGTACTCCATAACCAATTTAGCTTTGAAGTATACTGAGATTGTAAATTATCTATACGCTCAAGATACTGAAAATGCCTCAAAATCCTGTTTAGAGATAGAAAAATTGCTGAAAAAAATAGAACGAGTAGGTTCATTACCTTATGTGTACGGAGTAAGTGTTATTTATTCATCAGCAGCTTCGATTGTAAATGAATTAGTAGGTCAAGAGATAGATAATTTAACAGTAATTGATAGATTAGTTTCACAATTCCAATTTCCATTAAAAGCAATGAGTGCCGCATTATCGGATGTAGAGTTAGAGTTCATAGATGTTGACGATTCAAACCCAATGAAGAGTTACAAAGAATTACAAGAACTTGATGAAAGATTATCTTATCTGGAAAAAGCTATTGAACTTCTCCCTCCTTTCCTGCCTGATAAAGATTTAAAGAGACACAAAATCCATGCTATGAAATACTACATAAAGTCAATAATCGCTGAGAATAAAACTTACATTTATGCAGATAACAACATCGTTCTAGACTTGATTTTAAGAGCAAGAGCTCACTATTATGCTAAAAAAGCTGAACAAAGTATTGGAGAGATAAAGAGTAAAAAACAGGAAAAGAAATTTAGACAACTAATAAGTGAAAGAATGCTGAAAACAAAAACAATTGGAATGGTTACAGAATCAAGTTTAGTATCATTAGGTCTTCAGAGTGTTTACAAGAATGAAGTTAGAAAATATATCGAAGAGATGATTAGAGTAATGGCAGAAGTTGAAGAACTGCCAGACATAATTGGTGAAATTGCAGAAAAGCAATTTGATGAGATGATTGATTTTCAAGAAATGTTAGATCTAATCATGATTGATACTCAAGAACTCTTAGCTACAAATGTCGAAATTTCTATTAAAGGAAACGAAATTAACTGGGATTTTGTAAAACGAAGAGAAGCATTCATTCCTGCAGTTAGAAGCATGTTTGAAGCTGTTAAATTAGTAATTCTTGGGGAATTAAATATTATCACTAAGAAAAAAGCAAAAGCAGAAACTAGTTATTTAAAAGCAGGAGAGCTATTGTATAGCATAAGTTCTTCTCTTGGTAAAATTGCTCAATATTTAGAAGATAAACAGGAACTTCCTCAAACAGTCTATGCAATATCACTCTTTTGTAGAGAAAATTCTCAAGCGATAAGAGATAGAAGAAAAACAAAAGAAGTACCTTACAACGAAATAGTCTCAATTCTCGATTACCTCATACTTAACCTTTAAACGTGAATCTGTGTTTGTATGGTGGGAGATAAATGGAAGATATTCTGAATTTGAAGAAGAAAGGTATTCCAATAACAGTTGTAGGATTGCCTTCTGCAGGTAAAACAACATTAGTTAACTGGTTATCTGAGAAACGATTTACTAGACCCAAACCAACTGTAGGTTTAAAATTTAATCAAATACAAATCGGAGATGTTATTTTCAATATATTTGATTTATCAGGTCAAGCTCAATACAGAGAAAAAATCTGGGAGACCTACATCATGACTTCTGCTGGGATAATTTTCATATTGGATTCATCTGAATCTGCTCTTCTGGAAGAAGCTAAGAAATGGTTTTGGACGATAATTAACGAATGGTTACAGGGTATTTTTTCTGATAAAATAATATTATTTTTAGCGAATAAATCTGATTTACAAAAATCTATGAAATTAGATGAGATCATAGAGAAGTTAGAATTGACACAGATGTCTTCTATTCCTAATATATCATTTCAGATTTTTAAAACATCAATTAGAACTAGCACCAATATTGATTTTGCCATGAAATGGTTTTTCTCTAAGATTGAACAGAGTGTTGAAGAACAAAAAATGAAACCTTCTGCAATAATTATCTCAGATACTTCTGGTACACCAATATACCTACATGATCCCAATGAAATTGTAGATGATACAGGTATGTTTGTAGGATATTTACGAGCTTTAAGTGGATTTTCTGATGAATTATTTGGTCAAGAGAAATTTAAGGTAATAAAAATAGAAAATCATTATTTCTTTATCTCTGAAGGGAAAAATCATAATGTTACAATTGCAGCTGGTAAGGAATCAGCTTTACCAGAAGCTCGACGATTATCTTTTCTAATACACGAATTCTTATTAAAAGATGAGTATAAATTAAAAAACGGAGATTTAGATTCCTTTATTTCAGAATACATAATTTAATTTAGAAGCACTATATTAAATTCTTAAAAACAAGTTGCTTCCACAACAATTATAAAGATATTAGATTCATAACAATTTAGTGTTAGGTGTAATATAATGGATTGTAAATTCTGCAAACTTGAAAAGATTGACATTCAGGAAGATGGAATTACTTTCAAATGTTCATACTGTGGATATGCTTTCGAATCTTCACGAACGGGGATTTTGTATGATAAAATGATGCAAATGCCTCTAAATTCATGGTTACTTGCTTCAATCTTATGGTTCTGTGCTATGTTAACAGGAGTTGCTTTTGGCGCAGGATTTAATACAGCATCATTAAGTACAACTATTCTATTTCTCTTTATTTATGGTGGTGCAGCTTTTCTTTTTGGTTTCTCAACTTCATTAGATATGTTACAAACCTCTTGGATATGGTTTAGAAATAAAATCACTAGGAAGCAAACATCCTTTGAAGAAGTAAAGGAAGAGGTACGAGAAATAAGGAAAAAGAAAATAGTAAAAGAAATGGCAACTGGTCAAGCGCTTGATGACGCAACTGGACAGGCAATTGAGACAGATATTCGTCCAGGTGAGAGGAGAGTACCCAAAATTTCTCCTTCATTTCTAGCAGGATTATATACTTTAATTCTTGGTGCAGCATTTATTATCGTATTTAATGTATTCTTTCCACCTTTTATATGGGGAATTTAATCCCATAATTCTTTATTTCGTAACATTTTTAGATATTTAATATTGTCAGAATCTCCTCGTATTTCATTAACAGGAGTTTCAAGGATCCAAGGTTTTTTACTCAGCAAAGGATGATTTACTAGTTCTTTAAATCCCGTTTCCCCTATTTTTCCCAAACCAATATGTTCATGGTTATCTCTGTGCGATCCAAGATCTCCTGTTGAATCATTAGCGTGAATTATAGCAACGTTTTCAATTCCTATCAAAGATTCCATTTCTTCAAGAGTATTAATAACTCCTTTTTTATTTTGTAAATCATAACCTGCACTGAAAGCATGACATGTATCAAAACAAACTTGGACAACTTTCTTATCATTAACTTCATTTAATATTCTCATAATATCGGGAAAAACTCCAGTTATAGAGTTTTTACTCCCAGATGAATTCTCAATTAGAATAACAACCTTACCTTTTGTAATTTCCACACCCTTCAGAATTGAATTAACATAAGTTTCAAATCCTTGTTCTTTTGCACTTCCTTTATATGACCCACCATGTATGATAAAATAAGGAATGTGTAAAGTTAGACTCCTTTCAAGTTCTAAGAGAAATGAATTGATAGATTTTTCATATATTTCTTTACTTTGAGATGCAAGATTTGGCAGGTATGATATATGACTCACAACTGGGAACAAAATCTTGTGATTTAATTGATCTCTGAAGCTATAGACCTCGTTATCATTTAGTTGTCTTGCTGACCACCCTCTTGGATTCTTTGTGAAAATTTGAAAGGTATTGCAGTTGAGTTTCTTTGCTCTATCAAATGCAAGATCTACTGAACCAGAAATTGATACATGACATCCAACTCTAAATACCATTCATCTTACTTCCCATTTGAAATTAAAACTCATATGAAATGGCTAACTTCATGTATTTTTTTGTAGTTTGAATTAATTGTGTCTTTTCTTTTTCTAGAATATCTTGCAGAGAGAGGGAACAATATACTTTTGCTCTGACATATGCTCTATATGACTTATAGAATTGAATAAAGGACGACGAAATATTCATTTCATCTTTCATAGTTTCTAAATAGGTTTGAAGATATAAATCTGATAAAGTATTAAATCCAAAATAATCCAAGTCCATTGCCAAAAAAGATACTTCTTCAAGTATATCTTGTAACCTTAACATTTCATTGAATTCAATACAGTCGAAGATTAAAATTTCTGTCTCATATTCGAAGATATTCGCAAGAATCAAATCACCATGACCATCCACTATTTTGTTTAAATTTTTCCTTTTTTCCCAGAAATCTTTGTTGTTCTCAAGAAATTTGTATACTCGTTCTTCCAGTTCTTTATCATAAGGGAAATTAGGATATTTTCGAGTAGTTCTGAAATTTTCATCCCATTTTTCATATATAGAATCATAAATTGAAAATTCTGGATAGATTACATTTGATTTATGAAATTCTGCTACAGTTTTAGCTATTTTTCTTATTGTGTTTTCTTCTATCTTTCCTAATTCTTTCAGTTTATTTGATAATAAAGAATCTTGTGGAAGTTGTTTCATCTTTACGAGATATTCAATAGGATTCCCTTTAGGATTAATTTTTCCTATTTCATCAACCATCTCAACCCCTAGGTAAATTGAAGGAGCTAATCTAGTGTTTAGAACAATTTCATTTTCACATACAATTCGTCTTTTTTCTAGAGTTGAAAAATCTAGTACATCTCCGAATTTTATACTTTTCTTCATTTTGTATGCAAATAATCCTGTTAGAAATACCCAGTTTCCATTTGTTTCAATAACTTTTATCTCTGATTCAGTTTCATGTGGATAACTAGCTGGATCAAGTAATTTATTCACTACTTCTTTTTGAGAGAGCATTGCTAATCATTTCTAGAATTTTATTGTGATCTGTTGCCATATTAACTTCGATATAATCTAGCTTTGTAGGCTCAAACATATCTCTGAATTTTTCATAAACATTCGAATCAGCATCACTTAAAGTTTTCCTATTTCTCTTTGCTCTTTCTTCGAATCTTTTTCTTATAAGGCTTTCAGGACATGTTACTAGTACTAGTAGGAATTTAGCCTCGAAACGAGCACTTATTCTTTTTACTTTACTTCGAAGTCGTTCTTGGTAAAACGTCCCATCAAGAACACAACCTACACCATGTTTCAGAAGAGTATAAAGAACATAATTGATAGTATCATAAACAACCAACCTTTGTCTAACAGAATACGAGCCCCTTCCGAAAGAATCTTCTCTCACATCTTTGAAAATCCTTTTTCTAACTGAATCAGTACTAATGTGCTCTAATCTATATTTTCTAGCAATCTTTCTAGCTAAAGTGGACTTGCCAGTTCCTGGTAATCCAACTAGTAGAATAACTAAGGGGGGTCTTCTCTTAATTCTTGCAGAGATTAGATTCACTTCCTTTTGGCATGTTCGGGGCACAAGATTTGTGTTTCCTCTTTAAACATTCCTTTCTTTAAATGCTCCTTTGCATGCCTCTTACAAATATTTTTCCCACAAGAAGAACACTTATTTAAGTGATCTTTGCAGCTAAAATCATCACAGAAATCACATTTTGTTGCGTCCTCTGAGGATATCACACTCTTACAAGTTGAGCATACTACTGCATGATTTGAACATATCGTTTTCTTTGAAATAGAGTCTTCAATTGTGTGATCTTGACATAAAACTTTCCCACATACAGAACAGACATCAGGAGTGGAAACAAATAGCATTTTTGTAGATTTCTGCTCTAAGCAAATTTCACAAAGTAAATGAACTTCAGTTCCTAAAGCAGATTCAGCTATTCCCTTTAACGTTAGATCATTTCCTCTGGAATCTACCAAAGATACTTCAGCTAACGATACAGGAATATAAATCTGAGCAGCATAAATATCCTTTATTTCACTTGCCCTCGGTAAAATGAATTCTTTTTTGTTCACCATTTCTTGGACATTCTGTAATAATTTTATTTTTGGAGTAGCATTTATTTGAGCATCTAATGTTTTAATTCGTCTAATACCTTCTTCAACTTCCTTAACGTAATTTTTTACAACTTCTGGACCATATTTAAGAGTTTCAATAGCTTTATTATAATCTCCAACATCACGGGTACTCTTATACTTGAACTTATCTTGCATCAGTGGTTTTAGAACAACATACAAGCCTTTAGCCTGTTCGATTTTTGCTTGAAATTGTTTTA
The DNA here is from genome assembly GCA_013166775.1 of Promethearchaeati archaeon. Classification (GTDB taxonomy): domain Archaea; phylum Asgardarchaeota; class Heimdallarchaeia; order Heimdallarchaeales; family Heimdallarchaeaceae; genus UBA460. The sequence goes on from JABLTJ010000002.1 coordinate 63,863, forward strand.
CTTTCTTTCTCTTTTCATTAATTGCTGTCCAGAGTTGATTTCGTTCTTTTGTTAATTCCTCTATCCAATTTTTAATTTCAGCTTCATGTTCCTTTTCAAGTTTCACTAAGCCTTCTTCTATAGCAGAACTCCATGCTTGTACATAGAAGGTTTGATCTATTAACAAAACATCATGAAAAGATTCTAAAATAGCTTCTGGTTTTCTCTGTATTTCTAGTGCCTTGATATTAGATGATGGAGCTCCATATAGACTACCAAGATTCTTCATTGGAAGAACTGATATAAGTTCTTCAAAGACTTCTTCTGGTTGGACAGTGATTGATTGTTGTTCCCAAATCTTTTCTTTATCAGAGTATTCAATTTTATCTATTAAAGGGAAAATTCTCTTTATTGGAAGCTCTAAAGTTATATCTGCCCAACGATCTGCTTTAGCGAAATTTACTAGAGTTCTTCTCTTAGCTTTAATTTGAAAGTCTAAATATAAGAAGGGAACATAAGCTAGTTCCAGGCTATCAGTTCCTAAGTAACTGAATTTTCTCTCACCAAAGAATTTGTCTAGTAATTCTTTGAAATCAACGGATTCATATTTTATATGCTGCTCTTTCATCGATTTGATTATATTACTCAAATCAATAGGTTCAATCTCTTCTATTTCTTCTGGTAAAAATACTGTAGGTTTCTCTTCAGAAACAGGTTTTATACCTTCTTCTGTATCAATCGGTGAAGGTTTTATTCCTGCTTGTTGATCAAGCAAACTAGGTGTGCTTGAGATTTTTCTTATTGAAGATAATTCGTTTTCAAGATCTTCTAAATTGAGTTCTTTCTCTATGTCTTCAAAATCAATAGCATCTATATCGTAATCATAATCCCCTATTTGTTTGCATAATGGAGCAGGTGGATCTTCGTAGAGTTTAGCTACATCTTCATCAGAAAGAGTCTTATGAACAGTGTACAATCTTCGAGTCTTGATATGTACAGGTTTTTCGAAATTGTCTGGTGATAAGACATAGAATTCACCGCTTTTAAAATTCTGAAGCTGATCTACAATGAATCTGGCTTCAGGATAGGCTTGAAGCATCTTATCTACAATTCGTAAATCCTGCGGTGTAACAAATCTTCCAAAAAAGAAAGTACTCACCTGCCCAAAGGATTTGTAATCAACATCACTAATATTTTGAGTTGCTACTAACATAGATAATCCATATTTTCTTCCTTGTTTGAAGAGTAGTTGTAGCCATTGTTTTGTTGGGGGATTCTTTGGATGTGGAGGGATGAATTGTGGAGGACCTGCTAGTTCATCAATATAGAATACAAGTTGAGGATCCGGTGAAGGATTTGACCGAATATAAGTATAGAGATTTTGTGCAAGTGATGTTATGTATAATTCTCTAAGTCGAAGATCCGTTAGCGTATTTAGAAAGATAATTGCTATTCTTGTTTTTTCAGGATCTGTAGATTTTATCAGTGTTTGAATAGAGAGCTTGGGACCTAAATTAAAAACGAGGGAAGGCGCACCTACATTCACTGATTTTATCCTTTTTATTAGAGAACTCTTTTCATTTGCTGAGAGAAGTGTTCTGATATTCTCTGGTAAATAAGCAATTTCTGATTGTATTAAATCAATTAACATCTCGAAATCTGCTATCAGAATATCTTTTTCCAAACACTGCTCAAATAAAGAAACTAAATAAGCTTTTACTGCACCACCTTTTTCTGTGTTTAGTTTATAACCAAGAACGCTAGCGATTGTTGTAGCTATACCATCTATTGCTAGAATTTTCTCTTCTCTATCTAGTTCTTGAGGTGGCATTATAAGAGGATTAATAGATAAAGGGATACCTTTTTCTGAAGCAGGGGTAAAAATAACAATCTCAACTTTTTCTTTATACTGATCATAAAACTCTTTAGAGATTCCATAAGGTTTTAGTTTGTCATAATCTTCTACCATAACTAAGCTACTTATGTCTCCTTGTGGATCTATGATTATGGCAGGAATATCATTTCGCAGAGCTTCTTCAATTAAAATTTTACATGTAACAGTCTTTCCGCTTCCACTCTGACCAAATACACTAATATGCTTGTTCAATGCTTTTAATGGCAGAAACACATTTTCTTTGGTTTCGTTATCTTCACCTATCAAAAGTGATGAAGAGTGTTTCCCTAAATCTGACATATTCTTCAATTAAAATGAATTATCAAAATATAAAAACTATTGTAAAATGTTCTTAATTAGGGAAAAAGAAGAAAGGATAGATTAAGTTACAATCCTGCAATAAGAAACAATATTCCGCCAATTATAACTAATAGACCGCCGATACCACCACCAACGATACCTAGAACAATCAGTAAAATACCGATTACAATATAGTCAAGACCAAATCGTCCGAGTGCTAGTAGAATTGATAAGGCTCCTATAGCAATTAGTATAATAGCAGCAATTAAGACGCTAAGTCCTAAATTACCACCTATCCAGTTTGCAGTATTGAAGATATCAAGAACTGATTCAAGGATACCACCTATAGCCATCAAAACTCCGACGATTATTTCGATGATTCCACCTATAATACCAAAGATGGAACCCCAATTAGCTAGACTTTTATTTTTCTTTGCCATGGAACAAATTATTACTAGCTATTTTTAAATTTTAGCTAGCATAAAATAATAAGACAACAAACTGAAGTTTTTGTACATCAAAAAACTTCGCTTTTAATAACTCGTTATCTCTTTCTAGTCGAAGCAATAATGTAAATTATCCCTCCAATTACTAAGAATAAACCAGGAAATCCTAAACCAAAAATACCGATGATAATAAGCATTATTCCTGTTGCTAAATCAGAAATTTCTGCGTTTACTAAGATTATTGAAATAGCACCAAATGCTACTCCTAAAATGGCTAATACAAGAATAAAGTTGAATTCTGAAAGATTTTCTAATGCACTGAAAACCACAGTTTTAATTACTATATCTCTCGCAATATCTGGTAATATAGAAGTAGTCAAGAAATAATCAATGAAAAGTAATAACCCTCCAAGAACGAAAAGAATCCCACCTATTAAAGAAAAAGCCTTTGCCCATTTAATCAGTTCTTTCTTGGTTACCATACAGAATAAATTAATCGTTTATCCTTTTTAAATCATGGGGTATTTTTAGAGAACTTCAGCTCTGGATGTCACAATGTGAGGACTCACACTTTTGTTAAATCTGACTACAACGGAATTTTCATTTGATGTTCTTCTTCCATGTATTCTAGATATGACACCGATTATTTCCTTTCCTGATTTCATTTGCACTCGAACTCTTTTACCAAGATAACTTGCTAATGGTGCTTCTGTTCTATTTAAATTAATTATGACGGATCTATTTTTAGTTCTACCAGTTCTATCGTGAACAACGTTTCTCACAACGCCATAAGTTGGAGAAATCTTCACTTTCTTCTTTGCTTTTTTTGGTGTAGATTTTCTTTTTGGTTTAATCTTAGGAATTGCTCTAGCTCTCTTAATTTCTCTTTGAGTCGAAGGAGTAGCAGCTATTTTTACATGCGTTTCCAAAGGTTTGATCACAGGTTTTTCTAAAGGTTTGGTTGCTGGTTTTGCTGTAGGTTTCTTTACAGATGGTCTAGCAGTTGGTTTTACTGGTGGTTTCTCTGTGACTGCTTTCTTAACTGCAGAAGGTTTGGGAATAGCTTCTTCCAATGAATCTTCTTTAACTGCTGGTTTTTTTGCTGTTGGTTTCTTTGCTACTGGTTTTTTTGCTGTTGGTTTCTTTGCTACTGGTTTCTTTGCTGTTGGTTTCTTTGCTGCTGGTTTCTTTGCTGTTGGTTTCTTAGTTGCAGGTTTTGCAGGAGGTTTGGGAATAGTTTTAGCAGGAGGTTTAGCTACAGATTTCTTTTTAGGAGGAATGATTTTAGCTACTTCTTTTGCAGCTTCAATTATTTTCTCAGCTGTAGCTTGTCCAATACCTGGAAGTTGTGCCATTTCGTCAGCTTTTGCTTTAGCAATTTTCTCAATAGTATTATAACCACAATCCTCAAGTGTTTTAGCGACTTTAGATCCTATCCCTTTAATGTTTGATATTTCACTTTCAACCATTAGTTGCACCTTTTTGAATGTCTCAAAGCATTAAATTAGTTTTAAAAGTTTTTAGATTGCAAAGTTTTTAGAAAGCAGCAATATTAAGAATCAAACTTTATAATCTAGAGGGTTAAATCAGATACAGTAAAATACTCTTTTCCGTTTGAGTAAATCACTGAGGATTATAGTAATGTCGAAAAAAATTATTCTTACAGGTTTCGAACCTTTTGGTAATTCTGACGTGAATCCCTCAACATTAGCATGTCAAGCTTTTGATGGAGAGAATATGGAAGATTATTCTATCCAAGCATATGAAATTCCATTAGTATTTAATGAAATAAAAGAAAAAATAGTCTCTTTACTGGAAAAGAAACCAAATGCTATCATCTGCACAGGACAATCATCTAGAGCTATGCTATCATTGGAAAGAGTAGCTATTAATATCGCAGATGTATCTAGAACAACTTATAATTGTGAAACCAAACCAACAGATGAAATTTTAGAGGAAAATGGACCTGCAGGATATTTTACCACCCTCCCAATTAGAAAACTCAAAGAAAATTTGGAGAACAATAATATTCCTTGTGAAATATCTAATTCTGCGGGAGCTTTTGGTTGTAACCAGATTTTCTATCATCTAATGCATTATCTAGCTGAAAGGGAAATCACGATTCCTGCTGGATTCATCCATGTCCCTTCTTTACCGGAACAGGTGATAGGTAAAAGGATATCATCGATGAGTTTGGATATTATCAAAAATGGTTTAAGAATTATTCTACAAACTTTAATAGATGAATTAGAATCAAATAAACAAAGTGATTAAGTTTATGAAGGAACATGAGTTCTTAGCTTTAAAGACACATGAATTTTTAGAAATGATTGAAGCTATAGCTAGAGAGCGTCAAACATTGAAAATAAAAAGGAGAACAGATGATACAGTAATTCTCACATGCCATTTAGGTATCCCAATTTCTCATATACGTTTTAAAACAAAAGAACAAGGGGAGAATCTAATAGTTACAAGAAAAGTAAATCTATTACCTCTCTTTTACTCATCTCTTCCGATTTTTATTCTGTTAGAAGCTATTATTTTTCTTATCTCTTATTTTAGGAATTTAGACAACATTTTCATTTACATTCTAGTTGCCTTAGCTTGGGTAATTGCAATTGGATTTCTAATTTATCAAACATTTGCTGAATTGGAGGAAATATTCCGGAAATTATATAGAATTGAGGTGTAAAACACGAAGATTGATCTGCATTGTCATTCTAATTTTTCAGATGGATTATATAGTCCTAAGAGATTACTAGAGATAGCTGCTAGAGAAGATTTAGATGTATTCTCAATAACAGATCATGATAATGTTAAAGGGACAAAGATAGCAAAAACAATGTCTGCTGATTATAATTTTCTTTATCTAACAGGTATAGAAATATCTGCAAGGCACGAAGGGCAGAAAATAGAAATTTTAGGGTATAATTTTGATCCATCAAATGAAAATCTACAAAAGAAACTCGTTTTTTTGCAGGATGCTAGAAAAGAAAGAATTCATAAAATAATAATCAAATTAAATGAAATTGGTGTCAAAATAACTTGGGAAGATGTTGTAGAACAAATAGGAACAGCTGCAAGTCCAGGGAGACCACATTTTGCTAGAGCAATGATGAAAAAGAAATATGTGACTTCAGTAGCAGAAGCATTTGATCTATTTATTGGAGAAGGAAAACCTGCTTATGTAAAGAGAGTAACAATTACACCTAAAGAAGCTATTAAATTGATTAATGAAGCAGGAGGTATTGCTGTCATTCCTCACCCTCTATATGTAGAGTATTTAGATTTGAAGAAGTTAAAGGATATATTAGATATGCTTCTAAATTGGGGATTGCAAGGAGTAGAAGTATATTATAATTACAGAAAGAGTCTATCAAATCTCTCAAATAAACAAGAACAGGAAGCAAATGAATTTTTACTACAATTCTGTAGAAACAATAATTTACTAGTTACGGGAGGAACAGACTTTCATGGTGATACTGGTAAGATAGGGGAAGTTTCTGTTCCAAATGAAATAATAAATAAAATTATCACCTATTTTTCTTGAGTCTTCAATACATCCAAGAGAAGATCAGGGTTGTCTGTTACAATTCCATCAATTTTCCATTCAATTAGCTTTCTCATAGTTTCTCTATCATTTATTGTCCAAGAATGAACAGCAATATTTCGATTGTGTGCTCTTTGGATATTCTTTTCAGTCACTATTTTGATAATTCCAAAATCTATAGGTACCTGTAGAGCACAGAATCGTTTTTTTGTTAATAGTAACAAATGGGTTAAGAAAGCAAGTACTTCTAAGGGTCCAGCACTTGTTGGAATCTGTTTTACCTTGCTTATTTTCCTGAATCTTTTCAATTGTTTTTGGTGAAATGAACCAACTAACACCCTATTTTCTACATCTGAAGAAACTATAGTTTCATAAAGAGCCTGAGGTGCAGAAGAGAATCTATCTTTTATATCCATATTAATCCTAATTTTTGGTAATTTCTCAAACAATTCTTCAAGAGAAACTATCTTGAAACCTTTGTCCCTAAATGGATAGGAATCACTTGTTGGGTCTTTATACCAATATCCTAAATCAAATTCATGTAATTGTTCGTAGGTATACTCAGATATAGATCCTTTTCCATTCGTAGTTCGATCCAACGTTTTATCATGAAAAACAATAGGAACTAAATCTTTTGTGATTCTAATATCAGTTTCTAAGGCATCTACATCTAAATCATATGCCTCTTTGAATGCTTGAAAGGAGCTTTCTGGAGTAAAAGCGCTTCTTCCTCTATGTGCCATAACAAGTGGTCTATCATTCTTCAGATAAGGAATGTTTGTTGTTTGATATACAGGAGAATTCAAAATACTAACCTTCTTTCTCTGTTTCTCCAATCTTGTCTAACACTTTTTTGATTATTAGTAGCAGTTTCTGCATTGTTTGTTTTCCTATATCAAGAGATTTACCAGGTTCATGAAATAACAAATTTCTTTTGAATCTTATTTCATGGAGAAGAGTTACATCACTTTTAGAAATAATCTTATTATTTTTTAGTATATCGATTAGTTTTAGAAAGTTGACTTCATCACTCTCAGGTTCAGTGCTAAAATGAGAAAGGGTCCTTCTGAAAATTGTTTCCAAAGTTCTGTAAATTAGTAAAAATGATAGCGTTTGTTCTTCTGATCGAATCTTTTCCCAATTTTTGATTTTTTCATTGATATAATCAATATCTGCCTTGATAGCTTGTTCTTCATCTGTAGTTAAAATATGACTTGAGATTAATTGTAAAAGTGAATCATACTTAAAATGTTGCTCAATTTTATCTTTTGTCTCATCGGATATCTGTAATTCTTCTAACATTTCTTTGTACAATTCCCACACTGTGGATTTTGCCAAATCTTCACGATAATACCACGAAATTGTTTCTGTTAGTCTTGTTAAAAGCAGGTTCTTCTTTGCTTCGTTTATTGTTCCAGCTAATTCTCTTTGTGTTCTTCTCACAAATAAATTACTAATCGGAAATTCAGCGATTGATTTAATTATTAACAATCTTTTCTCTCTCTCTTCTTCAGGTTCATAGTAAATAACCGAAAGTACATTAGGAATTAAGCCACATAATCGTCGGGAAGAGGAAATACTTAGATATAGACTACAGAGTAAGAGAATGCTGAAAATGCAAATGAAGATTACAATATTCACATTATTCTCTATTTGATCTATTACTATAAAATCAAGTTTAATAGATGTCCAACGAAGTACAAAAACTAGAATCAGATTAATAAACAGAATTGCTGAAGAAACAATACTGAAAAGATAGAGAGATTCATTATATGTAAGAAGACGCTCATTTCTAGTTGTGTGGCATCGATCTACAAAATTCTGCGAGTATTGTTTTTTGGCTTCTTCTGTGATTTTAGGTATTAATTCTTTTTTAATCTTCGCTTCCAGATTCTTTTTCTCTTTAGAAGGGAGCTTTAACTCCATGTCTGTAAGTGGTACGATTTTCCCACTAAAGCTGAAGCTTCTTGGCTTAAAGAAAATATTATCCAAATTACTTCTGAGATTTGATTCAATATGATTCTTTACTCGACCACCATTGAAGATTATTTTTGGAGCAATGAGATAAAGAAAAAGAACAGGAATTATGAAAAAGACGAAGATTAAGAGTGCAGAAAACTGAAAATCTTGATATTTCAAACCTGTATAGATGATATAAACAAATAGCTCAATTAGGAAAGGCAAAACTAAACCAAAGCTAATTCTTATCAAAAGAGGTTTGAGTGTTGAACCTGAAGAAGTACTCATTAATTATTAATATAATATGAAAAAATAAACTTATCGAATCCGTTGTTTGCTTAACCATCTCTGTACCTTCTTGAAGATACTTGAAATTAGAGAGATACCTAGAAATTTCTTTTTTAGAGATTGAATGATTGGTTTTTTAGAAAAAATATCTATAAACACACAATATTATCTTTACTAAGAATTTTCTGAAGTCTGCTGATTTCATCTTCAATCCATCCAACATCAGTTTCTTTCATAAGTTGATGAGATTGTAAATCATTCAAAATTAAGAATCTGAATCTATCCAGATTATCTTTTGAGTAAAACTGTGATTCTTCCAACAGTTGCCTTCTTCCGAAATCAGCAATTATATCTATACTCCAATTCTCTGGAAGGTTTTTAATTTTGCTTTTATTTGATATGAAGAATAAGAGTATCTGGTAAGCTATGTAGAAATTTCCAGAATTGAAAAACTTCCTACTCAATAATAATACTTGTTGGATTCTAAATTTCGATAACATTTCTCCTTTCTCTTTAATATCTGTTTTCAGTACTTGTAGGAGAGCAATCATTTTTACAAGATCTTGAGGGTCTAATTCAGATTGAAACTTCAAAGGAACAAATAGATTTTTCATAAGGTTTGAACCATCAGATTGATGTTTTGTTTTTTCAGATACCCATTCCTTGATGCTATCAGTTGATGAGAGTTTTAGAAATAATTTATCTGAGGAAACTCGGAATAAGTCATATAAATTCTTACCAGGATTGATTTTTAGTATTTGAATATTAAAACGATTAATCCATTTATCGTAATATCCAATAGAAGGAAGAAAATTACCTTTCTGTCCTAAGAAAGTACACAAAGAACATTCTTGGATTATCAGTTTCTCAATTTTACTTGCAGATATTTCATGATTATAGGATACAAACAGGATTTTGTCATAGATACATGATTTCTGTAATAAATCAAAAACTAAAACTGAAAATGGAGAACTCTTCTTAGATCTTTCAACGTATTTTATAGTAAAACTTTCTTCCTCGTTTTTGAGACCGTTATTTTCTCTTGAATCCCAATTTTCAGGAATGGAGATTATTAATTCTTTAACAAATTTTTTTAACCGAATAATCTGTTTCAGTAGAATTTTGTCACCGTTTTTCTGATTATCAAATCCTAGAATTATTCCTGAGATTTCTTGACTCTCTTTTCTCTTTTTTATTTCTTCCTTACCAGCATTTTCGATAAGCGTTTTTAGAGAATTGTGCATTGTAATCACTCAGAAATCATAATCTTGAATTATCTTATTTATTAAAACCTCTTTTTCTTCTATTATTTGAAAATTGTATCGTTCATATATTTTTTTTATGATAATTTTGTGCTTACTCAAATTTTCATGAGAACAAAGAAGATACTTTATACCTTCAAAATTAAAAGAATCAAGTTCCTCAACAATATCATTTGTCCAAATAATGATCTTTGGGAAATTTTCCTCTTTAAAACCCTCAATGAGTACTAAATCTATTTTGAATGAATCTGCTAGATTATCAATAATATCCATAATTTCTTTTTCTTTTTCTAGAAAAATTTGAGTAGTATTCTTGAAAGCTACTACAGAGATAACTGAACCCTTTTGGGAAAAAACATCTGAATCTTTATCAGAAAAAGCATATTCATGTTGTCTTGCAGATTTAAGAGATAAAATCGATACATTTCTTTCAGATAGTTTTTCAATTAATCTAGCAATTAATACCGTTTTTCCTGATTGTGAATATCCAACAACTTGAAGGAGTTGAGAATCTTTCATTCATTTCTGACTGTGTTCGATTCTCTATAAGTAATTTATGTATCAATTATTTGAAAAATGATTAGAGGAGAGTATTTTTTATTTCTCCTCTGATTTAGATTTTAATGCTCTAGCTCCATCAATTATTTTTTTTGCAGCTGCAATACTAATCCCTGGAACTTTGCTTATTTCTTCTGGACTAGTACTAATGATTTCATCAACACTAGTAAAACCCTTATCCTTGAGTAACATCGCTGTCTTAGCTCCAACTCCCACAATATCTGTAAGTTTAAACTGTGTTTTTTCGACTTCCTCACTTTTAATTTCTTCAACCTCAGTTTGGGATTCTGATTCCTTCTTTACATCTTCTGACAGAGATTTTAACGCTCTAGCTCCATAGATTATTTTCTTTGCAGTTGTGATACCAACTCCTGGAACTTTACTCACTTCTTCTAGATTTGCATCAACAATATCATCAATTCTAGCATAACCCATATCACTGAGCATCATTGCTGTTCTAGCTCCAACTCCCATGATGTCTGTTACTTTAAAAACTTCTTTTTCACCTTCCTCATCTTCTATTATTTCAATTTCAAAAGGTAATTCAGATTCTTTCTTTACTGGTTCTTCCTCTTTCTTCTTACTTGGTTTGACCTCATATGGTATAGGTATCACATCAACCTCAGGATCAATTTTCTTAACTGGAACAGTCTTTATAGTTTCTTTCCCCTTTAACACTTCACTAGGTTTTTGAAGGTGATGAACTTCGAAAGAATCGATTAATTCTTTTTCTTTAAGATATTCGCTTTGTTTCAGTAAGCTCTCACTAGGAGGAAGAAGTTTTTGATTTTTGACAATTTTTCCTAAAATTCTAGTTTTTTTTTCTTGTTCTAGTGTATCTTTTACGCGATCTTCCTGTACTTGACTTGGTGTTCTTAATTCTCCTGAGATGATTTCTATTGTATCCCTCTTCTTGAGATATTCCGAAGGTCGTAGCAAGCTTTCAGAGACTGGTTCGTCTAGGGTACTAGTTTCTTTAGGACTAGTAACTATAGGATCCCCACTTATAGTTTTAAATGTAGGGATATAATCTTCATCTATATCAAAAACTGTCTCCTTTTTCTGTAAAGTTTCACTTGGTTTAAGCAGCGTATCATCTGGAGGTGCTTCTTTTGGTTCAACTTCCTTAACTTCCCTTTTGACAGGTTGTAAAGTTGTTTTTATTGGTGAGCTTATTTCAGTTGGTTTTGTAATCTCACTTGGTTTTACAAGAGTATCAACTGGACCATCAGCAATTTCAGCAGGAAGACCCTTTGGTTTACTTGGCTCCAATGGATCCCTTATTACTTTAGCTTCTCTTATTTTAAGACCTGAAGAATGTAGAGCTACACCTTGACCTAAGCTTCTTACTGTTTCAAGCAATTGATAGAAATTGACATCGGTAATTCCGATATCGGAAAAATATTCTGAAAGCCAGTTTGAAAATCTATGAACATTGACTTCAGTTCCCAGCATTTTTTCCCAGAAATTGATTATAGTAGTTGCCAATTGATCAAATGATGAAAATTTATGTGTCTCGATAACATGCTTTCCATCAAGTAGATCTAAAGATCCATTCATAGCGTCACTAAATTCCTTTTCTTCTGGTTTTATGATTACACTAAAACGATAACTTCCTATTAAGCTTCTTCGAGTTGGGCGTGAAGACATTTTCTTTCTGAAAAGTAATTATTTTTAGGCTTAAAAAAACTTACTAGATGAGCAATCGAAAAAGAATAAAATGAAAAAATAGAAAAAAAGGAGAAAATTGAGTTCTTATCAAGTATCTTCTGCCTTTTTCTCCCATACAGGACGTTCTTCCTTATCATAGGTTTCCATAACATCTGCAGTAATTTTTGAGAGATTCTTCTGAATATCTTCAGAGATTCTTGTTCTTCTTCCAGTATGTCCTCTAAATGGATCTGATATATGGAAGAATAGAATTGTCTTATATGCTGTTGAAATTGGTCGTAAAATAGCTGTTGTAGGTAGATATCCGAATAAGAAAAAGACAGCTGCTACTGCTAGAGAGAACATAACTTTAAAGCTTATACCAGCAATTTCCCCTGCACTAATGCCGAATAAATCTGCTAACCAATAATAACCTAAGAAGAATCCTCCTGTTGAAAAGACACCAAATGTCATCACTGTAAAAAATCCTTTAGCAATATTCACTCCAGCTTTTCCTATAATAATATCAGCAGCAGAATCAACTGCTAAATCGGTAGATCTAATCATACTTTTAACAAATCCTTGTTTTTCAACTACGATTATTGTCAAAGTATAGTAATTAAGGAATTTTAGTACCTTCCATAACGCTTTCAGAAGTAGAATGAATAGGAAGAAGATTACAGTAAGTACTTTTAATGTTATTTTCACTGCTTTATTCTGTTTCCATTTTCCCCAGAATTTCTTCTTTGCGAAATATTGTACAGTTTTTATAATAGCATCAAAGAATGCCATAAACGTTCCAAATAGGATGATACTTCCTTTTACTTTCCAGATTTCTTTCATTGCGATTCTTATTGAAGCATCTTTATAATTATTCCATCTCTTGAAGATGCAAATATTTATTGCATCACTGAAATAGAGCATTGTCCAATGTATTGTCAAGTAAATAAAGATTATAACGAAAAATACCAAGTATTCTAACCAATCAGATGTTCTACCAGATTGCTCTAACCAAGTATCTAAGTTTGCTCCTGCATAAATTGAACCAGCTACTCCTGTTATTGTAGTTACTACAGAGATTACTGAAAAGAATAATACAGGTATCAATGTTCCTTTCTCTTCATTCACAGCTTCATTGCTCATCTCAAATACTTTTGAACCAAGAATAATCCTTCTTGCTAGAAGTAGAACAATGACCAATATAAACGCAGCTGGTGCTAAAACTGCTATTCCTATCCATCTTAGATTTCCTTGATATTGAACAAGTAGAAAAACACCCGCAGCAATTAGTAAGGCTGTCCCTCCAAAAATAACTGTATTAACAAGTTCTGCACCTACATAGCTCATTAACCATACTTCTAAATAAGCAATCAGAATTCCTATTACTAATAGAACTACAACTGCTAATATAACCCACCAAATGTAGCTTTCTACAAATGAGTAGGCTACACCAAATTTCGCAAGTACCCAATCTGTTAAGTTTTGGTTTATTGCAGTCATTTGATAAATAGAGTATGCACCGAATGCATAAGCAGCTAATACTATTAGAAACCAAATATAGAAGATTAGACCGAAGTCTCTAACCTTTTGTTCTTCTGTAGCCATGTCTATTATTCTGCTCTCCTCCTTCAAAAATGTTTTCCAATATTATCTCATGTGGAAGGATTTTAAAGCTGCAATAATAATATTATGTCTTGTGAAAGCTGATCTAAATATAATTAGTCACATAGTTCTAGATGACAAAATTTTCTATACAGAACATCCTCCTAGAAAAATAACGGAACAATTGGGAGGTCCAGTAGCTTATGCAAGTATGGTAATCCCGCTATTACAGGCAAGCACTCAATGTATTACTTCAATTGGAAAAGATTTTCCTGAGGAATATCTGCTTTACCTAAATTCAATTAGAAACTATGGTCTTAAGATAGAGAATTCGGAAAAAACAACTAGATTCTTACATGAAATACATCATGATCATCGAACCTTATTTCTAGTAGCACAAGCTAAATCTTTGGATAATTCTTTATTCTTGCTTGAAGGAGGAAAAGCATGCTTACTTTCTCCAGTTTTTGAGGAAATCTCAAAATCTTCAGTTGAATGGTCACGAGATAATCATGATTGGGTGGGAGTTGATGTACAAGGATTTGTTAGAAAAAAGGATGAAAATGGCAAGATTTATTCTTATTTCGACCAGAGTTTTTTCAGATACTTAATACAAAAAAACGACTTTGTTAAGTATTCTTTGAACGAAGCAATGAGTTTTACAAAACAGAAAGCTCACAGAGAGATATTAGATAAATTACCTAAGAATAATGTTCAAATCGTTACTATAGGAAATAAAGGAATCATTTACTCTGATAATGGACAGTTCTATAAACTAGATGCACCTACACAAGATATCAAAGATCCTACAGGAGCAGGAGATGTTTTTATTACTGCTTTTCTTATAAAATATCTTGAAACAAAAGAAGTTGATTTCTCACTTTCTTTTGGAATGGCTATAGCTGCTGAAAAAGTACATTACGATGAAATACAAATTTTACCCAAGAAGAATTATAAATCGATAGCAGAAAAGATTCTCGAATCAAAGAAAGAGATAAGATAAAATCTCATCAAGTGAGTTTAATATCAAGTTTTCCCATACTCTCAGAAATAATCTTTCCATAATCCAAATTTTGCTCTTCTTTCAAAATATTCTCTAAATTTGCATTTGTGATTGGATGTTTAGGTCCTAATAAATCGCACACTTCAGGGCCAGCAGATATATCGAACGTTTTAATCTCTCTTGTTAGAAATATGATTTTCTCTTTATCGAATGTTATCAAAGGTTTCAATACACGGTATCTTGTTGCTTGTTCAATTACTGAGATATTAGCTAAAGTTTGACTCGATACTTGTCCTAAACTCTCTCCGGTTCCAATATATTCAGCTTTCTCAAGATCAGCTATTTCACACCCTAACTTAAGCATAAGTCGTTTCATTAAAACGAAATAATACGAATGCTTACAATCATCCACTAGAGTTTGTAGAGCATCAGCTATATCTATAACATACATTTTCTTCCAATTGAACTTTTCAGAAATGAGCAAACTCTTCTCAATAGATTCTTCTCCTGCAAAATCAGTATTTGAAAAGTGCAGAGGAATTATCTCGAAACTCTTTTTCTGAAGAAGGTAACCAGCGATACTACTATCAAATCCACCACTTAATAAGAGTACAACTTTGTTAGTAGTCATCATAATGCTGTAAATTTGGGACTTTTAGAATGTTTAGTTAAGGAAAAATTCTTTAATTTAAAATCATGTTCAGATTTATGGAAATAACTCAATTCTCTACTGAAATGTATAATGATGTATTCAAACTATGGAAAGATTCAGGTTTATCTCTTGGTGCTTCCGATACCAAGGATCAAGTAGAAAGATTGAGCGAAATGAATCCTGATTTATTCTTAGTTGGGATCAAAGATAGTAAAATTATAGCAGTAGTTGCAGGAGCCTTTGATGGGAGAAGAGGTTATGTACATCATTTAACAGTTGATAGTCAATACAGAAGGAAGGGATATGGAAGAAAAATGATGGAAGAGTTACACAAGCTGTTTTCCGAAAAAAATATAATCAAAGTTCACTTATTTGTTGAAATTGAAAGCGAAGAAGTGATAGAGTTTTATAAAAAAATCGGTTGGCATGTGCGAGATGATTTAGAGATGATGAGTTTTGTTCCTGAATAACATTTTTTCTGGGAAATTGAATTATCAAATAGTGCATAAATAAAATAGAAAAGAGAAGAAATAATCTTTTTTTTAAACTGGTGATATTTCAATATTTAGAACGTCAAGAATTCTTGTCATTTCTTTAACATCTTCGATTGTTTTTATTCTTAAAGCACTTCTAAACATTGTTGAATTTAATTCAGAGGCAGTTTTGAAAATGTCACGTTTTCTCCAGACATCAACTGAGGGATTGTAAAGAAGAATGTACATCACTTTTTTGTCCATATCACAGAGAAGATAAGTGTCTGCATATTCCAATCTTTTTCCTATCATTTCTTTTAATGTATTATCTTGGTTCACACCATAAATTCTGGGTATTTTACCTGAAAACATGTCTATCATTCTTGTATACATTTTCTTGATTGAACTTGGATCGATTCCAGATTCTCTCTGCAAACCTCTAGCTATCAATGTGAAATATGGTTCTATTAATCCATAACTATCTAGAACTTCTCTTACTGCTATTCCTTCAAATAGGAAATAAGCTACGCACAATCTATAACCAGAAGCAGCAATTCTTTCATCTGCTGAACTTGTAATTTCTGTTTCAAAAGGTATTGCAATAGCTTTGATATTTTCATGATCAGGAACAGGTATTGGACCTAACATTTTTGGATTTTTGGTTCCATCAACTTTTCCGATTGATCCTTTGTTCATCTCAACTAGTGTCATTCCACTCATTACTAAAGTTAAGGCTGTATTTTCTTCTACTTCTGAATTGTTAAATAATATCTCGGGACCGTAGTCCTTGAATATACTGAATATCAATTTTGGTTCTTTTGAAACATTTGGATTTATCATTTTGGCACTCCTTATTGTGTATCTTCTCTACTTGGTTGTTGATCTAATAGAATTGCTATTTCAGGAATCTTGCTGAGAATTTCGTATTTGACTTGTCGAGGCATTTCCTTTGAAGGATCGCGTTCTTTTTCCTCAACAAAAGCATTTAGAATCTCTTCTGCGAGAGATTGTGCTTTGGATTCACTATCATCTCGATCAACAAATAGAACTATACTCCATCCTCCCATCTTGCGGATAACCATCTTTACAACACCAAGTTTCACTACATCCATTACAGAATCACTTTCAAAGATGGTTGAAGCCATGATATTAAGCGCACTAATCAACCCCCCAAGTAGAGTACTATCATGTTCTTCGACTGTTTGATCAAATGTATAATCAAACGCTGGGACTCCTCCTTCTTGAAGTATTATGACCCTCTTTGGATTAACTTCTTCCCTTAGAGGTGTTCTTCCTGTCATTCTGGAGATTATCCAATCAAAAGCTGTGTAGAAATTTTCTCCAGTTTTTACACTGACTGGATAAATTGAAACAGAACGATTGATATCTTCCATAATTACTTGAAAAGCTGGATCTTGTAACAAATCTGCAAAAGGAACAGCTTCAGCTATATCTGTTTTATTTGCCAAGAAAAGAATAGAAGTTTTTTGTGGTATCTTATCTAGTAAACTAAAAATATACTCAAAAGATACATCTACGTGTCTAGATGTTTGAGTATCTATAACAAAAACCACTCCATCTATTTCACCTAATATATCTTGGAAATAAGGACTTTCTCTTGCTGTTTCTTCATCTGCTTCAATAATTGTAAGAATGGACTTACCATAAGTTACATTTATAAAACAAGTTAGTTGTGTTGGTTGCGCGTCTGAAACAGTACCATATATCAAACGATTTACAACACTTGATTTACCTGATTTCTCTAATCCTAATATAACTATCTGTGGTTTCTTTCCTTCTTTATTTAGTAGAAGTTTATCCCTAACGAAAGAAAGATAACTACTCATTATCTGCGTCCTCCTTCAACCTCAAGTGGAAACTTACTCTCTAATACTTCACTCAGATTCTTTTGAGCTTCTGTAGGATTTCGACTGAAATTCTCTAGAATTCTTAATTGAATCTGTTGTGCTCTAGTTACTGGATCAATTGGGTCTATCATAACAGATAAACAGTAAGCTCCACGTTTAACATGACTAACATGTTTTTTATAGAGGCTTTCTAGTTTTACAGATTGAATACTTTCTTTTGACTCTATAGCAAAGAGTTTGGTTAATTCCTTGAGTTTCTTAAAATCATTTGCAACGAGAGCTTGCTCACTTGGTCTACCAAATAAAGCTTCAGAGATAATGTTTCCATCAATATCACTTAAAACTGCTGCACCAATCTTGACTTTCCATTGCTGAGCGCCACAAAGCACATCTACAATCCAATCCCATGCGCTATAAACTCCTTGTCCAGTTAAAGCAGACACTTTTTTAATGTTGAATGGTCTTAAATTTCTGAGAAATTTATCTAATTCAAATGATTCATTAATTTCCGATAATTCCTTTGAATTAGGTAGGTCTCCCTTGTTTGCTAAGAATAGTACTGGAGCACTTTGTTTTGCGAAATTTATATAATGCCAGAATGTTTGTTTTGATTCATCAAATCGAGCGTGATCAGCTGAATCTACTAAATAGATTACTGCATCAGCTCTCTCAATAAATTTTTTCCATAAACTTAATCTAAATGGTTGATGTCCTCCTAAATCAAAACAAGTAAAATTTAAATCACGATATTGATAATTTTCTAAATTGACCCCATAAGTAGGTCTTACAACTATATCATCTTGTTTTAGTAGTTTTTTAACCAAAGATGTTTTTCCTGCTCTTTCTAACCCTAGCAGAGCAACACTAAATTTATTCCTTCCTACAACTGATTCTTGGCTAGTTTCTACCTTCGTTGGTTGTTCTTGTTGCTCTCTTCTCTTCTTTTCTTCCATTATACGTTTTCGAAATTCATAGAAAGACATTCATTCACCTTAATTATCTGCAAGAGTGAGTTTTTTTCTCAGATACCTAATCAGAATTTAGTATCTTAACATAGTAATTTAATGTTTCGCTAACTGTAATTTAGTCTAGATAACTAGAACGATTCACGCTTCATTCCATTCTATTTAAACATTAAGATAGTAAAAGCTACGCTTTCTAATCCTAACCTATCCATCTCAAGAAAAAGAACAGTATTGTGATAATTCCAAGTAACAAACACACAATAGCAAAATTATATTTTCTAGCTATAAGTAGAAAGAGTTCCATTGTCAAATAACCTACAATTGCTGTAATGATAATAGCAATTAATAATTGCCACCACACAAGAGGAAAAACATTACCTCCTTCTATCATGATGACAATAAGATTTAGAAAAAAACCTCCCAAAACAGCAGGAATGCTCATGATAAAGCTCCCCTTAATGCTATCTTCTTTTTCCACTGACATGAACAATAATCCGCTCATTGTTATACCAGATCTGCTAATACCAGGAATTATGGAAAAACCTTGTAACAGTCCACTGATAGTCATCTCTTTCTTAGAAGTATTCTCTATCAGTTTTCCTTCTCTATCTTGTCTTTTAGCGTAGTATAGAAGAGCAGCTGTAATTAACAAGGATATTCCAATGATGAGCATAAAATATTCTCCAATTTGAGAATTGGAACCTAGATGTCGTACCAAGAAATAACAAGGCACACCTGTGATTATTGTGCCTAGAGTACTTAAGAGAATAAACCATCTCCATTTTCTTATTGTTTCTTCTTTAACTTGTGGATTAATGTATTGATATATTTCTTTTCGAAACTTTACTACTACAGCAATTAATGTTCCTAAATGCAGCCATAAAGATATTTCTAGAGCTTCTTCAGGAGTAATTCCTAGAAAACCTGTTAATAGAGTTATAGTTTGCCCTTCTGAACTTACTGGTAACCATTCCAGAACTCCTTGAAGAAACGCAAAAGCAATAATAATCCATAGAAGCATCTGTTATTCCTTAAATTGACTATTGTATAAAAAATTATGTAAAAGAGCTTTAGTATTGCTATTCTTCACTAATTCTCCGGCGAATGTAATTTTCTAGTTTTTCCCCAGCTGGAACTATTTCTATGTCTTCAATTAATTTGTTCTCAATATCACTACCTTCTATCAACAGAATCCAACCTTCTCCATAGGCATCAGTGTTGATTAAATCAGGTGTTTTTCTTAGTTGATCATTTTTCTCTATAATTATACCAGCAATAGGAGCTCGAATTTGTCCAACCCATTTTCCACTTTCATAGGTCCCAATTATCTGGTTTTTTTTCACTCTCTGTCCCTCTTTCATCGTTCGAACAAATTCAATTTTTCCTGCTCTTTTTGAAGCATAATCGTCTATCCCCAACTGAATGATACTTTCAGATTTTCTTCTAATCCATACATGACCTGGATCTCTTAGAATGTAAAACAAATCATCTGGGAAATCGTATTGTTCAATTTTCATAACATAAACCTACTTGCTAATTTTAACGCTGTTTTTAAACTAATTACTGGGAACAATTTAAATCTTGGTGGGATTACTTTCCCAGGATTACTTATTCCTTTTGGGTCAACTATCTTTTTGAATTCTTTATACTTCTTGTATCGTTCTTTTCCAAAAATAGCTTGATAATATCCTGAAAACCATAGTCCAGTAGTGTATGGATATCCTTTAACTTTTATCCCTTTGAGTACGTTTTTATACAAATCCAGATTGACTCGAAGCTTCTTAAATGGACCTAGTTTTTCTTCGAAATATAGAAACATTAGAAGCGAATAATGAGTTTTACCAATCATTTCTCCCTCAAGATGAATTTGTCCATCAATCTTTGAAGATAATTTCTGCAGATATTTGCTACTTGTTTCTATGGGAAGAATTATTTCATTAGTAAGGTAATCCTTATACTCTTTTAACATTGCAAACGTCTTAAAACGAATATTCCATATATTGATAATGTATCTCCTGTCTAAAATTTGCCCTCCTGCATTTCTTACTGTTTGGTTGAAGCTGAGATTAAATTCGTTTTCTTCTTCTTCATAGCTAATTTCTTTTGAAACAATAATAACATATCTTTCAGGAAGCGAATATCCAAAAGACTGGTTAATCTCTTCAACATGTTTTGGATTAAAGAACCATATAGAATAAGGATCGATTTCGGAAATTTCTTTCAATCCCTTAGCTAATTGTAGTGGTGAATCAAAGGTGCATCCGAACTGTTTTAGAGGAATATCAAATTTAATTTTTAATTGTATTCTTGTAATTAATCCCAAAGTTCCATTTGAACCAACAAAAAGTTCTAAATCCTCTTTTTCAGTGATCTTCTTTATTTCTCCTGTTGGTAATACCACATCCAAAGCTAAAATTTGATCTAAAGCTCCTCCATATTTAGCACTACCCACACCATAACCACCATGAGCAATCCAACCGCCAATTGTAGCAGAATGAAAGCTTGAAGGATATGAGCAAAGAGAGAATCCTTGGAGATTTAGCTTTCTTTGCAGCTCTGAAATCACTGTTGCAGGACTAACTAAAACGGATTGATCAAAGGGTTCAATCAACAGCTCACTTTCTAAACCTTTAACGTCGACAATTATACCCCTTTTGTAGGTGACACATCCACCAAAACCTGCTGTTCCACCACTTCTTGGAGTGACAGGTACCTTATTTTCCGTCGCAAGCTCGTAGAGCTTTTTCACTTCTTCAGTAGTAGATGGAAGTACTACTGCATCAGCTGTATTATTGTAGAATAGCCTTGTGATTGGTGGTAAATCTGCTAAATCTCTAGAATAAATTCGAATAGTCGTTTCATCATCTCTAAAACCTTTTCCTAAGTGTCGCACGAATTTAGTACGAACTTTATTTTTCAAGGTCATTTTTTACCCTCCACCATTCGACTGACCAATTCAGCTATATCAATTACTTCAACATCCATTTCTCTTTGTTTAATTCCTTGTTGAATAGTATCTAAACAAGTTGGACACCCATTAACAACAATGTTAGCTTCTGAATATTGAATTTCAGATATTAGGTGGGAATTGACTTGTCCAACTAATTCTTCATCATTTAGTTTTAGTAAACCACCTCCTCCACAACAAAGTGATTCTTCCCTATTAGATGGTAGTTCTTCATATCTGACATTAGGAATGTTTTTGATTACTTCCCTTGGAGCATCACTTAATCCACAATGTCTCACTAGTTCACATGGATCTTTGAATGTTATTTTTTCTTTAATTGGATTAATTACTTTCAGTTTCTTTTCTTCGAAAAGTTCATTTGCTAATTCAGAAATATGAACTACTTCGATATCCCACTCTTCACCCAAGACTCTGGGGTAAACTATTTTGAAAGCTCTATAACATCCTGCACAAGCTGTAACTACTTTCTTAACACCAAGTTTCTTGAATTGATCTAAGTTATGTTTTGCGAAAGTCTTCCCAACGGAAAAACCACCAGCTAAGAAAATTGGAGAACCACAACACCTTTCTTCAGTTCCTAAGATAGTGAAGTTTAATTTTGCTTTTCTAAGAATCTTAACAACGCTTTCTGCTATACTTCCCATTTTACCAGAATATGAGGCTTGACATCCCACGAAATACGCTAAAGGTGCTTTCTTTTGCGTTCGTCTAGACATATTCATACCACTTAATGCTGCCCAAGAAACTCTTTCTTCAGTAGGTAGCCCAAAAATATTAAAGAAATCTTTTACTCTGTTATAGAGAGATAAGAGTTTGGGATTCCATCTTCCTCTTTTGAATGCTTCTTGTCTTATCTGTTCCCAAACTTTCAACAAAGGAAGATCAACAATACAGATGTCTTCACAAGCACGACATGCAGTACAAAGGAATACGCTTTCAAATAGCTGTTTAGAGACGTCGTTTCTCAACTTGTCCTTTATTTCTTCTGAATAATATAGTTTAATCTGATCCAAAATCCCTCTTGGATGATTAACCTCCCATTTAAGTTCCTTATAGGTCGGACATAATGAACAATAACCACAATATACACATTTTTGTGCTACATCCAATACATCTACTTGCCAACCTTGTAGAGAACTCATCTGCAACAAATAAATGATATTTATATCTCTTTTAATTTCTTGTGGTAAGTTTAATCAAAATTGCATAAACAAATGTCAAGGGATTTATGACCAATTAAGGCTTATAACGGTTAAAAACGAAGAAATGGAGTTTCTTCTTTATTTTTGATGCAACAACGAAATTCTTTCTAACAGTTGTTGCAAGTCTTCCTGCTCTCACGAGTTCAATAGGATTTATTTTTCCCTCTTGTTCTATGATTTGTACCATATATGGACTATGTTCCAAACCAGGACCTTTAATATATACAGCAAAGTCCACACCGAATTTCAATCCAGGTCTAACAATATAACCTAGGTTCCTTAAATACCTGTAGACGTACATTTTATTTTCAAAATTCATATATTGCTTGTTGCATCTTTCCATGAACACTTTCTTTGTTACTTTTTCTTCCTTTTCGTCAAGTATTGTTAATTTCTTATTCTCAAGAAGATAAAGGCCTTCAAAGTAAGAAATCTCAGATGGATCTCTGAATTCATCACCAAGGTTGGGTTTTCTTACTCCTATGGGTTTTCCATAGAAACCTGCAGAATAAAGTTCAATGCCTTCTTTTATATTCCACACTATCAATCTATTGCCTATCATCTGTGCGGTATATTTTGAAGTCATTTTCATTCTAATCCGTGAATAATTATATAAATAACTTGAGATTGTTAAGAATTTGTATATTTCTATCTGTTTCTGGTTAATACTTTAGATATAATTTTATAGATGTTAATTGTAAATTAATATTGAATTATATGATTATCTCAACAGGGATAAACGAATTAGATAAAATGATAGATGGAGGGTTAAGAACAAGTTACTGTTATGCAATTAAAGGAACAGCAGGTGCAGGAAAAACTGTTCTCTCATTGTTTATTACACACGGTGCATTGCAAAAAGATATACCAGTTTTATTTATTTCCACAGAAGTCGAGTCTGATAAAATAGTCGAATACGGAAAATCCTTTGGAATGGATTTACAATCCTTCATAAAAAGTGGTCAATTAAGCGTAGAAAAAATGACACTAAAACCCCAAGGAGTCAATCTTGTTCAAACTGAAAGATTTGACCTTTCAGGAATAATAGCTAGAACTAAAGCAAAATTACAAAAAATCAATGCTAAATTAGTTATTTTTGATTCTATCACTGCATTCTTTGCTGAGTTTCAATATGAGAAAACTGCAAGAAGCAATTTTATGGATTTTATTAGGGAAATCACAAATGAAGATACAGTACTTATATTCACAGCTGAATCACAAGTTGCTGAAGAATATGCTACTCTTGAAGAATTTTTAGTAGATGGTGTAATTAAAATCAGAACTGAACTTAAGAATAATCAACTTATCAAAAAAATATCTGTCCCCAAACTCAGATCTGCTCAACCAACTCATTTTGAAAATAGATTTATTATAGATAAAAAAGGTGTAACCATTTTCCGTTCAGAACATCCTCCAATATCATTAATTGAAGAAGAGAAAACAGGAATAGGAAGACTAGATGAATTATTAGGAGGAGGTATCCCAACTGGGAGTGTCATCCTTATTGAGGTGGATGGAGAAACAAATTACTTCCCCTTATTCTTAACTTCTATGTATCATCATCTAAGTGAAAATAAAGGAGTTATTATTCATTCCAATGTTCACATGTATTCTTCCAAAATCGTGGAGGAGTTTAAAAGATCGAAAAGTGATATTACTTCCCATCTTAATGAAGGGAATGTAGTTTTCATTGACAAATATAATCGCTCGGTTACAGCAGTAGAAGCAAGAGAAATGAGTCAATTAATGACAACTGATGATATGATCTCAGTGACAGTTGAATTAATGGAAGCATTTGCACAAGCAAAACAAAAAGTTGTTTTATTTGGTGATTTAACAGATGATGCAAACATCCTATCTGAATCTGATTTCCTACGTTATTTTGCTCTCCAATCTTTCAACATCAAAGAAAGAAGAGCAATTGCTTATTCGTTTATCAACTTTAATGCAATAAGTAGGGAAATTCTTGCTAGATTGCGAACCACAGCTGACATAATCATTAGATTCTCTAGAGTAGAGTATAATCATTATATAGAATGTTTGAAGAGCTCAACAGGTGCTACATTCTTACCTAAGATCGTAAAATTCAACGATACAGTCCCGCTAATTGAAATTATTGGTTAGGTAGATAAAATGGAACTAAAAGTAATGTTCTTCACAAGTCCAACATGTGGTTGGTGTCCATTTGTTGAAGGAATATTAAAGAAAATAATCGATGAAGTAAGCCATCTGACTTTGGAGATTATTGATATTTCTAAAGAAGTAGATAAAGCTGAAGAATATGAAATAGTTGCCATACCAACTATCATTCTTCCAAATAACCAAAGAATTATTGGAGGAGCTGACGAAGCTTTTATTCGAGAACAACTAAATTTCTTTGTGTTTATGGGACAAAGTTAAAAAAATCTGCAACTTACTTCCTTTATGAATAATTCCGATGAAGTGCTAGAGAAACTACTTGGAAAGAGCTTCACTCAAAATACAATTTTACACAGAATTAAAGACTTATGTCTTTTGGGAAGTAGATTTTCAGGTACAGAGAGTGAGAAAAATGCTCAACAGTATATGATTGATTTTCTTTCTGAATTGAATGTTAGTAAACAGGAGTATGAATTCGAATACCAAGGTTGGTGGAGAGGAGCGTGTAATTTCTATATAAGAACTGATGCGAAAAGAGAATTTCCTGCTATTTCTTTAGTTCTAGCACCTTCAACTCCAGATGAAGGAACTAAAGGAAGAATCATAGATTGTGGAGGAGGGTCGGTAACAGAAATGAACCGATTGAAGGAAATTATACCTGGAAATATCGCAATGGTTCATTCTGGGAATACTGAGGAAGGTTGGTTGCATAGAAGGATAAAATATGCAAATGCGTACAAGTTCGGTGCGAGTGGATTCATATTTGCAAATCATAATCCAGGTCAATTATTTCCAACTGGAAGTGTTAGATCAAATCGAATAGGTGAGATACCAGCAATTGGAATATCAAAAGAATCTTACGAATACATAAAAGAAATGATGAATAGATATGAAGATGTAACAGGAAAAATAACAGTTTACAACAATTATGAAAATACAACTTCTAAACATATTATTTGGGAAATACCAGGAGTACAAAAGGACGAAGTAATTATTATTGGTGGTCACTATGATGGTCATGATATTGCTCAAGGAGCAACAGATAATGCTGCGTCTATAGCTGTTTTATTAGAACTAACAAAATTGATGGTTGAGAATAATTATGTTCCTTATAGGACAATTCGATTTATTGCCTTTGCAGTAGAAGAATTCGGTGTAGTGGGTTCGAACATTCTTGTCAATGATAAAGGAGTGAAAAACATTGTTGCTATGATTAATTTCGATGGTTTAGTAGGTCACATCCCCAAGCATATTGCTTGTAATGGATATGAGGAACTGTACAAAGCAATGTTGAAATTAAAAGAGGAATTACTCTATGAGCCAAAAATTTCAAAGAGTATTATTACAGCAAGCGATAATTTTCCATATATGTGCAAAGGAATACCAAATTTCTGTGTATATGGAGAGAAACCTGACCCAAGAGCTGGAAGAGGATATGGTCATACATCTGCAGACACCTTTGATAAGATTTCCAAAGTAGATGCGAAACTGTCACTAGCTTTTGCATTAGTATTCATTGATAAATTTAGTAAGTTAGCTGAATTACCAAAGAGATTATCAGATTCCGAAGTAGTGAAAATACTTAGAGATGCTAAATTGGAAGAGAATCTGAAATTACTAGAAAAATGGCCTTTCAAGTAAACTTCAGAACAAAAACTATTTTTTCTTCTTTCTTCTCGGAAAAAATCTTTCCCTCTTTCTTCATATATTCTCTATATTCATCTCCAAATTCTTCTAGAAGAATCTCTTCTTCATTTTTTGTTGTTATAACATATCCAGGAATACCTAGCAATAGGACAAGTAGATAAGGGGAATGTGTTACAAGTGGGAGACCAATAAAACAAACAATAGACATAGTATATTCAGGATGACGAACGATAGCTTATCCCCACTTTGTAACTAGTTTTGAACTATCTATAGCCAGATAAGCACTTCTCCCAATTCTTCCAAATGAAGCGATGATAATTCCAATAGTCATCAAAAACATTCCAATTAATACCAAAACAACTTGAGCTATAAATGGGAGGTAAATTGTAAGAAATAGGACTTTTCTGGTTTAGTATAGAATAGGTGCAATGAAAATATATACCCAAAAGAAAACTGTTGGGAAAAAGACAAAAATCCCTTCAAGAATAGATTTGAAAGATGCATTGGGGTATGAAGCTTTACCCTTCTTAATCAGCATATAAATGTCGAAAGGAATGTGAGTAAGAATATAAACACTAAGAAAACTAATTAGAAATTTGTGTATTAAATCACCAATATAAACCATATAATCACAAATTCTAATTTATTATAGAGCAGATTTAGTGTTGTAATTGAGGAAAAAAAAAGAAAAATTATTTATTAACTTTTCTCGACACATATACTGATACTATTCCAGAGAACATGAATATTATTAAAAGAACATTACTATACTCAGAAATTGTTGAAAAATAACCTGCTTCTTCCATTAATGTAGTAGCTAGACTTATATCATAAGTATAGGGAGTAAGGCTATTATCAAAATCTACGCAGCCATCAGGCATTGTACTTACAGCAGGAAATCCCAATCCGTTTAAAATATCATCAACAATTGTTTGACGAGGAATACAGTGACTTATTGCATGTCTAACTTTCTTAGCTGCTTCTGGTGTTCCAACTGGAGTAAGTTCACCTGTACCTAGTACAGGATGTTTCATGTTAATTGATAATTCTCCGTGCCTAAGATTTGTAACAAGAACACCTTCAATTCCAGTAACACCTTCAAAATCTGTCCAATCTGGGAAGAATTGAGCATCCATAATGTCTATTGTTCCATCAATTAATGAAGCAACAGCTGAATCTTTACCTGAAATGAATGCTAGATAGAATTCATCTAAATCTACTGGGTCTCCAAGCCAATATGGATTAGGTTCTAGCTTTACTACACTATTTACTATATCAAAAGCTGTAAGCATCATTGGACCACAAGATTTGACAAGTGCAGCACCATCGCCGTTAACATCTGCAACGCTGAAAGGCATGATATCAAGAATACCCCATCCACGAGCATTAATACGAGGTTCAACATCACTTTTATCAAGAATTGGAATGTTATACAAATATTCCCAGAAATTGTAAATGCCTGTCATTTCAAAGGTAACATTTCCACCAGCTACATTGCCAGTATCTGCGTCAACTGCAATAGAAGAGTTGTCACCAAACCAATATACCATGGTTGAATAATCTGCTGAACCAGATAATGGTGTCATATGCATTTGGTAGCTGTAAACAATATCCTCAGGAATGACTTCTTCTCCATCACTGAATTTAGCTAGTGGGTCTAGTTTCATTTCAACGGTTTGTGTTCCTGCAACAAGATTGAATTCAGTATACAGAGATTCTGCAACTTCTGGTTCCCAGCCATGGGTTCCTTGAGCTCGTTTTAATGGACAGCCATAAACTTGACTCATCCATTGTTTATCGTAAAATGATTCAGCTCCGAAGATGTTTGGTTCGCTCAAATCAGAAGGGATTCCATATTTGATTATATTATCATCTGGGTCATCCCAGTACTCGATACGGTAATTGGAAGTAGATAGTAACAAATTATCGATTCCTGTAAGTCCTTCTTTGAATCCAAAGAGATCACCGCGGTAGATTATTCCAATAGCTGGAAGATCTTCATAGATTATTGCTTGTAGTTGATGAGAGTTACTCATTCTCTCAGTAAAATCAACAGAGGTAAGATATTGCTCAAATATTGCATCATATGTTGGATTTGAATATTGGTAATAGTTGTCGCCAAGAGGGATTATAGCTGTGGTTTCATACATACTCGCTAAATCTCCATCTAAATCCCAAAGCCATCCTACAAAGAGGACATCATATCCACCATCTTCAAATGTTGGAATATGATCATATTCGACACCAACTGGATAAGCCCAAGTTCGTGGAGCGATGTTGCCCCAACCTGTTAAGTCTTCGAAAGAAACATTTATTCCAATTTTAGCTATTTCTTGTTCAATTAAATTAGCCCATTGAATTCTAGCTGGATTAGTATTTGGTGTTAAGAAATTTATATAAATGACTGGATCTGGATTTTGACCTTGTACTCCTAACAAGAAGTTTGGTGTAAGTAAAATCAATATTAAAATGAATATATCGAATTTTGTTTTCATTTTTATCACTTTTTAATTAATCAAATCAAATCTTGATAGAATAAAAATAAAAAGCTTTTGCATTATATTTATAAAGTGAATATTTTAATGAAATACTAAAATAAATAATTCGATTAAATCAATTTAAACAGGTTAACTTTTCTTGAAAATGCTCTTTTGAACATCCATCTTATTAAATTTTTTGGACGTTTGGAAATCTCTGAAGCTTTTCTTGGAATTAAACTCATTGCATCCTTTGGACATACAATTGCACATACACCACACCCCACACATTTATCATTAGAAACGCACTTTCTATCATCAACTTCCAGTGCATTAAACTGACATCGAGCTATACATTTTCCACAACCTATGCAATCTTCTTCGTTAATTGAGATTCTGTAATCAGATTTAACAAAAGCGTGAGGTTGATTCCATTCTGTTAATCCTCTAAGGACACCACAACAGCATGTGCAACAATTGCAAATATATTTATGGCCTAATTCTACATTCATTGATGTATGGATAAGACCTGCTTCTTCCGTTTCTTTGAGGATTTCTAGAGATCTTTCCTTTGTAATTGGTTCTGTTCTAATGCTATTCTCGTAGGCATTCTCTCGACTTGAAAAAGTCATACAAACCTTTGTAGGATACTTACAAGGATTCTCTCTTATCATTTCCTGTTGTACTTTGCAGATACAGTCTCTTATTCCCCAGCTTTTTGCGTCTCTCACAATGTTCTCTGCTTCATCATAAGTATGGATTTCAAGCTCTGTTTTTATCACTCTCTTAACTGGTACAACTCTTTGAATGGGAGGAGTTGATGAAAATAAGACTTCCCCTTGAGTTTTTTGGACATAATCTTCGAACAGCTGTGCAAATTCAGAATCCATTCTGTGAATCTGTTCTTCATAAATTCCAACAACAAACGGTAGCACACCGTATTTCTTTTTACCTTTAGATCTTCGAATATGAATTTGCCCTTTCTCTTTCATGATTTTGAGCTTTGCTGCTAGTTTTTTAATAGGAATCTTCAATCGCTTGGACATTTTCTCAACTGTTTCTCCTGAAAGCTTCATCTTACTGGCAAGTTCAGCTTCATCAGGTTCAAAAATCCATTGTAAAAGTTTCAAGTGGGTACCATCTTCTACAGTAGCGAATCCATTAGGAATTCTATTGAGTGTCTTAGATAATTCATGGTAAGGGTCGTAAGTCCTCTTCACAGCTTTAGTCAATATATCCGCGTCCTGATTTATTGAGTTGTGGAAAGCTTACTAAAAAAGATTCACTTGAAACAAATAAAGAAAAAGCTTGGAATTTATTTCTTTCTTCTAGAAAAAATGACTAGCATTGTAATAAATGAACAACCTAGAAGAGAGAATATTGTGCTAAAGGTAATAAGCAATTCTTTTTGTTCTTCTTTTAAAATTTGGTAGTTTTCGAATGGATTGAAGGGAAAATCGGAAAGACCTCCATCTGACATAAAATCACTAGCTAACTCAATATCAAAACGACGAGGTTCTAAATATTCACTAAAGCCAACACATCCATCTGGTATACTTGTTACCCCTGGTATTGCATTATCTTTAATCAATACGTCACTTATATATTGCCTTGGAATGGCATGACTAATACCTTTTCTTATCAATTTAGCAGCTTCAGGTGTTCCTATTGGTGTCAACTCACCGGTGCCTAACACCGGATGTTTCATGTTTACTGCAATAATTTCTGTAAAAAACGATTTGCTATAAACTGGAATCATGTCACTGATATTTTCAATATCTGAGTATTTTAAGTAGTATTTTGAGTCTATTATATCAACCTGGTTATCTATAAATTTCTGTAAGACTAGGTTTTTATCCTGGATTCTTAAGAAATTTATTTCATCAAAATGAGGGGTAGGACCAAACCAAAATTCATTAGGTATTAATCTCACCGTTTGATCACTTTGGTTATAATCCTTCATTTTAAACGGCCCACAAGAAGTAACAAGTGAATCATTTATATCAACCGAAAAGGGTGCATCATTAAAGATATCATAACCATATAAACTGACAAGAGGTTCTATTTCACTCTTATCAATAATACCAAATGACAATAGTTTGAGGTGGTGACTATAAGGTTGTGATACAAGGAATTCAACTCTATCTACATCTTTGATACTTATTGAAGAATTTGATAGGAACCAATCTGTAAGGTAATCGTAAGCAGAGGAATTAACATCTGGAGTTAGGTGAAGCTGGTAAGTATAAACTATATCTTCAGCAAGAACTGATTCTCCATTACTAAATGTCGCATTTGAGTTTATATCTACTGTTAAATTAATTATATTACTTGGTTTAAGGATAGCAGAATAATTTTGAGCTATTACAGGTTCCCAGTTATGATGTCCTTGTCCTCTTTGAAACAAGGAAGCATATACACATTGTGACCAAAGAGCATCAGAGTTTATTGGATCATTAAACTGATCATATTCGATTCTGAAACAATTAAAGTTTGAGAATTCATCTGGTTGTGAGTAAATTAGTTTACTATCAGTACTACTATTCCAATATTCCGATCTATGATTTCTTTTCAGTAACAATGTTGGATCAACATTGTAGGATTCATTCCTATAGCAGAACATCTCTTTGAGATAGGAGATCGAGATATCAGGTTGATCTTCAAAAAGAAATTTTTGGAGAATTTCTGCACGATTTAACTGTTCAAAAGGTTCCAATTCTTCAATAAATGCATTTAGTACTGCATCATATGTTGGATTGCTATACTGATAGAAATTGTCTCCATCAGGTGTTATAGCTGCTGTATCATATAATCCTTGTATGTTTAAATCTAAACCCCATTCTTTTCCTAGAAAAATGATATCATATCCACCATTTTGATATATTGGAATATAATCATAATCAATCATCGGATAAGACCAAGTTCTTTGAGAAATATCACTCTTAGATTTTACATCAAAATTTGTAACACCAACTCCTATATTTTCAAATATCTCAGTTAGATACGATGCTATTTCTATTCGGTCCCTACTATCTTCTAAAACCAGAATACTAATTGAAAATGCTGTCTCCTGTTTGTAATTTTGAGTTAGTGTAATTGTTGGTCCAATTAAGAATGAGATAATGAAAATAATCACAAGCGTTTTCTTATTCATTTTCTACCCTCCACAATTCTTTTCTTTCTAGAGATTAAAGAAAAAGGTATTATTACAACTGCATTTAATGTAGCTAGTATAATACTGTAAATTTTCATCTTTCTAATTCTTTGTTCTTGCCTAATAAGTGTTTTATCGAATTTCATTCCTACATAATCTTCTTCGATATATTCATTGTCCCAGAACCATATGTAAGAAGTTGAATTCAGATTTTCAATAATCTGAAGTTTTTGAGAAAGGGTTCCTTCGGAATTATCTATTACTCTTTCTGGTTGGTATCCTTCTATTCTGAATTCTACTCTTTCAGTTATATTACCTTTCCAGGATCTTCCCGTACCAACATCATAGACATAATAAAATTCATCATTGCTAGTATTCCAGCTATATTCAACAGAAGTAAACGTTCCTCCTTCAAAAGTAATATTAGAAAGAATGAAATCTCTTTCATAATAGTTTATCAGATATCTATTCCACTGAAAAAAAACATTATCAGTTATCTCAGTAAAATTATGCTGTATTTCACGTCCATTTACTTTAACCAATAAAGAATCAACAAAACCTTGATCAACACCATAAAAAGGTGCTGCAATTGTCAGAGTTATAGTTTCGTGTGGATTGTAAAATTTATAGGAACCTAGAAAACTTACTTCAAATAATTCTTGATGAATACCTTTAGATGGATTTGATTTAATTGTCATTTTTACATCTGCGTTTTTCATTGAAATATTATAATTGGTCTTACTTGGGATAATACCTCCCATCGTTAATCCATTATAATAATAATAAGATACATAAATTGGATTAGCTGCTGATTTGTTCATAGGTAAGGTGATACTTCCAGTTAGAAATAATAGGATAATCAACATTATTCTTTTATTATGAGTAGAAATTACAGACATATCCCATATACTATAGTTTCAAACCCTTAAATTATTTTCTAGTATGTTTCAAGGATTGGAATTATATCTTTTTTGCATTTTACCAGAAAAGAGAATAGTCAGACACTAGTAATTCAGTTATTAGAACCAAAATATCCTAATTCTAATCATGCTCCAATTCTTTCTTGTTTTTCTAGATTTTTCAGTATATTTGCAATATTTTCTTCGATTTCGTCGATTTCAGTAGGTGAAAAACCTTCATAGTAAATACTACTCATTTCTAATACTATCTTAAAATATCTTTCAAAATCTTGTTGAAATTTGTCCAACAGTTTTATCAGATGCTTTCTTCTATCTTTCTTCGAAGGAACTCTTTTTACAAGTTTTTTACTTTCAAGTTTATCTATAACTACTGTTAATGTTGAATTGCTTAATGAAGTTCGATCCGATAATTCTTGCATAGAGATTAAATCTTGCTCTTTAAGTGCAAACAAAACCCGACCTTGTGACGGATTTAAATCGGCTAAATCATTTTCCCTTAATTTTCTTTGAAACAATCTATCAGAAATCTGGTGGATTTGAGCGATATTTAATCCTATTTTCGAAGGTTTTTTCATCTATGAATCCACCTATTCAGACACAAATAAATCTTTCGAATGCGTAATTTACGGTTTCGAAATATTTTTAAACTTCCAATTAATTTTATTTTGGGTGAATCTAAATTACTAATATACTAGTTACTGGCGCTACAGGTAATGTAGGTAGGGAAGTAATCAAATTTCTAATAGATGAAGATGTAACTGTTTTTGCAGCTGATATCAATCCGGAAATTGTTAAAATACGATTTGGTGATGACGTTCAATTTCGCAAACTTGACTTTTATGATCCCACAACTTTTGAATCAAGTCTGGAAGGTATGGGTCGAGTTTTCCTAATGCGACCTCCGCAAATAGGCAAAGTAAAGAAATACATGTTCCCATTTATAGATTTAATCAAAAAGAAAGGGATAAAACATGTTGTAACTCTTTCAATAGCTGATGCAATGCCTTTTGTTCCCCATTATAAAATAGAAAAATATCTCGAGAAATCAAAAATAATCTACACACATATTCGAGCAGGATACTTCATGCAGAATCTGTCAACAACACACAAAGAAGTTATTCAGAAAGAAAAAGACATTTTCATTCCTGCTGGAGATGGAAAGATTAGTTTCACTGACGCAAGAGATATTGCAGAGGTTGCTGCTACCATATTGATGAAAGGAACACATAAAAACCGTACACTCAAAATTACTGGAGATGCTGCACATAATTTCTATGAAGTAGCAGAGAAAATGTCCTCAATAACAAATCAACCCATTAAGTATAGTAATCCTACAGGAAAAGAATTTAAGAAAAAAATGCTGAGTTACAAATTTGACAAAGGAATGGTCAGAATAATGGGTTTTATTTATTCTGCCATAAAAAATCATAAATCTGACAAAACTTATCCCGACTTCAAGAAACTATTAAAGAAAGATCCTATAACTATTGACCAGTACATTGAGGATTATGCTGAGAATTGGTTATAAAGTACAGAAACATTACAATTTTTTCAGTACTTCATTAGCACATTGCCAACCAGACCAAATTGTAGATGAGTATCCACCTCCAGGAAAAGTCCAAGCAGATGCGAAGTACAGATTTTTGACTGGTGATTTGTTTTTCAATCTCATCATACCAGATTGTTTAGGAGTATAGGCAAAT
This sequence comes from Promethearchaeati archaeon, assembly GCA_013166775.1. Taxonomy (GTDB): domain Archaea; phylum Asgardarchaeota; class Heimdallarchaeia; order Heimdallarchaeales; family Heimdallarchaeaceae; genus UBA460. The sequence continues at coordinate 98,522 of JABLTJ010000002.1, forward strand.
CCTAGAAAAGTTCCATTTGGATTAAGGGTATATTCCACTTTTGTTCTAGGTGTTGAAACATAATAGTAATCGATATGACCTACCATATCTGGCATTAGTTTGTATAAACGATCAATGAACATATGTGCAACTTCTTTCTTCTTTGCAGTATATTCTGCTTTGCTCAAACCCCCCCAGTTTTCAATATAGTCCACAACGCTGATTACGCCGATACTACGCCCAGAACTAGCAAGCATTGAATCGATTTGGCTAAAATCAACAAAAATGAAATTTCGTTTCTCATAATCTCCTTTATGATTATCTGCTATTTGATGGAGACTAATAATACTTGGGTCATTCACTACTGTAGTATAACTAGTATTTCCAATTTCTATTGGAGGTTTATTGAAACCAAGGTAGATGTTAAGTATTGAATGACCTACATCTAGTTTATTAATTTGCTCTCTGAATTTCTTGTGACGCTTTCCTTGTAATAGCTCATTTGCAACCTGAGGGACAGGTGCATTTGCGATGATAATTTTTCCACTAATTTTGTGAATTTTTTTGTCGCTTTCTTTTTTAGATATATACTCAACTCCACAAGCTTTTCCTCTTTCAACTACAATTCTTGTGACTACTCTATCAAACAGAAAGGTTCCACCATGTTGTTTGATGAATTTTACAAGACCGTAACTAAATTTGATCGAACCACCTTTAATATAGTGAGTTCCACCCTTAAAGCGTGTTGAGAGTGCGATTGCATAAATTATAGCAGATAGTTTGTAAGGATCGTCTCCATAGTATTGAATAGTACCTGCTAATGCAAGTTTAAGATCTTCATTATTAAAATGTGAATCAAATAGATCTCCAGCTGTCTTTCCTCCCCATCTAGGAATACTTGGAAAAATCATAGGCACAAATGGACCAATTATTCCTTGCATGAACTTAGACCTTGGTATATTGTGAGTGTCCTTTGTTATTGCATTTATTGTTTTGAAAAATTTCTTTATTGATTTCTCTTCATCAGGAAACCATTCAACTAGTTTCTCTATTGCTTGTTCTTCGTTATCAGGAATCGTAAAATCCTTTCTTTCATTATAAAATTTGTAAAAACCAGTTAATATCTTCTCAAATTCTATGTTGAAGAATATGTCTAAATCTTCAAAAACTTCTATCTTTGGATCTTTTTCATATAATCCATCCATTGCATGAAGACCAAAGTCAATCATATAATCATCGGAAAGTTTAAGACAAGAAGCATAACCACCTGGAGTTGATTCTTGTTCTATTAGCAGAACCTTCTTCCCTTCTTTTGTTAATTTAGCTCCAGCAATGAGTCCTCCTATACCTGTTCCAATAATAATGGCATCATAATCCATATCGTATATTTGAAGAGAGCATTTATTATCTTTTTGTAGAGGAGTAGCAAAGGGAATCTAGAACCAATTTCCAGTATCAATGTATTTACGTAAAAATAAATAAAGAATTACGAAACAAAGTCATATATGAAAATTTCTTACCTTCCATCTGATTATATAATCAATGGTTTAAGAAACCTTGAAGAGATTCAGAGAAAAGAATCAAGTTTCTTCTTAAGAGCAGTTAGAATCGAGAATGATTCATCAAACAAGATTAAGCTAACACAATACCAATTTGATATTCAAAGAAATTCTGAAACATTGAAATCAATAATGTATAATGAGAAGATGATTCAGAAGAAAGCAGAGGATGTAAGTAAACTAATTGAAGCACTACCACATCCTGATTTAGCTAAGTTTTTCCTAGGTACAGCAGAATTTTGGAACAAAGATAAACTTTCACTAAATGACCTAGAACAAGACCAAGAAACAGGATTAATATTAGAGTATTTTGAATACATGGATAGAGAACCGGTAGATCAGCTTAAATTCACTGTTTATTATATAGAGAATGATGAACAGAAAAAAGAAGCAATCATAATCCCTATACAGCACTATGAATGTAAGAATGAGTACATTCTCCCTCTTAGAGGAGCATGGATACCAGCCAATCCCTTCGACAATCCATATGAGCATAGAAGAATGCATTCACAAGAGTTTGGTTTTGATTTAATAAAAGTAGATAAAGAAATGAATCTGAGTTCCAGCTCAGGAAGGGAAAATGAATCACATATCTTTTATGGTGAACAAGTAATTGCAATAGCGGATGGAGTAGTGGTAGATACTTTTGATCAGCTACCTGATAATCCCGCAGCTGGTAAGTTATTACCTGAAGAGGATTTAGGAAAAATAATCATGGAATCAGGATATCTTCCTGTTGCAGCAGGAAACTATGTTGTGATTGAACATCTTGAAGATGAATTTTCTTTTTATGCTCATTTGATACCAGAATCCTTGAAAGTCAAAATCGGAGATAAAGTCAAACAAGGTCAATGTATAGGTCTTCTTGGTAATTCAGGAAACTCTTCAGCACCTCATCTACATTTCCAACTAATGCAGGGCTCGAATCCATTAACAGCAAGAGGGTTACCATGTAAGTTTAACAATCTCACTGGTTTAGAAGGAGAAAAAGTAGAACTGGTTGACAAGAATTTCTCTATCATCTATGCAAAGTAATGAAATCTTAATTATTATAATACACATTTTCCCTTTTCATTACGATGCAAGGCATCCTTCCTAATAGTAAGGTGCCCAATCCAAGAAGGTGAGGTTACTGTTCTGCTAAGCTTGAGTATTCATGACACTATCTTATAAGAAGGAGACTTTAAAACAAAGTAACGGTTAAACAGAAAAAATCCTATCTAGAACGCTGAACCTGCAGAATCTTCATTCGACTTTTTAAACGCTTGTTTATTCAAGTTTTAGACTAACGTAAATATTTTATAAGTGAATTACAACACGTTGATTGTAGAAAATGAGCGTTGACAGAGAAGGTTTAGAATCCAAAGTAGCCATATTGGGACTCTCACAATCTGGAAAAACTTCCATCAGACAAGTAATTTTTGAAGGATTTGCTCCAGAATCCACATCGCAGAATCCAGCAACAGTCAGAATTAACAGGAAGTTGTTCAATCTCGCAGGAAGTTCCATAAACTTATTTGATGTAGGAGGGCAGAGCGCTTATCTAAATGAAGTCTTTCAACAGTATCAAGAAAGAACTTTTTCTGATGTGAAAGCAGTTATCTTTGTTGTAGATGTATCTGATGCTGCTAACATAATGAGATCTAAATATTATTTTGATCTAACAGTTGAGAATGTCAAAGAGATAAGCAGAACTGCTAAGATATATGTCTTTGCTCACAAAATGGATGTTGTACCTGTCAATAAAAGACAAGCAGTACTTCAATCCATTAAAGATATCTTTGAAATCGATAATATGGAAAATGCAGAGATTTATGGTACCTCAATCTTTGAAGATACGCTCTGGGATGCGATGCAGAAGATTCTTGCTTTGGTTTATCCTAAGGATGATAGCAAAACATTAGAAATCAAAGATGTTGTAGGGGCATATGATTTATCATTTTTAGCTGTATCAACAACTCATGGTCTTGTCCTTTATTCCCAACCAGAAGCTCTTGCAGGAGTAAATTATGAGAGGTTGAGGAATGAGTTGTCCAACACATTTTTCCCTGGAATGGTAATGGATTATGCAATTTTCTCATTGGGAAACTTTTGTGTTTTTATGAGGGAAATTGATAATGATTTAGTACTTACTTCAGTTTTTGAACACGGTCCTGATCTGGGTGATACTCGTAGTAAATTCCTAGAACTTAGTGGAAAGATAATGCAAATCTTCCAACCTGATGAATTAATAGGACAAGCAAAGGCAAAGATGAAATCAACTCTATCAAAATACTTAGAAAATAACAAAGTAAGAGAGATAGCTACTCTTGAACGAAGGTTCGATGTTAAAGTGAATGTCAAGTGTGATATTTGTGGAAAACAAGTTCAAAAATCGATTCTAGATGTAGCTGTAGAAAATTCTGAAAAACTTGAAAGAGGAATAAAAATTACTGCAGGATTTGGAGTAACAACAATTGAGATGTATCCTATACATGAATGTATAGAAGGAATGAGAGAAATTCCAGTTTTCCTAGATAGTGATCTTGAATATAGAAGATATGATAACAGTAGACCAATCTGATTATTCTTCTTGTTCTTCTGTTTCTTTAATTTCTTTATTATTTGTCGCTCCTTTTGTTAAGAAATCTGACATACTTTTGATTGCTTCCTTTGAAAAAATGCCTTCAGGAACTTCATCTTTTGTTTTCATTAAGAAACTAGCAAAACCTTTGATATCATTTGCGTCGAATTCGATTTGAGCAGAAGCTTCTTCAGATACTGCTGCGATTTCTTGTGCTGGTTCCTCTTCTGAAGTAACTTCCATTTCTCCATTTACAAATGTTCCAGTTTCTTGTATCAGCTCTTCAGTTACTTCTGATTTTCCTTCTAAAACAGTTTCCACTTCACCTGGATCAGGAATTTCTAGAATCTCACTCAGACCAGCAGCTAGTTCTCCTTTAAGCTCAGAATCTACTGGTTTATCAGATGCAATCTTTGGAACTGAATCAGGAACTGCAACTGGCTCTATTACTTTTGGAGGAGCAGGTGTTTCTACTTCTTTAGCAGGTTCAGAAAAAGGTTCTGGTTTGACTTCAACTTGAATTTCAGGAATAATCTCAGGAGCTTCTTCAGTGGAAGTTTCTTCAACAAACTCTAGAGAAGTTTCAGCCATAATTTCTACAGGAGTCTCCTCAAGGGGTATGTCTTCTGTTGATTCTACTTGTGCTACTTCTATTGGAATTACTGCAGGAGTTGGTGCTTCTGTAGCAACTTCAGCTAATGTCTCAACAGCAGCTTCAACAGGTGCTGCAACTGCAGGAGGTTTCTCTATTTTTGTCTCAATTTCCCCTGTTGATTGAGCAAATTTGAATATTAGTTCATAGAGAATTTCCTTTTTCTGATCTGTAATCTCCGAAAATGATGTGACTAGAAGAAAATTGGTTGCTAGATTAAAGATCATTCCGTGTACAGTTCGATCTGCAGAAGAAATAATACTTCCAGTAGAATCAATATCATCTCCTAAATCCTTTATCTGATTTTTAAGGTGATGTAGTCCAATTAGATAGTCCATTGATTTTTCGATGTTCACATTAGACTGCGAGGAAGCTCCGATAATTGGAGAATAGGTTGCTTTATCAATTAAAACCATTTCGACAATGTCATATTCAGTAAGATCAAACTCTAAATCTAATTTGCCAAAAGTTGGAAGAATAGGTTCAGGTTCTGGATTCAAGAACTCTCTTAACTGTTTTATTCTAGGATCTTCTTGATGTTCCATAACATAGCTTTGGAATTCATTGCTTTGTTCAACTGCTTCACCAACATTTGATACTAACTCGAATCTTCTAGTGTCAATACCAGATTCTTTCATAACGGTGAACATTAAATCTTTGAGACTTTCATAATAGTAAATACTAGTATTCTCAAATTCTATCTCGAAACGAGGATCATCGAACAGTTCTCGAATATGTTGATGAATTACTACCATTCTTTCAGGAGTAACTAAATCCACCTTATGACAGAGAACGGTAATATGGCCTTCAGGATTCTCTTTGACATATTGACGAATAGTAAAACTAAATCTTCTTTCTGATTCTTCAAAAAGTTCAGGTTGAGTGACATCAACAACCCATACTAGAAGTTTCACATTGGAAAAAACAAGATGTCTAAAATGCGTAACAGCTTCATTCCAGTAGCTCTCTTGTCCTCCAGAATCGATAACTAAACTCTTTTTTTCCTCATCAATAAAGTGACGTTGATAATGAACTGTAGCCATATAATCTTCTGCATCAGCAGGTTTTTTATCGAAAAAGACAACATCTTTTATTGCTGTCTTCCCTGCTGACTGTAAACCCATGAGAAGGATTTTATCCTCTACAGCAGGTGCATCTGATTTATCTTTGTATAATTCATCGAATAAGTAGGACACGATTACGACCCCTAGTACTGTCTAATATAAAGATGTCTGTGTAATACTAAAGCAAAATTTTACATATCAATATATCGATACTGACTAATGAAAAAGAGGAGAAAAGGATTACTCAGGTTGAGTTTCTTCCAATTCTTGAGCTGCTAACATAATCATTACTGATTTCTTTCTTACTACCTCAAGCTTTTCTTTAATCTCTGGAAGTTCTTTTTTAGCTTTAAGATCCTTAATCAAATCATCAACTTCATCATAAAGAAAATCTTGGTAATTCAGAAGGAAATTACCAAAATCGCTGTCAGCTAAAACTATAAGTGAAAGATTCTCAAACCCACCACGAGCAGCTTCATTTGAGAGTTGAATTCCATGAATAAAGCCTATCATCTTTTCTCTTGGAAGAACTATTGAACCAGTTCTTCTCCCAGCATCATGTTCTTCAAAACCAAGTGAGGAATATGCTTGGTCAGCTATCTTGAGCAAGAAATTCTCAACATCAATTTGCATCCTATTCTTATATCTAGCAATGTTTAGAGAGTGTTCTTCCAGAAGAGGTGTTGGACCCTTTCTTTGATCGAAAATAGTTAGTATTACACCAGGAGATACAATTGAATAGTTTAAAGCTATATCTTCGTCCGTTAGGTTTGACAATAGTTCTTCAAATTCTTTTGGACGAGTTACTTTGTAAACTATGAAAGCTATTAAAGCAACAGCAAGAACACTACCTCCAATTATTAGGTAAAGCATCCAACTTGGGAAACCAGGTGGTACAATTCGAATCACTTTTTCTTCAAGTTCAAAACTACTTGAGGATCTGATATTATCACCATCAAATGTTGCATTAATCATTACATAATCAATTTCAGGAGACATAGTAAACACGACAGTTGCAGAACCTGAGAAATCTGTTGTTTTATTTAGTATAACATAAGTAGTATAATTTGTTGGAATTAATCCTTGAACTCCTGACGTTTGATCGTAACTATATGAATAGATGTAGAAATGGATTTCTTGTATTGGTACTCCTGTGTCATTTTCATATGTTAAAATACCTGTTATTGCTAGTTGTGTACCTTCTAGTACTGTGAAATTAGAAACCTGTATATCTAGGTACAAAGGTAAAGGTAATACTTCAAATTCGAATGTCAAGTTTCCTTCAGCAATTGCGTAATAGAATTTGCTTTCTACATAAATATCGAAGGAGTAATTTCCTTTTGGAAGTGCGTATGTAGAATAATTGAACCAGTATGTTGAAGTACCAGAAATATTATAGAACATAGTCGATACAGAGTTGACTTCAACATAATCAATCGATATATTTTGTCCAAGATGATCTTTTAGATTAAGATAAACAGTTACATCTTCACCATAATACACTGAAAATCTACTCTCATCTAGTATAGACAAATCTGCTATTTTTTTGTCAACAATAAGATTTACTCTTATTGTTCTGCTTCCCCCAGCTAGTGTATAAAACTCAATGTCAACGAAAGTCACATTACCATTTGTAATATTAGTACACTCTATCTCACAGTAGTAAATTGTACTGTCTTGTTTAGTTATATCTACTTTAAAATTATAAGATTCTTGATGATGTCTTGTATATAAATCTGTTATTTCTATTTGATTAACTGTATCTGTTACATTTACAATAAAATAAACAATGTCTGAGTAATTTGTTTGAACCGAATAAATATCATTTATCCATTCTTTTTCCGTTGGATCTATATATTTAATATCAATGTCAGCAACTTTGATGTAGAAGGTTGCTGATGCTTTATTTGGTGCTAAACCTATTGCATCATCAAATAAATTAATTTGTAAAGTGTGATTTCCATCTACTGGTTTTACTTTGAAAATCCATGAATCTGCTTCTCTTAATTCATCAGTTTCATCATCATCCCATTTATAGTAGAATCTAGCTAAATCTTGATTTACAGAACTATTGTACCATATTGGTGTGTTCCCTGTAAAAATATAACTCCCCCCATTGATTAATTCTGTTAACACTCCGCTTTCATTTAGATACAATTTTATTATAGGTGCTTCAAAATCAGTAAGAAAATCAAAAATATAGGTTGCTGAACTACCTAAAACATCAGTTGCTTCTATAACCACTGATGCAGTTTCGTTATGATCATAAAAATTCTGAGGATTTGGTAGAAAACTTATCTCGAAATCAGTTAGTGGTACATTATCATTCCACCAGTTTTTCGTAAGATCAGAATCCCAATAATATCGTATTTCACTTACAGTTAATAGATATTCATCATAAACACTGAAACCAAAAATTGTACCTCCATTCACCGTAGTATTCTCTGGAAAAGATGAGAGTGAGATAATAGGAGCATCTGAATCAATTGTCAGTATTCTCGAAAACGCTTGAAAATTCCCAAGACTATCATTAACAAAAATGTAGAGTAAAGCAGTTCCATCAGGTTGGCTTAAAATAAATTCATCTGTAAATTGTATTAGTGATGAACCATTCCATGCATAATAACTGAAAACGGAATTATCATCATCAGTAATGTCAATTTGAATTGTAGCATCTGAAGGAATGTATATATTTCCATCTATCGAAGTATAATCTACTTCCAGAGGGATAGTTACATCTATTGTTGGTTTTGTTGTATCTATAATGAAAACTAATAATTTAACTTCAAAATTTCCTGCAATATCTAGAGCATATATACAGAATTCATGTTTTCCATCAGCAAGAGTGATTAGGTTAAATTGGTAGGGATAGATTAATGTTTGATTTGCTTTTTCATCAATTGAGTATAATACTATCAAATCACTTGAAAGAATATAATTATCAGTTATTGTAAAGATGAATATTGTATCAGTCGTGAATCTTGTATTATTATAAATTAAAATACTATTATCAATATTGGGAGCTGTTTGATCAACAGTGAGATTAAAGAAAAATATGTGTTCGACATCAAAAACATCAGAACAAAAAACTGTTAAGTTATGAAAACCAGGAGTAGAAGGAAGTGCATCAACTCCAGTCAAAGTTAATTGACCAGCGATTATATCTCCGTCTTCTCTTATTCCACCATCCCAGATATAACTAATAGTTCCGTTGCTTTTTTGTACATTAATTATTACTTCTTCACCACCAAGATAATAGGAATTGTTTCTTAATTCAGCTAATTCAACCAAAAATACGTTAGGATCAGTATAGAATTGAAACATTACATTAGTTAAATGTTCATAATTATCATATGCAGAAATGTACAAATAATGATTTCCTTCAGCCGAAGGTAAGCTTGTTTGGTATATTTTTCCTTGTGCAGGAAGCCAAGGAGCATCTCCATCTGAATCCCAATGAAAATTTACATTATTGATTCCTAAATCATCATCTATCTCTACTTCAATTATTTTCCCTGGAGCATACGTTGAACCATCAATCACATTATAAAGAATAACCGTAGGAAAATCAGAATCAAAAGTAAATTGATAGAAGAAGGTTTCAGTTGAATAGAAATCAATTATCCTCAAGGTAATATTATGTAATCCTGAAAAACTAGGATTTGTTATGTCATATGGACTACTTAATAGATACCACATTCCATTATTGTCCCACATATACTCGACCGTATCAACGCTAAATGCCGTGAAATTTAATATTGATCCTCCCCCAATCGTTGAACCATTTATAGGAGAATTCAGTACTAAATTCGTAGTCGATGCATCATAACCAAATCGATAAAATTCTGTTCTTGTATTGCCAAAAACAGGATCAATAGCTTCAGTCTCCAAATCATGCCAACCATGCACAGAAGGCAGATTTATTGTTGTTTGATTTTCAAAAGGTATCCAACTCCCCCCATCCCATCTGTAAGAGCTAGTAGAGCCATCAGTAACATCAATAGTCATTTCTTGAGCTGTTTGATATACTGTCTCATTTGATGCACCTAAAAGATTAATATCTGGAATTCTTTTGGATCTCATGTAAAGCTGAATTCCAGTCATTCTAGTTACATTATTTATCGTGTATGTATTACTATAGATATCATCATTAATGGTCCATGTTGTTGAACTTGTAGTACCATCATAAGGATAACCTGTCATATGCAAAAAAGAACCTGTAGAAGGTACTGAACTGAAACTTAATTGTATATCCCATCTTAATCTATATCCTGCTGGTATTGTAGTTGTAGAAATTGTGTCTGAAAAAGTTCTATATCCAGTCCACATACTTATTGGGTAAGTCTGAGTTCTCGATGCAATTAATTGTGGATTGAGAGGATCAGCTGGATTAAATAAGTATAATAGCACTCTATAACCTATAGTAACAGCTTCAGAAAAAACTGCAGAATCATTAACAGTTAACCATGACCACCAATGAACTTTGCCTGAAATTTCATAATCCTCAGTAAAAACAGGACTATATATTTTAGAAGGCTCATTAGGATAACCTTGTTCTCTTAAATAGAACCAATTGGTATCATTAGGCCAAGTTTTAGGTACAGAACTAAGAGCTCTCCAGTAAAACTCTTTGTTTAGGGTACCATCATTCTTAATCTCATCATATGGTACCCATTCTACAATGTTTCGTCTTCCATATGGATCTTCCCCAGAAGGATCTGTTATTAGGGTTTCACCTACTCGTGATTCACCATAGATATAGCCAGTACCTCCAGGAAAGAAAGCGAAAGTTTCGAAATCACCAAGAGTTTCAGATTTTGTTACAGGATCATTATAAGGTGTATCACTTCTTGCGTCTGAATTCTTTGTATTGTCATTCATTTCTAAGGATTTATCAAGTTTTCTTGTATCATTTTTTTCTTTATAATCTATATCCAAAAGACGGTTAATAACTAGTGTATTTAAGCATAAAATTATCAAGAATGTTCCAAACAATTGGTGGTTTTTATTTTTCATATTCTTCCTCTTCTTCTTGTTTTAATTTTCCATTTTTTGCGCAGCTAACATAATTTGGACAGATTTCTTTCTGATTTTTATCAGAATTTCATTTATCTCAGTTAGTTCTTTCTTCGATTTAAGAGCAGAATTTAGCAAATCTGCTTCATCATAAATATATTCTTGGTAGTTTAATAGATAAGTTCCAAAATCAGTATCAGCTAAAACTATAAGGGACAGATTTTCAAATCCTCCTCGTGCAGCTTCATTTGGGAGTTGAATACCATGAACCCATCCAATCATTTTTTCACCAGGCAAAACTATAGATCCCACTCTTCTTCCAACATCATGCTCTTCAAAACCTAAGGAACTATATGCTTGATCTGATATTTTAAGTAGGAAGTTTTCTATTCCCATTCTTAACCTAATACTGTATTTTTCAAATTTCAAGCTATGATCCATTACTAAAGGTACAGGACCTTTCTTCTGATCAAAGATAGATAAAACTGCACCTGGTGAGATAATTGAATAATTTTCTTCAACTTCTTCATCAGTAATCTCTTCTAGGAATTTTTGGAATGGTTTTCTTCGTGTTACTTTATATACAATTATAGAAATAATTAATGCAAGAGCTAAACTTCCACCAATAATAATGTATAATAGCCAAGAAGGTAAACCGGGAGGAGGGGTTGTAAAAACTGGTGCCTCAAGAGCAGAATTTATTATTCCATAATAATCATCTCCAGAGTAACTAACTTCAATATCAACATAATCTATATCAGCACTCATCGAGAAAGCCTTTTGGAAATAACCTTCAAAATCAGTAGTTACTGTAAAAACTTCTAGATCATCATAATTAGCGGTATCGAAAGCATATACTCTTTTTCCATTTTCCTTTAATTTAATATAAATTGTAATTTCAATCTCTGCTAAACTTATTGGGGTTCCATTAAGTAATGTTAGTTGTCCAGTTATAATTAATTGAGCTTCTTCTATAATTTCATGTTCTGAAACTTCAATTGTTAACATAGTTTCGAGAGGATTTATTTCAATATCAATGATACTCTCCCCTATAAAGAAATTTGATTCAACGTAAATTACAAGAGAATAATTTCCTTTTCCTTGAAACATTACAGAGGAGATATTGAATTGATAGAACCTATCAGGAAGCTCTGTAAAGTTAAAAATATGGGTATCTCCATCAATAATAATCATGATAATTCTTTCATTTTCACCCACATTATTTTCCAGTTTCATTACAATAGTGATATTTTCTTCGTATGTGACCTCTTGAATACTTCTGGAATCTATTGAAAGGCTTCCTTCTTTCTTTTCAATATCTAGATATATTCTAATGAGCTGTTTACTTTCTTCAAATTTGTAGAATTGAATCTCAATTTCTGTTAGTAAACCTTTAGTTACATTTGTTGCAATAATCAGAATCTCATATGTTATGTTATCTAATTTGATAATTTCAACAGAGAGGTTTAATTTCATATCTTTTATTATTTTATATTGAAGTCCAAGTATTTCTAATCCATATGTTGCATCAGTTATATTTAGTACAAAACTTACATTATTACCGTATATCAAATTTGTTGAATTTTCATATGCATACAGGGTTTCAATAAAATCGTTTGATTTTGAGAAATTCAAAACTATGTTATCTACGAAAAAGTAGAAGGTTTGTGTAACTTGATTAGGAAATAATCCCACAGAGTCATCAGTTAGAATGACAGTCAAATTATGGAAACCATCGATTAGAGGAGTTTCTAACGTCCAACTTTCACTTTCATTTAAAATTTGGATATTCTCACTATAGCCATCCCAATAATATTCGAAAGAAACTAAATCATCATTCACAGAAGCGTTATATACAATCTGAATTCCACTTTTGACATAATAAACACCTGAAGCATCAACCCATTTATCTTTAGCTGGATTAAAAATAGCTAGGTCGACTATTGGAGCTTCAATGTCAATCAAAAACAGAAAAGTATAGGTAAAATTATTTCCAACTATATCTTCAATATAAACAGAGAATTTCGCTGTAGTATCGTGTTGATAAACAGGGAGAACACTTATGCTAAGATCGTTTATTGGGGAAGTAAACCAAAATCCAGTAAGTTTATCCCAAGAATAGCTAACCTCGTCAATAGTTAAATCTGAATAATCTTCAATTTCAAACTCAAGTAGAGTTTCATAATTTATTTTAGTGGTTACATTTTCATAGTTAAGTAGAGTTATACTAGGAATTGTTCCATCTATTATAAGATTAAACTGAATACTACGAGCATTACCTAAAGAATCTATAGCTCTAATATGGAGGATACTATTTTCGTCAGAATAAGCCAAATAAAAATGATAGCTAAAATCAATATATGGAGGATCACCCCATGCATATTCTGTTGTTACTAAGGGATCATCATCTACGATAGTAACTATTACTTCTGCATTAAAAGGAACATATTTATTACCATCAATGGTTACAAAATCAACTAAATCTGGTATTGATACAATTATTATTGGTTTTGTTGTATCTACAACAAAAACAAGAAATTTCTCATCTATATTTCCTGCTATATCAATTACTTTGATGTTTAAATAATGCGTGCCATCTTCTAAGTAAATCAATGCGTATTGATAAGGCTCATTTAGGAGCCTATTTGCTTTACCATCTATTGAATACAATACAGTCAAATCAGATCCAGAAACATAATTATCTGTGATATTAAAAATAAATATTTGATCAGTTAGGAATCTGCTGTTATTATAGATAGAAATATCAGAATCAATCACTGGTGCTTCTAGATCTACAATGAGAATGAAATAAAGTATATATTGAACATCTGAAGAGTCGTAAGTTATTATTGTAAGATTGTGAGAACCTGCAGTTAAAGGAATACCTTCTGAACCTTCTAATGTAAGTGTTGAACTGAAAATTGAACCTTCTTCTTCTATCCCACTATCCCAAATATAAGAAACTGTACCATTACTTTTTTGGATAGTTACCTTAACAGTTTCTCCTCCTTGATAGTATGAATTATTTGTCAATTCTTGTAGCTCGACAAGAAATACATTACTATCTGCATAAAAGTAGAAAACCGTACTATTAACTTGGTTTAAAATATCAGAAGCATATACATACAAATAATGATTACCATCAGTGATTGGTATATTGGTTCTGTATATATTTCCAAATTCAGGATTCCATGTAGAATTTGAATGAGAATCCCAGTGATATTTAACATTTTTAATACCTGAAGAATCAGAAATCTCAACATCAATTGTTTTTAATGGAGCATAAGTTGATCCATTAACAACGTTATCAAGTAGAATAGATGGTATATCGGAATCAAATGTAAAATAATAGATGTAAATATCACTAGAATAGAAATCCGTAGTTCTTATCGTCAAGTTGTGTTCTAATTCAAACACTGGGGCTAGTATATCATAAGGAGATAATAGAGGGATCTGTGTTTCGCTACTATCCCACTCGTATGTAACAGTATCCACAGCATAAGCTGAAAAATTTAGATAAGTTCCAGCTTCAACCGTTGATCCATTTGAATATGGTTCATGTAGTTCTAAGTTTATAATTGAAGCATCATAACCGAATTGATAATAAGCTGTTCGTGTATTATTATACACTGGATCACTGGCAACAATTTCTAAATCATGCCAACCAGCAGTTGTTGGAAGTGTAATTAGTGTTGAATTATCAAAAACATTCCAAATTCCACTATCCCACCTGTACTTACTTATTGAACCATCAGTGACATCAATAGTCATTTCTTGAGCATTCTGGTATACAGTGTTATTCATAGCATTATATAAATCGATATCCGGAGTATTGTTTTCATGCATATAAAGTTGAACACCAAGAATTCCATCTACATTATATATAGTGTAACTATTGGAATGAATACCATCATTAATGTTCCAATCCATGTTTGTTCCTGAGATCCCTGAATCAGAATATTGTCCATCTTGTATTATGTTCAAAGTACAATGACCTTGTGTTGCTCCTACATCACTATATGCATACTCATATGTTAATTTGAATCTATCACCTGCGGGAACAGTATACGATGTTAGCGTGCTATTTGTTTCTAACCATTCCCAATACTCTGTATCGGTTGGAGTATTAATCTTCGGTAATAGATATGCAACTGAAGTTATTTCTGTAGAAATATTCGTACTAGAATGATAGTGCCAGAGAATGATTTTTAATGTTATATCTATTGAGTTAAAATATGAATCATAGGGATCGTCGTTTAAATCTCTGTGCATATTAAAGATATAATGAACTTTATCTTCTATAGTTGTGTCATAATCTAAAACTGGACTGTACATAATTGATTTTAAACCTGAAGCCCAATAATCAACTCCAAAATAATAAGCATCATTTTCAGAAGGTACTGGAGCATAGGTTATATCTCCAACTCCAAATCTTTTAGTATTTATATCCCAAGCATCATGCCCAAGAATACTATCATAAGCTGTCCACTGATAACCTGATCCATTTGCATCCAGTTGAGAAGTGAATGTCTTATAGCTGAAGAAAGATTGTGTTTTAAAATCTCCTTCAATTACCTCTTGACGAATTTTATTCTTTGCTCCTTCTTCAATAGAATTATCATTTCTATTATCTATTTTTTCTAGATTAGTATCTGAGGAATAATCTAGAAAATCACTCATTTGCTGCTCTTCTGGCATTGAAAGTTGATAAAACACTAATGAATTAATAAACACGAATATTAGCATAAATGATAATGCTCTACTAGTATACAACTCCATTTAGACCATCAAATCTTTCTAGTTTTAATCTTATACTTTGAAGCTTACAGTTGAAGAAACTTCCAATTGATTTCTAATAAAGTTTCTTTCACATGCAATATTACCACTTATTATAAATAATGCATTAGTTTTAAGCTTCTCTTCTACTATTTGTGTAATATGAATATAATCGTGATTTAGATAAATGAATCTTCATTTTCTTGATTGATTATTTTTTGCTCAATCTTAGCAACTTGATCTCTGCTGTTAATATAATCAATAAGCTCAAACGAATGAAAGAAAGAATTCAAAACGGTATCTTGAAGGTTATCTAATCCTTCTCTTGTAGTGTTTGAAATCTTAACTGAATGAATTCTATCTGAACCTATTTTAATCCCTATTCTATCTTCAATACTTTTGAGAAGATATCTTTTACCTTCTTCAATCATACTATCATTTGTAGTAACAAATAATCCGTGATCTAAATGAGTTCCAAGAAGAATAATGCTAGTAAGATCTGAAATTAGTTCATGTTCGATAGCTCTATTTAACCAATATTCTAAATTCTGAAAAGATTTGACATCTGCTAAATTATATGTCATAATAAGAATAACCACATCATTAATGCTTCTCACATTACGATACATATCTACAGCATCCTCAAATGCTAATCCTTCCCCTATTTCAGATCTACCCTTTTGTCCAGGCAGAATAAACAATTGAGAGCTAATCGTAACTTTATATTTCTCAATGTTTGAATACAATATGAAGTAATCAAATTCCAGATTAACTGATTTGGATAGGTTCGTACAATCAGTTGTGTCGTAAAAATGCCCCTTCTTGTATTGAGCTAAATTCAAGGCAGTATGAGTTTTACCTGTATGACCATCACCAATGAAGACTACTCCTCCTGTGCAAGTGATATCTGTTTCTCTACAGATTAAGAGTCTATTCTTTGGTGAATCAAACCTCATAAACGATGCCTGCCTTAGATGGTTATGTATTAAAGCTATATTAGTGAAAATAAATTATAAAACTATCTTTAGTGCAACTCGTAAAGAATAGCAATTCGTGATGATTAGTAGTATGTTTCTTTCTTCCTTATGAACATCTTATAAACTTCTAGGGTAACCAAAGGTAGAGCTATAGCTACTAATAATATGATCCAGTCTACTACTCCTAATGCTACAAATTCTACCCTAAAACCTAACAGATTATTCGCAAGGTTTTGTAGAGGAACAACGTAGATTAATAGAATATGAATAAGAGGAACTATCATTACTAGAATAAATACTAACCATTTCCAATCTTCCTTGAAGGATTTGAAAACTGATTTATTCAACCTACGAAGACTAAAGACTACTAGACTTTCTGAAATAACCAATATTGTTACAAGCATCGTTCGTGCCTTTGCATGTGACCAGTTAATTGGAGAGGAAGCAGTTGCATTAATATCACCTAATAGAATCAAATCAATTCCTGATTGATTGAACTCTGTTATAGGTATAATACCACGATATGTTAAGAAGTAAACCAGAAAACCAGCAAAGGCTAAAACTAAAGCTAGTATAACAAGAGCCCAAACATATCTTTTATTGAATATTTCTTCATCATCTCTTGGGGGATATTCCATTATTTCCTTAGAAATACTATCGAAGATGAATGCTAAGGGGGGTATAAGATGAGCTGAAGAGAAAATATACACTCTCTGGAAATCATTCACGAAATGAAATCCTGGAATAAATGAAGTTGAGAAGTAGAGAATTGCTTCAGCAATATTAAGTGTAATGTAGAAGAAGATCATAACCCTTATCCTGTCAAATAAACCTCGACCTTCTCTTATCCCTAGAACAGTGCTTGTAAAACTATCATCTGAGATGATGACATCAGAAGCTTGTTTAGCTACTTCAGTTCCTTCAATCCCCATGCATATTCCTACATCTGCATTAGTTAATGCAAGTGAATCATTTACTCCATCTCCGCACATTGCTATTATTTTGTTTATTTTTTGATATCTTTCTACAATTACTTGTTTATGTTGAGGTGATACACGAGCGAAAATTCTTGTATTGTAAAAATCAGTTTCTGTTAGATCTTTTATCTTATTTCCTTCTACTACTAGTTCTTCCCCTTGAATTAACCCAACTTCTTTTGCTATAGCTTTTCCAGTAAGTGGACTATCTCCTGTTATCATAATGGTTGTTACTCCTGCCCTCACACAGTCTTCTACAGCGCTTTTTACTCCGTATCTTGGTGGATCTAGCATACATACAAAACCATTGTAAATCATTTCCTTTTCTGTTTCATCTCTATCATGGTCAAGCAACACATCTCTTGACATTGGTCGAACAGCTAAAGAAATAACTCTATATCCTTGTGATGCAAAATCACTGACATACTTGTTGATTAAATTGATATCGTTTTCTTCTAGAGGTTTGTGATCAAAAGGACTCCCAATATGCGAACATAGAGGTAGAACTGTTTCTGTTGCCCCTTTACAGAACATGGAAAAACCTCTCTCATCTTGGAATGTTCTACTCATTCTCTTAAGAGTGGAATCAAAGTTGAATTCCATTACATATCCATAATTTTCTCTTATCTCCTTCTCATTCAAACCTGATTTGTTGAACAGTGCAAGAAAGGCTCCATCTGTTGGATCTCCTGTAGTTTTCCATGAAATCTGATGATGAGGTTCAAACACTTCTTCAACTATTAGATGAGCATTATTGTTCAACATTCCTCCAACTAGTAAAAACTCTAAAATTGAATCTTTCGCGAAGGGTTTTATGTTATCAGGAATCATCATATCTTCAGGTATTTCAGTTGTATCTTTACCTATAGGAAAAATTGCACCTTGATCACTAAAACCTACACCTGATACGCCATAAAAATACTCAGTATCCCACACCTTTTGTATTGTCATCTGATTAGTGGTGATTGTTCCTGTTTTATCAGAACACAAAATTGAGCACCTCCCTAGAGTTTCAACAGCTGATAGATTTCTGATAATGACTCTATCTTTTGCCATTGATAAGACTCCAGTTAGCAGAATTAAAGTTGTCAAGAGAGGGATACTGATTGGCATGATAGCCATTGATGTTGTGATGGAATTAATTGCATCATCTATATAAAGCATATCTGTTCGGTTGTTAACAGCAAAATGGATTATAGCCTTATAAGTTAAAGAAACAACTAAAAATACAACTACAGCAAAACCCAGCCATTTTGCTAGTCGATTCACTTTTGTTCGAATTGGTATTTCGTTGCTTCCTATTTCTTGTAGCTCTGTTGATAATCTGCCGATTTCTGTATAGAGACCTGTATTAACTACAATTGCATTTGCTCTTCCTGCTTCAATAAAAGTACCAGTATAGAGCATATTTACTCTCTGTGAGATTGGAGTATCTTCATCTATAGTTTTTGTAGGTTCATTTGACTTTTCAACTGCTACTGATTCTCCAGTTAGGGCTGATTCATTGACCAGACAATTACTTGAATAGATAATTCGAGAATCAGATGGAACTCTATCTCCTTGATCGAGTTCGATTAAATCTCCTGGGACTAATACTGCTGCACCTAGAGTTTCAGGTACTCCATCTCTAATAACAGTTGAAGTTGGTGCTGAAAGCTTATGAAGAGCATCTAATTTGAATTGAGCCCTTATTTGTTGGAATATCGTAAAAACAATATTTACGCCTATAATGGCCATCCAGAAACCTATTTGGCTCCACACATCAGAAGAAGGGATTTTCATAACAAAAGTTTTAATCAAACCTAAAATCACCATCAGTATTGAGACGATTAAATAGATATTAATCAGCCAATTCAGCAATGGAGCTATGTAAACATCCCAGACTGAACCTTTGATTTTAGGAAGAACGTTTTCTCCGTAGTTTACTAATCTACTATCAGCTTCTTCTTTTTTCAAGCCAAACCTGACATCAGTGTCCAATTCATCACAAATCTCGTCTATTGTTCTATTATGAGGGCAGAGATTTTTTTGTGTGATCTTCTCTTCAGATTTGGTTTCTCTTTTCATTCTTGTCAACCAGTCTCTTAATTACAGATTGTATAAATTTTTCTAATATAAAATTTTAACTCAAGAAGGATATGCAATTGTACAATATTATTAATTCTAGTTATGAAAACCTAAAAGATACAAGAAGAAAGTTTAATAAAATAAGAGAAAA
The DNA here is from genome assembly GCA_013166775.1 of Promethearchaeati archaeon. Classification (GTDB taxonomy): domain Archaea; phylum Asgardarchaeota; class Heimdallarchaeia; order Heimdallarchaeales; family Heimdallarchaeaceae; genus UBA460. The sequence continues at coordinate 118,303 of JABLTJ010000002.1, forward strand.
AGGTATCTTACGAAAGAAGTTACAAATATCAACAAGTGAGTACGATGAGTCAACAACCCACAGGTCCTCCCGCTGGTCCTCCACGAGGTCCAATGTTTATGAGAGACGAATATCAGAACTTAATTGATGAATTTACTAAAGATATAAAAACAGAGTTGAAAAATGAAGTACTAAGCTTACTCTTAGTAGGTAGTGTTGTTACACAAGAGCATATTGCAGGAGAATCAGATTGTGATTTTATTATTATTCTTAAAGATAAGGCATCTGGAGAAAAACTACAAGAATCAATGGAAAAAATAAGCAAAATAGTATTCAAATATCTTGAAGATCCTTTGTACAGCTCCATTTTAGATGTTGAAGTTCTTGGAGATGATGAAATACCAAAGCAGGGAGAGGGTTCTGAATATCCATGGACTAAAATATTGGTTGCTCAAAGAGGAAAGGCACTAATTGGAGATAATCCTTTTGCTAAACTTAAGGTAGATGAAGGTCAGATAAAAGAAGCAGCAAAAGAGATGGCAAGAGTTTTTCTAGAACAAATGGAAGAAATTCCTACACTTGAAGAAGTAGATGATTATGATAAACTATATCTTACTGTCGAAGCAGTATTAGGCTGTGGGTGTGCTTTTCTCTACTATAATGGAGAAAAAGAGTTCTATAGAAGCTCAGCAATTATCTTGTTCGAAGATAAGTATCAAGATAAAATTAACATTGAACCTCTCCAAACAAGTCACAGATTAAGACTTGCTGCTAAATCTATTGAAACAAAAAATTTCATCCCTAACTCATTAGCTTTCTGTAAAGAAGTTAATAAAATACTTAATGCATAAACGAGGTTATTGAATGTCATTAAAAACTAGTATTGATATTCTGGTTCAGAATATCGAGAGATCTTTAATTTTAATGCTTGGTGAATCAGGTACTGCTAAAGAAGAAATAGCTTTTCGTTTCCTTGAAGATGGTTTAGCAAAAAAAGAGACAGTACTAGTGGTGCTATTTTCGCATTCTTCTTTTGATTATTTAGAGGAATTGAAAAAACGAGAGATTGCTGTTGATAAATATCTCAAAGATGGAACACTGAATTTCATTGATGCTATTTCTTTTAGATCTATTCCTAAAGAAAAACCACCGAATACAATTATATTAGAAAATGCAAGTGATTTACTTGCTCTTTCAATAAACCTGAATGACATTTCTCTGAAAACTACTAAGTTACGAATTATCTTTGATCAGCTATCGCTCATCGCATTATATAATTCTGCAATGCAAGTAGTTAATTTCTTACAATCTTTAGCTGCTAGAGTAAGACAAAGGAACCAAAGTGCTCTAATGCTACTAGACACAGGAGTAATCGATGATCAAACTGAAAAAACACTTCATACAATTGTTGATATGGTAGTAGAAACAAAGAGAACAGAAGAACCTTCTGGGGTTCAGCAACTTGTCAGAATCAAATTTGCAAAACATAAATATGAACCCAGATGGGTGCAAGTAGTATAACAAAAATAAGAGGGAGAAAAACATTCATTCATCACATAAATGAGATTCAAGAAAAAACTAGAACCTAATTTCTTCCCCATGAAGAATTATTAATAGAATCTAAATTTTTCATGAGGAAAATCAAAATTCTTGAAGTTCTATTCAAGAGACATGAAATAGTTTCAGAAAATATATTTATTGTAAAAAATACTAATTCAGAATAATTTACTCGAACATCTCTGCTATAGGAAAATTTATTTTCTTAGTAGCGAAAGTTTTTTTATTCAGATTGAGTATACTATGTATTTGGAGTATTATGAAATGGACAATATTAAATGTCTTGCTCATTATAGTTATCATAACTACTTTATACCACCCATTCTCTCAAATAATAGAGAATGATATGCCTGAGGGGCCGGAATTATCTAATACCAGAACTAAGGAGCAGTCTAATGTAATTAAAGTGGATTATATTACACAATATGAGGATTATTACAGTAATATACACAAACAACCCAATTCATTTCAAAATATTGGAGAACCTCGTTCTGTTCAATTTTTATGGCAAAATTCTGAACAATTTCTGAATTTATTTAATCAGACAGACATTATTATTTCTGATAAAGAAGAAATGATGTATAGAGAAATATTGAATTTTTCACATATTGGAGCTCTTCCTATTATAAGTGCTGTCGAAGATTATGACCCAATCCTGTCTCCTGAAATAAATTATATCCAAAAAAGTGAGACTCTATACATGGGATTTCAAATAAATGGTTCACAAGTTGTTAAAATTAATGGATTTTGGATTTATCTTCGTGGGGAATCAGAAGGTATAATTAGATTTCAACTGTATCCTGCAAAACCTGGTGTTGAAGCAGTTACTCTTCCAAATACTACATCACCTTTAACTCAAGAAATCGATACTCCAATATCACCAAATATTCTATTAGGAGAAGAAAGATGGATTTGGTTAGGGATAGATGAAACATTAATCCTTGATCCACTTGACACTTATGCAAATACATTTTATATTGGAATCAGTAGACCTGATCAAGATTCCTCAAAAATTAACTGGGTATGTTGTTCTGATAATTCATGGCCCGATGATAATGATGAAGGGGATGCATATGCATATACATTTGATCTCACTTATCTACAAAAAGATTTCTTTCTTAATTATTCTATTTCACCAGTATTAGATCATCCCTATCCAACAGATATCAATTTAAAGGTAAACAATACTGCAATCTCTAATCAATTAACGCCAGGAATAGGGAGATGGGATAGTGATGAATTAGTCCCTGCAATTAATATGACAAATAATAAAATCTCTTTATCAATAACATATTCATGGCCTGATTTCTATCAATGGCAAATTAATTATGATGTTATATGGTATGGATTTTTCTACGAAAATAGTATGGCTGATACAGAATATCAAGTATCGGTTGATCAATCCACTTCTGATTGGAGTATCTCATTTGTAGCAGATTATCCTAGTAATTCAGAAAATCAGATGATGAATGTTAGCATAGAAAAAGAATGGACGGTTTTGTCTGTATATAGAAATACGATAAATCACACTTATTGTACGGAATCTCCTTGCAACCTATTGATTCAGGAAGCAAGTGATGGTGTATGGGAGATTAATTGTATTTCTCAAAACAAAATTATTGAAATAGATATCTTGGATATAAAAAACAAACCAATCATTGAATCATACTATGATGAAGTAGTAAAAATCTGCGGTAAAATCTTAGAGCCAAATGGGGAGAAAGTATCAAGTGGACGAAGCAGTCTTTATATTTATGATCCTAATGAAGTAGAAAAATATTGTGAATTAGATTGTCTGATTGATAATTCTTCTGAATACTCAGTAATTTTCTTATGGGATATCCATTCAGAATTTCAAATTGAAGGAAATTTTATAATCAATTTAATCTGGTCTAACGGAACAGAAGCAGGAATTACGAACGCCAATATTTTTATAAAAATCCCAATTCCACCCTTAAAAAGGATTTTTACTTATCTAGGTTGGTCAGGTTTAGGTGTGTTAGTCTCAGTTAGTGTACTATTTTTGATTAGACAAAGGTATTATGTCCCACAAAAAAGAGCACATCTTCTTCGGTTGAAGACAATGATGTATGAATATCAAGATTCGATAAAATTAACTCGATTGTTAATTATTCATAAGCAATCCGGTTTATGTTTTCTGGATCCAATGGCTGATGAAAAGAAAATTGATGCAAATCTTATGGCGGGTTTACTTCACGCCTTTTCATCTTTTGGAGGTAGTCTTTTAGAAGAACATTCTTTTATTATGGAAAAAGAAGGAGAGACTATTCTTCAACATATGAACTACAAAGACCATCATATTGTAATGTTTGATGGTCAAATTACTCGAATTGCTGCTATTTATACTAGTATTCCAAGTGAGAATATAAAGAATCAACTAAATGAATTTTCAAAGATTTTCGAAGAGCAATTTTACAATGAACTAACTAATTGGACAGGGGACTTAGATAAATTTTCATATTCTATAAATCTTATTGAAAAGATTTTTGCTCTTTCATTTATTTTACCACACAAAGTAAAACTAATAGATTTAGATGAAATTAATCTTAACAAATTGGAAAAGAAAATTTATAATTACAGTTCGAAACTAAAGGAAACTAAAAATTATTTTTATTTGGAAGATCTTCTTAATAATTACAATGATAAAAAAGAAAAAAAAGTTCTATATGCATTAGAAGCGATTATCTCTCTACGGCAGAAGGGAATCCTCTTCTCATATAATATTGAAAAAGAATAAAGAAATTCATACTCTACAAAAACTTAAAAAATAATATTTAGTGATTTCGGTTCTCCGCAGTTTAAGAAGTTATGATTTTTCAAAAGAATTGTTTAATGATGAATTAGTTTAGGTTTAGCAATATTATTCAGTTTTCTGAGAGAGATGGAATTTTTTATTGCTTTGAACTGCAGATAATATTTTCAAATAATTATTTTTTGATGTATCTAAAATATACTAAACAAGCTATAGTTACAATAAATAAACTACTTCCGATTATAATGGCTGTCACTATCCACCCTTCTCCTGTAACTTCCTCAGGATTGGATAAAGCCAAGAGATTATACTCAATCATGTCAATATATGTGCTGATATCATTAATTCCTAAGAGTGGAGTTAATTTAGCTAGTTTTGCATTAGTATCACGAGCAATCTGTATTATCATTTTCTCTTCGATTTGAGGTTGAGTAATTATGATGGAAACATTCTCTGCAATCATTGTATCAATTATTTCTCCTATATGTTGAGCTGAAGGTTCAGATCCCTCATGTTCCTCAATAACACCTACTCTTTCAATCCCTAATAAATCTAGAAGATACATAAAGGAAGGATGGTGAACTACAACTTTCAAACCTTCAAATTGATTTTCGTTATCAATCATTGTGATTAAATCATCTAATTCAGATAGATAATCATCTCTGTTTGATTCATATTCAGCTTGATGTTCAAAATCTAATAAGATTACTTCATTTGTTATTTTTTGCACAAAGGTTTTCGTTATAATTGGACTCATCCATAGATGTGGATTTGGATCACTTGTTACAGGATCTATTGTCATCATTTCATCGGTTGCTAAATATAATACATTTAAATTATGATTATCTGGTAAAACCTGCTCAGCCCAAGGTTCTAATCCTTCTACTCCAAAAATGATGAAGAGATCAGAATTTTCTATCATATGAATATCGCTTCCTAATAATTCAAATGTATGAGGATCTTCACCTCCAGTCACAACTGAAGTTGGAATAAATAATCCTTCACCAATCTCTCCTACCCAGTCAGCAATAATTGATATTGAGGTTACAACTTTGATTTCCCCAGAAAGTTGTTTAGAGATTATTGAACCATCAATTGAATTTGATATAGGACTGCTTAGAAAAGCAAATGAAGATAGTAAAATAAGAAAAAACACTAGATTTTGATTCTTCCTTGTTGGATACTTCATCTTAAATAGATAACATGGAACACATTTATTATTTTTTGTAAATGCACAAAAAAGATATAGAGCTAAAAGATAAATGATATTTGTATGTCATCATTTCTTGATTTCTTCTTAGCGATTGGAGAAGGTTTCATGCTTAAAGCTTTAGCAACAGCATTAATTATAGGAGTTTTGGGAGGAACAATAGGTGTCTTTGTTCTCCTAAAAGGGATGGTTTTCTTGGGGGAAGCAATCGCTCATTCAGCATTCGCAGGAGCTGCCTTAGGAATTCTACTTGGGATTGACCCTTTAATTACAATAATCGCATTTGGATTACTAGCCTCTCTTGGTGTCGGTTATGTGAATGAGAAGAAAGTAATGAAAGATGAGGTCATTATCGGAATCGTATTTACAAGTTTCATGGCTCTCGCGATTCTATTCATAGGTCTGATGCCATTCTATTCCACAAATGTAACTTCGATTCTATTTGGGAATATCTTCTCTGTTTCAAGTGAAAATCTAATAATTCTAGTTTTCCTAGCTGCAGCAGTTCTCCTAATATTATTCGGATTGAAGAAGGAGCTATATTTCATGACCTTTAATCCTGAAATGGCTTCTATAGTAGGTATTCCTGTAAAATTCATAAATTATCTGTTTCTAGCTCTTATGGCTATTACCATAGATATATCCCTTCAAGCAGTAGGAGCAATTCTTGTGTTTGCTATGATTATCACTCCAGCAGCAGCTGCTTATCAATGGACCTTTAAACTCAAAAAAATGTTATTTTTGGCAAGTCTTTTTGGAGTTCTTTCTGGTTTCATTGGTGTATTTTTCTCTTACATCTGGGACTTCCCATCAGGATCAACAATTGTTGGAGTTGCCACATTAATATTCATAGTATCTTTTATTGCATCCCCTAAAAGAAGAAAATCAGGAACAGGTCATGTAGTAGCAGATTGTGAGTATTGCTCAAGAACTATAGATGGGAGACAATACTGTATTGAAGAAAACTGTGTAGCACAAGATATACCTCATAAACACGATGAGAAAGGATTGATTATTTACAAAACTGATCTACATAAGAAGAAGATTCCTTCAAAGCATAAGCATGAGGAGGAGGGGGATTAAATTGAATTCAAAATCAACAAAAGATATTATCATCTGTTTGAAAGATGTTAATGTAGTATACGGTAATTTAGCAGTTCTTTATGATATCAATTTTGATGTTCATAAAGGAGATTTCATAGGAATTTGTGGTCCTAATGGATCTGGAAAAACAACACTTCTAAAAACTATGATTGGGTTGATTGAACCAATCACAGGAGATGTAAAGCTTTTTGGAAAAGATGTAAAAAATAATATCCCTAAGGAAACAAGATTTAGATTTGGTTATGTTCCTCAAATCACAGAGATTGATCGTAATTTTCCAGCGTTAGTAAGAGACGTTGTAGAAATGGGCAGATATGCAAAAGCAGGATTAGTAAAATCCCTTACTAAAGAAGATAAAGAAAAAGCTATGAATGCTTTAGAACTAGTAGAGATGGATTATGCAGCAGATAGACCTATTGGTCATCTCAGTGGAGGACAACAGCAACGAGTTTTAATTGCACAAGCTCTGGCAGCTGAAGCTGAAGTCTTACTACTGGATGAATTTGATGCGTCACTTGATTTTAGGATGTCTGAAGAGATTATGGAACTCTTAGATTATCTGAAATTCACTCATAAAATAACTATTGTTACAGTTGGTCATAATTTAGAACTATTGAGAGCTTATTGTAATAGGATTGTTTGTATAAACAAAATGATAGCTTTTGATGGTGAACCAAAAGATTCAGAATTAGATTCAGCAATTAACAGAATTTTTCATTAGAGGTATATTATCTCAATTAAAAAGTAATAGGGAATAATTGAACCTCAAGAGTTTATTGTGGTTACTATTTCGCTGTTTTTCGTTTAAGAACTATATCGATAGTCGAAACTGTTTTCATTCCATATTCGCCTTCAAGTTCTTCAGAACCGATATTTACTGTATCAATTTCAATGATCTCAGGTAAGAATCTTCTAGATGAAATTTCAGCAACGTCTACCGCTTTACTAATAGATCTGCCACGAGCACGAATAGTACAAACGTTTTCCCCCTTGTTGAAGATTGTGACAATAACAAGGCAATAGTTCATTGTACCTTTTCTACCGATGTAGACAGCATTTTTCTCTTCTTTAGACATGTTGTTCTTCTCCATTTTTTGAAAGAGGTAAATGACATAATAGTATCTACTCTTTTAAATCTTATTTTTCAATATAAAGTTTAAAAGAAAAAACTGTTGTCTAATAAAATGAAAGATATAGTATTTCTTTTTATTTTTGTTTAATTCTCTTTATCTTACGCTCTTTGAATGATTCTTCAAAATCTTGGTAATATAGTGATTCTTCATAATCATAAGTGTATTCTCTATCTTTAGGAACAATTATTCGAATAGCATCATCAATTCTTTCCATTTCTGCTCTCAAACCTGTCTCATTGAAAACTTCTCCTTCTGAAGTCCAACAAAGAGGTTCTTCATCTGTTTCTACAACAAGCTTCTTTCCTCTAGAAAGCCAAATTCCTCTCATACCAACATGATTTCCAGAACTAGCTTTTAGTAGCATCTTTAATCTTCTTAATCCACGCATTCCATGAGCTATAACTATTCCCAGATCTTTGTTTTTTTGAGAGAAATAAGGATTACCTGGAAGGACTTCATATCCAGCAATAACATCACCTACAGCTGCAAAAGCATTTGTTAAATCTTCAATTCTTATAGGTTCTTTGTCATCTATGGTTATTGTACCTGCTAGATTCTTAAACTTAAGAACATATTTTACTGCAAGATAGTTGTATTTTATAACTCCTACTTTCATCCATTTCATTTCAGATTGAGAGGCTGCTGCAGCTTTTGCTGTAAATCCTCCATCAGCCATATCTAAAGCATAATAGCTATAATCGCCTGTACATTTAATTGCGGGAAAATTACCTACGTGACCCTCTGCAAATATTTCCAAACTGCTTTCTAAGTCGTATGGAATGGAGTGAGTTCTATGAATATCACACATAGAACCAGCAGATAGTAATCCTAGCGTTACATCAGGATGGTTTACAACAACATCTCCTATGTTCGTTGCTGTTCCATCTCCTCCGAGAGCTACAATAGTCCTGTATCCTTCACTGATTGCTTTTAAAGCAAGGTCAACTTCATGACGAGGTTTTTCAGTAAGTATATATTCAAAATCCCCAACATAGCTTCTTGTAATATTAAGAATCTTTTCTAAATTCTTCCCTAATCTTCCAGAATTGGCATTTGGGTTAATAATAACAAAAGGTTCCTTGCTCATTGATTGTAGAATTTTTGGCTTATTTATAAAATTAGTCTACTTTTGAACTAAAAACTTATTTCATTGAATTACACAAGAAATAGATAGGTTTTAAAATCTGGGGTGACTAAGAAGAATAGTGATAAAATGATTTGTCCCAAATGTGGAACTGTAAATGCTGATAATGCAAGATTTTGCGGAAAATGTGGTAGAGAACTAGATGTTCAACCAGAGCAACCAGCTCAACAGCAAGTAGAACAAAAAAAATCTAGAAAATTTGTCAGATGCGCAAATGATAAACAACTCGGAGGAATATGTTCAGGTTTTGCCAAATATATTGATGCTGATGTCAGTTTAGTGAGAATTTTAACTCTCGTTAGTTTTCTAATATCTGGATCATTTACTTTCTGGGCTTATATTCTCTGCTGGATTATTGTGCCAGAAGAGGAATGTGATCAAAGATAAGCCCTTCCTTATTTTTCTTTGAAAAATTCTTCTAATTTACTATCTTTTGATCGTTTAATTAATGGAAAGATTTCTTCCCACTTAATCACCTTAAATACAAGTTTATGATTAGTTAAATATTCCGAGACCTTTACAGGAAAATCTGGAGCAACTAATATTCCCTTAACTTCCTTTTTTTCTTTTTCTTGAAAAAATTCGATATAACGCTTTAATTGATGAGCATCTTGAGGTGTAGCTTTTCGTTTCTTTACTTCAACTATTGTTTCTCCTTCTTTTCCAATCCCGCGTATGTCAACTGGACCAACATCTGTGTTATATTCAGTTTTAAGAACCTGAAAACCAGGTTCGATAAGTTCGGGATTAGAAACTAGATACTTAACTAAATCACTCTCATCACCATAGATTTCCAATTCAGTTTCATCGTATGCATGCCAAAGTGCAAGAAATTGTAAGTTCGAGAAAAGTATTGTCAAGGTTTCCTCAGTTTTAGTTCTTTTGGTAAACATCTCTAATAATTTCTCCTTAAGCTTAAACTGAATAGGTCCAGCCTGAGGTTTTTGCCAATTAAGAGGTTTAACACCTGTAGGTCCATGCATTATTATTGAGAGATCTTTCTTTATAAAAAGAAAACGATCACCATCTTCTAACGTTGACTTGATTCTACCATCAAAGAAAGCTTTACAGTGACCAGCAAGGATAATCATTTTTTCACCCACTGCTGAATTCAATCTCTTAACAACTTCCGTTAATGAATCAAGTGATAGAATTTCAAAGTTAGTTATATCCATTTAAAGTCCTCTTGAATTGTGATAACTAATCGATAAAGATTAAATCTGTTTTTATATTTATTTACTATTCAACAATAATAAAATCAATAAAAAACTATAAATGAGCAATTAATGAAGATATTAAATATCATATAATAGATGTGAGAATTAATGGCTGAGATTATCCAAATTATGTTGTATATACAGGTTGCTACAGTTGTTGGCTGTTTAGCATACAGCGCTATTATAGACCTGATAAAAAGAGAAATTTCTGATATCCCATGGATAATAATGGCTGTTGAGGGAGTCATTACAACCATAATCATAATCATTTTTTCCAATAGAAGTAGTTTGTACACAAGACAACAAGTAGGCATATCAGTAGCAATTAACCTTGTCGTGGGAGTACTATTGGGATACTTACTCTATTATACAGGCGTAATGGGAGGTGCAGATGCTAAAGCTCTAATGGCTTTATCAATAAACTCTTCAGTTTATCCTTTTCTAATTGGAGTAACTCAATTGGATGTTTACAGGTTTATGCCTTCAGTTTTCAACACATTTTTTAACTGGCTGTTAACAATGGTAATTATCTATCCCTTACCGCTTCTATTTTACAACGTCTACCTAAAATCTAAGGGAGCAAAACTATTCGAAGTAACTTCTGCTAATTTTGCTAGTAAAATTCTCATGATGATTTCAGGATATCTAATTCCAGTTGAAAAAGCTTTGAATAGAACAGATGTTGTATACTCTGAAACATTCGATGAAGAAGAAGAAAAATGGGAAATCAAGCATTTCTTGCAAGTACAGGAAATAGAAGAAGAAGAGGAATTCAAGAAAGAGATAGAAGAGAAGATAAAAGAAACCAGAAGGAAAAAAATCTGGGTAAAAGTACTACCACCAGGAATTGTATTCCTTTTGATTGGTTACATAATAAATATACTTGCAGGAAATATTCTATTCCTTATTTATCATTTCACCTTGTAGAAGTATTGATTGAACTAAACAAATTTATAGGAATTGTCAACTGTTTAAACGATTAAAATGGAACCAAATGAAATGGCGGAGAAAGCTATTGAGATGGTTAAGAACAAAAAAACAGATGAAATTGTTCCCTTTATTGTGAGTAAATTTGATGATGAAAAAGAAGTATTCAAAGCTCTCATTAGTGTTCAAGTACAAATGAAGGAAATAGGAGGAGGGTACCCTCCAGTTGGGGAGCAAATTAGAACTATTGACGAAATTATAGAATATACAGAGAAAGCTATCAGCTACGCTCTTGAGAATGGTAATACCCTAATAGCTGGAATATTGAATCATAATGTTGCATCATTCTGTTTTCCAAACATGGATGATGGAGTAGATGAGAGATTAATTGAACCTGGTTACAAAGCTGCAGTTAATGATTATGAACTAAGAAAGAAAATAGGCGATAAAGGTCCATTGCTTTGGGCTAAGTGGTTGGTTGGTGTTGCTGAGTTCATTAAAGGAGAAACAGAGAAGGGAATCAAAACCTTAGATGAAACAGCTAATTTAGCACACGAAGATCCTGAAACAAAAAGCATTGAATCTTGGAGTAAATTAATGATAGGAAAATTCTACTTCAAATCTGATCCTAGTAAAGGAGCTTTAGCAATTGAAGTATTGGAAGAAGTCAAAGAGGAATTTACTTCTCAAGAAGATAAATGGGGATTGGATATATTAGAAGGAATTTTGAAAATTTATTTTTAAAAAAGGGGAGATAGGTCTCCCAATATGCTTCTTAATAGCTCATTTCATGCTTCAGTTCAAGCTCTTTCTCTATCTTGTTTTTTATATCTCCAGTAATATAATCTAATACCTCATTTTGATCAGCTTGTAATCTATGACATCGTTTAAAGTATGTCAAAATTGCGTTTACATCCCTTTGCAGAATACGATAAGCTCTCGTTAAAGGGATCAATTTAGAACCTCCATCTATTGAGTCTTTCAGAGCGAATTTTTTTGTTTGTAGAAAATCAATCACTACTATTTCTTCATTATGAAGAATAATATTGTGTTCACTGAAATCTCCATGAACATAGTGTAATTGAAATATATCATAAAGGAAATCGATGCATTTCTCCATTAACTCAGACGGATCATCAAAATACTCCTTTGAGAAATCCTTCAGTAGAGGCGAAGGTCCCGCATTGTCTCCAATTAATTCCATTGAAAAACTGAAATCATGCCATTTGTAAGGTTGAGGAACTGGCAATTTTAATTCGAACAGATCTAGCGTTTTATAGAATTCCAACTTAGCAAACTGTTTGATTACTTGGTAAGGAGATATTCTAGAGGTATTGTTTATTCTTTGCCTGTGTGTTGTACGGTAAATTTTATAGCTTTTTAGAGCAATTTGTCTTTCTTCTTCATCTATTCCCCAGCAAACAAAAGCTTCTTTCCCTTGTCCTATTACCTGAAAAGCTTCCCTAATAAGATTATTTTCTATAGCTTCCGCTAAAGCTTCTTGAGGAGTCAGCTCATATGCTGAAACTCCTGTTTCACGCCACATCCAATATTTTTCATTCATCACTTTTTGTGCACATCCTTAGGAAGTATCAAGATAAGAGAAAATGATTACAGAGAAAATATCAATCTAAAGCAAATGTGGGTAAGAATAAAAGATTATCTCGATAATCGAGGTGTCACTGTATCTAGCAAACGAAGACCAACAATTTTCTTTGTATATTTACTTTTCGCTTTCATTTTGCTCTTGACACCTCCTTACTATACTGAATTGATATTGAAAAACTCATTTATAAGAATTTCTAAAAAAGATAATTATACAAGCCTATTCTTCTTCTATGACTCGTTGCATGTAAATATCACAGTCCTTACAAACTAAGAAATCGTAAGAATCTTTGTCCTTATAGTATATTGTATAGAACATGGTTTTATTGCATTTACCACATTTAATATCGGATTCTTCTTCTGAAACGAATAACAATTTTTTCACGTCTTCATTGGGTGTTACATATTTGGACAACTTAATCACCTAGGTTATGTGAATCTTATTCTTAAATAAAATAGCTCACGGTTATTAATATATATTTTTTTTTGAGTAAAAATATCCTTAAAGGTAAAATTAGATAAATAATGAATAAACATATATATGTGTGAATAATGGCACACTACGTTATGATTGGAGATATCTATAACATAAAATTCATCCTCCCAAACATCGGAGAAGCAGAAGGAGAACTAATAAGAATAAGAGGACCTCATCTCACAGAACTTATGAATCGTGAGCTCCCAATTAATTCTAGAGGATTAAAGCGAGAAAATCTTTTCCTTATTCCTGTTAATTTTATTTATGCGATTGAAAAACCTACTACCACTGCAAAGAGAGGAGATATCGTTTTTGAGCCAAAATCCAAAGCAATCATCATACTGCTAGAGGACAGGAAATTTGATTCAAAAATTGCTGCAATAGGTTCAATAGTTAAGAATTTGAAAATGTTTGATAAATTATCCCAATCTACTGGTGTTCGCATAGAGAGTCTGAATGAGTAAACTTTATGCTCTACTTGCTCATCAATATTTTTATAAATAGATTATACGTCAGTAAGTCGAAAGGTAATTTAAGGGATAATTATGAGTAGCCGACAAAACATTGGTGAATCTTTTAGATCAATAAGAAAGGAAATTGGAAAATTCGAATTCAGTGATAAGGTTTTAGATTTAATTTCATTAGTGGGAGTAGTATTGTTCATAATATCTTTTATCTCTGTTTTCCTGTCTGATAAATTCAACATAGTAAATATTGTATTTATATTATATCCTCTAGCTATTGGTGGTTTAGCAGCGGCTTTTCGAATGAAAAGAAGAGATAAACCTGAAGATACACCAAAAATGTTCAGAGAATGGTTAATCATAATGAGTTCCATCACAGTAATTGGTATATTAATCATCATAATTGCACATATTCTCTTCTAAAAGTATTAGACTATCAGCAATTTTTTTATATCTTGGTAGGGTTACATTATTTAATGACTCATGAAACTTATCGAATTTATTCAAGAGTTTTAAAGTTTGGACAAAAAATAGGACTCAGAAGATTCATAGAAACTATTGTTTTTTCGTTAACTATCTTTGCTATTACTTCAGTTTATTTTGTAGTTCTCACTCGAACTTCAGAAGCAATACGTCTTTCAGCGTTTACAGCTGCAGGAACATACATTTTCTTTCCTCTAGGTTTATTCGCTGAAATTGCATTAATCTTAAGTTATATTGAAAATCGATATCAAATTGATATTTTTGGTGATAGTATAAACAAATTCTTTGGTTTCTTTAGTTTCATTTCAATAACTGTTATAATTCTATATTCCGCTATTCCTGGATTATATCTAGATAAGGAATTAAATGCTTATAATATCTCAATCATAGTTCTTTTCTTCCTGCTTGCTGTAATTGAAACAGGGTACTTTCTCTACTCTTCCCCAAGATTAGTAAAATCAGAAACATTTGGTTTGGAATATCAATTCTCAAACATGGAAAAAAGACTTAAAGATAAAAGATTAATCGACTTACCGATTGAAAAAGCTATTAACAAAGGATTAAATGCTATAAAGAAGCGAATTAATGAAGAAGGATTATGGGGAGAATTGAGTTCAGTTTATGAAACAGCTTGCGTTCTTGATTTATTCCATAAGTTGGGGTACAATAGAGATACAGAATGGGTGATTTCTACCTCAGAAGGTAAAAAGACTGTTACTTTAGGGCAAACACTAGATAATATGGAAGCTATAATAAATACAGCAGAGACAATTGAAACTTCATATGAGCAATTCTATGTTCTTTATGCTCTAAGCTTATTTAATCCAACTATATTCGATGATAGAAATCAAGAGATACAAGATTTTCATGATTCAGTTTTTGAAGAAACAGAATGGGATTTCATTAATAAATTGAACAGATTTACACCAAATCTTAGATCAAGAACAACTCCTATTCATCTAATAATGGCCTATGTTGGAGATGTAACAGGCAATATTACTACCCTAGATAGAATGGCATCTTTATTCTCAGCTAGCATTGAAATCGTCATAAAACGTGGATATGCTCGTTTTTCAACATCACAAACAGGGAGAACACCAATAGAAATGTTCGCAAAGCTATTGCTTGCCTTACATGATATCAGGAGAGCTCCTACAAGAAGACAACAATTCATTCAAGCTATTACAGGAACACAATTTATTGAAGGTTCTTGGGCTGGAAATGTAGGAACTACAGCTTATGTGATACAGGCTCTCATTCCTAGCGAAAATGCTGATTCTATCACATTGAAGAAAGCTGCTATCTACTTAGCTGCTATTCAAGACAAGGAAGGATTATGGGGAGCAAACATAGAAGATACTACAATAGTTCTAAAAGCTCTAATTTCTCTTAAAAGAATGGCAGAACAAGAGACTGTTTAGATACAGTTCTTATTTTTCTTTATTATATATAGTTAAAAAGAGATATTTAATTTATAGAAAGGAGATGAAAATGAGTACTGTCTATATTGCTTGTTCTATGATAAGATCTGTAGGAATCGATTTCTCTCTATTAGATATTTTAGAAGAGTGGATAATAAATCAGCAACTATTACCTTTTACTCCAGGAAAGATGGAAGATACAAGTCCGGATGTAATTTTCAAAAGAGATATGAAAATGTTGGAAAAATCTGATTTCATTATTGCAGACGTCAATGAACCTTCCCATGGAGTTGGGATGGAAATCATGTATGCTTATGAACATGGAATGCCAGTTATTTGTGTACTAAACAAAGAGAACAGACCATTTTCGAGGATGGTAGATGGGAGTCCTCATGTTTACTTGATTGAATATGAAAACAAAGAAAATCTGAAAACAAAATTAGAAAGAATCAAATTGAAAGATTTATTGATAGAATTTTGTGAAACTTGCCAGAATAGAACAATACACTACGAGAAAGTATGTAAAAGATGTAAAAATAAAGGTAACAGCCCCAAGGCGATTTGAACGCCTGCCTCAGGATCCAGAGTCCCGTATCCTTCCAACTAGACTATGGGGCTTTGTTTCTTATGGTGTCTGGTTTTTACCTAAATAAAATTTTTTGGTAATAACAATTAATTGAGTCCTTAATTATAGAGATAAATTCTTAAATACTTTGTATTTTTTTACTAAATGCTTATCAAAGTGGTGAAATATGCAAGAAAAGCCACTAAAAAACAGATTTATAGCAATTTTCAAGCTTCTAAGTAAAGAGTATATTCTTCTCTCGATTTGTACTTTCTTAGTTCTTTTGGCTCTTATAATAGATCTTTTTACTTCAGTAAATTATTTCTTAACAATAGTACTTATACTCACATGTTTCTTAGTTGGAATTTTATTAAATAAAAAAATTTCAGTAATATTTGCAAGTGTAATGATTGTTATTTATTGTTCAGCTATATTTTCGTTGTTGATGGTAAATCAGGATTTATTTGATAATTCTGATCTTGCTTCGATTATGTACAGAATAGGCGGAGGAGCTTGGGGACTTTGGGGATTGTTATTATTCCCACCTTTTATAATAATAGGTGGTTCAACTTTTCTAGGAGCATGTATTCAAGTGATTATATTTTATTCTACAACTCCAAAAGAAGAAATAGAAGAAAAACATGTAAAAAAAATATGTCCTAATTGCCTTTCAGTTAATTCAAAAGAATCAACGAATTGTAAAAAATGTGGAAAAAAATTTCAATCAGTACAGACTAATAGTAAAAATGATTCTTTCAATTTATAGAAAAGAAAGGTAGTTGCCCCAAGGTGATTAATTCAAGGCTTCCCTCGAGAACACCTTTTTGAACACCTGTCTCTGGGATCAAATCCCAGCGTGATTGACCGCTACACTATGGGGCTGTCGATTATTTCTTTCTATTTCTCTTGATTTCCCTATTTGGTTTTAAATCCTTCTTTTTTTACCTAGTGTTAATATAACTTGGTTTCTAGATTAGGACTGAACAAAGTTCCTTACTGTATTAATAAAACTATCAAACTGTTCTCTTTGAATATTATATCCTGTCTGCTCATAGAGAACCCATTCACCTTCCTGAAAACTATCTTTTAATGATTGAAAATACTTCTTAGGTATAACGCCATTCTCAGCTACCATTAATAAAATTGGGACTTTTATATAAGGTAAAACTTCTCTGTATAATACACGATCTGTTCTTAATTGTCTCAGAGAAGGTTTTTGTTTTAATTGTGCAAATTGGTATTGAGCTCTAGCCCAACTTTTCTGATCTATAATGTTCCAATCAGTATTTTGCTTCGTACTCCTCTCTATAATTTCTTCCTCAGTTTTATTTCTCATTGAACTTAACCTCATACTAAAAGCGAAATAAATCATAATCTCTCTAAAGGTTAGAGATGGTTTGAAGTTAAAAGCGGGTTCTACTAAAACGATGCCTTTAACAAGTGGTGAATATTCTTTTGCCAATAAACTAGTGATTCTTGCGCCCATCGAATGACCTAAAATCCAAGTTTTATCTAATTCAAGAGTTTTGATAAGTTCTGCAATTTCTTGCATCATTTCATAGCTATCTATTCCTTTTGAAGAAATAGAAGACAATCCATGATTCCGAAAATCGGGCATGATTACATCAAATTCTTTCTCAAACACTTGAGCTGCTCTGGTCCAACATAGACCATTGTCTGCATAGCCATGAAGTAGAATTAAAGGTGGTTTATCCCCTCCTGTTCTAGTATAATGTAAATTCAAGCTATTGACATTAATGTAATCTGAAGTCCAGTTGTTCATTTTAAATCCATTAGCTGTTTTTCGTAAATAAGGTATCTGAATTAAAAATGTATGTTTTCATTTGAGTAAATCTTTAATCACATAAGGTTATTCAAGTATTTATAGAATTTTTAAGAAAAAGTGGCAGTCCTAGGGAGATATTTTCAGGCTTTCCTCGCAAGAAACACCTTTTGAACTCCCGGTGCCAGATTCAAAGTCTGGAGTGTTTCCAGGCTACACTATAGGACTGTAATGTAAGTCATTCTCTTCTAATACGATTTTAAATTTTTCTCTTTAAACTAAAAAAAATTATGGTAAAAGAAGTAATTACTCTTTTCAATTACTCTTTTTTGCCCATGTATCTCTTAGTGTTATTATTCTGTTAAAGACTAAGTTTTCTTTTGTGGAATCAACTATATCAATTACAAAGTAGCCATTTCTTTCGAATTGAAATCTTGATCCTTGTTCCTTATCCTTTAGGAATGGTTCCACATAGGAGTTCAGAATAGTTATAGCATTTGGATTAAGATAATCAGTAAACTCTTTACCTTCCTCAGTTTCCATTGGATTCTCTTTTGTATACATCCTATCATATAATCTTACTTCGGCTTCTAAGGCACTATCTGCTGATAACCAATGAATAGTTCCTTGCACCTTTCTTCCATCTGGGGATTCTCCTCCTTTACTTTCGGGATCATAGGTGCAATGGATTTCAATTATATCTCCTGTTTCTCTATCTTTAACTACATTTTCACACTTTACGAAATAAGCATATTTCAGTCTGATTTCTTTTCCTGGAGAAAGACGATAATAATCTTCGGGAGGATTTTCCATGAAATCTTCCTTTTCAATATAGAGGTTTTTTGTAAAGTTAACTTTTCTAGTCCCCATTTCCTTATCAGAAGGGTGATTTGGTACAGTAAATTCCTCTATTTTATCATTAGGGAAATTTGTGATAACAAGTTTGATTGGATTAATTACACTCATTACTCGTGGGCATCTTTTATCCAAATCATCTCGAATGTAGTGCTCAAAGATTGACATATCTATTAGTTTATCTCGCTTAGTGAAATTTATTGCTAATGAGAAATTACGTATAGCTTCAGGAGTTATCCCTCGTCGTCTCATACCTGCGATTGTTAACATCAATGGATCATCCCATCCTTTAACATAACCCTCTTCAACGAGCATACGTAAACGTCTTTTACTTCCCACCATATATGTGAGATTCATTTTCGCAAACTCTATTTGTTGAGGATGGAAAATAGGATTACCATCTTCATCGTCTAGTTGATCCAAATACCAATCATAGAGAAGTCTATGGACTTCAAATTCCAAAGTACATATTGAATGAGTTATTCCTTCTATTGAATCTTCCAAACCATGAGCCCAATCATACATTGGATAAATGCACCACTTATCACCAGTATTAGGATGATGAGCATGAAGTATTCTATACACTATAGGATCTCGCATAAGCATGTTTGGATGAGCCATATCTATTTTTGCGCGGAGAACTTTTTCTCCATCTTTGAATTCACCATTTTTCATCCGCTCAAACAAGTCAAGATTCTCTTCAATTGATCTATTTCTGTAAGGGCTTTCTTGTCCAGGTTCTGTTATTGTTCCTCTCATTTCTCTGATTTCTTCTACACTAGAATCATCTACATACGCTAAACCTTTCTTAATCAGCTGAATAGCATAGTCATATAACTGATCGAAGTAATTGGATGCAAAAAGCAATCTGTCTTCAAAATCAACTCCTAACCAACGTACATCTGCAGTTATAGATTCAATGAACTCCTCTTCTTCAGTAATAGGGTTTGTGTCATCGAATCTCAGATTGAATTTCCCACCATATTCCACTGCGAAGTGATAGTTCCTATTTATGGAATAAGCATGACCAATATGTAACCAACCATTTGGTTCAGGAGGAAAACGTGTATGAACTCGACCACCATATTTGCCTGTTTTCATATCCTCATTGATTATTGTTCGTATGAAATCGACATCCTCTTCAGTATCTTCTTCTACTTCCTCCAATAATTCTGGATACTGCTGTTGTGCTAGTTGTTGTATCTCAGATGAGTTTAATGAATTGATGTAACTAACTTTCTTAGCTACAATTGCTTTAATGTTCTCTATATCCTTTCGCAGTTCAGGATTGGATTTAGCAATTAATCCTATAACTGCTCCAACAACTGCTTCACCATGCTCTAAAGCATTTAGAACGGTGAACTTTTCGCACAACTTTTCTAGTGATGTCATACATAGATTCTGAAGAAAGGGAAATAATAAATTTTTAGTCTAATGTGTTTTTGAAAAAAGAAAAAAAAGGATGATTATTTCTTCTTTAAGGAAATAATAACCAAGCTAATAAGAGATAGAAGTAAAACACCTAAAACTATTGAAGAAAATTCAGGAATAATTACTATGGAATTGAGAGGGTAAGGATCATTGTTATTAGCAGTTCCATCAATATTATAGACTCCAGGACCTACATAGTCATCCCAATAGTTACCTTCATTTGTAGCAACATCGTACCATGTGGCATTTTGTGTGGTCAATACTGCATCATCCTCTGCTTGTACACCTCCACCATTATTTCCTATAAAGTTATTATGATGAAGAGTACAAAAATCTACACCGGCTTCTAGATACACTCCATAAGAAGTAGTGTCTTTAATCAGGTTGAACACATAAAGTCCATTATGAGTAGATAGAATTTGGAAACCGTAGGCACCATTTTTTAGTACTGTATTATTTTCTGCAACTAGATCATTCCCATAATAATGTCCAAATCCTGCATAACTGTTGTCAGTACAATTATTGTAACGAAATGTATTAGAGTGGCTAAAATCATTTCTAATTCCCCAGGCATTTTTTTCACATTTATTATTCAAAAACAAACCATCGTTTGAGTTATTATCGATGAAAATTCCTTCATCACCATTATTCTTACAGATATTATTTTCTACCCACAATACTGGACACTTATCCAATCTAATTCCTGTGTGGAAATTATTAATGCAATCACAATTTATTATTGTGGCTCCATTGCATCTAATAAGATAAATACCCACACCATCCCCACCAAGAGTATTAACACAAGTGCAATTATCAATTGTAACTAAACTGGGATAAGCATCAATAATCTTTATACATACTTCTGCAGCAGTTATCCAACAATCACGGATAATAAACGAAACATTAAAACCTGTACTACCACCACTTGCATCGATTAGAATTCCTATAAGACTACTAGTAGTTATGTTATAGTTTTCTATTATGTATGGATCACCAGGTATTCCGTTGCCAGGAAATGAACTGAATCCAGCATCAGTTGTTATTACAATTGGATCATGGTCAATTAAATCATTCAATATAATAGGATCAGATATACTTTGATTCTTCGCGTCTGAAGAGTATGATGTAATGGTTAGTAACAGCAAAACCAAAACTACCCAAAATAACCATTTAAGTTTGTTAATCTTTGTTTTCATTTAATTTTCTCCATTAGGATGAATTCTAAAAGCAATTTAGGGATTTCATATTTATAGTTTCCTTGAAAACTTACATACCGTAAATCTGCACAAAAGATTTATTTGTTAGAAGAACCTACATATAAGTTGATTAAAATGCCAGAACTTCCAACAACAGTTTATTGCTTTGCTTGTGGAGAAAAATTCACTAAAAGTGATCCTGAAGGATTTGAACCATGTCCCAGCTGTGGAAAGGGTTTAACAGATTTATCTGAAGATGCTCAATATGCAGTAAAGATGGTTATGAAATCAATGATAGAACATTTTCGATAAGTATTCCAATACTTAATTTTTTTCTCTATTTCAATAATATAGTTATCAAAGAATTAAATCCAGAAAGTTGAATCTGTTATTCATACCTATAAACACTATTAGAGCACTGAGAACCACAAAAGTTAATACTATTTGGATTATATATAACCTACTAATTTTCTTATATTGTCTAGTAGAAAATGTACCTCCTTTTACAAAAGATTGTGAGGTCCAGAAGATCATTGCACACGAAGCATAGATTGCTATTACATTCAACACTAGGAGAATCAAAGACCCAATCGCACCTTCTATTGTAGCCTTACTAGCTAATAAAACACCCACATTAGCTGCTGGTGGGCACAAAGATGCAGCAACAGCTACACCCACAATTGCTGTACTTTCTCCGCGCATTATAAAAATTCCAGCTGCTAGTCCACTTGCTATTGCAAAGATTATATCACCATAATTTGGTACAGTTCTTATTGTAACTTGATTACTGTTTAAGATTAAATCAGGATTGGAATAATTGTAAATCAAACCAACAATTAACCCAAAAAGAATTATGATGATTAATCCTGTTACTTCAGCAAACATAGCTTTTCTAGAATAGATATTCTTTGGAGTCATTGTACCAATAACTGTCAGAGCTATTGGATTTAAGAGTGGAGCAATAATCATACTAGCGATCACAATAATTACGTTATCATAAATTAATCCAAAAGATGCTAATGCTCCTGCTAAGATAATTAGACCAATAAATGTAGGATTAATCATACCTAATCCTTTGATATTTGATATAATCTCATCAATACCTATTCCTCTACCTTTATGAGCAAATTCCTTAATTTTAGATCTAATTGCAAATGAAACTGGTGTTACAGTTATACTTCCAAAAACTGTTCCTACACCAACTCCTTTTAATTCCTCTAAAAGAGTTGAAGTATGATGATTTTCTATAACTGTTTCCAATGTAGCTGTATCTTCAAAAACTGAAAGGTTGAACGATATGTTTAATTTCTCTTCAAGTTCTCTAACAATTTCCAGCTTTTCAGATGGTATGATTATTTTTACCTCTTTCATGGTAAAACCTCTATTGTCTGATATTGATATTATTAATGATGAACCTTTAAAAGTCTTGCACAAATAAACGGTGCGAAAAATAAACAAGAAGCCTTAAAATTTAGGAATTATGATGTTAGAGTGGGATATTAAAACATTTCTTTCAAACATGATTAATTCCATTACTGTGAAAAATATGAAACGAGAAATGAGATAAAATGTAGTCTTCAATTATCTGCCATTATTGTATTTGTATAACTCATAATTGAGTTTCTTTGTATCATTATCCATATAACGAGGATACTTCTTCAGAATTTTATCTAACTCTCTATTAAGACCTTTAAGTTGTTTATCCATCTTAAATAGAACATTGTTCATTTCTTCAACTAGACTCTTGGAATCCATATTAAAAAGATGTAAACTGTTTTTTATAGAATTAGTATGATAAGGAAACTACCGTGGTAATACAAAATGCTAGATTTCTTCTGCTTCCCTTTGACCTGTAATTGTTGTTCTGATATCAGGAGATAAGCAGTTTGGACAGACAGTTTTAGTTATAAAAATTCCATCTACTTCTTCCTTTAGTACTTTCTTTTCTTCATTATTAAATCTTAAATCGCAGTTATTACAAATATAAGCATCTGGTCTTTGGACTGACATTACGTCACCTAAAAGACAGTTACAGTTCTGAAATATAACTTTTACTCTGCTTTTTCTTCTTTCTCAGATAGATTATTGCTTATCCAAGAGATAAAGTTAAGAACTCTCTTTGAAAAAAATAGGATAGGAGGAATATAGGAAAAAGTCTAATTATATACAGCGGTGCACTGCCGATGAGCCTATTTCTTTATATTCTTTCCTCGTTACCCAAAGTTTGTTAAATGTTTTTAGTGAGCCAAGGATACTTCCTCCAATCCATACAGAATATCTTCTTTCAGGAGGAGCTATTATTCTTACTTCTGCTGTTTCAGGTACTAGTTCTGTCAATTCTCTATGCAATCTCTCCTTTAATCCAGGAAACATTGTTGTTCCTCCAGATAAAACAATATTCGAAAATAGATCTCGACGAAGATCTACATCACAGTTTTGTACCATCTGGTAGATTAGTTCATCTAAAGGAGCTTCTTCTGAACCTACTACTCCTGGATTGAATAGTAATTCAGGTGCCATGAATCTTTCCGGTCCTATTGTAAGATTTTCTCCATCAGGTAAAACATATTGCTTCTCCATTCCAGAAACTTTCTCAGAGAGTTTGAGTTCCTTTTCCGGATCAAGTGCAACATAGCATAATCGTTCTTTCAAATCACGAACAATTTCCCTTTCAGCACTGCTAGTTAGAGAATATCCTCTTTGTTTAAGCAAAGTACGTAAATAGTTAGTTATATCTCTTCCACCAATATCTGTTCTATGTATTGCATGTGAGATTGCAAAACCTTCATAGACAGGTACAACGTGAATTACACCGTCTCCTGCATCAACAACTATTCCTGTTGTTCTTCCAGATGCATACAGAGATAGTATTGCCTGCATCGAGATGTAGAGAGCTGGCACATT
The DNA here is from genome assembly GCA_013166775.1 of Promethearchaeati archaeon. Taxonomy (GTDB): domain Archaea; phylum Asgardarchaeota; class Heimdallarchaeia; order Heimdallarchaeales; family Heimdallarchaeaceae; genus UBA460. Next base: position 142,532 of record JABLTJ010000002.1, read on the forward strand.
GAATGTTTCAAACATTAGTTCTGCCATTTTCTCTTTGTTTCGATTATTGTTCAAAGGTGGTTCAGTCAGCATAGTAGCATGCTCATTGGGATTTACTCTCAAATCATTGTAGAAGGTGTAATGCCAAATATTTTCCATAGCTTCCCAATCTTTCACTTGTCCATGTTCAACAGGATAATTAAGCTTAAGAATCCCTCGAAGATTCATTGCTTCCTCTCCTATGTAGAATTCTCTTACCCAACCCTCTACATCAGGCATAACTACTGGATGCTTAGGATATCCTATGATTGTTGGGAATACACTTCGCGGTTGATCTTCACCAGCGAAACCGTTTTTAGTGAAGCCTGTACCGTTATCAATGACCAGAGGCATGGTATGGAGTTCCTCAGACAAACTAAATACCTCCTATGGTCATTAATTTACTTATTTTTATCTTTGTTTTCATCCTTTTTTTCTTTCGCTTTCTTCTCATCTTTCTTCACTGCCGCTTGTTTCAATTCTTTTTCAAAAGCAACATACTCTTCATGTTGTTTTTCTGCTTTCATTTTTCCTTCAATTTCTTCAAGTCGTTTTTCAAGTCTATCAATATCAAGTTCTTGAGCTGACTCTCGTTCACGTCTAGATAATTCTGCTTCAACTGAGTATAGTAGAAACAGCTCTTGAAATACTTCTAAAAGTTGATCAGTTCTATAAGGATTCTTCAAGTTCTGCCAATGTTTCAGATTATCTTCAATCTTTTTCTCCATGGTTGACCGTTTAGGAGAAAGATCTTCCACGGTTTGTTGCACTTTGGTTTTCTTAGTTTTTTGGATGTATTCTAGAGTTGTAACATTAGTCTTAGGAGTTGACTTATCTTTAGTTTTTGCAAGTTTTTCTGCTAAAAGTACATCGTATGATTTGTCTTCTGTAACAATATTTCTTGAATCAAATTCTCGATCAACCGAAGGCATAATAGCACTCTCTAGAGCTGCTAGTAGTGGACTATAGTAATTTCGCTGATATCGAGTCTGAATACTATCACGTATTCTTTTCAATTCTTGAATTTCTAAATCCATAAGTTCGGAGGGAGAATATCGTCTAGTACGATCCTTAATTTGTTCATGAATATCTGAAATTTCTTCAGGAATTTTTTTGTCTGTGTAAGTAGATTTCAATATTTTGCTTTCCATTTTATCAATCCTACCTTGTAGTTCTGAAATTCGTTTAGCTCGCGATTCTAATTTGCTCTGTTCTTCTTTCTTACGCTCACGATAGGCCTTTTTTCGTTCAGCGTCAGTAGCATATTTTCTAGGTCTTCCAGGTCCTTTTTTTTCTTCGCCTTTCATTTTAAATCACTTTATTTTCGTCTCGAGACAATAAACGATTCACTTAATCATATAAAAATATTTTTGTCCAGAGACGAAATTAAGAACAGAAACAGCGATTTTTTCTTCTAAATCGATTAATCACAAAGATAATAGAAAAAAGCAACAGGTAATATAACGCTATAGGAGCAGATGAAACGTCAGTAGGGACTTCTGTAGGAACTTCAGTAGCATCTTCAGGAGCAAAATCTAACACAGGATATAAATCAAAGGATTTAGCAGAACCAGCTATGAAATATCCCCTCTCACCTATCCAATCTGACCAGTAATTTCCTTTTTTAGTGGAAGAATCATACCAAAAATTTTGAGTTCCGTTGTCTTGTGCTTGGGAATTACCTTGCAGATTATTGTTTGTAAAATTATTAAAGAAAATAATATTTTTTCTAGAATTCGCATCTATTGCAATTCCGAATTGGTTATTTTCTTCCAATAGATTTCTAGTAAAAAGGGAGCTATTGGTATTTTTCAAAACAATTCCATTTTCACTATTATTACTTATGATATTATTGCTAAATGTACAGTCATATGAATCGTTTAAGTATATACCATCAACTAAGTTGTTATTCATTTCATTCTCGATTATAGAAATTCGATCTGAGTTTTTAAGCATTAACCCATTATTGTTATTATTACTAATGATATTATAGCTAAATGTGCAGGCATATGAGCTTCTTATGTATGCACCATTAATCAAGTTGTTTCTTATTATATTCCCAAGTATAGAAGTTTGTCTTGAACTTATGATTGTTAACCCATTCTTACTATTATAACTCAACTTATTGCCTTGAATTTTACCATCTTTTGAATCATAGTAAATACCATGATCTGTATTCCACTTACAGGTATTGTTTTCAACAATATTATTGTCACCCCACACATAAATACCTGTTTCAGAATTGAAATTGCATGTGTTATCAAATATAGTACAATATTCTGCGTTGTAACTCAATCTTATTCCTATAGAATTGTTGCTACAAATATTATTTCGTATTTTTAATCTACTTGAGATAGCACGAACAAAAATGCCTGTTGCAGAATTTATGCATATATTATTGTCAATATAGGATTGCTTTAGAGTTTCCACATATATTGCAGCTCCTGAAGTTGAGTTAAAGACATTATTCCTGATCTTAATCCTATCGCCCATCCCAACTAGAAGACCATTTGTACCAGGTTTGAAATAACAATTTTCTATTATACAATCATCTGTATACTCAACTCTAAGTTTCTTTTTGGATGTAAATTCACAATTAGAGATTAAGCAGTTTTTAGAAGTATAAATCGTTAGTCCTTCACTAATTGAACAGTTCGCTATTGTAATAGTATCAGATTTGGAAAAATCCAAATAATAATCTATAATTCCTTCAAGGAATATATTAGTACAAGTAAAAATCATAACTTGACCATATTCTTGATCTAAAGTAATATTGTCTTGTTTATGATATACAACAAAAGGTTTTGAGTTAACTGTGTTATTGGCAAATGTGTAAGTTCCCATTAGGTTTACATTCATTGGGGAAAATACAAATTTCGAAGACACTAAAGTATTGTTTACATATTCTGAATAAGGTGAATCAACAAAGCTTAATGAAGCTCCTTTCAGATAATTATTTGATACAGTTGAATATGGACATGTTCCAATATATAATGCTATAATTGGATTAGATTCTAGATTATTATGTTTAAGAATCAAACTATCACCGGATAATATTTCAATCCCTCTGTCATTCCCAGAGCAGTTATTATGTAACACCTTAGCATATGCAGACATACCTATTCGGATTCCTGCATTGTAAAAAGAGTCACGATTACCATCACATAGGTTTTGTTCTACTATAATATTACTTGAATAGTCTATCCTAATTCCAGAATCACCATTATATGAGCAGTTATTCCCTCTAATATTAATCGAATTAGATCCTGAAACAAAGATTCCATATCCATTTTCATAGCAAGTATTGTTTTCAAGTATTACAGTTCCTGATGCAGTTGATTCGATTAGAATTCCCACACTAGGACAACCACTTATAGAACAATTTCTGATTATAAAATGCATTGTAGTGCTTTTAACATAAATTCCGTAATCAGCGCTTTCATTAATAATTATGTTTTCCATGATATATGGATTTGTTTGAGTTCCATTGCCTGGAAAGCCATAAGTAACGAAATCATCATCTGAATTGATTACAATAGATGTTGATAAATCTGCTACTACAAAATCACTTGACCTTAGAACACTAAACACTAACAAGAAGATAATTATTGATTTCAAGTATTTCTTGTTATTCGATTTTGCTCTAAATTTCATTAAATATTGTAGGATTGAATACTTATAAAGATTCGTCGAAAAAATGTTAAAAGATAAAAACGAGTTGAATGCCAGCCAACTATCTATATAAACTAAGATTTTACTTCCTTATTTTTCGTTTTAGTTTTTCTTTTAGGAAACCACGGAACCATAGCACTTGCTTCTTTCATAACCTGTTTGTAATTAGGTCTTCTTTCAAGGGAACGTACATCCATGAGCCATGAACTGAAACGAAAGAAAACAGCCATTAATGCAGGTCCAACAAAAACAAGAACTGGAGATGTTTTATGTAAACCGGCAGAGATACCGAAGAACATCATGGATACCCAGAATAAAACCTCCCCAAAATAATTTGGATGTCGAGAATATTTCCAGAGACCACCGCGAAATATACCTCCTTTCTTATATTCTTCTGTTGAGCGAAATTTTTGCAATTGTCTATCTGCAAAATACAGAATAAGAACGGCAGAGAGAGCTGTAATAATGCCCAATGCATCAAAGACAGAAAAGGAGGCCTGTTCTCCTGCTGGAATATTAAGAACAAGAATACCAGGAGCAAATGCAAAGAAAACAAGGATTGTAGGGAACAGATGCATACCGAGAAGAGAATTCAACCAGTATGGAACTGAAAAATCACGCATTTTCTCATATCGCCAGTCTTCATGAACTAATCCTGTACGCCATCCAGTCCACCTGTAGAAAATATGATATCGAGCTGACCATACAAAGAGACATACAACAATTATGATATGTCTAAAGGACCAGGGGCTTGTAAGTCCTCCACTGAATATTACTCCTAAAGCTAGCAGGGGAGGTGCAATGACCCAATAAGGATCATAGATTGATGAATTCTTATTAGCGATTGAAAATATCCATATAACTGTAGTAGCTACACAGTCAACTATTAAGACAGTGTACAAATTATTGGAAACCAGATTATACCGTTGGAATAACCACCAAGTTAGTATACCAATAGAGAGAGCGGAGATATATGCAGCATAGCAAGCAATTGCAGAAACAATCCTTTCCGGAGGTGGCATCAAACCACGATTTTCCTCTGATGAAACCATATAGAAATTCTCCTATAAGTGCTTTATATAAAATTTAAGCCATTAAAATCTGTTAATGTTTGGAATAGTAAATACAAAATTTTGGAAATATATTAAATCTCTTTTTAGACATCATGCTGAATAATGTTTTTATCTCATAATTTTATTAGCAAAGCAATGATAATTCCAATTGATGGATTAAAACCGTCTAAACAAGTACTAGAGGAGTTTGGTATTCTAGATAAAGCAGAGCTTTTACCAGGTGGACTCAGTAGAGCATTTCTAGCGGGGAATATTGTTGTGAAGTATTCCCCTGAGGATACTGAGGAAGAAGTGGTTTGGTTAGCAACTATGTTAGATAATATTAGAAGAGAAGATTTCAGAGTTCAAAAGTTTATCAAATCAAAAAAAGGTAGATATCTTGTTGACGGATGGGTAGCCTATGAATTTTTAGCTGGAGATTTCCGCAAAGATATAGAACATTTAAAACTAAAAAAAGAGGTACTTAGATCATTTCACGAAGCAATAAAAAATGAATCACTCCCTCCGAATTACAACTTCGAAAGAACAGATCCTTGGGGAGTAGCAGAGGATATGGTTTGGGGAGAGAGACCTATTGAATGTCACAAACGGATAATGAAAGAGATCGAAGTTCTAGTGGACTTTCTTGAACCTTTAGAGCTCCCTAGACAATTGATTCAAGGAGATCCTGGTCACGTACTCTTCTCTGATGAAGAACCTCCAGCTTTAATCGATTTATCTTGGCATTACCGACCAGCTGATTTCTCTTTAGTGGTGCTTGCAGCTGATGCTCTTTGTTGTTGGTGTGGGGATGAGTGTAATTGTCTTAATGCTGATGAGGTTTACAAAATCTTTGAAGATGTTGAGCATTTTGATCAGTTGTTGCTAAAAGCAGTACTGAGGAGAGTGTTGGAAGTAGAAGGTCATCTTAAATTCGACATAAATTATCTTGATATGCTAGATGGACTTAAACCAGCTATTGATTTTGTTTCTAACTTGTTTTCTCGAAAGACTTAAGGCTAAGAGTTAAATAAGAATATTATTTTTTTTAATTGATATTGAATGCAAGTTACTTTAACAAACATAGTTGACAATACAGTTAGAATAAAAGACGATTATATTCCAACTAGTGGATTATCCTATTTATTAGAAATAGAAGGTAGAAAGATTTTATTCGACGCAGGGGACAATGGTAATGTTTTGATACATCACATGAAACTCCTGGATATAGATCCTAATGAAATCGAATTACTTATTTTAAGTCATGGTCATTGGGATCATACTCATGGTTTGAGAGCATTGATGTATCAAAGAGATACCAAAAAGAAGCTTAAGATTATTGCTCATCCTCATTCTTTTCGCAAAAGAAGAGTAGCTAAATTCTTACTAATCCTACCTGCATTGATAAAATATCGAATGTACAACTATGGTTTTCCTAGATTGCCTAAGGAACTTCAAGAAATGCTTATTCTTGAACCTACTGTTGAACCTTATGAAGTTACACCCTTCCTGAAAACCACTGGAGAAATTTCTGATAGAAAGGAGAAAACTTCTACAATTGACAAGCTGAAAATAAAAGAAGGAAGACGATTTATCAAAGATTCTCAATTAGATGATCTTTCCCTAGTTCTAAAAACTAAAGAGGGTGTTGTCCTAATACTTGGATGTGGTCATTCTGGTGTTTTGAACATTTGTGCTAGAGCTAAGGGATTTTATCCAAACGACAAGATTGTTTCTATTATCGGGGGTACTCATCTTGTTGCCCTAAAAACAGAATCTGAATTGGAATATGTAGCTAAGATACTTGAAGAAAAGTATGACAAACCTTTACTCTATTTCAGTCATTGTACAGGAAAGATTGCTTTGAAGTTCTTTGAAAAACGTTTTGGAAAAGAAACAGTTAAATCCTTTATGGTTGGAGATAAATTAACTTTTGATTGCTAAAAAAACATCTTCATAGAAAACGATATATAAAAAGACAACTCACTTTCGCTGAATTATGTCAATTGCGAAAACTCAAATTGATCCAGAGAAGGTAAGAATTTTCTTAGATAAGAAATTTGATTTCAAAGTTGACAATTTAGAATTCCTAAGAGGTGGGGAATTTTCACAAGCGTTTTCTTATGATACTCGAGGTCAGAGTCATGTTATTAAAATACGAAATACAAGAAAGCAATTTGAAAAAGAATTAAGGGCTTATGAGAGTATCAGAGAAAAAGATAATACTATTCCTATTCCAAGGATATTTGATATAGGATTATTTCAAGAAAACGAAAATAATAAATTATATTATTGTATAAGTGAGAAAGTTGAGGGTAAGATTCTCACAGATTACAGATATTCAGAACTGAAAATCATTGATTCATTTGTAATAAGAATGTTAATCAAGATTCACAAAGTGGATATCTCAGACACAAAGAATTTTGGTAGCTGGAGTAAGTTTGAACAGACTTCTTACAAATCATGGAAAAATTACATCTTGGATTTTATTAATGGTCAGAAAGTGTATTGGAATAAAATCTACTCTAATGGTATTTTTGAAAAAGAGCTCCATCAAACTCTTTCCAAAGAAATCGAAGAATTACTTGAGTATAGCTCTGAAAAACGATATCTTGTGCATGGTGATTATGGTTATGACAATGTTCTAGCGATACCGAGTGGAGAGATAACTGGTGTTATTGACTGGGAAAATTCTATGTTTGGTGATTTTGTTTACGATATTGCTTGGCTTGATTTCTGGGGTTTTGTGCAAGAGAATAATTATTATAAGATTTACAAAAGAATCTATGAGAAAATTTACGAGGATAAAATCATTAACTACAATGAAAGGATAAGATGTTATAGACTCTATATAGGCTTAGGAGCACTAGCATTTTTTAGTGATTTATCCCAAAAGAAAAAATATCTCTCAGCTAAAGAAAGGGTTGAGAAACTGATTTAGTTAACAAGCAGCAGTATTGAGGAAAAACCCTATGTCAAAGAAACAAAAGATGGGAACTTATGAGCATTTATGTATCTTGATTATCGGACAAGATACTTGGAATGAGCAAGATAAACAATCGGTTCGAGATATTTCATTATCAGAGAGAAAGAAGTATGTGGATTATGACTATCATTTTTATCATAAATTAACTTATAGAGATAAAAAACCTGAATATGGTGATTGTTGTTATGCAATCAAATTTTTATTCTTTTCAGTAATCTAAAAGGGAATAGAGATAGTCTGCTTTACCAGGGGCATCACTATCTAGAACCTGATGATGTTAAGGATATTCTAGAATATTCCGAACTAATTCTTGCTCATAGTAAAGTGAAAAAAATGTATGTCTTATACTTAGATTCATTTAAAGATTTCAAACGAGAAGTACTCAATAGTCTCAATATTGATGGATTTAAAGAACTTATTACTGAAAAAAGTTTTACTCTAAAAGAATTCAAAACAACTCTTCGAAATCACGAATTTAAGGAAAGAATCCTTTATGAGATATTAAGAGAAAAATATTACTGAAGAGGGAAAGTCTAATTAATCTAATTACTTACAGACTTCTAGAAACAAAATCACAGCAAGATAGTGAATCAAAATGACTTTCACAGAAGAGTGCAAGGAAGCAATTTTAAGAGGGAACATTGATCAAGCAGCAGTTCTTGCTCAAAAAGTTTTAGATGAAAAATTAGATATTAACGATGCGATTGATGCATTCTCATTAGCTATACGAGAGGCAGGAGATCTATTTGAAGAAGGAGAATTCTTCTTACCTGAACTGATGCGTAGTGCAGAAGCGATGAAAGCTGCAATGACAATCTTTGAACCAGTTCTCAAAGAAGGAAAAGAAGAAAGAATTCTAGGGAAAGTTGTTATTGGAACAATCGAAGGAGACATTCATGATATTGGTAAAACCCTCGTTGCTGCTATGCTTTCAGCAGAAGGTTTTGTAGTACATGACTTAGGAGCAGACGTTCCTGTCTCAACTTTCATTGAAAAGGCTCTTGAAGTCAATGCTAATTTAATCTGTATCTCAGCCTTATTGACAACTACAATGGTAGGTCAGAAGAAATTAATTGATAGTTTGAAAGAGAAAAATCTTAGGGATCGCTTCAAGGTTCTAATTGGAGGTGCTCCTGTTTCAAAACAATGGGTAGAAGAAATAGGTGCAGATGGTTCTGCGGAAAACGCAGTTAGTGCTGTAAAACTTGCAAAAAAATTAATAGAATCCAAGTAGGTGTTTCCGATGGGAGATAAAAAACCAATACTCGATTTACTTCAAGAAGAATTAATAATTCTTGATGGAGCGATGGGATCATTGCTAATCGATCAAGGTTTACCAGCAGGTGCTCCTCCAGAAATCTGGAATGTCTCAAACCCAGATAAAATCAAGAAAATTCATCAGAAGTATTTTGATGCTGGATCTAATGTTGTACTAACTAACACCTTTGGTGGCTCTGGTTTAAAACTAGCTGCATACAAACGCGAAAATAGTATTGAAGAATATAATCGGAAAGCAGTAGAAATTGCAATAGAATCTTGCCCAGAGAACGGTTATATAGCAGGAGATATCGGTCCTTCTGGTACATTTTTACTACCTGTAGGTGATATAACTACAATTGATTTTGAATCAAATTATCAAGAGCAAATGCAAATCTTAGCTGATGCGGGAGTAGACTTGTTTTTTATTGAAACAATGGTAGATCTACAAGAAGCTGAAGCAGCTGTTAAGTCAGTAAAGAGCGTTTCTAAACTACCTGTTTTTGTTTCCATGACCTATAAAAAGACGAAAAGAGGTTTCTTTACAATCATGGGAAACTCGATAGAACAATGTGTTGCTTCTCTACAGAAGTTAGGGGTGGATGCAATTGGAGCTAATTGTACTATTGGAAGTGATGATATGATAGAGTTAATCAAGGAACTAAACTTGTTAACAGAACTACCCATCATTGCAAAGCCTAATGCTGGACAACCTCAATTAATCAAAGGTGAAACAGTATATCCCACCACTTCAAAGGACTTCGCTAAAGACATTTCACAGATAGTAAAAAATAATGCTAGAATTGTTGGTGGTTGTTGTGGAACTGATCCTGGATTCATTGAGAAAATTGTTCAAAAAATAAAGAGGTAATTCAATGAGATTTCTAGAAGATATCAAGATAACTCTTGAAGATGATGAAATCATCAGATTATTAAGAAGCAAGAATTCAATGAAGAAATCACCACCCAAAAAAATGCTTGATGATGTAAAAAGTATGAAAGAAATAGCTCTCGAATTAATACACCCTAGAGGTGTTTTCGAGTTTTTCGACAGTAAAGAGTTGAAACCTAGATTTCTTTTTAGTAAAGCTGAAAAAACTGTTTTTGCAGTTTGTACTATCGGAAGAGAATTAGAAGAAAAGGTTTCAAGAACTATAAATGGCGGAGGATTGGCTGAAGGAGTTATATTGGATGCAATTGCTTCTCACGCAGCAGAAGAGACAGCAGCGATAGTAAATCAGAAAATCTTAGAAGAAATTGAGAATGAGTTTAAAGATAAGGAAGCAACTTGTAGGTTTAGTCCTGGTTATTGTCAATGGAATCTGGAGGAAGGACAACAACTAATCTTTCAATTATTACCTACAGAAGTAGTTGATGTTACATTAAGTGTATCAATGATGATGAAACCAATAAAATCTGTTTCTTTTGCAATTAACATCGGAGAAGAGATCGATAAAGAGCTTGGAATAAGAAGCTGTGAAACTTGCGATTTAGTTAATTGTGCTTACAGAAGAGAGTAAAGCTGATTTAAATTATTCTAATACCTTCAAAGTGTTTCAAAACGACTAATGCTTGTAAGGTTATCCACTTACTTGGTTTCTTATAAGACTCAATTTGAGTGTACATTGGTGAATTATACTGTTTTTCTTTAATCCATGTTCCTTCAACATTTTTCGTTTTTATTAACTCGAGAGCTGAGCTCAATTCTTCTGTATATTCAAGGTTTATGGAAACTAAAGAACTCATTGCATCAAGTACATCAGAATTATAGTTAAGAGGAAAACCGAATTTTGTCCACCCAGCTTTTGCAATATTTTTCATTGCAGGATATTTGTTCTTGAACTTTCTTCTTTCATCTTCCAAATCACTACCTTTCAATTTTCTTTCTTGTATTATTTTCATCCAATCTCTATTCCTATCTGGAACATATTTGTAGATTTGATTCTTAAGAAGAATTTTGATACAATAGTCTATCCCTTTTTGAATTCTAGATGTTCGATCTTTCACAGGTATCGCACCGAATACATGCAGAATCTTTGGAATCGTCATATAACATCCTTCAATTAAACTCAATGTTCTGCAACGAATGTATCCATCATTATCTACAAAAGTTGATAGTAGATACTCCAAAGCTCTTTTTGTTCTTTCATCTTCCCAGTAATTAAAAAATAACAATGCTCTAAGGATATTTGAAGTCAAGCAGGTGATTACTCCACTGTTAGTCCCAAACACCGAAAATCCACCATTAGGAGCTTGCCCTGTAGAAAAGAGATGTTCAACAGCATTCTCAATCTGATTGTTTTTCAATGAATTTAGTTCGTAAAGAAAGAAAATTTGCCAAAAAGTCCCCAGATATTTCTTATAATTCTTGTCTTTTCCTTTTTCAAACCAATAAGTATTCTCTTTTTGGTTTTTCAAAATTGTTTGAATTGGTTGATATGTATTTATCTTACTTTTTGTTTCTTGAACCTCAGAATTTTGTTCATTCAATACCAATATTTTGGTTTGTGTAAGATATTTTACTGGAGGATTGTTTTCTTCTAATAACCAGTCTATAATTCCCTGATTAACTTCATACATGTTTCTATCAATTTTACATCTATCATGTCTCTATTAAAATTAATCTACTAGTTTTTTCAAAAAAGATTTTATAAGTAAAATGCGATATTCAAATGACTTATCTAAGTTAATGTGATATATATATGAGACCTAATATCAGTATTCTTGAAGATGATATCAAAGAAAAAGTCTTTGTTGAAGCAATGGAGATACTTGAAGAGATTGGATTCTTCGTAGAGAATCAAGAGGCTCTAGAGATTCTCCAAGAAGCAGGATTAAATGTTGATGTTGAAAAGAGGAGAGTTAAACTTCCTCCAGATTTAGTTAAGAAATCTTTACAATCCGCTCCATCGTCAATCACTCTTTTTGATAGAGAGGGTAAGGAAGTTACCAAGCTAGAAGGAGATAATATTTGTTTTGATCCAGGTTCAGCAGCGTTGAATGTTTTAGATCCAGAGACTAAGAAAATAAGAACAGCAGTAACCAAGGATTTTGTAGATTTTACAAAAGTAGTGGAACAACTAGAACATATTCAAGCTCAGAGTACTGCAATTATTTGTTCGGATGTTCCTGAAGAGGTGGGTGATAGATACCGTCTCTATCTTGCATTGATTTATTCCAAAAAACCTATTGTTACTGGGACTTTTGCTAAAGAATCATTTGAAATTATGAAAGACATGCTTATTGCTGTCCGAGGAGATAAAAAGGAGTTAAGAAACAAACCTCTTGCAATTTTTGATGCATGTCCATCACCACCATTAAAATGGAGTGATTTAACTTGCCAAAGCATAATTGATTGTGCGAAATATGGAATACCTTCAGAATTCGTATCAATGCCTATGACAGGTGCGAATGCTCCCGTAACATTACTAGGAGCAATTGTTCAACATGCAGCTGAGACTTTAGCCGGCTTAGTAATAACCCAACTTGTATCCCCTGGAACTCCGGTCATCTGGGGAGGATCTCCCGCAGCTTTTGATATGAGAAAAGGGACTACTCCCATGGGATCAATAGATACTATGATGATTGATTTGGGTTATGCTGAAATTGGCAAATATCTCAATCTTCCAACACATGCGTATCTTGGAATGTCAGATGCAAAAATACTAGACGCACAATCTGGTCTTGAATCAGGAATGGGAACCTTACTCGCAGGAATTAAAGGTATAAACATGATTTCAGGTGCAGGCATGATTGATTTTGAAACCACACAAAGCATCCAAAAAGTAATTATAGACAATGAAATTTGTGGAATGACTTACAAATTCATCAAAGGGATTATTCAACGCGATGAACCAATAGCAAAAAATCTGTTAATAGATTTAGAAGAAAGAACACATCTACTATCTCATGATCATACTCTAAAATGGTTTAGAGAAGAACAATATATTCCAAGTCAAGTGATAGATAGAGCTACAACTGAAGAATGGATAAATAAAGGAAGGAAAACAATAGGAGATAGAGCAAATGAACAAGTTAAGAAATTTCTTGATAAGTATCCAGGGGTTACACTTGACAAAGATATTCTATCTGATATAAGTGAGATCATGAAATACAAAGGCAAAGATTTTAGAGAGAATTTAGATATATGAGTAGCATGGTTTGAAAGCTTTCTAGCAGTAAATCTATTTGAAATTCACAAGAATAAAGCTTATCTTTTTATACTTATTTGACAAGATATTTAGTTGATAATCATGCCAGTTGGAGAATTTCGAGAGGATAAATATGAACTTGATGATCTTTCGTCAATCAATGTAGAGGGATTAGCATTATATGTGAATTTCATTGTACAGAAATTGGATGAGCTAATTGTAGCATTTAACGAGTTAGAAGCTAAAGTTCTAGGAATGGAAGTAAATAGATAGTACAAAGAAACATATTAAGAGCGGGTGAGCAGATGAATCTTCGATTTACCCAAAGAATGTCTATTCTAAATTATAGTTCATTGTTCATGAATTCGATTTCAATAATTTTTGGTTTCATCTATTTCTTTTTTCCTAATCGGACAACACTATGGATTTTCTTTGGTGCTTTTCTTCTTGTAACTCTTGTATTTAATTACACATATATATATCTCGCAGGAAGATATATCAACAAAGAATCTTCTTTTGGGAAGAAAATTAGCATACTTAGTTATGTCTACCTGCTTTTTTCTCCCATAGCAGCACTTTTAATGAGTTTCGGGAATATGCTTGTATCTGTTACATATTCAAATAGACTAATTGACAATATCGGTTCCTATTTGATGGTTTTTATTGGTTTTTTTGGCTTGTTTGTTTTATGTATGGTGATATCCATTATCATAGTTAACAATAGAAAGGACGAGAAAATATGGATAAAAACCAATCAACAAATTAAAGGTGAACAAATTCAAAACTGCAAACGGAAAAATCTAAGAATCACTTCGATTATCATTAGTCTATTATTTCTAGGACTAGGTATTTTGACTTCTCTTTCTATGATTATAGGAGGAACAAATTCGATGTTAGGTCTTCTTGGAATTGGGGTAGCTCATTTAAGTTTAACTTGGTTCATCATTTTTGCAAGTATGTCAGCTTTATTACTTAGAAGCATCGGAAAAGCAAATTCTATTCAATTCTATGCAGCTATGATCCTTGGGTTGATGGTCACATCAGTCAGTTTATTTCCTTCCATAGCAATACCAAGCACAGTTAATCAAAACAAACAGAATTTTGATGAAGCTTTTAATCCCGTTTTTGGGGGGAACTGGGAAACAACTATTCCGTTAGAAATTGAAAAATTCTTTCTCAAAAAGCCTTATCATATAACGCAGTATTTCTTAGGAACTAAGCCTAAAGATTGTACTATAATTAGAGACGTACTCTATTTCAATGGTTCTGAAAGCAGCTTTGAAGTTGACAAAAATATCCTATTGCATTTTGATGCATATCTTCCCACTAATGGAGGTTCAGGTCTTCCAGGTGAAAATTCTATCTTAATAAGAATCCACGGTGGAGGATGGTCTTTTAGTGATAAAGGGTTAACCAACATGATGCAAATGAATAAGTATTTTGCTGCTGAAGGATATGCAGTTTTTGATATTCAATATGGATTATTTGATAGTAGAGGGTCAAATCCATTTACTCCTGAATATGTAAAAGGAGATTTCACAAAGGAGGATTTAATCAGGCATATAGGTAATTTCACTTATTTCTTAGCTTCTCATGCATCAGACTATAATGCAAATCTAGATTCAGTTTTTGTTTCAGGAGGTTCAGCAGGTGGTCAATTAGCTTGTGCAACTGCATTGGGATTAGATAGTGGTGTATATTCCGACATCTTTAGTCCAGCATTAAATATTAGAGGATTAGTTCCTTATTATCCTGCAAACCGAATGCATGATGAGATAAATGTTTTTCAGAATCCTGCATTGCTAGTGGAAACGGATAGTCCGCCTTGCTTAATTTTCCAAGGCAAGCAAGATGGATTAGTAGAACCAGAAATCTCTGAAGATTTACTAAATTCATATTTATCAGTAGGAAATACTAATTGCGCATTATTGTATATGCCTTTCGCTGGCCATGCAAATGATTTCTTTTTTACTAGTAATTATAATCAAATCTTTCTATATTTCATGGAGAGATTCATGTATCTTTTTCACTAACTAGAAATTGAAAGATAGTTTTAAACGCTTGAGACTCTATGGTGGGAGATAGCGATGGTATTTCAGAATAAATACATAAAAACAGGTTGAAAGTTTTTCAGCTTACCTTCAATATATTATTCTTAAAAAATCAAATCCACTATTAATAATATCATATTTCTATAAAAGAAGAGGAAAATCTAAACTAATTTAGCGGCATGTTCTACATAATCCAATGATTGGTGTCTGAAGTACATATCATAGAGCTGCCAATATTTTCCCTTGCGTTTCATGAGTTCTTGATGTGTTCCTTCCTCTTGTATTTTAGCTTCGTCAATTAGTATGATTCTGTCAGCATTTTCTACAGTTGTTAATCTGTGAGCAATAATTATAGCTGTTCTTCCTTTAAGTAAAACTTTGAGACCTTCTTGAATAAGAGATTCAGTATATGCATCTATTGCACTTGTTGCTTCATCGAGAATAAGGATCTTTGGATCAGATAGAAGAGCTCGAGCAAAAGCAACCAGCTGTTTTTGTCCTTCGGATAATTTGGTACCTTTTTCGCCTACTTCAGTATCCAGACCTTGAGGAAGAGTACTGATAAATTCTGATGCATAAACAGCATTAGCTGCTTCAAGAATCTCTTCTCTTGTTGCATCGAGTTTTCCATATCTAATGTTGTCTTCAATTGTACCAGAGAATAGAATGTTGTCTTGTAAAACTATACCGATATGATTTCTGTATTCATCGAGTTTTAATTTTCGTATATCTTCCCCATCAATTGAGATTTTTCCATCTTTCACATCATAAAATCTTGTTAATAAGGATACTAATGTAGTTTTACCACCACCAGTTTTTCCAACGATTGCACATGTTTCACCAGCGGGTATAGTAAGATCGAAATCTTTGTACAAAGGTTCATTCGGAAGATAAAAGAATGTCATATTATTGAAATCTATTCTTCCTTCAATTTTCTCAACAGGTATAGGTTCTGAATCTTCTTTGACTTGCGGTTCACTATCCATTAAACTGAAAATTCTTTCGACTGCTGCTAATCCTGCTTCAAATTGATTAAAGAACTGAGTTATCTGCATAAGAGGGAAGAAGAAGCGATTGAGCATTAAGATGAAGAATATTAACGTAGCAATATCTATTCTAGCGGTAACCAGGGTCCAGTACCCTCCATAATAAAGTATAAGAAAAGTTCCTATCCCAAAGAGCATCTCCACGAATGGAAAATAAATACTGATTCCTACGGCCCTATTCAATGCTGCTCTATAATTATTCATATTTATCTCTTTGAATCTAGTAAAACCTTCTTTCTCTTGACTAAAAGATTTTGTTACTTCAATTCCAGAAATAGATTCAGCAACATTAGCGTTGAGTATTGCTATAGTTTTCCTCCATTTCTTTGATGTGGAACGTGCTACTAATCTTGCACCCATAGCTACTGCAAAAAGAGGAGGAAGAACAGATATTGCGATTAGCGCTAGGATAGAATCAGTGACTAATAGAAGTACTAGAATGACTATCATAACTAAAATGTTAATCAGAAATGATGTAGTAATTTGAACCATATTCCCTATGGTATCTGTATCAGAGGTTACTCTACTAACTAGCTTTCCACTCTTATTTTCATCATAAAAAGCCATGTCTTGAAGAAGTAGAGTATCATAACAATCCTTTCGAACTTCTCTCAACATGTTACCAGATAATGTTGCTAGTAAATACATACTTCGATATTGCCCTAACCAATTAATAGCATAGAATAAAGCTACACAGGAAGATAAGAGATAAATAAGATAATCAATTCTACCAGCTTCTACTAGTTCAATAACGAATTTAATGAGATAGGGAATACCTACATTTGAACTTGTAGTAACAAACAACCATAGAATTAGTTTTGTGAAAGTTGGGAGATCCTTTTGGCCCATATATGTAAATAATCTCTTAAACAAATAGAGATCACCATATTTTCTGTCATATTTCTCGTCTGGTATATCATCTATGAAACCCATTCTAATCCCCCATTCCTTCCATTGGTTTTTCGAATCTTTCTCGAATTTCTGAGAACCTTGCAAAAACTCTCCAGTAATCGATTGAAGTTTTTAGCAATTCTTCGTGTTTTCCTTTGGCAATTATAGCGCCTTGTTTCATTACAATTATGATATCAGAATGTCTGATTGTACTCAATCTATGAGTTATCACAAAACTTGTTCTGTTTTGTAAAACTCTATTTATAGCAGTTTGAATATCATCTTCGGTTTCACTATCTACACTAGAAGTTGCATCGTCGAATACTAAAACCTCAGGATTTGATAAAATCATTCTAGCAATTGCTATTCTTTGTTTTTGCCCTCCTGAAAGAGTCATACCTCTCTCACCTACAACTGTATCATATTGTTTATCAAAGTTCATTATAAAATCATGAGCTTGAGCCATCTTAGCTGCTTCAATAATCTCCTCATCTTTAGCTTCTGGATTACCATAAGAAATATTCTGCTTAACAGATCCAGAGAAAAGTACTACGTCTTGTTCAATGACTCCAATGCTTTTTCTTATTCGTTCTAATGTTAATTCTTTGGTATCTTCCCCATCTAAGAGAATTTGACCATTATCAACATCATATAATCGTGTAAGCAATTTCATAACTGTAGTTTTTCCTGAGCCAGCAGGTCCTACAATTGCCACCCGGTTTCCAGCAGAAATACTAAAGGATACATTGTTAACAACTTTAGTTTTACCATCATAAGAAAAGTTAACATTCTTAAAATCAATATTACCTCGGATTTTGTCTAACTCTTTTGGATTGCTTGCTACTGGAAGTACTGTTTGTTTTGCGAGAATACTTGTAATCCTTTTTGCTCCAGCTATTCCCATTTGAGTAAGAACTAAACTCCATGATAAAACCCAAACTGGAAAGAAGAAATTTGAGATCAGCATTACATAGGAGAACAATTGACCAATATTGAATATCCCTGCTTGAATTAGTATGACACCATAAACTATTGAGAAACCAACACTAATTCCCACAATTAGTGCAGGAAAGTATCTTGATCTTAACCGCCCTCGTGTGATAATTTGATTAGATAAAGTATCATTTTTCTCTCTAAATAGATATCTTTCATGTTCATCTCTTGCGAAAGTCTTAACAACACTTATTCCTAGTAGTTTTTCTTGAAGATATGAAGATAAACTAGAATAAGACTCTTGTATTTCCATTGAAATTGGCCCAACAGATTTGAAAAATCTTCTAGCTAGAAAGAATATTGGAAGTGCTATGGCTACTGGGATAAGAAGTAGAACAGGAATGCCTTTCCAGAAGGGATCAATAAGAAGCATACCTCCCATAGCAAAGAGGATTTGAATGAATGCTAGATATAACAAATGCATACATGGATTTATAAGAAAATTTACCATTCTTGTATCGAATGTAGCCCTTGCCATTACGTCTCCAGCTTTGACAGTATCATGGAACGTCATGCTTTTTGATAGCATTGAAGCATAATACTCATCTCTGATATCTCGTTCAACTTTTTGAGATGCAACCTCTATAACTATACTATTTGCAAATCCAACTAATCCATTGATAATTGTTAAACCAAGAATTATGAAAGCAAAGAATCTAACTTGACTCCAATTTGATGCAATTATTTCATTCACTAAATTATTTCCCATAAGAATAGGGTTTATAGTACTGATAGCAGTTGATGCTGTAGATAGGATGATGAAAGCAACTAATAGACCTTTATATGCCGTTATATGACTTAGAATCCATCTGAAATGACTTCTTTTATCATATTTTGCCATAATTGGATCAAAGAATTCTCCGGAGTTAATTCCAGGATCAGTACTTGTGACCATATTCTATTCAATTCCTATCAATTATATTATCGTTGATTATATAAACTGTAAATGGTTTCTGTCTGAAATCTTATTCGATTTTTAAATATAACATTATTAACTTTATCTTCTTGTAGTTAGATAGATTTGATTATTTAAGTTAAATTCTTAAGTTAGGTTTTCTATAAATCAATCCAGATCTCGATTATACCATAAATCATCTGAGAGCTGGTTAAAGATGACCCAACTATTCTTAAGGGAGCTTCATTACTTTCTAAGAAAACAGAATTTCTTTTCGCAGTTAGGATATAGCTATTGTTTCTTGCAATATCATAACTATCTAGAATAATTTGCTCTTCATTGTTCTTCAGAATAATATCATATCCTTGAAATGCTAAAGTATCATTGAAAGTGTAATGAGTACTATCTTCCAACTCTCCATCTATGAGTGAGATTATTATCCATAGAGGGATTCCTTGATAGGTATTATTGCGTGTCCCTTCCTGTAAAACGAAAAATATACTATGATTTTCTTCACCAGAACACAAAGCTGCTTCAAATGATGAACGATCAATACTATCATTTGTTAAACCATAAAGATAGACGGACCACATGTTTACAACTTCTCTAATTTCCACTGTTTGAACTTTCTTTGCCCAGAGATTTCCATCTGTTAAATATCCTTCTTCTGAAATGAACGCTATCCTTAATGGACCATCGTCACTTGGTATATTTGAACCAGCTACTTCATAAGCAAGCAATATTTGAAATTTTTTTATACCTTGATTATCCCCTGTTTCATTATCATATGCAACAACATTTCCGCTTATCATTTGTGAAGTGTAAGTAACAGTCCATCCATCACTTGCTATTGCTTTTAGATCCTCATCTGAGGATATTCCTCCTACTTCATCTAATAATACATCCAGGGATACTCCTTCATACAGAGAAGATCCCACTATTGTTCCAGTAGCCTTCTTGTACCCACCATAACCTTCTACAGATTCTAACTCCATCAATTCAGTCATAGTATATTTTTTTGTAGTTATTGCACTCTGAATTGTGAAAATTATATCAGTGTCTCCTGTTTGTTTCTCATGAAAAACTCCAAAGTAAACTCCAATGATTGTTCCTGAAATAAGCACTACAAAAATAGAACCAATAAAAACAGTCCTCTGTTTATTTATCATTGTTAGGTCATCAATCTAAGTTTGATATAAGTATTTTTAATGAACTATTAAAAACTAATCTCAAGCGTTCAATCCAAAATACATAAGAAGATGATTTTCTTATTAGGTGCATCCAATGGTTTCTAAGTATCTCAAAATTACTCTTATAGCCGTATTAGTAATTGGAATAGTAGTACCTATTTTCTTCTTAAGTTTCTATAACAGATCAGATGAATCTGAAATAGAAATTTGGTATACCTATGAAGGTATTGATGTAATTAAGGAGAGAGTTTTAGAATACGAGAATCTTAATCCTAGAGTAAAAATCATTCTTCAAGAACAACCATCCTCGGGATGGTTGGATAAATTTATCAGTGTAGCGCAAACGGGAGAATCTCCAGATATCTTTCTTGCAAAGGGTTCGTGGTTCGGTGAATTAGCTGGTTTGGGATATATTCTACCCTTAACTCCATTTCTAACACCACAAAAAGAAGCGGAGTTCCTTCCATCTGCAATAGATGGACTTAGTTATGAGAATGAACTTTGGGGATTACCTCTCTGGTATGATTCTATTTTACTATTCTATAATAAGGGTTTATTTGACCAGGCAGGGCTTTCTTATCCAAACTCTAATTGGACAGATATTGATTTGATATATGCAGCAGTTCAGTTAACAGACAGATCAGAAAACCAGATTTATGGCTTGGTGTGGAGCACTTTATCTCCTTATATGTGGCCTTCTTTTCAATATGGGTTTGATCATGGATCTCTTTATCAAAATGGTCAGATTGTTGTAAATGATACAGCTTCAGTCAATGCTATGGAATTCATTTACGATTTGAAATATTTTCATAGATGTGTAGACTATGATGATAGTAGTAATTCTGCTACTCAAGCATTTATAGCACACAAAGGAGCTATGTTAATTTATGGTGGATGGTATACTCCTACTCTAGATACATTAGATATAAACTATGGTTTGGAAGTACTCCCAATTATCTCTTCTACGAATAAAAGGATAACCCCAATGGTTGAAATCAAAGGGTGGGGGATTTCAAAAGATGCTAAAAATTCAAGTTTATGCTACGAAATAATATCTTTTCTTACTGCAAAAGAAACTCAAGAAGACTTAATCCAATTTGAATACAAGGTACCAACACTGTTTGAATTGATAAATTCCCCTTCTGTTGCAGATAATACAGTGATAAAAACTCAGATTAATCAGATTGAGTTCAGTCAGTATTATCCTTTAGATCCAATATATAATTTTTATAGTGATTATATGAGAGCAGCTTTACAGTTTATTTTATACGATCATCAAGATATTCAAGCAGCTTTGGATGAAGCTCAAGCTGGAATAAATGCTAATACTAGAAGTTGATTTTATGAGAACGTTGAATCGTAAAGCAATTTTGTTTTGTTTAATTGTATTCACAATATTCCTTTCATTAAACATAATTCAAGATAACAAACTTGCTTTAATGCAGGTTTCAGCTCAAGCAGAAGAAACCGAAATTGTTGAAATAAGAGATCGGTCCATTTCTGTTAATTGGTCTATCCCTGTAATTCATAACTTCAATAGTTTTAGAATATCTCTATTGAGTAATAATTCTGAAGAAGAAAGTACTTGGACTATGATTCTATTCAATAGTTCTATTGAAACAACAACAAACAGTTTTTCACTAGTTAATTACAGTTCTTCTGGATCATTGCATTCTGCTCAGAAAATCTTTACAACCAATTTTACTTCATACATAGTAGAAAATACAGCAGAAACAATACAAACTAGAATCACTGGATTACAGCCTTCATCGTTTTATACAATATTCCTTTATCTATCTAATTCTTCTCTAATTCAAGAAGAAGGAAATCAAGTAATTTATTCTGCTACTGAGGAATTGTATTGGAACTCTACATTCATTGAAACAAAATTAAGTACCGAAGATGCACTTGAATATTCTAGGAGGGCAACAATATTATCTCTTCTTTTTATCGTTGTAATTTTCATAGTTATATTCTACATAGTTGCTAGAAAGGATGTTCCGTTTAATCGTATCGCTTATATTTTCATCTTTCCAGCTCTATTTGCACTGGTTTTACTTGAGATCTATCCAATAATTTATGGTGTAATTCTATCATTCACGTCCTACAATTTAAAAAGAGGAGAGATACCAAAATTCAATTGGTTTCAAAACTATGCAAATGTTGCAGAAAATCCTCAGATGCCAATTGCATTCACAACTACTTTAGTATGGACAACATTGATTATAATTGCAAAGATTCTCCTAGGATTCTTAATAGCATATTTAATTCATTTTAAAGTAAAAAGAAAGAAACTATGGTATTTGTTTCTTTACCTTCCTTGGGCCATACCTTCCTATATCAAAATACTATCCTGGCGTACATTCATTCAAGGTAACTCGGGAGATTCATTCTTCAATATGCTTTTTGGAACGAAAGTTAATCTTGTCTCCCAACCATATGTTACTTTGATAATCGCATGTTTTGTGGAAGTGTGGGATTCAATTCCTCTAATAACAACTCTTTTCCTAGGAGGTATGAGTTCTATACCAAGAGAATTAAATGATTTAGCAGAAATTGATCAGATTGGAGAAGGAACAAAAATTAGGAAAATAGTCGTTCCTCTAATTAAACCTATTATCATTCCTGCAATTATTCTAGAAATTATCAAAACATTCGGTAGTTTTAATGTAGCATTCTTTCTTACGAAAGGTTATCCGCTTTTATCTTATGGAACAAGTGATGCGGGAGTTATTGGAGCTACGGATTTATTCAGTACATTCACATTTTATATGTTCTATCATAAGAGAGAGGTAGGAATTGCAGCAGCTTACTCGACAATAATGAGTTTGTTGACACTATTTTTTGTTCTTATTTGGATTAAAATGTCAAGAGGAACACAGAGTACATATCAACCCACTAAAAAGAAACTTCCTTCAAGAACAAAGAATTTTCTTCCTGTTTTAGGATTATTACAAGCTTTAGGATACATTTTAGCAGGTATCACAGGTTTTAGATACTTCGGAATTCATTACAGCAGTACTTTAAATTATTTTATTGGTTCTTTCTATTTTCTAACTTCAATAATTTTGATTTTCTACAGAGAAAAAATCTATAATTTGTTTAAACTTCTTATCATACTTGATTTAGTAATTTCTGTTTCACAGTTCTTTGTACTACAAATGTGGTTCGCTTTTAATTGGAATATTTTCATAGTGTTTTTTGAATTATTCATTCTTTCAGGCATAAACAAAAAATCTATCCAGTACTCTAGGAGTGAAATTTTACGGAATATTAGGAGTAGAGTCAGATCTTTCAAATTTATGGTTACGAATTCACTAAAACAAATTGATAGATTTCTAGTTGATATGCAAACATTACATGTAATCTTCTCACTTCAAACGCTATTCTTACTTCTGTTTAACATAATTTTGAAAAACAAATCATGGATCATGTGGAGTGTTTTTACTATCTTTCTTGTGAGTCTCAGTTTCTCATTCTTCTCAAATAGAATGCTGAAAATCTCTATTATTCTGCAAATTCCTCTTCATTTAGGATTGATTTTTAGTTCTCCTCCTATTGGGTGGACGATTAGTCAAATCTTATTTTCAATAATTTTTATCATTAACTATGCAAAAGTAGGAGTAAACCAGAATTCTGTAATGACGAAGAATTCATTTGGAAAGAAGATTTTAAGGTTTCTATCACTTCCAAATAACAGCTCATTATTGCTATTGTTTGTAATTACTATAACTTTCATTCCTATATGGAACATAATCTGGATAGCTTTTGCTTCTGGTAATCAAATAGTTCCCACTTCCTTCATTCCCAAGAATCCTACTTTAGATAATTTTCGCCTTCTATTTACACAAGAAGAGATTTATCTGAATTTCGGAAACTCTTTATTAGTTGCGCTAGGTTCTGCAGGTATATGCGTACTTATTACGACGCTAGCAGGTTATTCTTTTTCACGATATAACTTCAAAGCTAAAAAGGAGCTGATGGTTGGAGTTTTCGTTTTAAAGATATTTACTGGGATATTAACGCTAATACCTTTCTATCTCATTATGTTTAATTTAGGATTAATAGATACTTATTTTGGAGTGATTCTTGCTTATAGTACTCATACAATCCCGATAGCATTATGGATCATTAAAGGGTACATTGATTCTATTCCAAAAGAGCTGGATGAAGCCTCACAAATAATGGGAAATCCCGCTTTAAGAACAATTCGTAAAATAATCCTTCCTCTTTCTGGACCAGCTTTAGCAATAACATTTTTACTTAATTTTCTTGCAGCTTGGAATGGTTTCCTACTTGCTTTTGTTTTGCTTCAATCTTCATCAAAGTACACATTACCAATAAAATTATTCACATTTGTTGGTTCAATTGAAGCAAGTACTCCTGAATGGGGTTTATTCGCTGCAGCATCTATTCTAGTTATTATTCCACTTTTGATTATTTTTATCTTTTTAAGAAATTATTTACTCAAAGGTTTTGATAGTTCAATTGAAATGGGAGAAATCTAAATGAAAATCGAAATAAGGGAAGTTACAAAAAAGTATGAGGAAAAAAAGGCAATTGATGGCATTAAAATGGTCATTCCGGAAGGTAGTTTTACAGTAATTTTAGGACCTTCTGGAAGTGGAAAAACTACTCTTTTAAGGATTATTGCAGGACTTCTTTATCCTACTTCAGGAAAAGTATTTTTTGGTCAAAACGATATGACAGATTTACCTGCCAATAAAAGAAACATTGCTATGGTTTTCCAGAAATATACTTTATTTCCACATATGACTGTGGAAGAGAATATTCGATTTCCTCTAGAAAGCATAAAGGAAGGAAAATTGTTCAAAAGCAGAACATACACAGATGAAGAGATTAGCAAGAAAATTGAAGAAATACTGAAACTACTACATTTAGAAGAACACAGAAACAAATACCCCTCACAATTATCAGGAGGGGAGCAGCAACGGGTTGCAATAGGTAGAGAAATAATTCGAGAACCGGTAATATTCCTATTTGATGAACCCTTGAGTAATATAGATGCAAGATTACGCTATGAAATGAGAACATGGATAAGAAGACTGCATAAATTACTCAAGAAAACTACTGTATATGTCACACATGATCAATCAGAAGCTATGGCATTAGGAAATTTAATTGCTCTATTAAATGAGGGAAAAATAGAGCAATTTGGTACTCCAGATGATCTTTACTATAATCCAATCAACAAGTTTACAGCTCAATTTATTGGTAATTATCCTATGAATTTTATTCCTTTTAAATTCAAAGATGGAGATCTATATTATAACAATGAAGAAAAGATAGAGGTTCCAAAAAACATTCTAGATATAATTTCAACCCGTAAAGTCACAAAAGGTGACATAGGTTTTCGAGCTGAATATATTAGAGAATATGATCCGAAAAAACCTGTAGATAAAGAGATGATTCTGATAGATTGCAAAATTGAGGATACAGAAAAGGTTCTAGATCAACATATAATAACGTTAAAACATCTTAATCATCAGCTCTTCTTTGTTACGAAAACGAAAAAAGAGTTCAAAAAGAAGGAAGCACTTTCTATAGTCATTCATAGCGACCATATCTATGTCTTCGATAATAGAGGCAAACGGATTCAGATATGACTCTTTTTTTTGATGAGCTAGGACTATGGTAATATTATTAATATTCTTTAATTATTGTAATAGGAGAACAATCATACTTCCTATATTCAAAAAAAGGTCAAATAGGGTTCAAATGTAGGAAAAAAGCTGTTCTTACTCTGGGGCAATCAATATCTCTAAAGTGAATTAAATGATAGAAGAGGCTATGGGGGGCATATTAGATAAAGCCAATATTGGCATAACCTTTCTTATTGATAATAAGATAAAATTCGTGAATGAAAAATTCTTACATCTTACAGATTACTCTGAAGAGGAAATAATAGAAAAATCATTTATTTTCCTTTCTACAAATGAAGAAAAGGAAAGATTGAGAAATATCGAGATAAAATTATCAGAACAAGAAATCCATCCCAAGATTATTGAGTTTTGGATAGAAACAAAAAACGGTGTAAGAAAATATATTCGTAATAATTATTATGCTTCAGAAGATAGCAAACAGATGGAAGGTTTCCTAGTTCTTACTCATGATTTAACAAAGGAGAAGAGTAAAGAAGTTAAGGTTCTTGCATCTGAATTTAAAAAATCAAGATTTCTAGATTTTCTATCTGAACAGATAATTTTCTATGATACAGATCTTCGAATTATATGGACAAACAAAGCTGCAAGTGATTCTGTTGGAGAAATACCAGAGAGTATGGTAGGGGAAATCTGTTATGAATTATGGTATCAATCAGATACCCCCTGTTCAAACTGTCCTGTGTTAAAAGCAAAAGAAACAAGGCAAGAACAAAGTGCAGAAGTTGTTACACCAGATGATAAAGTTTGGAACATACGAGGATATCCCGTATATGGAGAAGATGGTACTCTGATTGGTATGGCAGAATTGGCAAGTGATATAACTGAAAGCAAACAAAAAATGAAAGATCTTGCTAAAAGCGAAGAAAGATTCAAACAAATTTTCCATAACACTAATGATGGAATTTTTGTTGTCACAAGAGATACTGAGGGTAAATTCATTAAAATCATTGAAGCAAACGAAATCGCATCTAGGATGTATGGATACACTCGAGAAGAATTCTTCGAAATGAAGCCTGCAGATTTTAATATTACTGGTGAAGAGGAAACTTTAGAATTTATAAATAATCTACTCGAGGAGAAAAGACTTACATTTGAAAGGAATCACAGAACAAAAGATGGGAATCTCATTCTTGTAGAAATCAGTGCTCATCTTTTTACACTTGGTGAAGATACCGTAAGTATAGCTATTATTAGGGATATAACTGAAAAGAAGAAAGCTGATGAAGAGCTGATTGATAGGGAAGAAAAATTCAGACAAATATTCCAAAACTCTTCTGATGCAATATTTATTCATTCATTATCATCTGATGGAAAACCAGGGAATTTTATTGAAGTAAATGATATAGGTTGTGAGTGGACAGGTTATTCTCGAGAAGTACTACTTAAGATTTCACCACCTGAATTAGTATTTGAAAATGCTGCCCATGATGACGATATTAGTAAGAAACTTCAATCTATGGGATTTTTAACATATGATGGCTTCATTCAAAATAAAGATGGGTATTTAAGAAACGTAGAATATAATTCCAGCATGTTTGTGCTAAAAGGAGAGAGAGTAATACTTACTACTGCTAGAGATATCACAGAAAGATTAATTTCTCAGCAAGAAATGAAAGAAAGTGAAGAAAGATTTAGAAAACTATTTGAAACAATTCCAGATGCACTTATTGCTGCAGACTTAAACGGGGACATAACTTATGCTAACTATCAAGCAGCAAAACTGTATGGTGTAGAAAGCATTGATAAGCTGATGAATGAGAATACATTCCAATTCATTGCCCAAGAAGACTTGATGAGAGCTCAGAATGGTTTTAAAGCAATTTTAACAAGTGGGTATGTGAGAAATAAACAATTTCATATTGTCGATAAGGATGGTTCAAGAACACCAGTAGAGACCAATGCATCAGTAATTTTAGATTCAGAAGGCAATCCTAATGGTTTCATAGCTGTTGTTCGAGATATTTCAGAAAAACTAAAAGCTGAAAAATCTATTCAAGATAGTGAGGAGAAATTTAGACAAATCTTTCATAGTGGTAATGATGCAATATTCATACATAAATTAACAAGGGATGGAAAACTTGGAAATTTCATTGAAGTAAATAGTGTTGCATCTGCATGGACAGGTTATGATCGAGAAAAATTATTAACAATGAAGCCAGCAGATATAAAATGGCCTGGTTTAGTCAATCATACCAAAAATATTGGAAAAGAACTACTTTCCACAGGTTCAACAACTTTTGAAGGGACGATAGTACATAAGAACGGATCTTCCAAGCCAGTAGAGTTCAGTTCACAGTTATTTTTATTAAAAGACCAAGTGGTTATACTTTCTGTTGCTAGAGATATTACAGAGAGAAAGAAATCTCAAAAAGAAATAGAAGAAAGTGAAGAAAAATTCAGGCAAATATTCCACAAAGCAAATGATGCATTCTTCCTAACTAAATTAATTAAAGAAGATGAAACAAGCAAATTCATTGAAGTAAATGATATAGCATGTATATGGTTGGAATACACAAAGGAAGAGATTTTAGAGTTAAGATCAATAGATATTACAGCTCCTGAACAAAAGGATGCAAATAAGGAAATTATTAGAGAAATCTACGATAAGGGTTATGGAACTTTTGAGACGGTTCTTCTTGGAAAAAATGATAAGAGAATACCTGTTGAAATCAGCTCTCACATATTTGAGTTATGGGATGAGGAGGTTGTTTTAACAATAGCAAGGAATATCACTGATAGGAGAAGAGCTGAGAAGGAAATTCAAGAAAGTGAGGAAAGATATAGACAAGTCTTTCATAATTCAGGTGATATTATCGCAATAGTGAGTGTTCCACGTGATAGATCAATCGGAAATCTTCTCGAGTTCAATGAATTAGCATGCAGGAAACTAGAATATTCTAGAGAGGATCTAATTGGATTAGGACTAGATGAAATAGTAAAGGATCTAACTGAAGAAGATATTACAAAGTATTTCAAAGAGATTATGGAAAAGAAAAGTGTCAAATTTGAAAGAAAGTTAGTAACAAAGAGTGGAGAATCATTCCCTGTTGAAATTAATGCAGCACCCTTTCTACTCAAAGGAGAAATTACAGTTTTATTAACAGCTAGAGATATCACAGAGAGAGTTAAAGATGAGGAATTGATGAAGCAAGCATTTGCTCAGATAGATCAGAACATAGAAGATTTTGATATCTTAGTAGATAAAATCAGAAATCCTCTTACAGGTATAGTTGGTTATTCCGAATTATCTGATTCTCTTCACACATCAATTATTGTAGAAGAAGCTATGAAAATAGATGAAATTATCAAACAAATTTCAGAAAACTGGATTGCTTCTGAAAAATTCAGAGAAATCTTGAGAAAACATCTGTTAGCAGAACAAACCTCAGAAGAAGATAGTAGCAAAAATACAGAGGATGTTGTGACTGAGGTTAAGGAAGGTACAGCAGAGATTAAAACAGAGGAAACATCAACAGCGAAATAATTGCTTGAGATAGGATTTCCGCTTAATTTATATATGACTCTTGATTAATATCGAATATGCATTTTGCTAAGAAATTCAAAAATTCTTTTCACTTGACTATTTGGGAAGCTATAATCGCGATAGCAGCCATAACTGTATTTTTTATTCTTGAAAAAGTGGTTTATCATGATGTAGAACACGCTCCAACATTTCTGATAATCTTCGGTTTTGTAGTTGGAATATGGTTAGCTTTTCGTCCATCTGAATGGGCAGTTGAAGGATTAAACAGTGGTGCGAAATATGCAGGATTATCAGAATATGTGGCTGGAATTCTATCAAGTCTTGCTTCTAACCTTCCGGAAGCAGTAATAGCTATTTTACTTTTAATTGAAGGTCTGCAGCTGATTGCGGTAGTTACGGTTTTATCTGCAGCTGGATTCAACGCAATGATACTTGGTATTGCTATACTTATTTCAACTGTTAAAAATAAGGGGCAAATAGCTGTTCCTGAAGATTTAGAGAAGAAAGAAGCGCCTATAATTCGATGGGCTATTGTAGCTTTGTTAATGACCGTCGTTTTTGGTTTTATTGAATATTTTCAAGTAGATCAACTAGAAGATGCATTACTGACTAAACCAGTTGCAGGATTACTCGCGGCAAGTTATTTATTTTACTTAATATATGTTATTGTAGTAAAGGATACTAATAACAAAATTTCCTTGAAAAATCATGAAGAAAAGGAAAAAGCAGAAGAAATTGAAGAAATTAAAAAAGAAGAAGAAAACGATCACGAGTCTAAGGAGCGACTACCAGTGTATTTGACTATTATTCTTTTAATTCTAGGATTTGTTGGAATTTATTTTGGTGGTGAAACACTTACTTGGGGTGTAATGGAATTAATGGAAGGAGGAGGATCGGGTATAGGTCAGATAGGATTTGCTCTAATACTGGGGGCAGCAGGAGCGGTACCTGAACACGGTATTGCAATAATTTCTGCCGCAAAAGATAATATTGAAGTAGGAATTGGAAATGCTATGGGAGGAATTCTCCAATCTTCATTGCTGATTTTTGGGATTCTAGGAATTTTTGTTTCTATTACACTTCATCCATTTATACTTCTTCAAATAGCAGCAATCGCAGGTTCGTTATGGTTTGTGAAACGGTGCATTCAAGATAAAAAATTTGACACGTTTGAAGGGATAATGATTATCCTTCTTCAGGTACTGGTCTTTGTTATACTATTCGAAGATATTGCATTTTTCGCATAGATAACTACACCCTTTCACTTTTTTTCTTTCTAGCTTTTTATACTCAATAATAGAACTACTACCATGGGAATACAGAGGATTCTACCTCCTATTGATAAAGAAGAAGAAATTATCTTACTTCATAGAAATGGTGCTATTATTGCAATTAGCGACACAATCTATCAAGTAAAAATATTCAGAGAACCTGAAAGGAAGATTTTTACAACCTCTTTGGAAAATGCTTACAGATTCTTACAATTAGGTATCGATAATTATGATAGCAATGAGGGATACTATTTACAATAAAAAATGAAGTAAGAGATTAATCTACTTCATCAAATACTCTTTCAATAACTTCTAATGCCCATTCAAGTTCTTTTTGAGTAATAACCAAAGGTGGTGCAAAACGAATTGAAAACTCATGTGTTTCTTTCGCTAACAATCCTACTGGTTGATGATTTTTCATAGCTTCTGTATAGGGTCTGGCTTTTTCATTTAACTCAATTGCTACCAATAGTCCTTTTCCTCGTACTTCTTTGATTTTCTCTGAATGTTTCTTCTGAATTAGTTTCAACTTCTTAACAAAGAATTTCCCTAATTCTGTTGATCGTTTTGAAAAATCTTCCTCATTGAGTAAATCACAAACTGATTCAAGAACAGCCATTCCTAAGCTGTTTCCACCCCATGTTGACCCATGAGAACCTGGGGTTAAAACATCCATTATATCCCAATTTGCCAAAACACCTGAAATTGGAAAGATTCCCCCACCTAATGCTTTTGCTACTAAAACTATATCAGGTTTTACTTTTTCATGGTCGCTTGCGAAGATTGTTCCTGTTCTACAGAATCCAGTCTGTATTTCATCAACTATTGTGATGACGTTATTCTCTTTGCAGATTTTTTGTGCTTCTTTAAGATAGCCTTTTGGAGGAATCAAAACTCCAGCTTCACCTTGGATTGGTTCAAATAGGAAAGCAACTGTATTTTTGTTTATAGCTTTCTTCAAAGCCTCTGTATCACCATAAGGGATAACCTTAAACCCTGGAGTTTTGGGACCAAAACCACTGAAAGCATCAGGATCAGTTGAGAACCCTACGATTGTAATAGTTCTACCATGAAAGTTGTTCTCACAGACAATTATCTCAGCTTTGTTTTCATCTACTCCTTTCTTCTCATATCCCCATTTTCTAGCAATTTTTAGAGCTGATTCAACTGCTTCTGCACCAGTGTTCATAGGGAGAAAAGATTCGTAACCAGTTAATTCACAGAGTTTTTTTGCAGCAGTACCCATCGAATCGTTGCAAAAAGCTCTAGATGTTAAAATAACCTTATCTGCTTGTTTCTTAAGTGCTTTAACAAGCTTTGGATTTCGATGTCCAAAATTCTGACTTGAATATGCACTCAAGCAATCCATATATTTTTTACCTTCCACATCCCAAACCCAAATTCCTTTTGCTTTTTCTATAACAACTGGAATTGGTTTATAATTATGAGCAGTCCATTTCTTATCTAAATCAAGATAGAGTTGTGATTTGTTTTGTTCTTTTTTTAACATGGAATCACCTGTTATGTCTGACACCTATTTGAGGAGTGAATTTATAAAATTATAGATAAAAATTATTTAGGTTTGATTTTCTTTCTTTTTACATAGACTATTGACGAAAATAGAACTATTGCTATCAGAGTACTGTAGAGAGATATTGGAGCTCTAAAAACAGTCATAAAAATTACTAAATCATCCATATTAATCAAAGTATCAATTAAAAAGACAAGAAACTCTCCTGCTGTCTGTTGTCCTTCTACCCATTCAACATTTTGCAAATTGATATCATAGTCAAAATCAAAGTTACCCAATTCAGTTCCCAAAATAATTGAAGTATTAATTCTCTTGATTCTCAAAGATAAATCTTGAAAGTTCAAAGTTATATTCTGTAGAAATAAAGCAAAATCGTTCATATCTTTATTAATATTAACACTATCAAAGTAAAACTCATCACTGGTTTTCCATTCAAGCTCTTGATCATCTACAATAGCTGAAAGAGAGATGGATCCTTCTAGATACATTTCAGGATCAATCTCAAGTGAGATAGAACTAATATTGGCAATATCTGGATCGTTGATAGTGAATTTCATTGAATTGAAGTTAATTGGTAAGCTAATGTTTTCTCCAATAAAAGAGAAAAAATTAGCTTTTATTTCAGCAGTCCCTTCTTCGATTTCTATGAAAAAAGTATCAGTGATAGGTGTTTTAACAATGATAGTCCCGTTTAGTCCTAGAGTTATATTCCCAGGATATCCTGAAACTTGAATTCCATATGTTGCATTTTCTTTCTTAAGATCTTTATTCAGATATCCTGTTAAATTGAAAGGAACATTAAAATCAGTATGGAATGTAAGGTATGGATACAAACCTATTCCAAGAGTTTCATTTTCAAAAGCAAAAACCATCTTAGCATTAAAATCGTTAGAGTAATTAGTAATTTTAGAGGAAATAACCCAATCATTCTTGTCTTCTATCGTTCCAATTTCAAACGCAGAGACTAGATTCTGATTTGTATTTCCAACGATAAATAACATTAGAATAGAGATTAGTAAACTGAATGTTAATTTCTGAAATTTCACTATAACTTCCCCTACTTTAAATATAGATTTGAGCGTCTATAAAACCTTTTCATTCAACTATTTTCTGCAAAAGATTTAATATCAAGATATAGGAATTAAGAATTATGTCTGAAAAAGACGAGAACATTGAAACTGAAGTTAAAACAAAACAGAAACGAAAAGAAAAAAGAGCTAAAAAAGAAAGAGTACGTGATGGACGATACAAAGAAAGTACTAAAGAATTCTTTCTTGGTATTTGGAAGTTTATAAGCTTCTTTCTAAAGATAATTTTAGCACCCTTTTGGTTTACAGTTGTACTGTTTATTAAAGCAATCAAGTTTCTTAGAGAAAAAGGGGATCATCCATTAACTGATGAAGATAAAGGATTCCTTTCTCTGATACCAAGTCTTTTCTTTATGATGTGTCTAAGTATCATCGCTGCATTTCTGATTTTCTATTTTGGATTGCTCGATAAAGCAATTGAAACAATTACAAGTGATGGATTCTGGCCAGCAGTGGGATTGTTCTTCACTCAGATTGGAAAAGGAATTTACTGGTTACTTTATGTTGTTTTCGTTGATTTTTTGTATGGAATGATCATTCAACCTTTCGGAGATTTTATGCAAAATGCAAACTACTTCTGGGCTACTCTAATCATTGTTATTATAATCATTTTACTAGTTGGTCTAGGACTTATGATGTATCATCTTATGAAAACTCAGAAACTAATAAAAGCGATAGGACGATTTTTCAAGAAAATCTGGAGTTACCCCAAAAAAGCTCACGATTGGATAAGAGAGAAAATTGTTTTGAAATATCTAGTAGGTGAAAAACATGTCGCAACGAAATCAAAGAGTTTCTTTTGGGGTGTTGTACTCATACAATTCATCATAACAATAGCTTTATTCATCCTAGCAATTGTATTAGGTGTTTTAAACTACATACAAGGCATCTGGGTTGGACCTGATATTCTAGAATACTCTTTAGTTGTAGCGGGAATACTTTTCCTTGTTATAGGAATCTTTTCAACCTGGTTCTTTGTTAGAGTTTACGCAGTAGCTACTAAAGTATCTGAAGAAGCAGCTACATAAACCTAAACATTTCTTTCTTTTTTTAGATTTTCTTTTGTTTATGCATATGTATAGCGAATACATATTTCATTCAGTAAAATTTAAATTCTAGTCAAATAAATAATAGATATCTTTGGTGAGATTAATGAAATTACGAGTCGGTATTAACGGATTTGGACGCATTGGTCGAGGTGTCTTCAGAGCAGGCTTTGCACAATCAGATGTCGAATTTGTCGGGATAAATGATGTAGGTGATTCAAAAACTATGGCTCATTTACTCAAATATGATAGCATTCACGGTAAATTTTCTCACGATGTAGATGCATCTGAAAACCACTTAAAAGTAGGTGGTAAAGAAATCCCAATAGCTAAGGAAAGAGATCCTGCAGATATTCCGTGGAGTGAATGGAATGCAGATATAGTTTTCGAATGTGTAGGGATTTTTAGAACATATGAGCTAGCATCAAAACATCTAGATGGAGGAGCAAAAAGAGTTATCCTTTCAGCTCCCGATAAAGGAAAAACCAAACCAATCCCAGCTTTTGTTTTTGGTGTCAATGAGGACAAATATAATCCTGAAAATCACAAAATTATTTCAAATGCAAGCTGCACAACCAACTGTTATGCTCCTGTGACAAAACTCATCGATGAATCATTTACTATCAAATCAGGATATATGACAACAGTTCATGCCTATACAACAGATCAAAAACTTCTTGATCTTCCTCACGGTGATTTAAGAAGGGCGAGATCTGCTACATTATCTATGATTCCAACATCAACAGGAGCTGCTAAAGCAGTTGGAAAAGTTCTACCGCATCTAGAAGGAAAGCTTCAAGCAATGTCAATCAGAGTACCTACACCTAATGTGTCACTTATTGACGCAGTTTACTCTGTAGAGAATAAAGCATCAAAAGAAGAAGTAAATCAAGTTTTTGTTAATGCGTCCCTAGGAAAACTGAAAGGAATACTTGCTGTTTCTAACGAAGAACTAGTGTCTTCCGATTATAATGGAATTCCTTATTCAGCAACAGTAGATTTGCCATTAACAATGGCATTTGATAATCAAATCAAGATAATTGCTTGGTATGATAATGAAACAGGATATTCTTCAAGA
The DNA here is from genome assembly GCA_013166775.1 of Promethearchaeati archaeon. Classification (GTDB taxonomy): domain Archaea; phylum Asgardarchaeota; class Heimdallarchaeia; order Heimdallarchaeales; family Heimdallarchaeaceae; genus UBA460. The sequence continues at coordinate 177,916 of JABLTJ010000002.1, forward strand.
ATGATTGATTTAGCAAGGTATATTGCAAGCAAGGAAGGTTAACTCATCCTTCCTCTATACTTTTCATCATTCCAATAAAAGCTTTGTAAAGGCACTCTGCGCAGCTTGTTGCTTCTGGATCAATGAATAGAATTACGTCTCTCATATTTTCATAGATTTTTCTTGGAATTGCTCTATCGCCTATAATTATTCTGCGTTGTTTTGTAGGGCATGTAATACAATCCTCTTGATCATTAGTAACAGCATTCAAACAGTAGGAGGGATTGTTAAATTCTTCTAAATTAATATGTTCTAAATCCATTGGATCAAAAAAACTAATGACAATAACCTCATCGAATTCATCATCTAAGATACAATAAGTTGCACCTTCAAGTTCTTTATGCATGGGGCATGGTTGTCTAATCCACAAAAGTTTGGACATTATATCTACGTATCAACATTCAAGTTAAAAATTTTCAGATACTCTTAATCATGAAATACGTGTTTTCTAAAAAGAATAAAAAGAGAGAGCTGATTTAAGCTCTGATAGGTGCTCTGCTTCTATAATCATAGTAAATTTTAGTAATTTCACTAACCATTTTCTCATTGAAAGTTGTCATCATTACTGGATCTCCACTTGGAGCTTTGTGTCCTAGGAAACCTTCTTCAATTCCATCTCTGGTACCCATCATTACAGTTAACTGAGGATCATCCTTTACAGTAACATTTCCCATTGTAATCATTTTTGTTAGCAAAGCTTTGTCTTTTTCGTTGTGCTGTGATGTATTTGTTACAATCTCAAGTTTTCTACTGAAAGTATCCATGAATTCAGAATCTATCCATCGTAATGTTGGAGAAACTATAGTAGCTGAAGATTTTGTATGTCTTAGCAATGCCATCATTGTTGCTCTTACTTGCTCGTTTCCTGTCACTAACCACATATCTTCTACAGGATTGGGTTCAATTCCCTTTCCTAGTGATAGAACATCCCTTAGTATTTTCATTGAATCTCCTGTTGCTTCTAGAACAACGTCAATTTTACCAGGAATAGTGTTTAATAGTCCAGTAATATTAGTATCAACTGCTTCTACTTCTTGCAGAGAGCTTTTAATCAAATCTTCCTTGAAGCTCATCAGTTTAGAGTTATATTCAGTTTTCTGCGAATCTGCTATTTGTGAATCTTGAACTACCTTATCTAATTTCTCTATAAATGAGTTAAGTAATGATCCAAAGAGGTCTGAAACAGTTTTTTCCAGATTAGTGAGATCAGATTTTATTGTTTCATTACCTGAAGTAATAGTATCAGTAAGAGTATCTCTAGTCCCTTGAACATTTGTTACTAATGCTGAGGAGTTTGAATCAGAATTTGTTATAAAACTACTTATCTGATGTTGGACATTTAGATCATAATCCTTGCTGTCCTTGTCAAACTCTTCTTTAATAGAAGTAACATTACTCTCAAAATCAGTTGACATCTTATCGTATGATTTTTCTAAATCCTTGTGAACTCCTTCATACATTACATCGATTTCTGCTTGTACTAATGATTTGAATTCATTAGTTGAGGTGTCTAATTTACTTGAGAAAGAGTCTGTATCCTTCTTTATTAGCTTTGGATACTCTATAGTTAGTTTCTGCATTTCCTCCTTAGTGAGTATAACTACCTCATCTAGTTCTGAAGATTTCTCAGGAGATACATTTAATTCAGCGAGTAATTCTTCAGTACCTTCTAAGAACTGTTGAATTTCCTGATCGATTAATTCGTTTATTTCGCTTTCAACTTTTGCAGTTTGGGTAGTATAATTAGCAACTGCTTCATCTAAAGTAACAGAAACATCAGTATCTAAAGCGTTCTTAGCAGTTTCAAACTCTGATTGCATTGTTTTCATATTTGTATCCATAGAAGAGTTAACTTTAGTAACTAATTTTGTATGATCATCAATATTTGTCTTGAGTGTCTCTTGAAGAGTATTCATAACTTCTTCATTGTTTCCTTTCATCAAAGTAAAGATTTCTTCTTTCTTTGTTTGTAATGCAGTGAGTCCTTCTTCTAAATGGAGCTGCATCTTTGTTTTATCCCCTTCTTCTGCAGATACTGAGGATTTTACAATGTCGTCTAGAGAGGTCTTAATTTTCTTTATTACTCCACTGAATGCTTTAGATTCAGCACCGACCACTTCCCTCAATCCACTTGTGCTGGTATCCTGGAGTTCAATATATTGTTCCTCGTAAGTTACATATGTTTCTTCTATTGTTTTCTTCATCTCATCTAATGATTTTGATAATTGATCGCTTATCTCGGTTCTAGATTTCTCAAGAGACTGACTAGATGATTGAATTGTATTGTTTGTAAATTGCGAAAGCTCATCTAGCCTTGCATTAACTCTTTGAAAAACTCCAGTGGATAAAGTTGTCATAGAATCTGAAAATGTTTGAATCATATCCTCAGCTTTTGAACCAACACTATCCTTGAGAAGTTCAATATCTCTATTCATGCTTCCAATAAGTTGAGCCATTCTTGGCCCATCTTCCTTACCAAAAACTCTCTGAAGTTGCTTTTGATCTAATCCTTGGAAGGAGCTGTTAATTTCTTCAATTTTCGCTACCGCTGATTTAAACTGATCACTAATTTCATTCAATCTATCTAAACTCGTTTTGTAATATATTTGTACTAAATCTGGTACTTCATCTCGTATGTCTCTACCTCTTTTCGAAAAATCATCTGAAAATGCTTGAATATCATTATTGAATTGTGTTTCTTTTTCTTGAATTAGATCCTTAATTGCACTATCATTGTCCTTCACATTTTTCTCAATATTAGAAACAACTTTCTCTTTTAGCTCATTTAGGTGAGAAGTAAACACTTGTTTGAACTCATCATGAGTTGAAGTAAAAATTTTAACCCGTTCATCCAGAGATGTTTGATAATCCGTTGCAGTTTTTGACAAATCATCTAAATAAGAATTAGTTGATTCTTCAAAAGTTGTCATTATTTCATCAATAAAAGTAGTCACTTGATCACTCACTTTTTCAATTGAAGATGACAAATTTTCTTTGAAAAGGCTGAAACCATCTTCTATTCCTTTCTTGAGAAGTGATAAAAGACCATCGCTGTTCTTTTTGAAATCTTTGAGATAAGATGATAAATCAGAGCTAAGTTTGCTTTTCATTTCTTCGGTTTTACCTTCTGTTTGAGTGATTAATGCACCTAATTTTTCTACAGAATCAGTCTTGGTTTTATTAAGAAGATCTACGAATTGGTTTTCGTTTTCTTTTAGAATGTTTACAGCTGTTTCTTTTGATTTATCTATTGATGATTTGATTCTGTTAGTAGTTGCTTCTTCAAGTTTCTTAAGTTCTTCATTCAATGAAGCTAGAATCAATTTTGTTTTTTCTTGATGTTTATCTAATTTGGTTTCATAATTTGCAATTATTTTGTTTAGTGTGCCTGTTAGTTTTTTAGTTGAATCTTGAGTGGATGTCTTTGAATCAGATTTGATTTTGTTTACTACATCGCTAGTTACTTCATCTATAACTTTTTTCTTCCCTTTTGCAGTTTCAAGAAATGTTTGAAGCTGCAAGGATAGACTCTCCTTTATTCCTTCCACTTTCTCCAATATTGCATCAAGTTGAACATTTATTCTTACGTTGTGTTCTTGTTGAAGAGAACCGAATGTTTCTTCAACCTTAAGCTTGAAAGCTTCATGATGTTCTCCTATTTTGTGTATTGTGGAATCGAAGGAATTCAAAACGTTCTCTCTAACTCTTTGAGCAGATTTAGCTATATTCTCACTGTTTGTAGAAGATATTGTTGAAGTTTCGGAATTAACTCTTTCAATAATCTCTGTTAGTTCACTCTTTCCTGTGTCTACATGTGATGATATAATTTCTAGAAATTGTTTTGATATCCCACTTACTTCTTGAGAATGAGCGTCTACATCTTGAGTGATTTTCTCATGAAAACTAGTTAATTGTGTTCTAAAATTCTGCATTGTTTTATTCCAATCAACTTTAACATCATCACTCAGAGTTTTCAATTCATTTTCTAAACGTTGAGAAACGTCTTCTGTTAATTTAATTTGAGGAGGTAATGGAATATAATAAGAAGTTCCTTCTGCATTTTTTGCTTTTACCTCTTTAACATATCCGCGACCAACCAATTTTTCCAATGCTGAATTTATTTCATCAGCAGAGATCTTAACGTAGGTCTGGATTTGTCCAACAGTACGGAAACCATACTGCACAATGTTTGAATAAACTTGGATTTCATCTTTCGATAATCCTATTTTTTCTAATGTTCCTTGCATTTTAATCCCTTATCTATACAATTCATTCTTTATTGCTTCGATGTTCTTTTCTAATCTTTCTAAACGACTTATGAGATCTCTTTTCCTTTTCTCTGATTCTTCTGCTAGTTTTATATTTTGCTTTGCTTCAGTTTCCAAATCAGTTAGAGTGGTTTCTTGAGTCGCTATTATTTGACCTTTAGCTGCAGATGCGGATGAAGATAAATCAGCTACAGCATCCTTTTCAACAGATTCCAGTCTTGTAATAATTTGGCTACTGGTTTTGTCTACTGATTCAATTATATCAGAAACATCTTGCTCTATTGAAGATATTTTGTCTACAATTGTACTATTTGCTCTACTTTCGATATCAGATATCTTGCTCTCAAGATCAGTTTTCATTTCTTCAAATTTTGAATTAAGTTGTTCTTGTTCACTTGATAATAATGTTTTAGCTTCTTGTTTCATCGTATCAGACTGTTCTGAGAAAGATGTTAGAATTTTATCAACATCTTCATTAAATCCTTCTTCAAAACCTTGAAGTTCGTTGCTATGTGCTTCTAGTTGATCTTTCGCAATTCCATCATATTTCTTAATCATATCAGCTTTTGAGCTATTGAAATTTGACATTGCTACTTCATTCACATCTATCATACCTTTTTCGTATTCAGCAAGAACATCTTGAACTTTAGTAATTTCATCTACAAGGTATTTATCCATTGTATCTGATACACCTGAAAGTTCAGCTTGAATTCTTTTTACTGCGTTACTTACTAATTGTTCCAAATCATTTTTGATTCTATTAAAACTCTCAAAGATGGATTCCATATTCTCTGTTAATTTATCACCATATTCTGAACGTAAATGTTCAATTGATTCAAGCATAATATTCTCTGTAATGTTAATATTATCATTAAGCTGTTCTTTCATATCTTCAGCGTTCTTTTCAAATGTACTAATGTTGTTGTTTTTTATTTCAACGATATTCTCTTTAGCTCCTGTAACTACTTTTCTAAAAGTGTTAATTTGGTTATTAGCTAATCTTTCCAAATCTTGGGTATGGGAGCCTATAACTGTATTAATATTATCATTAAAGGAAGTTGTATAATTTCCATACATAGTCTTGCTTTCAGATAGCAGTGAAACAATCGATTCTTTTAGATTTTCAAGCTGATTATTAGTCTCTGTGAACTTAGAATAGATAGTTTCTTTTTGGGATTCCGTCCATTCTTGAACTAAATTTTTGTTATCAGAAGTATTTTTACTAGTTTGTTCTTCTAACTTGTTTTTGTTTTCATCTATAAGATTCCTGAGATTCTCATTCAATGCAATGAATTTATTCTGAATTAAAGTTGTTAAAACCTGATAATATCTTTGAAGCTCCAACATACCTTCCAGAGATTCTTTAAAATTTGTAACTTCATTTTCCAGATTTTCAATTTCCCTTCTTATTTTCTCTAAATCCTTTTCTACTCTTTCTGACATTTTTTTCACCTAAAAATCTAATTCTTTTTCTATGCTTTCAATTTCAATTTCTTCAACTTTTTTTGGTTCAGGTTTTGGTTCTGGTTCAGGTTCTGATTCAACCTGCGGTAATTCAACCTCAACTAATTTTTCAAATTTCATTGATTTGAAATAATTATGATGAATACTTTCCTCATTATAAAGCTCTATTGCTTTCTTACGAATTCTCTCGTAGTTTTGTTCGTCTCCTATCTTGTTATAGCAATCGAGGGTAGATTTTATGTAACCTCTTATCGCATACTCACTTTTCGCTAATGGGAGAGATAAAGATAATTTTTCAAACTGATCTGCAGCTCTTGTATACGATCTTTTTGCCTTTAATTCTTGATCTACAGCGTCATAATATTGAGCTGATTTCACATATAATTTTGCTGCAAAGTAATAATTTTTCTCTTCAAATTCTCTTGCCATGTTTTCACAAAAGCCACCTGCTTGTTCTAATTCTTTTATTAATTCAAATTGCTGCACATTTATCAATGAAAAGTCATATGCTCTTTGATACATCTTTTTCTTTATGCATATATTTGCTATTTTCTTCACTTTGGATGTTAATGCAAAATCAGCTAAAGGATCTCTAATTTTAGCAGATAGTTGATTGATTATCTCAATGGTTCCAGTAGATGGGGCAATATCTTTGTCAAGATCATCCAAAATGCCATCCAATTTAACCATCAGAGTTGTTAATGGTCCGAACAATCTTATTCTAAACTTCATTGTTGTTAGAAGTGATTCTTGCAATAATCTAGCATACGTTTCACCTAACCAAAGCATACCTTTTTCTTCAAGTTTCTTCAATGTTGGAGTTGAAATATAAGCTGATAATTGTTCAATAGGAAACAAATTCTCATTGTAAGAAGCCATTTCTAACAAAGCAGTTTCTTCTTCTTCATTTAATTCAAACAAATCTTTTAAATTGCGTTCTACAAAATTTTCAAGCCCCAAATCTGAAGAGATAAAAGCAATCCCTAAATTTAAATCAAAAATTGATCTCTTACTTGTTGTTATTAAATCCAAAACCCCTTTGTTTATCAATTGTGGAGCTTTCCTTCGCAAGTAAATTTCAGTTTCTGAAATAGACAATGCTTCTACCTTAAGAATATTTGAATTGTCAGTAAGATATTTTTCGTAATCAAAATCATACAGAAACCTTTCATCAAATGTGCTTGTAACTATTATGTTATACTGTCGTTCCTTTAGTTCTTTAATTATAGAAGCAAAAATTGGATAGAATTCATATAAATCCAGTAATTTAAAAAGATGCAAATTATCAACGAAGAAATAAAGAAAAGTACTAGTTTCTATTAATTTTTGGTTTATCTTATCCAAATTTTCGAAGAATAAATTTACATAGAATTCTGTAAAAGAGATACTCGCTGGTTTCTTAACCTCTTCATCTAGTCCAGGTAGATCATCTCCTAATCTCTTTTTACCCACTTTTTCAAGTAAGGAGCGCCATTCAGGGGCTAATTCATCTATTTTGTTTTTCCATTCCTTAAAGAAATCCAGAAGTCCTCTTTCTTTTGGTACAAGTTCAAAACGATGTGCAATGTCTTTTCTTCCAGTAGCAGTGGTTTCAAGTTTCTGCAAAAGTGAACTTTTCCCAGTTCCTTCAGCTCCAACTATTAAGAACGATAATACTTCAGATTCTCCTCTTTTTTTCTTATTTACAAGTTCAACAAAATTATTTATTGTCTCTCTCAGACCATAAAAGTCATGTGGCTGGCATGGTTGGAAAAGACTAATATTCTCTATAGTCATTTGAATCCTCGCGCAATTCTTAATTTGATAATATACATTTTCTACTTATAAAATCTGTGAATGATTAACATTATGAAAAGATTTGCTTTGTTGTAAATGTTGCTTATTTTTTCTATGGCTATATATTCCAATTAGAAAGAGATAAAAATGTATTTGCCAGATTGTTCATAATAACCGCAGAGGTGAAATGATGACGATAGGTGAACGTTTTGTTGGCTCCAGCAATAATTCAAGTAGAAGAGCTGGAAAGAATCGAAGAATCAAAAGAAGGGATCATCTTTGCGCGAAAGAGGATAAAGGAGCTTGAGAATAGCCTTATTTTTCTAAATGAATTGTACAATCAGAGTTTGATCATTTTACTTGATCAACTAAAAGATAAGCAAAAACAGATATTCTTTGCAGCATCGAAGATTTTAACTAAAAAGAATATATCTCTGAATAGACTATCAAACATGCTTTCAGAAAGATTTGATTTATCATTCTCCACTATCAAATGGAATCTAACGAAGCTAAGAGATATTGGCTTGTTTGAAACCTTTGGTGAAAGAGGAAATACTAAGACTATTCTAATGCTGACACATCTTGGTCTCTCTCTTTACTCGAATTTTGCGCAAACTGGAAAATAAAATTGTAGAAACACAAAATAATAAATGGTATATGCATAAAAGTAAAATGGTCGAGAAATGAAATCCGATTTTAAGAAATACAAAAAATCAGGATCAATCTTAGCGGACGCTTTAAAATACGCTAAAGAGATTACAAAACCTGGAATAAAACTCATTGATATTGCTGAAAAAATGGAAAATTTCATTCGAAATCAATCTGCTCAGCCAGCTTTCCCAGTAAACATCTCAATTAATGAGATTGCAGCTCATTATTCTCCAGTAGTAAACGATGATAGTACAATACCGGAAGGATCAATTGTTAAGATTGATGCAGGAGTTTCTGTAGATGGATTCCTTACAGATGCAGCTCGAACCTTTATTTTTGATGAAAAATGGACTAAAATGAAACTTCTGGCTGAAAATGCTCTAGAAAATGCACTAAAGGAAATTAGACCAAATGGCAGTGTTTTCAAGGTTGGAGAAATAATTGAGAAGACAATTAAGAAGGAAGGATATAAACCAATAGTGAATCTTAGTGGTCATCTAATGACCCAGTATTCCTTACATGGAGGAGTCTCAATACCAAACTACAAGATTTCAAGAGAAGCAAGAGACGATTCACATAGATTTATTCCTGGAAATGCTTATGCAATAGAACCTTTTGTAACAACAGGATCTGGAAAAGTATTTGATGATAAAAATACGACAATTTACAGACATTATCGAGATTTCAAGAAAAATGAAATTCCAGAAGATATTGAGGAAATCTATCTATATATCAAACAAAATTTCTTTAATTTACCTTTTAGCTGGAGATGGTTATTTAACTCAGGTTTCAGCGTAAAACAAATTGATAAAGCAAAAGAAATTTTGCTAAGTAAGCATATTGTACATGGTTATCCTGTTTTGATAGAATCAAAATTCGCTCCTGTGACACAGGCGGAAGAAACTATTTATGTTAATAAGGATGAAATCATAATTCTAACAAACACAAAATAGTTTTGATAAAAGAAAAAAGAGATTAGATGATTAAATCCTCAAGTTCTCTTGGATAGGGAGTAATGTGCTCTGATCCATCTTCTGTGATGATAACAGTTTCTGAATGTCTGAATCCTCCGAATTTATATTCGTAGATTCCAGGCTCGCATGTTAATACCATACCAGGTTTCATGATTTCATCTACACCTATATCTAGAAATGGTGCTTCATGACCTTCTAAACCTATAGCATGACCGGTGTGGTGTTGTGTTAGATTATTCAAACCTTCTTCTTTGAAAACAGCAATTGCAGCTTTGTCAACTGCACTACATGGAACACCAGGTTTGAACGCTTCCAACGCAGTATCTTGTGCTTTTTTCATTACGTTGAAATATCGTTTTTGTTTTTCATTGGGTTTTCCAATGAACATCGTTCTCTCTAGCTCTGATAAATATCCTGATACATTTGCAGATGCACCTGTTACAAGAACATCACCCTTCTTGAAGGCAGTTTTTTGCAGTACGGAATGAGGGATAGCTGACCATTCACCTATTTGTCCCCTGTAACCTGCACCAGCTGGTAAAAAGTTTCTAGGGATAAAACCTTCTAAATCATTTAACATTTTCTTTGAAGCTTCCATACTTGCATGCAAAGAAACATCTACTTCATTCTTACCTTCTGCAGTATACTCTTGAAGTAATCGATGTGCTAAATCACCATACTTAGCAGAGATTCTAATCAAATTCAATTCTTCTTCATCTTTGATTTTACGAATTTGTGGAATTAAAGCAGAATGAATTTCTGTTTTAGTTTTGTTTCCAATGAGATCAGTTAGTTTTGGTCCTTCATAACCCCAATAATTTGAAAATGAAGGAGCTTCCAATCCGATTTTTAAACTAGTAATCTTATTTTCAACAAGGTTATCAACGAATATTTTTGCAGGATGCTTTTCATCAGGATATTCAAAGTATAATTCCCTATGAATCCAGGGTAACTTTTCCATTAAGTGTTCTTTTTCCAATCTAGGAACAAAAAACCACGGATCATCTAGTGCTGGAAGTACAAAAGCAATTGGTCTTTCAGTTGGAATAAAATGATATCCGGTTAGATAGTAAATAGAAAGAGGATTGAAAAAAATCATTGATCCTAGTTCTTTATCCTTACAAAAATGTTGTATTTTTGCTCTTCTTTTTTTGTGATTTTCTTTTGAAATTGCATATTTGTTCATTTGAAGTCACTCCGATTTTTTATGCGAATCCTATGACCGTACTTGTTGGAAGTACTTTACGGAGTTCTATTAAATCCGGTTTGTATAGGTATACTAAGCTTGGAGAATGATCCTCATTATTGAAGTTTTCCCACGATTCTTTGTATTTATTGATCGCTTTACTAACAAGGAATTGTTCTATTAACTCTCCAGATATAATATAAGTTCCTCTCCCTAAATCTCTTCTTCTGATGATTAGAATTGGTAGATATACATCCTTGTGTTTTTCTTTTGGGCATAACTCTAGAAGGATTTGTATTTCTTTTTTATTGATATATAGTTGAGCATCTTCTCTATTAACATAATAGAGATTCCCTTGTTCTGCCATCAGAAGAGTTATTCGTTTCTTAGGTAGATGGTTATTCACTGAATCTATTTCATATTTAAGGTATTTACTCAGTTTATCATCAAAACTCAATAATTCCACCTGTACTAATCAGAATATTTCCGTGGAAAGAATATTCTATCTACTTTATTATATATTAAATAAGAACCTGTCAATATTGGTATAAATAGTGAGATTAAACTCACAAAAGCAAATATTATTACAGATCCTGATAAATAGCTTAGAAGTATATCTTTGTTCTCGAAGGCTTGTGTTGCAAATATTAGGATTACCGCTATAGCACAGTTGACAATTACATCTATGAATATTGCATAAATAATCCAATTTCTGATTCCAGATTTGTTAGCTGAGTAAGTTCTTGCAACCTTACCAACAAAAAAACCAACGAAGATAGCAAAAGGTATACCCAAAATTATAGATAGCGAGTTAATATTCAACACGGTTGTTATATCACTCGGAAATGTTGGATAAAGATCAAAATCTGCATCTACGAAATTTATTGATAAGAATGAAACTAGAAGATTTAATCCATAATGTAACGTAGAGATTATTAAAGTAAAGAGAGTTACAAATAAGAATTTTCTTCCCATAGAAAATTGAGTTCGTTTTGTTTTAAGGATATCGACAACTTCATCAAGTTTTACTTTTTTCTTTGGAACTTCTGGGATTTCAGGGAGTGCAACTTTCTTAGATTCTACGTCTGGAGCTTCTGGAGTTTCAGAAACTTCAAGAGTGCCAGGAATACCAGGAACACTTGGTAAATCCTTTGCATCAGGTATTTTTTCTTCCTTCTCTGTTTCTGCTGGAGCAATTTCATAATCGCAGAAAACACACTTTTTAGTGCCTTTTATATTTAGATTTCCACAATTGGAGCATCGATCAAATTCTTCACTCATTAATAAATAATATTGAGATTGAAATTAAAAAAGTATCTGAAAAAACTTGATTTTTCAATAATCAACTTCATATTGTTTAGAATCTTCAATTAATTTCTTGAATAGATTCTCTTGTTTTACAGAAAAAGGCATTACATCTTTTAATTTTTCAAGCAATTCTTTTTCTTCTTCAGACATCCTTTCTGGGATTTCATAATGGATGACTGCAAGGAAATCCCCATAGTTCATACCGTAAGAAGTTTTACGTTTGATACCTTTTCTTTGTAATCTTAGAATGCTTCCTTCTTTGGTCTTTTTTGGTATTTTGATTTTCTCTGGACCATATGGAGTGGGTATAGTAAAATTTCCACCAAGAATTGCGAGGGGGAAAGGAATTAAGATTTCTACAATAATATTATCACCTTGTCTTTTATAGAAAGGGTGGGACTCAACAATTAATCGAACATAAAGATCTCCTCTTCCTCCTCCTAATCGACCCTCTTCACCTTTACTTTTAATCCTGAGTCGAAAACCAGAATCAACACCTGGAGGAATATCTAGTTTGATTTTTTCGTTTTCCTTTGAACGTCCAGATCCCTTGCATCCCTTACATGGTTTATCTACTATTTCTCCCTTTCCTCTACATGTACTGCAGACTTGTTGTGAAATATACCTAGTGAAACCCATTTGACGTTCAATAGTCTCCATTCCAGATCCTTGACAGTTTTTACATGTTTCTGGGGAGGTTCCCTTTTGTGCTCCAGAACCATTGCATTCCGTACATTCTTTCTTTATTGGTACATCTACAACTTTCTTAGTTCCATAAACAGCATCTTCAAAAGTAATTTCGTAGTTCATTAGTAAATCGGATCCTGATTGAGGACCTGTAGGACGACGACGTTGTCTTCCACCAAAAAACATACTGAAAAGATCATCTCCCATAAAGTCATCTCTGAAAAGTGAGGAGAATAGATCGGATATTGTAGAAAAATCTCTTGCGTTTACTCTAGAAAAATCAGATTGAACCCCAGCGAATCCAAAACGATCATATGAAGATCTTTTTTGTGGATCGGATAAAATCTCGTAAGCTTCACTAGCTTCCTTGAACTTCTCTGCTGCTTTTGGGTCATCAGGATTTCTATCAGGATGATTTTCCATAGCTTTCTTCCGAAAAGCTTTCTTTAGCTCGTCTTCAGTAGCATCTTTGGACACCCCTAATACTTCGTAGTAATCTCGTTTTTCAGACATGAATTATCACTATCATAACTTGAGAGTAAACAATGTAAAAAAATAGAGATAAAAATATTATCGGTTTTTGAGAGTTTACCGATAATCTTATTCTTCATCTTCAACAGGTTCATAGTCTACATCAATGATTTGTTCTTCATCAATATCTGCTTGTGGTGCTGCACCTGGTTCACCAGGAGCTCCAGGTCCATAAGGCATATCTCCTGGTTGAGGACCTCCGGGAGCTTGACCAGTTTCAGCGTAAATTCTTTGTGAAATCTGCATTATCTCTTGTATGAGCTCTTCAGTTTTAGCTTTGATTTCTTCAGTATTATCATTTTCTGCAGTTTTTTTCAATGTCTCAGCTTTTTCTTCGAGTGTAGATTTTTCAGTATCAGAGATTTTATCTCCCAAATCTTTTATTGTCTTTTCAGAAGTATAAAGTGCCTGTTCTGCAGTGTTTTTAGCTTCGATAAGTTCTCTACGTACTTGGTCTTCTTCTTTGTATTTTTCAGAATCTCCCTTCATTTTTTCGATGTCCTCATCAGATAGATGAGATGATTGAATAACAATACTTTGTTCTTTTCCTGTCCCAAGATCTTTAGCAGATACTTGAAGGATACCATTTGCATCCATATCAAAGGAAACCTCAACCTGAGGTATGCCTCTTGGAGCTGGCGGGATTCCAACAAGCTGAAACTGACCTAAAGTTATATTATCAGCTGCCATAGTTCTTTCTCCTTGAAGAACATGAATTTCTACAGATGTTTGCATATCTGCAGCAGTTGTGAATACATTTTTCTTTGTTACAGGAATAGTTGTATTTCGTTCAATAAGAGGAGTCATAACTCCACCTAGTGTTTCCACACCTAGGGTTAATGGAGTTACATCCAATAGAAGAATATCTTTTACTTCACCTGCTAGAACAGCAGCTTGGACTGCTGCACCAAGAGCAACAACTTCTTCAGGTGCTACACCTTTGTGAGGTTCTAAACCGAATAATTCCTTTGCCATATCTCTAATCATTGGCATTCTTGTAGCACCACCTACTAGAATTACTTTATCTAAATCTCCAAGTTTGATTTTAGCATCTTGCATAGCTTGTTTAGAAGGTCCTATACATTTTTCCACTAAATCCTTGCTCAAATCCTCGAATTTGGCTCTTGATAATTCTAAATCAAGGTGTTTTGGACCTGATGCATCTGCTGTAATATATGGAAGACTAATTTTTGTTTTCACTTTTGAAGTTAATTCAATTTTAGCTTCTTCAGCTGCATCCTTTAGTCGTTGTATCACTTTAGAATCTTTAGAAAGATCTATTCCTTCTTGCTCTAAGAACTCTTGTACAATCCAATCAATAATATGCTGATCCCAATCATCTCCACCCAAGAGGTTATTACCACTTGTTGCTATTACCTTAAACAGTCCATCATCTAGTTCAAGAATGGAAACATCGAATGTTCCACCACCAAGATCAAAAACTAGTATTCTTTCAGCTTCTGCTTTGTCTAAACCATAAGCTAAAGCACTTGCTGTAGGTTCATTAACAATTCTAAGAACTTCCAAACCTGCTATTTCACCGGCATCTTTAGTTGCTTGTCTTTGAGAATCACTGAAATAAGCAGGAACCGTTACTACTGCTTTTTTAATTTTTTGTCCTAGATAGGATTCAGCATCTTCCTTCATTTTGGTTAGAATCATAGCTGAGATTTCTTCAGGTCTATATTCTTTATCATCTACCTTGAATCTAAATTCAGTTCCCATCTTTCTCTTAATACTTCTAATAGTTCTATCAGGTAGAGCTATTGCTTGTCTTTTAGCTTGTATCCCGACTGTACGAGTACCGTCTTCATTGAATGTCACAACACTAGGCGTAATTCTCCCACCTTCAAGATTAGGAATAATCTCAGGCTTTCCAGCTACCATATAAGCGATACCTGAATTAGTTGTTCCTAAATCAATACCAACTACAAGCTCTTTCTTTGTTTCTTTACTCAAATTTTTCACCTTAAAGTACAAGTGTTTTTTTTTAAACTAACGTTTTAATTGGCTTTTTACTGATATATATATCTTGCCATCTTGAAAAAAATAAGAACGAAAAAAAATTAGAAAAATAGAGAGGATTATGATCTGCTTTTAGTTGGTTTATCTTCAAGTCTATATCTATTTCTACGTTTCTTTTCTTTTTTATAATAAGGAGATTTTCCTATCAGAATTGAACGAGCAAGAGGACGAAATATCTGAATGATAAAACGACGAAATCCTATTTGTTTTCTATAAACTTTGATAAAATCATCAAAAGTATGTTCCTGGAACTTCAATAACTCTTGAGCTTCTTTAGTATCCATCCAATCGCAATGATAATAATCATCCATAGTTCTTACTGGTTTGAAAACTTCTTCAGGCAACATACCAATACCGAATGCGTCAAGCATCTTTGAAACAAATTCTCCTTGAAGTAATTTATTTCCTTTCCCACCACCAATGAAAAGAGTTTTACCTAAAACTTTTGCATCCATTGCATTCACACAAGCCAAGGCAACATCTCTAGTATCAACAGTCTCAATTCGTTGATCAAGAGGTATATCAAACATGATATCAGGAATCTTCCAAGACATTTCAAAAGGAGTTACAGCAGCAAATCTTAGAATTACCCACTGAACTGCACTCTTTTTCAATCGTCCCTCCATTTCCACTTTATGTTGGGCATAATTATCATATTCTAAAGGATCAATTGGATCATCAATCCTAGTTGGGGGTTGGAATTTCATTCTATTACCATGAACTGCAATTGATGATGCATAAACAAATTTTGGTGGAACAACCATGCTTTCAGCTGCTTGAAGTAAATAAGTAGAACCCTTTACATTTACATCATAAGCTAGCTCTAGACGTTCATAAGCTAATGGTGGTATTATTGCAGCAAGATGAATTATCCAATCAATTCCATAAACAATTTTTTTCACTGTTTTTTCATCCCGAATATCACCCCAAATAGTTTCAAAATCCCCATTTTGTTTCAATCGTGACTCAATAGCAACATTTCTAGGATTTTTTACATCAAAGCAGCGAACTGTGTGACCTCTTTCCAAAAGAAGTGTCAAAGTCCGCTGTCCAACGTTGCCAAAAGCGCCTGTTAGTAAGACCTTCATATGTTAGTTTACACACCGAAAGTTATAGACAGTTCAGTGAAACGATAAAACAGAGTAATTCCAAAAATACGAGTAGTAATTCCAGAAAGAACAAAATTCAGTTTTTCTTGTTTATGGGAGCAGATACCAAGTTTTAAAATATATATTTGATTAAATATTATTTCGTTGTATTAAATGTGATTTTGAATAGTTCTAATGTTGTTTCACACTACTATTTAAAAAGCAATTTTTTTGCGGAGATGAAAAAATATTTTTTCTCCATAAAATACTCTTGATTGCAGTCAATATAAGGAACATTATTTTAGTATTGGAAGAGTAAAACTGTGTGTAGGATGTACAAGTCTTTATTCCATGGTCGTAGCTTCTTTAATTGCATTCTTTGCAGCACATGATTTTTTTAGAGCAAACGCGATTATACTCCCGATTGTTTATGTTTATGGGATTTTAGCCTTTGGAATGTATTTACTTATTCGTTCAGAAAAGAAATGGCTCAAATCATTTTTCAGAGCTTCTCTTGGTTTAGGAGCAAGGGCGTATACAGCAGTTATCATTCTTGGACCTATTTGGTGAACAAGATTGATTTTAGTAGCTTTTATTCCTTTAGAAATTGCTTTATTCTTTATTGTAAGAGGAAAAAAAACTAATTTTGTTATTTGTGATGATTGTCCGTTACATCATGCAGATCCACCATATGATCCAATGAAAAACACAGAGATTAAGATAAACAATCTCAACAGCTTGATAGACTCACAGATAGATGGATTAAAGGTTGCACGACAGAAAGCTCTTGAAGAGAAAAGGAAAGAAAATGGAATAGACGGTTCTAAAACTCTTGAGGAAAAAGAAGAAACCTAGTTAGAGATAAAATTCTCCTTTAAGAACCAAACTTGTTTTTCCAATAATCTCAACTCGGTTATTTTCAACTATCTTGACAGTTAATTCTCCACCACGTTCAGATAGCTGATTAGCTGACATTTCTTTCTTACCAAGTATTTTTGACCAATAAGGTGTAAGAATCGTATGTGTTGAACCTGTTACTGGATCTTCGTTTATTCCTGCCCAAGGAGCAAAGAAACGAGAAACAAAATCAATATTGTTCGAACCTTTTGAAGTTATCACTACTCCTCGAATATCTATGTCTAGTTTTAGCTCAAGCATATCTCCAAAATTAGGAGCAATTCTTTTCACTTCATTCTCGTTTTCTAGCTCTAATAGAATATCAGTAACATTTTTAGCATAAGCAGCAGCTAGACAATTTTCTATTCCCATTGCATCTAGGAGAGCTTTGGGTGGAGTAATATCTTCAGGTTCATTTAGTGGAAAATTCAATCCTATAGAGTCATCGATTTTCTTTGCAATTAACCTCCCACTCAAAGTATCAAAATTGACTTTATCAGCGTTTATACCAATCTCAAAGAACAATACAGAAGCTGAAGCAAGAGTTGCATGACCACACAGATTAACTTCAACTTTAGGTGTAAACCATCTTAGACGAAAACCATCAGTTTCTTTAATTTCATTTATGTCCTGAACATAAATGAATGCTGTTTCAGACAAGTTCATCTCTGCTGCTATTTTCTGCAAAAACTCATCTGAATAATCTTTAGTAATCAAACAAACAGCAGCAGGATTCCCTTTGAAAGGAACCTCTGTAAAAGCATCTATTTGGTAGATAGGTATAAAATCGTTATTTTTATTCATTGAATAACTTTAAGGTGGCATATTTATATTATTTTCTCAGAATCTACAGAAAGGAAAATTTATGAAGTAGATAAAACATAAATTGTTTATGAAACGAAAAGCAATTTTTAGTTTATCTTTTCTATTAATTTCTATTTTCTTGTTTCAAATAAGTACTCTAATGGTACTCTCTGAAAAAACACTTGAAACACCTATAGAAATAATAGATCACGAGATAGAATTACCTGTAGTGAATGTACTCAGAGAATTTGTCTTACATTTTGATTCAAGAAACACATACAACAGTTTTGTTGAATCTTACAGCCCAAGACTAGAATTTCCTGGCTTGAAGATGGTTATGCTCGATGATTGGTTGTTTAATAGACCAGTACTTGAAAGCATCGTAGGTGTTAAAGGAGTTTTCGATCTTACAGATTCACAGTTCCACTTCATAGAACCTACAGAAGATACAGAATACATCTACTCAGGTTTAGACGGTGTCAAAAAAACTGTTCAGACCAAAGATATGTTGAACCTTCAACCTTTATGGAGCGATGGTTATAAGGGAGCAGGTACAGTACTCTATGATATTGACACAGGAATCAACATTGCTCATGTAGATTTTACAGGAAGAATCAATTTTACTCTCAGTAAGTCCTTTATAGAAACAATCTACGGATTTCCAACTAATAATCCTTCACTTGACGATACTAATGGACATGGAACCCACACAGCAGGAACTGCAGCAGGAGCTGGTATAGCAAACCCAGATTATATTGGGATGGCTCCAGAAGCTGAAATAATTGTTGCTAGAACTGAAGTTCTTGGTGATTCAGGTATTCCTCCCGCATCACTTCTAGCTGCAATGGATTACGCTATTATTTTAGGTAAAGTCGATGTTCTCACTTACAGTATCAGTGGAGGAGACAGAGAGGGTATTTCAGCTTCCGAAGCTGCAATGACAGAGATTGTGGAAAGTGGTGTAGTTGTATGTTGTGCAGTTGGTAACGATGATGATTATTATTATATGACTGGTGCCCCAGCTTCAGCTCCTCAAACTATAGGTGTTGCAGCAACAGCTATGTCGGGATCCCCAGCAGCTTTTAGTAACTTTGGACCAACTCAAGATAGTTATGTTAAGCCTGACCTAGCAGCCCCCGGAACTGGAATCTGGAGTTGTTATATTGGTAGTTCAACTGCATATGCATCTTTAGACGGAACATCTATGGCTACTCCTCATATAGCTGGAAGTAGTTTAGTTCTAGTGGATGCATTGAAAGAACTAGGAATTCAATATGATGCAGGTTTAGTTAAAGCAGCATTAATGAAATCAGCTTCAATTGCTTTATCAGGTAATTACTTGAGTATCGGTGCAGGTGTTCCTAATATTAACGATGCCCTTCTAGCTATTCAAGCAGCTACTGCAAATGCAAGCGGTTTTCCTGTAGTATTATGGGCTTTACCCGAATTTCCAATTCAATTCTATGAAACCTTACCTCAGGGATTCCATGGAGAGTTTTTCATCGATTCAGTTTCCTCTACTCCACAAGATGATCTAGCTCCTGTTGTAAGTGGGAATATAACTTCTATTGTTACCCTAAATACAACTCCATGGACTGAACCTTGGACTAAGAATTATTACCTTTCAATTGATGTCCCTGATGCTATAGCTCCAGGAATATATGACGGAGATATCACTTTTGAAACAAATGGTGTCACTGCAACTACACACTTAGAAATAACAGTAGTTGAAGGTAAAGGTAAAATACTATATTCTAAAAAACATACAGACTATTCATTCGATTTTGCATTAGGACAGTACATCCTACCAGTGGGATATCTACTACAAAATGGTTATGCACTTAACGAATATAAAACCTGGAATATTACAGGTGAGAGAAATGAAATTACAGATGTTCTCCTATCGAGTTATGATTGTATATGGTTAGCTGATCCTTTCAACATACATTATCCGAATGGCTATTCCAATCCATATAAGATTTGGCCAGCACATACTTCTGAATTGGAAACCGTCTTAGCTAATGAAATTCTTGCTATCCAGAATTTTGTAGCGGCAGGAGGAGGATTGTTATTAGATTTTCTAGGGGAAACAACAGAAAATATTGGTGGACTACTTAAAACTACTGGAATGCATGTAGGTACCATCAATGATTTACTTGATCCTTACGGAATTGTAGTATCAGATAACCCATATGCTTTTACTGAAACGGAAATTGCAAAGGTTATTACAACGCATGCAATTACTGAAGGTGTTAAGAAAGTCGATCATTACGGAACAACACTCTCTGTTACAGGAGACGCTCAAATCATAGCAGAATACGATGGTGAAGGGACTGTTGCTATTTATGAAAATAGTAATGGAGGAAGGGTTGTCACAATGGCAACAAACTTCATCTTGGATACCTCAGGATATCAAGATCAATACCATACAGACACAAATAATGAACTATTCTGTAATAATATTTTCGATTGGTTGCTCGCTGATGAAAAAATAGTTGTTACACATACTGAAGATGATAACGGAGTATCTTTCGAGATTAAATCAATAATTCCTTCAGCAACACTCACTGCAACCTTAGAATATAAAGCTGCTACTACAACAACAGACACTGTAAACCTTGTTGACGTTGGAGGAGGAGATTATACTTACAGATTAGACTATGGAGAAGAAGGAATTTATAAATTCTGGATTGAGAGCGTAGAAGATAAATATCTAAATCAATTCGTATTTGACAGTACAATACCCGTTGTTATTGACACTGGAGGATGGGAAAATTACACTGTTCCAGAAATTGGTAGAATTGATTTCACCGTTCAAGATGCTAGCTCAATTATAAAATCCGTGAGTATTAAAATAAATGGTGAAAGCGTTAATTATGCTGGAATCGGAACGAGAACAATAACTTTCAGTGTTTTCTCATCAAGTTTCACAGAGGAACTTAATGTGTTAGACATTGTCGCTGTAGATGCAGCTGATAATAAATTGGAAACATCATACATTATACCATTAACAGAACCTGAAAGTACTTCTCTACCAGCAATTGCAGTTGTTCTAAGTTTATTATCTATGGCAGCTCTTGTAAGTATTTTCAGAAGAAAAAATAGATAAATCATCTATTTTCTTTTTTCCTTTTTTATAGAAAATTTTAACAATCCACATACTTATTTTCAAAAGAAGAGTGTTTAAAATTCATGAATGATTCATGAGATATTAATTAACTAGATACATACCAGATGCAAGGAAGAGAATGTGGTGCCCATAGCAAAAGGAACAGAAAGGATGGTGAGTATCCTTATTACAATAGTAATTACTAGTTTCATAACTTCTTTCTTAATCAGTTTCTTTTTAGCTGTCTTCTGGCAAATAGCTATATTTGCAACAATCGCTTTTTGTTGTGTTTTTCTTATCTGGGATTTTAGAAGTCCTAAACGAGAGATTATCATTGATAAAAACTGGATTTTAGCTCCTGCAGATGGAATTATTGTTGAAATTGAAGAATCAGATGATGGCTTTTTCTATGCTATCAGAATGTCTCCTTTTGATGTTCATATGAATCGAAGTCCTATTGATGGAGTAATTAAGGATATTAAATTCCAAAAAGGATCTCATTGGCCTGTTTATTTCCCTAATTATGCAAAGAGAAATCAAAGAAATTCAATAACAATCACAAATAAAGAGGAAAACATAGAAGCTATTGTAACTCAAGTTTCAGGTATATTCGCAAGAAGAACTATTTCTTATGTGAAAAAGGGTGATGCAGTAAAACAAGGAGAAATAATAGGAACCATTAGATTTGGTTCTATAACTAGTTTGAAAATTACTAGTAGTAAAAAATTTAAACTAGTTCAAGAAAGTTCAACGTCGGTTAGAGCTGGTCTTTCAGTTCTAGCTGAAATTAGACAACAGTGATTAAATGTCATGGGAAGACCTTCCTTATCTACAGAAAAAATGGATTAAGACTACAGCTTGGTTTTTAGCTAATTTATTTACACTTGGAAACATAACTTTTGCAATAGTGGGGATTGTTTTCACATTTATTAATCCTGAAAATTTTAACTACTGGTTTGCTAAGATATTAGCTATTTGTTCGATTCTGGATTTTGCTGATGGTAAACTTGCTCGAATTAGTGGCAGTAAGAGGTTAGCAATTGATATAGACACAATTGTAGACGCATTCGCATTCGGAGTCTTTCCTGCTATTTATCTAGGATATGTTGTAGCTGGTTGGGAGACAAGACAATCTCTAGCTATTTTAGCAGGAGTTGTAACAGGATTAGCTTACCTAGGAGCAGTTTGGTATAGATTATATCGTTTTGTAAGAAGAGATCCTCTTTACACACCCTATTTCAATGGATTACCAAGTCCTTTTGCTGGAATGGTTGTTGCTTGTATGGTAGTATTTCCAGACACTGATGTATGGGTAATAATGGTATCAACTTTCATCATTTCAGGTTTTATGTTATCAAAAATCCCATTTCCATCATTCAAAGGTGTTCCCTCAAAGTTTGATTTGTATTGGATAATAACAACTACCCTTTTAATTGTCTTATTTGCAGCATTTCCATTTAATTGGATGATTTATCCTACATATGGAATTTCAACCTATATGATAGTGTACTTAATTGCTGGACCGGGTTATGCGATTAAACTAGAAGAGAAAATGGAAGAAGAAAAAGAAGAGAAAGAAGAATAAAAAAATTATCTTTTCAATTTTGTAATAGCTATTTGTTCAAACCCTAAAGCATTTGACATTACTGCATCATTTGGCATAAGAACCTCATCAGGAGTTTTAACAATATTCGCTTCGAAAAATGCATTTTTCAAATAATCCCCGAAGATATAAGAACCTCCTCCACACACGATAACTTTTTCAATCCAAGCATCTGGGGGGAGATTG
This sequence comes from Promethearchaeati archaeon, assembly GCA_013166775.1. Lineage (GTDB taxonomy): Archaea > Asgardarchaeota > Heimdallarchaeia > Heimdallarchaeales > Heimdallarchaeaceae > UBA460. Next base: position 200,512 of record JABLTJ010000002.1, read on the forward strand.
TTTAGCAAACGACTACTTTCATCAACAATTACATCTGCTATTGATACAACAGCTTGATCCATTGCAGCAGCTATGTCTAAAGCTTTCCCTCCAACAAGTATATTCTTTTTACCTTGTTCTATTGCTGTCATAAGATCAAAGGGTCTGACTATTTTTCCAGACTTCTCTTGGATTGCTCGAGCTAAAGCTGCTGTTAGACTATCAACAGCTTCCTCCAATGAACCAGAAGCTGCTCTCATCATATTTCCTTTATACATACACAAAATATCTGTAGTACCATGCCCGATGTCTACTATAATTGAATCAACAGCAGTTTGTACTCCACTTTGTTTTAGTGTATGCCAGTAAGTTCCATAGGGTTCTGGAGCGATAAAAACTTGTTCAACTAGAATCTTCATTTGTTTTGATTCACCAGTTGAATCATTTCTTATCTTTATTTCATGAGTTCCTTTTAATCCTCGACTTAACAATTTACTTTCTTCAGTACCTGTAGCAATAGGTACCCCTGTTGCAATTATAAATTGTTCATAATTTGATTTCATTATCAAGCTAAGGATGGCTTTCAATGCAAGAAGGCTGTTCTCTATTGATTTCATTTTACCTTCAGAAGCTAAAGGTTTTCGAATTTCACTTTGCAATCTGGCAAGTTCCCCTATGTAGATTTCTTGTCCTTTTGAGTCTTCTATAATTAGATTGTTTAACCAGCTTTTATCAGATGACATTCCTTGCCAGCCAGGATTTGGTGTTCCAATTACAGAAGGAATTCTATACTTTAAATCTCCACAAGTCAGCTTGATTGTACTTGTTCCTAAATCTATTCCAACAGCGTTGGTCATGGGAGCAATAGGCATTCTTTTTTCACCACACTAATTACCATAAGTTTTGGTTATTTAAACTGTTTGTCATTTCAGTTATCCGTCAATTTTTTGTAAATTTAAGAAAAAGAAAATCCTTTGAAAATCATATGGAAAAATCCGACAAAATTAGTCAAAAAATTCATTTTAATAATTGAAATTTTAACTTAAAACCCAAGACGATAAAGTACAGCCACCTTTCCAATAATTTGTTTAATAAAACATTGAAAATAACATTTATAGCCCTCTAGGCGTTAAAATTCTTAAGATGTAATGCATTTTGGGCAAAAGTATATAAATGCATATGCAAACATACAAGTGCATGGTTATCCCTAGGTGATTCCTATGGGCATATTTGAGCAGAAAATGGACGAACTAGAGGTGAGGGCCAGGATTGACCGTGTCCTACGGCAATCTGCAAACCTATTTACAATAAGTAATGGAAAGAGAGTTCGTTTAAATGAAGCTATACGTCTCAGGGAGTTTTCCAATGTTTTAGGACTAATTATTGCATACAGTGCAGGTTCTTTCATGAGCATTGATCGATTCCGTGCTGAAGGAATCCATCCAGTTAGATATAAAAGAATTATTAATAGATTAAACTGTTACAGTGGTCAAGTTAGCAGTGCTCTGGTTCTTGAGTTACTTAGGTTGCGGGATGAAACGAAACTGAGCAAGTATGATTTGATACAACAAGTTCAAGAAAAGTACTTTAACCACAAACCAGTGGGAACAAGAGATATTACAGAAGCTCTAAACAGAATGCTTCGAAAAACAATGGATGAGTTTTTCTGGTTTGAAGATAGATACTTCAGAAGGAGCGACTTCGAATTCAGATTGGTGGAGATTCCTCGGAATACTCCGTACGAATTAGCGAAGATTAGTTTGGATAATGTAATTCAATTCTAATTATTCTCTTTTTACAACTTGACATAAGAATTGAATTTGCTATTTTGTCTCTTAAAAATAGAAAAATGAGATGTGTGGTTGTTTATTCTCAATTTCAACTGTCTTGAACTATCTCAATTCTTTGTTCAACTACAAGTTGGGTTAGTTTTTGAATAGGTCTGACTATTAGCCAGACAGAATCTGGTCGTTTATCTACGGTCAATCTATTATTATCGTCAAAGTACTCATCTCTATTAGGAGAGTTCAATATTTCAACTAAATCATTTCTAGCATTCAAACAGCTACCTGTCATAACATGATTTGCAGCTTTATCGCTTAGTATTGCTCCTTCCTCAATCATATTTTGGATAATTTCTCTTTTGTCAATCCTTTCATTTTCAGCTAAATCTGATTTATTGATGAATGCTACCACAGGCACTTTTTTACCAAATTTCTCTCCAATTTGATCTTTAGCTCCTTTGATTATTTCTTCATTCATTTGTTTAGCAATATTTTCAAAATTCAAAAATAGTATAACTCCATCGACCCCCTTCATGACTATATCTCTTTGTACTTTATGTCTTTCTTCTCCAGGAATTGTCCATAATTGATATCGTAGTCTATCAAACTTCTTTCCTTTGAAGGGAGGAGTTTGAAACACCCCTTGATCAAAAAACACTGTTCTTCCTGAAATGTCTTGAATTTTTTGTAAAGAGGAAACGATTGTATCAGGATTTTCCATTCTCCTAAGTGCGTTGAAAACGGTTAACATGCTGGTTTTACCACTTAAAGGTGGACCAAAGAGAACTATTTTCATTGTAGGTTTTCCTTGTCTATCGACAGAGAAAATATCAGTAAGCTCTAACTGGCTCATAACAAATAATTCTTTACAATGTTATTTAAAAGATTCCGAAGTTCCCTTAAGATTAAAAAAATTAGAGGGTGTAACCTTCTAGTGATTATTACTTAGTTTTTCTTCTTAATATAGGTATAACAAGTACTATCACTAGGATTAGAGCCCCATATAGGAATGGAGAAGAAATCCTATTTGTTGGAGAGGGAGTTGAGCCTTCTATCATGAAAATGTCAGAATTACTAGATAAAACTGTTCTTCCAGAATAAGAAATTCTCACAGCTGCATAGAACTCTCCATAATGATCTCCCATTTCGATTAGTACACTTTCCCATCGATTTGCTGAGGAGATATAGTACAAATCGTATGTTTCAACAACCGTTCCTTCATCATCATAAATTATTACTCTTACTTCTGCATATGCTGTAAAAGCAGGCCATCCGTCAAGTTGAGTATAGGAAGCATTGCCATAGACATGGAAACTAATCTCATCATCTTTACTTATTGTTGGTTTATCTACAATTAGAACATGTTCTACATTGAGAAGACCTAAGTCTTCCCTTCCATATTGACTTGATCCTGAAGCAATTATCGAGATAGAGTATTCAGCTTCATCAAATGATTGTAGAGAAATATCTACATACCAGAAGGATATGGCTAAGTAATTGAGTTCGATACTTGTATAAACAGTAGATGTAGCTGTTTCTTTGAACTGTACATATACATCAACACCACTACCATCTGTTATTTCGGTTCCATTCTCATCTTCAATATATACATCAGCGAGTGAGAAATCCCATGTTGAGGTTTGATAATCCATTAAATAGGAATCTATGTTTATAGGACTTCCTGGAACCATAGTATAATCTAGACTATCAGAGTATCCTAAACCAAATTGATCAGTTATTGGACTGTTAGATGGGATAGTTGGTGTTGAACTGGTCATTATGCTTGTAATTACATATACTGTATCAACTAAAGTACCTTCTATGAACTCTAGAATATCAGTACTATGGACACTTGTTTTTACAGTCCATCCACTTGCATTATGTACTGCAATGGAAATACCTAATGAATATGAAGAAGGTGGTGTTATTTCCAACATTTGCACATCAGGAGGTGAATCAAGTTTTAAAGCATATATACCATAGAATCGATTGAGTCTATCAGTGAGTGAAGCAGGAAATGTAGAAACTAAATTATAACTCATACTTATATCTAAATTTTCGTAACCATATAATCCTCCACCGAATGAAGGATCATCAATATATAAAGCGGTTATCCAATTAAGATACAGATCATTAAAATCTATAGAATGTCCCAATCCTTGTAAAGCAGTTTCTACGCTAACAGGTCCTACACTTGTACTAGCAACCATGTCTTTAATTGCAGCATTACCATATTTCTCAGCCATGTAAAAGACGAACATATATGCTCCACCGTAATCAATTCTAACATTTTTTCCTCCAGCTTCATTATAATTCCAATATAGTAATGAATCATCAGGATTTGTAGCAAAATAACTTGAAGCAAAACTAGTAAGATTATTTGTCGTATCATAACCATTTAAGTATTTAGCTAATTCTGCACATCCTTCATCTAGCCACCAAAATTCTGCTGTATCATAATTATAATGAATTAAATGTTGAAATTCGTGAGCTAAAACACCATAGGTTGTAAAATAATCAACATAAACCATCTCTCTTTGATTGGAATTAGGTCCTGGATACTCATTATTTGGATCAAAATATCCTGCAACTCCTGCATCTAATGAAGCTAATAAAATTGTTACATTATAATCTCCATCGATATCTCCAAGATTACCATCAGGATTTCCGAAGTAAAGTATATCGTTTGGATAGATTTTATTTTCAAACTCATTTCTCCAATTTTCAGCAACTAAAGTAGCGCCAGATAGTCCTTGAGAATCTATCAAGCTGTTTAACACATAAACATAACAATGATCTCCGATTGCTAACATTTTAGCAGTTCTTTGAACATAAACATAAGGTTCATCATAAAAAGAATTGATAATATAGAAATCTCTAACATCATCAAGAACATCCTGTTTTACAGTTTGTTTAACAATAGGTTGTGTTTGAGTTTCGTCCAAGCCATCCAACAGAAGTTGATATTTTAGTATCTGGGTTGGATTAGTTAAATCATCTCTAAACATGTCATGAATATTTTTAATTCTGTCATTATCACTATCTACAGAGATATTTTGAGAACTTGCATAAGTAAGATTAGGATTCATTATTAGAACAAAAGAGAACATCAAAATAGCAATAGAACCAACAATTTTTCGAGGTGAAGCTTTCATAATTTAATACCCTAACAAAAGAATGACATGAACAATTAAAAATGTTGAGAAACTAGCAAAACAATTCTATGCAGTTAGGTTGTTACTTATAGCGATATAAATTAGGCTTACTATATAGTTAGCAGCTAGTAGAAGGAATGCTAAAAGTATTAATTTCATAGCTGTTACATTCCTCTTTGCATGTTTTCCTGCTGCTGTCATTTCTTTCCCCCAGTAAGTATCATCTTCTCTTTTAAATTCCCAGTAATCTAGATAGTCTTCTTCATCATATTCGGGATCACAGATTATTCTAATCTTGTCAGTTACCGTCTTCTTTGATTCTATTTCTTTTCCGTCTGCTTGTAGGAGTAAGGATACAGCTTTCTTTGGTGGATTTTTGAAAACTTTGGGTACATATACAACACCTTTTTCGGTATCAATTTTCTTTGGAAGAGATTTCTCGTTTACAACAATGTTTATTGAATCAGGATCGATGATTTTTGAGTCGTATTTGACCCTTATTTGAAATTCGGATGGAGTAACAGCTTGGTCGTCAGGTTCTATAATTCTCATTTTTGGAGGTAGATTGTATCTACTTAATCCACCAATACATCCTCCTACTATTAAGAGAGCTCCAGGGATATATAGTAGAGACTGTCCAAAGAAAAAGTCAGGTTCGTATTGAGTAAATCGATCGATAAGAAGCCAAATTATTAGTTCAGCAAAAAGGATTATTCCCCCCCATTTTAATGAAAAGAAGCCCATAATTTTTAGTTTTTCCATCCAATTGAGGCTAAGATAATCTATCTTCTTTTTATCCTTCTTCTTGAATATTGACTTAAAATCCATAATTAATCACTGACAATATATTTGAATAGAGATAGAGAATAGAAGACCATTAGAAGGGCAATATGAACACCTAATACTGTTCCGAAAATTGGATCATAATTTGGAATTGTAAAGGAACCAAATGTAGCATATATAAAAATAGCTCCCCCTCCAAAAAGCAAAGAAACACTAAGTGCTAGAGCTCCCATCATTTTGATAACAACAATATCAAATTGTCTATCTGGTTTAGGTTTGCTCTTGGGAGGTTTAGGTTCACTCATAATTATTCCTTTTCTTAGACTTTATATTTATAAATTGATTCAATAGAAGCTCAAAATTTAGTTCATTGTTTGGAAAATAATATTCCTGTTTTGAGAATTCTACGTCTTCTTATTTTTTGTTTTTTTAGGTTTTTCTTTTTCTTGAGAGAGTAATATTCCTTCATCCTTCTCTTCTACTAACACCTCTTTTTGTACTTCTAGAGTTTCTAGTAAATAACGAGGGAGCTGAATGTTACCGTAAGAATCAAGATAGACTTTATGCACATCGCGAATGGTTTTTAGATCTTGAGTTCGTGAGAAACCAGATATTCTTCCATCAACAATTTGTATTAGTTTGTCTGTAGATTTAGCAACATCAAAATCATGAGTTACCATAATTGCAGTAATACCATGAGTTTCATTTAGGTGTTGAAAGTATCTAAGAAGCTCTCCTGCTGTTTTAGAATCTAATTCACCAGTAGGTTCATCAGCTAGAAGCAAGTAAGGTTGGTGAGCAAGTGCACATGCTAATCCAGCTCGTTGAACTTCACCACCACTCAATTGTGAGGGTTTATGATGTATTCTGTGATCTAAGCTAACTTCACTCAGTAGCTCATGCGCACGTTTCACTCTTTCTTCTCTAGGAATACCCAACAATCTCATTGGAATTTCTACGTTCTCGAGTATTGATATCTCCCAGATTAAATTTCTGTTTGGTATTTGCCAAAGCGTTCCTACCTTATGTCTACGATACATACTTCGGTCTTCTTCTGAAAATTGATCAAGTCTAACATCTCCTATTCTGATTTGTCCAGCAGAAGGAGTTGTCATACCTGCTAAAACAAGAAGAAGTGTCGTTTTCCCACTTCCAGAGGGTCCAATAATTGATATAAACTCTCCTTCATTAACATCGAGTTCAATTCCTCTTAGAGCCGGAACTCTAACATTGGTCTCTTTAGTTTGATAGATTTTCATCAAATCTCTAATTTCAATAAACGACATTTTTTCACCTATGCTGATTGTCTTAATTCAGTACCTATTTCTTGCCTTGTAGAAGTGATTGTAGGTATAGTTGCTCCAAGAATAGCAGCTCCTAGTAACAGTCCAATAACAGTTAATATTTGTCTTACAGGGATAGTTAGAAAATAGGGAGGAATATTTCTTGTGAATGTCAATACACCCATCAACATTGCTGAAGCGATATAACCTATAATTATTCCTAGAATAGTTGTAAATGCTAGTAATGCAATATAAACAGAAAGATAATATTTGATTAATTGTCCTCCAGATATACCAATTGCTTTCATAGTTGCTATCTCTTTTGATTTATCAATCAGTTGAATAGATGCAAAAAGTGCTAGTATAATGACATTAATGGCAAAAGACATTATAAGAGTTGAATTTATAGCAGAGTACAAAATTGATGAACGGGGACTATCAGGTTTAACATATATTTCATCTTCTACATTATAGATTAGACCAGTTGTTACAATAGTTCCTATTCTTTCCGCTGTCGTTTCTATATCATATCCTTCAGCTACCTTAATGTAAAGATAATCGATAACATCTAATGGAGAAACGTAAATATGTTCTAAGAAACTGAAATCAGCAACGAAATGGTAAAAGGATCCCAAAGCGTTTGAGATTGAAATACTGCTAACTAGATTAGGCCAATATTTGTATTTTTCAACTAAAGAAATTGTGAGATTTAAATCCATTGTAGGATCAGTAATTGGAGGTATTAACCGGAATTCTTCACTATATGCAGTATACGTTATTGATTTTTCTTCTCCCACTTGATCATCTAAAATATTAAGTTCATCTTGTTGCACGAGTACTGATAGAGGTGTGTCCAATAATTCGAGCATATCCTTAAGCTCAACATCACTAAAATCTGATCTGAAATAAGCTGTGTCTACGAAACTCGTTCTATTGATTGCTAACACAGAATATGTAACAGTCGTATCTCCTTCATCGTGAAGATTGATAAATCTTACAACAGTTATTGACTCAACTTCAGTAAGATTTCTAATGTTCTGTTTGAGATTCTCATTCTCAATTGGAAAACTTCTAATTACAATATCAGCCCCTAAATCATAATAAGCACCATCAGTATTGAAGTCTTGGTAGGTTGAAGGCACCACTATAGTGCTTATAACTAAAGAGAATGAAAGACAAATGATGACTGAAGATCTCGCAAAGCTCTTTTGATATCTAGATATCTCGCGGACACTCAAAGAGGGAATATCCATTTTTAGTTTTGAGGTTATCCTTGCTAAACCTCTAGCAAATAGTGGAAGCAATCTTTGAACAAAGAGAATCAAACCAAATAGCATAAGGACAATAGAAGGTATTCCTATGAACTTTGCTGATTGATCTTGATAATTACTCAATGCAGGCATCTTGAAGATAAACCATGTCACTATACCGAAAGCTATCAAGATTAGATCTACAAAATATTTGTAATATATTGGTAGACTTTTCTCTATCCTTCCATAATCTTCGATATCTCTTTTCTTTAGAAGAGTAATCGTATTGAAAAGCTGAATTAAAATTATAGCACCAACACTCCCGAGTAGAGCAATTATAACAGAAGATAACTCAAGTTTTAAAGGTATCGTCGTGTTTCCAAACGAAAGAAAACCCGAGCTTTTCGTTAGAAGTGCAGCTATAGGCACACCTAGAAATGTACCAAAAAACAGAGAAATAGTTCCCGTAATTAAAGCTTCCAAAGCAAGATAACTTCCTATCTCTCTTCTTCTTGTTCCTCTTTCAGTTAGAATAGTTAGCTGTCGGTCTCTCTTCTTTCTAACTAAATTAGCAGCATATACAGTAAGGATAATTGTTAGTACAATAATGGGTGAGAGAAAAGCGAACATGAATGTCTGATAAAGATTATACTCATCTCTAAAATTTTCCATCAGGTTTACCAAATATGAGTTTACTCGAAGCTCGGTTATACCGAATGTTACATACGACTGCTTGAGCTCTTCAATTATCAGCTTTAGAATGTTGATTTCTGATTGGATATTAAATGCATTTATCAACCTCACGTCATAAAAGAGATCTTCGTAGAGTGTAGCTAAACCTCCAGTAACAGCAATATCATGTAAAACACTAGCAGCTTCTTTCCACCATGAAACAACGGCTGCGCCACCTTCTAACTCAAAAAGAACATCTAGTGGAATACTTAAACCTGAATTTCCAAAAGTATAATCTCGAACTTCATCTATAATTACAATTCCAGTTATATTTAGCTCTGTCTGAGCTGCAGGACTCTGCAGAGAAGCCCTCTTATCCAGAGCGATTGGTACATAAAGAGGTATTGTACTATTTACTCTTATAGAGGAGTGATTGTAGAATTCACGGGTAACCAGAGCTAAAGCTTCAAAGTCTTCAGTAGGAATGGTTCCATTTGAAATTTGAAGAGAGAGATGAGATCGAAGACCACCTTCAGTCCCTATTAACGGCATATTTGGAAGGGTGTTTTCATTCTCCACTGGATCATAGGTTTGCGTAAACGTCGCTCTTTTGAAATAAAGTTCCGTATCAAGTATTCTTTGATCTAAATCTTCTATCTCCTTCCCAGCGAAAAATAATGCATCATTTGCAAAACCGTCAATGGAAAAATATTGTGAGGGTGAGGGAATAATATAACTGTAATCTAGTTCCATTTGGATATATGATCTTGGTTCTTCGGATAGGTATAAACCAAATGCTTGATACTGATAAGAATAAATAAAGAAAACGTATTGTGTGATAATTGCAACTGCAAGAGTCACACCAATAGAAGAGATCAAACCATACTTCCATCCTGCTTTAAATAAGGGTTTGAAAATATGTAATCCAGGGAGGAAGAAGATGAGAAAAATATCTAGAATAGGAACAAGAATCATTAAAATTGGCAAAAATAAAAGCATGGACCATAAGACTGCTTTATTTGTTTTTTCTTGCAATGGATCTGAATCTGTCATTAGTCTATAGAAAGTCCGTGTCAATATGAATAGATTCTGAGTAATATATCTCCGCGAATTGCTGACCACAGCATTACCCTTCTTCATTAAATTCTGTCAGTTTCATACACCTATAAGCCTTTTTCTATATCCAGTTTCAGATTATAGTTGAGTTCAGTTTTCTGAATCAAGTTTTTTTCTGAATAACTTTGTTGGATAGAAGAGCCATACGAAAACTAAACCAAAAGCAATTGCAAGCATAATACTACCAAAAAGCAATGGAGTGATTCCAACATATCCGCCCCACATGTATACAATAGCGCCCCAACCTACCACGAAAAAGCTTCCTACACATAATGCAACAATAAGTAGAGATATACCAAGCTTTTCTTTTCTGTATCCTTCTACATGTTAGATTTTTATTCGCTTGAATAAAGTAGCTGTTTTGTCTTTAATATTTTTCCTTTTGATATATGGCAAAATATACTTGGGTGTCACAAAAGCTAGAATAGAACCTCCAATTAAGAGAGGAATAACTATTGAGATTGCTGAAATAGTTATTGGATTTGGACAAGATAGTCTTCTATTTAAAGGATAGAAATCTTTTGAATTAGCAGACCCATCAATAGCATACTTACACTTATCTCCTAAATCTGACCAGAAATTACCTTTTTTTGTTTCGGAGTTAAACCAATTATTGCTTTTACCTTCATCATGTGCTTGGGAAGAGCTGCCCAAGTATTCAAACAGGTTATTTTCTATGAATGTGTTATTGTAAATGATATTTTCATGAGATCTTACTAAGATAGCAACAAAATGAGTTTCTTCAAAGAGATTAGAAGTAATTATGCAGGAATCAGAATCCAGTCCAAGTAAGATTCCATACTGTCCGTTGCCTTTAAAATTATTATCAAACAAGCTAGTAAATGAATTCTCAGATAAGCCTAATCCATTACCCAGATTATTATTGCAGATATTGTTAGTTAGGATCGAGTAAGGTGAATCAGTCATAAGAATGCCAAATACTTCATTATGAGTACAAGTATTATTTATTAGATTGGCACCTGTTGAACGACTAATTTCAATACCAGTGTATGTATTAAAACTGCAAATGTTGTTGATAAGCTCAACAGTATTATCTTCAACATTATCAATGTGAATTCCAGTTCGTCCCCAGTCCATATAGCAGTCACGAATAATGAAGTAACGCGTAGTTCCAGTTATTGAAATAGCAGAAGTAGAGTCATCATTTGGACGAATAATATAATCTTCAATTATATAGGGATCAACTTCTGAACCTGAACCATTAAAACCAAGAGAAAGAAAATCTATATCGGAATCGATTTCGATAGGAGCATGAGGAGTCCAATCAAAAGAAAAAGGATTTTCAGAAGATTGAGTAAAAGTATCCATCAAAATATTGATATCATCAGATGAGGATTTGATTCCTGATTCCATTCCATATGTAACCAATGAAATTATCACTAAAAATAACCCAGCTAAAAGCAATTTTGCAAAGATTCCTCTGATTTTCATTCCACTTTGACTCCTGAAACAAAAGAGATAATTTTTTTTCACTAATAAATCCTTCCTAGCAAATGGAATATCTTATAATCTTTTAACTAGAATCATAATATGATCCTACTTGGCAGAGGAAAAAAATTCAAAGAAAATTGAATATAAGAAAATAAGAACTTTTAACAGAATCAGGTTTTTGTCTCTGATCTTAATATCTTCAAGTTTTGTATTCTTTTTTTTAGAGGTAGCAATACAGGAAAGTTCATGGATATTCCTTGGAATTGGGTGTGCTCTAATAATTTTAGCAGTGATTTTACCTATGTTTTTCAGAAGAATATTGAAAATAAAAGATACTAAAACAATCGGAATTATGGCGTTTGGAATAGACTGGAAAAGCGGTAAATAAATGTCTAAAGAACATAAAGAAGAAATGAGGGTCTTCAGAACTTCAAGAAATCAAGATGATTAGTTTTTTTCCTTTTGGATATTTTCTTTAACTCTCTCAATTATATCTTCATCTTGAAAGATGTTTGACTTACTCAAGGTTTTTGTGAGGACTCTCTCAAACATTTCTTCCATTTGAGGGATGATGACCTCTTTGTAAACTTCCTTTTGAACTTCCTTTTGGACAATTTTGTTAGCAGGAATATTCTGAATGAATCCTTGTATTCTGTCTTTTGTTATAATGCCTTTTTTCTCTGTGTAATATCCTAAAATCCATTCAATGAGGAATATTACTAATAATATAATAAGAGAATCTAACCAACCTATTATCCCTTCTCCAAAAATATTATTAATAACAAGCACAAATGCCCCTAAAATGACAGTGGCGTAATATATCATTTGAATGTAAGTTACACCAAAACGCAGTCTAGCTAATTGTTTTCCTATGAAGAGATTAATATTAAAATGCCTTTTTTTACTCGTTTCTTTGTTTTTCATGTTGATCACATCTGTAGAGTTTCTTTAAAAGTGAAAAATATTTTATTTATCTTCTTACATCTTAGCTTTTTATATCTCTTTCTTTTTTTTCTTGCAATTTTCTTTAATTTTTCATGTCTTTCCTAAAGCGATTGGATAGATTAAGCTTAATTGCTACAACTATGAAAAAAGAAATGAATACCGAAACACTGAAATTAGTTTCTTGTAGTGATGGGGATACAACTCTTGTTTCATCGTTATATTCAAAGTAATAGGTGATGTTAGAAGGTGTTACAAAGATAAACATTTTTTCTGTTACAACTGGTACAGGTACATAACTACAATTAGTAAAGTCAAACCAAAGTTCATATACGCCTAAAGGAAGACTTTCATTTACATAATTTTCAACATGAATTCCGAAGTATTTGCTCTCATTTCTGTTGCCTGGTTGAATTGAGAGATTACCCACAGTTCCTTCAAGTACCATCGTAGCAGATACTTCAAGACTCTTATTTTCAAGATTCGTTTGCAGACGAGGAAAAGGAATTGGACTACATACATAAGGACCTTGAATAACTGATTGTGTGGGATTTTCAATCTGAATCTGTAATGTAAAACTGAATAAAGTGTAATCACCTTGTTCAGATGCTCTTACTCTTGGAGGATACTCAGCGTCTAGAACTCTAACAATGAGATACTCCTCCTCTGCATTTATTTGCAGTAGAGAGGGAGATAAAAAACCTAGCATTAGCATCATGAACATTAAGTAAATGAATAGTTTTCTAGCCATAATTATCCTCTAATCACAGACTCAATTATCGATTGGTATAAGTTCCTATAAGTTTTCACTACGTATCTACCAATTTTTTGAACGCATCTATAGTCCAATCTATTTTCATAGTTAAATCATCCATTTTTAAACTAGGATGAGCGACTGTTTCTTTTACCTCTTGTAATATTTCCAAGATGTATTTTACAAGCGAATTTCTAATCTTTAGGTTTTTCTTATCCAATCCATCTTCTTTAATTGGGTGTTCTACAGTTTCTAAATAAAGACCTAATTCATCTAAAGCAGCAAATCGAACAGAAATTGATTCATTAAACATCATTTGCTTTTTTAACATCTCAATCACTGCTAAATGAATTTCCTTATTTTTTACTATAAATAAATCACTAGCTTCATAGATTATGTTTTTATTTAGATAAGTATGATATGAGAGTGTTTTGAGACCTGCAATAACTACTCCATGATCTGCATCCTTCAACAGAACTAATATTTGTTGAAATTGTTCAGCAATGTGTTTTGGAAGAATCATCAAATCACTATCAAGAAGATATAAAAAACTTATACCGAAAATATCAACTATTGTCTTTTTAACTATTTTATTCTTAACTTCTAAACTATCAACAAAAACATCATACAACGGCAAAAACCAAAGATCATCAGAATAATAAAATTCTTTAAGATCAGTAAAAATAAGATTTAAATCCTCTCTTAGTTTGTTTTCATCTATTTTTTCTTCTTTCAGATAAGCAGTAATAATTCTATTAATCCCTTCAGTTACATCATCAGTATATGAATGAATAGGACCATCCTCAACTAAAGTCTTAATTTTTAGAGGAAAATCTTTCCAATCGAGTTCTGGATTACTATATAGTTGTTCTAGGGAACCAAGAATCTTAACTAGAACCCTAACATCTTGATCATCTAGTGAATTGTATAATGGTTGAAGAACTTCTAAATCTGGGATTTTCCCAAGTGATATAGCAGCTTCTCTTCTATTTTGCCAGTGTTTATTTTTCAGTATTGATGATAATATATCGATACTTCTGTCATTTTCAAGTTTTGCGAAGTATTCTTTTGTTAGAGTCATCTTGAGTGATTCCTTTAAAAACATAGAATTTAATACTAATAAATTTTGAGAAGTAAAGATATAAATTTAATTTTATCACTAAGCTTTTTAAAATGATTACTCAAGTTATTTGATTAGAAATCTCTTATTTTTTATTCACGAAAGATTTTTTCTGTAAAAAAAAACTATTATTATTTTTGTCGGTTTCGATAATGTGTTTAGAGGGCATGAAATCTAAAGAAACAACAGTTTTTAGAACATGTAAAATCAGGATTCGAAAGATTCGAATAATTCGAAATATTCTTATAATCGAACATTCTAACCTATTTGTAGATATTGTCTAGATAATTTCACTTGTGATTCTCATGGTTAATCTAGAAGAGATTGCACTGGAAGCATTTGAAAAAGGTAAAAAGGATATTTATTCTCCTCAGGATCCTTTTGTCGCTTTTGGTTTTGAAAACAATCCCTTCCTTGAGACACCCATGTCTCTTTTAAAAAACGAGTTTTTTCTAGAATCTAGAATCTTTAAAATTTCTACCTGTATTGCTAATGTTATTTCTAGTTTTGAAAACAAATTAAAAGAAACTAAAGGACCTGTTATACTAGATGGAATACTTTATGGATCTGCTCATTCTGGGATTTCCACTCTATTAAAACTCGTTCATTCATTCTTATCAAAGGAATCACCTTTATTTTTTCTAGATGCTAAGGATTTTGTAGTTTTTGAAGAGGATAAGTATTCTATTTCTAAAACAATAAAGAATCTAAGAAAACTCCTAGGTAATTATGATATTGACAACAATGTTATTTCTCCTGTCGTCATTGATCATTCTGATTATTTAATTGATTTTTTCGAAGATTTTAGGTCATCTTTTGAACGAGATTTTCCTTTAATGCCTATCATCTTTGTCTTCACCCATGCTGGTTGGACCAGACTCAAAACCGATCTTTCATACACTAATTATAGTTTGTTAGAGAATGCTATTCAAAGCGTTATGATTGATCCTCTAAAAAATGATGAAGTTGCACAAATGTTATTTCATCAATTATCTATTGATGGTTCCCTGCAAAATCCTTTTACAAACGATATCCTCACTTACATTGCTCAGAAATCAGTAGGCAATTTGAAAAACGCCATTAAACTTTGCGTTAAACTTTGTAGTGAATGTTATTATAGAGGTTTAGATACTATAACTGAATCCCTAGTTGATGAGCTAATATATTCTTTCGGTTTCCAAAGAATCAAGGAATTTTATGATTTAATTACAATGAAAAGCGGAGAAGATAGAATCATTAAGATTCTAACTTTAATTTCTTTAAAATCATTAGCTTATGATTCTGGTCTTTCCTATGATGAGATTTTTGAAAGTACTGATATTCCTAAAAATACTGCTACTCATTACTTAAAACAATTAAAGGAAAAGGAGTTTATAGATAGAAAATCAATAGATAGAAAATCATATGCTAGTTTGAGGGACGAATTTAAAACTCTTGCAGATACATATCTTATCCAAAAATACGAACAAGGATCTAGATATGCAAAATTAGAAAAGATTACTTATTCAATATAAACTATTCCAGAATAAAACACTTATCAGCTAATTTTTGAATTGCTACACTGAATCCCTAGTTGATGAAATAGGATATTCTTTAAGTTTCCAAAGAATCAGGGAATTATATGATTTAGTTACTACAAAAGATAATACTCAAACAGAGATTTTGGCACTAATCGCAATTAAATCCATTGCTAATGATATTGGAGCTACGTATGAGGAAATCGTTGCTAATTCTGATGAAATCAGTACTAAGACTTCTGCTTCTCATCACCTCAAACAATTGGAAAATAAAAAGTATATTCTAAAGAGAACTGTCAATAGAAAGGCTTACTATAGATTACGTGAAGAACTAAAGTCTCTCGCAGATACTTATTTACTTCCTAGATTTGAACAAAAGGACAAGTATGTCAGATTAGAGAGTGTTTCAGAATTAATGTAGAGCGAACTAGTTAAGAATAAAACAATTATCTGCTGATTTTTGAATTGCTATACTAAATCTAGGTTCAAATCCAACTACTGCAGTTTCAATTCCTTTTTCTTTTGCTTTCATTAAAATTGGACCTATTCTTGCATGTCGAGAAGCAATAACAATTACAGTAACTTTTCCACTATCTTCAATAAGTATTATACGTTTTCTTATTTTTCATTCCAACCTCTACTTTTACAATCATGATTTTTCAGTTAAATACGCTTATTTTTCATCCCCTTTTGCAGATATTTTGAGACAACTGCAAGAGAAATCAAACAGAGAATGAAATACAGAAGGTTTATTGGATTTTCAGTTGTGTTATTTGTTGGTTGGAGAGTATTTCTGAATGTTAAAATGTAGGTCTCACTAGCTGTGATATTGAAATAATCTTTTACGATAATCGTAAGACTATGATTTCCATCTTTATGTTTAGTTGTATCGATTGTTACTGTAATATATCCAAGAAAATCCACTATTCCTTCAGGGTCATATTCGTGTAGGATTAGGGATCCATCTAAGTAAACTGAAATATTAATCAAATGAGAAATGCTTAACGTTACAGTGAAGTGACCTGTTGCAATTCCCGATAGAGGTTGTGAAATAAAATTCTCATAAAAATGTGGTTCTATATACAGTGGGAGTACAGATCTATAAAACCAAAACGTTTTATTAAAATTGGTTTGCGGAAGAGTTGATGTAAACTTAAATAATAGTCTATGCATAGTATAATTAATTGAAACAGGTTCGATCATAATTTTTACAGTAAGATCATCAATCCAAGAGAAATTTTCATTGGTCAAGGAGTATTTTTCAGTTGAATAGAAATATTTTATTTCTATTTCTAATGTACTGTTTCTTTCATTAAATGAAGCAAATAAAGTTATTTGCTCATTTAAACTATAACATGGTATAAAAGATTCATTATAACCATAAGGTATTACAAAATTAGTTTCATATGATGCATTATGAACTATATCTATAGAGATTAAGGGGAAATAACTAAAAAAAATTGTTGAAACTATTTTGTTATCATTATATTCTGCTAATCCAGTTAGATTATAGGTACCTCTATATTCTATTGGCAGCTCTGTTTCATTAATTAAATTATCATATTCAGTTCC